>NZ_JEMF01000027.1 GCF_000591415.1 Cobetia crustatorum | reverse complement strand
TTGGAACTTGAGACCGCCGTGCTCTCACAGCCTTAAAGCGAGAGATCCTGTCGTAGATACAATATCTTCTCTATCAAGAAAACCGTCTCGTAACCGCCGTGATTGATGATATGGGTTAATGACGCCAGTAGGTATTGAGTATTGTTTTGGAGAAGGCTATTGCAATACCATCAAATATTGCATATTTTTGAAACACGCTATTTAACGCTTCACGCTGCGGGTATCTCTGGTCTATAATCGCTCCTGTCCTTGTGCGGGTGCTTAACTGTCCCGAGTGCTCCGCACAAATCTTTCAGGTAGGTGATGATTTGTTTGTCAGGCGAATGAATATTTCCCCGACTAATTTTCAGAATAACCTTCCTGTGTCTTAACTGTCTGTCCCGACAAACTGGAGATGTCCATGTCCCTGCTAACTGACTTCATGCAGAAAGAACAAGAGCTCAAGAAACTTCAAGAGCAACTCGAAACCCTGCGCAATGATGATCGCCTGAAAAACGAACTTGAATTCAAGGACAAGCTGGATGCCTTGATGAGCGAGTATGGCAAGTCCACGCGTGATGTCATCTCTCTGCTGGACCCGAAGGCTGCCCAGACCCCGGCTGCTGCTGCCGCTGGTGAGAACAAGTCTGGTGGCGTGCGTCGCAAGCGCAAGCTCAAGATCTACAACAACCCGAACACGGGTGAAGTGATCGAGACTCGTGGTGGTAACCACAAGCAGCTGAAAGAGTGGAAAGAAGCTCACGGTGCTGAAACGGTTGAATCCTGGTTGGAACGCACCGAAAGCTAAGTTGTTCGCGCCTTGGGATGTGATCAATATCGCATTCGCGCTGATATTCTAAGCAGTATTCGAACATCAAAAAGCCCCGCGAATGCGGGGCTTTTTGATGTCTGGTGTCTTTACAGCGTTTCGTGCACTAGATCTTTCATGCACCTGAAAGTTTTCACGCTTTCAGGTGCATCCAAGTTCATGGAGTGCTTCGCGTTTAGCTGTCCAGTTGATTGAGATCAACCAAGCGGCCGATAGCGAGCACCTTGCCCGTCGGTTTGCCCGTCGGGGAGCCACCCTCTGGCTCCAGCGTCATTTCCAGCAGCTGGCCTGGGTTCATGCTGCCAATCTGCGCAGCGCTCAGCTCGATGCCTGCAACAGGATCTACCAGGCCCAACGAACGAGGACCTTCGGTTGGGTCGGTCAGCGTCCACAGTTCGATAACTCGATCTGATGGCCGCTCTATGTTGGCCTTGGGCGTCAACTGCAGTCCACCGGCAGTAGTGACATGCGCAACCCAGGTCGGAGTACCCGGATCTTCCAGTGTCTGCAGAACAGCCACCATGCGCTGTTCAATGGTGTCGGGTGCCTGCACCGCCATATCAGGCGTGCCGGTATCAATACCTTCCTGAGGCGCAAAGGGACCAACCTGCATCGCAAGCGCGAGTGCCAGACCTGCACCCAGCCCAAGGCCGATGCCGCCTCCCAGCCAGCGCACAAGCCACGACGGCTGACGCGTTTCTTCACGGCTCGTCGGTGCCGAGGCTGGCGCTTGCTTCAGGCGTGTAAGACTGGCATCAATACGCTTCCAGAGAGAATCGGAAGCTGGTTCCGGCGGAAGGCGATCACTGACACTCAGCCAGTGTTGCTGCCAGCGAAGCGCCATACGAGCGGCTTCATCATCACGGGCGATCCAGGCACGTATTTCTTCTTCTCGTTCAGGATCCAGCAGGCCAAGCGTATGCTCACCCAGCAACAGGTTCTGCTCTTCTGGCGTATCAGGAATAAGGGAAGTGTTCATCGTGACAGGCACTCCTGCAGTAGCTTGAGTCCGGCGCGAATGCGTCCCTTGATAGTGCCGAGCGGTGAGCTCATTTTCTCTGCGATCTGCTCGTGGGTCAGCCCTTTGAAGAAGGCCAGCAATATAGGCTCACGACGAGGCAGTTCAAGTTCACCGAGACAATCGCTGAGCTGATGGGCTGTCTGGGTGTTATCTGCGGCAGCTTCGGGGTTGGCGAGTAGATCCGCCAGGGTCTCAAGCGCATCGCTGTTACCACGCGGTGTACGCCCCTGAGCGCGTAGCTGATCCAGCGCACGATAGCGCAGAATGCTGAACAGCCAGGCACGACCATTCCCCAATTCTCGTCGATATTGCCCAGCGTTGGACCACAGCTTGATGAAGGCATCGTGAACGGCATCTTCGGCCTGATCACGGCTTCCCAGCAAACGCATGGCGAGCGCTAGCATACGACCCGATTCCAGATCATAGAGACTACGAAAGGCGGACTCTTCGCCACGGGCACAGGCTTCGATAGCGCTGGCGTGGTCGAAGGTGTCCGGTTCCTGCGGACTGGCAGACGGTGTGTGTGCTGGCATGGTGGTGCCGGCTCCTCTGGGTGGAGATCCATTGTTCAAGTGACGGTAGTCGCACCCTTGGGCGATGGCAAGCTGCATGAGCAGGTACTCCTGAAAGCAAGGCACAGGCGACGGTGAGTTCTCGAGAGCCAGCGGGCGCCAAGAACAAGGTGCATCGAGAATCAATGACATCGAAAACACAGCCGCACAGGACATGAGGGACTGATGGATTAACGCTCATGCGCGGAAGATGGATGTATGGGGAGTCGATGTTATGCAACATCGAGCGGAGGGGGGGGGAGGCGACGTGAGACAAGAACCTCTACGGAAGAAGGGCGCATTGCCGCCTGTACAGGGAGTCCGCATAATGGCCCGCATGACAGCCGGGGAGGCGCAATGGAGCAGACATTCAATACGATCGGCGTGATCGGCCGGCTAGGCAGTGCTCAGGTAGTGGACACGCTCAAGCGCCTGATTCGCTTTTTGGACGCCCGTGGGCTCGCCATGGTGATCGAAGAACGCACCGCCACGCTGTTGCTGGACCATGGCCTGGAAGTGGGTAGTCGTCGCCAGATCGGCGAACGCTGTGATCTGGTCATCGTTGTCGGCGGTGATGGTAGTTTGCTGGGCGCCGCACGCGCGCTCTGTCGTAGTGGCACCCCGGTTCTGGGAGTCAATCGTGGACGGCTGGGCTTTCTCACCGACATTCGACCCGATGAGCTGGAGCAGAAAGTCGCAGAAGTGCTCGAGGGCCAGTACCTCAGTGAGCAGCGCTTTCTGCTGGAGGCAGAGGTGTTTCGTGATAACGAGAAGATAGGTGCTGCAGATGGTTTGAATGATGTTGTGCTGCATCCCGGCAAGGCTGCACGCATGATCGAGTTTGAGCTCTTCATCGATGGACAGTTCGTCTACTCGCAGCGCTCTGATGGCCTGATTGTCGCAACTCCGACAGGATCAACGGCCTATGCGTTGTCAGGTGGCGGTCCGATTGTGCACCCTCGCCTTGAGGCCATCACGCTGGTACCGATGTTCCCGCATACGCTGTCCAGTCGCCCGATTGTCATCGACGCGGCCAGCGAGATCACGCTGCATATCAGTGCCAGCAACTCGACCTATCCGCATATCAGCTGTGATGGTCAGACGCAGGTGGTCGCCAAGCCGGGAGATGTGCTAAAGATCCGCCGCAAGCGCGAGCGCCTGACACTGATTCATCCGCTGGAGCACAACTATTTCGAGATCTGTCGTACCAAGCTCGGCTGGAGCAACCGCCTCGGCGAATGACATCAAGGCTCACTGCATGAATAAGTTTGTGACGCCACAAGATGGCTATGACCTGATCGGTGATGTACATGGCTGCGGCGCTACATTGGCGACGCTGTTGGAAACGCTCGGCTATCATCTGATCGATGGGGTTTATCGTCATCCGACGCGCAAGGTGATTTTCCTCGGTGATATCATTGATCGTGGTCCGCGTATTCGGCTAGCGGTTCAGCTGGCTAGTCGTATGGTAGATGCTGGCGAGGCGCTGATCGTGATGGGCAATCACGAATACAATGCATTGGCGTACTGTCGGCGTGCTCGTCAGCACAAGGGCGAAGAGCACCGCGATTTTCTGCGCCCCCACACGTCACGGCATAACCGCATCATTCGTGAGACGCTGGAACAGTATCAGCATCATCCTGATGAATGGGATGAAGCACTGCGCTGGTTCATGCGTATGCCGTTGTGTCTTGATCTACCACCGCTAGCTCCGGGCAAGAGCGGGCTGCGGGTGGTTCATGCTTGCTGGGATGAGTCGTTGGTGCGTGCTTTCCTGGAGCGCTACCCCGACGGGCGTATCGATGAAGATTTTCTGCATGATTCCATTGATTCCAACAGCTTTGCCTGGCGTGTACTGGAGCGACTGACGCGTGGTGCGAGTCTACGCCTGCCGGAAGGCATCGAGATTCACTCCGGCGATGGCTTTACGCGGCGCAGTTTCCGCACGCATTTCTGGGCACGCGAACCGCGTACCTATGGTGATGTCGTCTTTCAGCCGGACAATCTGCCGGGCGAATTGGAATCGCGCTGGTTGAGTGATGACGAGCTTTCGAACCTGCCCTATTACGGGCCAGAGCAGCCGCCGTTGTTCCTTGGGCACTATTGGTGCGAGGGTCTGCCAGCGCTGCCTGCGCCTAACATTGCCTGCCTGGATTACAGCGCCGTAAAGTTCGGTCGACTGGTGGCCTATCGCTTCAGTGGTGAAGCAACATTGGACGCTGAAAACTTTGTTTGGGTGCCGGTCCCACGTGAGCCCTCTCGGCGACCACTGCCTGAAGAGCTACCGGTTGATGCATTGGCAAGTCGAGGCCCAAGCCATGATGAGCCTGCGGAGTAGTCAGTGGTAGCGTAGAGTGTTGGAATCGTCGTATAGGATTTTTTAAAATATTGGTTGCTGTTGATTGCTTTTTTCAATCGTTATTCAGTGAACCATTCACTGTTGGCGTACTCTGAGTAAGTGTTCCCTTGAATGATCCCTTGCTCAGTCCGGTGGCCCCCCACCGGGCTTTTTTTATGCCTATCTGCTGACAATCTGGGACGATATGCTGATGTCTCGCCCGTCATGTCTTCTTTCTGCGTCGCGGCAGCACGTCGACGGTGCATTACTACTTGTTAAGTACTGCTAAGGGCACTGCATGTTCAAGGTTCTGACGTTACCGCAGACGTTTGATAGCCGCTCATTGCGCGAAGCGTTGTGGGCAGAGGGAATTGGTCATCAAATTACGCACGACGCTGACGCGTCGCCAGGTGTCGACGAGGTCAAGCAAGTGCTGTGGCTGGCTGACCCTGAAAAGTTGCCTATCGTGGTTGCGATGTTGGAACGCCATTCGAATGGCGAACCGCTGCGCGATGCTGATTCGGCCACTACTCGCTCATATGGCGTGAAATCCACCGGCCTCTGGCCTCTCGTGCGTCAGACACCGTTAACCTGGCTGGTAGGCCTTGCCTGCTGCCTGACCGTGTTGGCGCAGTACTCGCTCGGTCAGGCCGCTGTCTTTCAGTGGCTGGCGATCGTGCCTTTTGAATTGATTGACCCCCAGCACATTCGTCCAGAGACATTGTCGGCCACGCTATCTGGTGAATGGTGGCGACTGTGGTCGCCATCATTGATGCATTTCGGCGTGCTGCACCTTGTCTTCAATCTGCTGTGGCTGTGGGTCTTTGGACGACAGATCGAAGCCATTGATGGTCCTTGGCGTTTCGCTCTGGTGCTATTGATCAGCGGCATTGCTGCCAATCTGGCGCAATACGCGGTAGGCAGCGTGTTGTTTGGCGGTCTTTCCGGTATCGATTTCGCGGTCATCGGCTATGTGTTCATGGCGGCTCGTCGCCGTCCGGGGCTTGGCTATCAGATCCAACGCTCACTGATGATTTTCATGCTGATCTATCTAGTGCTGTGCATGACACCGCTATCGAGTGCTATCGGGCTTGGTGCCATTGCCAATGAAGCGCATCTAGGGGGCTTGCTGTCAGGCCTGGTACTTGGCTTTCTGCTACCGAGGCGCACGCGTAGGCAGGCAGCCAAGCGCTAGCTGAAATGCGTGGTTGGAGATACACGGCAGGTAGCCCAGGTGCTGTCATGGCTCGCATGCTGACAGCGGGGAAGATGACAGTGATAGAATGACGGCCATCAATCACGGTCTGCGACGGCAGCCGTGGCCCAGTATCAGGAGAGAAGCCATGAGCAACATGACCTTTGACGGCATGGTGGGACAGATGACGCCCGCTATCTATGAGAGCCTCAAGCAATCCATGCAGCTACGTAAGTGGCCGGATGGTCGAGTGCTGACGCCAGAGCAGGTCGAGCTGTGCATGGAAGCCGTCATCAAGTACGAAGCGCACAATAATGTACCGCCCGAGTCGCGAGTTGGTTTCATCGATAACGGCACCTGTGGCCCGCGTGATGATGAGCCTACTGAAAATAAGGCTACCAAGGATGAGCCGGAGCAGATCAAGTGGGTCAATTGACACTCGACGATGTGCTGGACGCAAACGAAGGCCAAGAGCGCAAGGCTAGCGACAGTGCAGAGCCTCGTACGCTGAGCGGTACGCTTGGCAAGATGGCGATTGAGCCGTCAGGCGAGCCGGTGGTGATCGATACCTCACCCGATGCCGTTGCTGGCCTGCGTGAGCGTGTGACTGCCAATTACGTCCTGCGTCTCGGTGATGAGCGCCAGCCTCTGAACGCTTATCTGGGCCAGCCGATACGCTTGACCTTCAGTGGCCAGATTCACTGTACACATTGCGGTCGCAAGACCAAGAATAGCTTCGCGCAGGGCCATTGCTACCCCTGTTTTCGCAAGCTGCCGCAGTGCGATGGCTGCATCATGAAGCCAGAAACCTGCCACTTCGCCGAGGGCACCTGTCGTGACCCGGAGTGGGGCGAGCAGTTCTGTTTCCAGCCGCACATCGTTTATCTCGCCAATTCCTCGGGACTCAAGGTCGGCATTACACGTGCGACTCAGATGCCGACCCGCTGGTTTGATCAGGGCGCCATTCAGGCGCTACCGATTGTCGAGGTGTCCAACCGGCTGCAGTCTGGGCTGGTCGAGGTATTGTTCAAGCAGGCGGTCAATGACAGAACCAACTGGCGCGCAATGCTGAAAGGCGATGTGGCTGAGCTGGATCTGGAAGCCGAGCGTGATCAACTACTCGCACAGATGGAAGATGGGCTGGCAGCGCTACAGGCACATTGTGGTGAGGGTGCCATTCGTGTGCTGAGAACGACGCCACTGGCGTTTGATTTTCCAGTACGTACTGCGCCCACCAAGGTCACGTCATTCAACTTTGACAAGACACCCGTCGTGGAAGGTGTGCTCGAGGGCCTCAAGGGTCAGTACCTGATTCTCGACACTGGAGTGATCAACCTGCGCAAGTTCACCGGTTATGAGGTAGAAGTCACGCTGGGCGAGTAAATATTGTCGTCACATTGACTCTTCTGACTCAACAACAACGCCCGCTCCCTCTTTGCAGGAGGAGCGGGCGTTGTTGCATTTGGCCCAAAGGATGAAATTTTTATTCCTTTTTGTTATGGTATTTCCATAATTCAATTATAAATAATTATATAATATTGATAACAAAGGGACGGTGGCATGATCAAGAGAGCATTATTCGGCCTGCTAGGCGCGGTGGCATTGAGTACGACGCTTGGTCAAGCACAAGCCTCCGATGACCGTAAGGTGATTCTCGGTACCAATAATTGGGCTGAGAACGTGGCTGTCGCCAATATGTGGAAACTGCTGCTAGACACGCGAGGCTATGACGTCGAACTGAAGTCCATTGGCAAGAGTGTATTGTTTGCCGGGCTTGCGACTCGTGATATCGATGTCACGCTGGAGTTGTGGCTACCTACGACAGATGCACCGTTTCTAGCACCCTATGATGACGATATTGAAGTTCACGACATCTGGTACCGTGGTACTGGACTTGGGTTGGTAGTGCCAAGTTATGTGGATATTGATTCCATTGCGGACCTCAAGGGGCGTGAAGATGAATTCGCCTATAAGGGGCGGCCAACAGTGCTAGGCATCGATGCCGGATCTGCCATTGCTGCCTTGACAGATGATGCGATTGATCGCTATGAACTCGATATGAAGCAGGTCAATTCCTCGGAGCCCGCGATGATGTCGGCATTGAGTGATGCATATTCACGTCAGGCGCCGATGCTCGTGACGCTATGGAATCCTCATTGGGCATTCGCCCAATATGACCTCAAGTACCTGAAAGACCCTGAAGGTGTTTACGGCGATAATGAAGATATTTATTGGATGTCGCGTCTCGCGTTTGGCGAGGACTTTCCGAAGATCACACAAGTCTTGAATGCATGGGAAATGAGTGATGAAGAACTTGCCACACTGATGGCAGGGATCGAGTCACGCGGTGACCCGGTGGAGGGCGCGCAGGCTTGGATTGATGAGCACCCTGCGCAGATTGAACGCTGGTTGACGGCGGGTGGTCTCTGATAGGGCTGTCAGCATGGCTTAGCAGCATGGCCTGACATGATCGAAAGCCTGAATGCAGCACGCCCGCCTGTCTAACATGGTGGGCGTGCTGCGCTCAGGCAAAGGCACAGAGTCGCTATCCTGAGTCATGATGGCCGGGAGGCTTGGCCCACCTAAGCTCAGGGGCGGTTTAGCTACGCACGAGTTAGCCAAGCACGGGCTGGCGTCGTGCCTGCATGCGTTCCAGGAAGACTTCCATCACGCGACGATAAAGCTCGCGACCGAGCACGACATCCTCAACGCCCGCATCCAGATTTGGATTGTCATTGACCTCGATGACCACGACGCGGTCCTCCAGCTGCTTGAGGTCAACACCATACAGACCATCGCCGATCAGGCGTGTCGCTTTCAGTGCGGCCTTGATGATGGCTAGAGGGGCTTCACTCGGATCTATCGTGGCAAAGCCACCGGAACGAGTACGCGCACCACTGTGGTCATAGATCTGCCAATGGCCGCGCGCCATGTAGTAGCGGCTGGCGAACAACACCTTGCCGTCGAGGACACCGATGCGCCAATCGAATTCCGTCGGCAGCCACTCCTGCAACAACAGCAGTGCTGAGTCGTGGAAGAGGCGCTCGGCCTCACGCACCAGCGCTTCCGGGCCGTCAATCTTGACGATACCGCGGGAGAAAGCGCCATCGGGTACCTTCATCACCAGCGGATAGCGCATGTGCTGGCCACGCTCGGCCAGCTGACGAAGCTCACCGCGATGAATCAGGCGCCCCTGGGGCGCGCTTAGACCGCGTGCCTTGAGTAGTTCGTGCAGAAAGACCTTGTTGGTGCAGCGCAGAATCGACTGACTATCATCCATTACTACCAGCCCTTCGTACTCGGCACGCTTTGCCATCCGGTAAGTGTGATGATCAAGGCTGGTCGTTTCGCGGATGAACAGGCCATCGAATTCGGCCAGACGGCCCTCGTCACGGCGTGTGATCAGGCTGACATCAATACCCAGTCGTCGGCCCTCACGAATGAAGTGCTTGAGTGCCGTGCGATTGGAGGGCGGAAGTTCCTCTTCAGGGTCCACCAGCATCGCCAAGTCAAAGCGATAATGATGACGTGCCTTGGGCGTGCGCCATACCTTGCGCGAATGACGGTTTATCGCCTGTGCAAAACGGTCTTCATCGCACTCTGCCAGATGGCTCAGTGACTGAGGACGCACACGCTTGAGTATCCAGGTATCGCCACGCGCTTCCAGACGCACTTCCAGCAGCGGGCAGGGCAGTCGCTCGAACAGCTTGCGCCCCAGTCGCGACAGTGCAGGATCATCGCTTTCACCGAAGGTCAGCAGGAGATCAAGGCGTGCCCGCTTGCCCTCGATGAGTGGCTGACTGGCGGGGGCTGGCAGGGCACCCTTGCGCGTCAGCTCCTCAAGCAGCACGCGAATGCCGCCCAGCTCCATGTCGATCAGCGATTTACGCGATAGCTGATTGAGCGTCTCCACTGTCGGCAGCGCTTTCTGGCCGCGTGCCTGAGCCAGTAACGAGACGTAATAGCCGATACCCAGGTAGTCGAGACCCCCGCACAGGTTGATGACATGAGTCGCAGGCTGCGGCGCATCATCGCCCAGTGCCACGGCAGGTGCATCGCTTGAAAGCTCTGAGAGAAAATCATGGGCACTGATGACGTCGTCGCTGGGATAGAAAGCGCGCCAGTCGGAAACACGGTCAACCACAATACGCAGACGTGACATCTCAGAGCCTCGAAGGGCAGGCACCGAAGCGGTGCCGAATGCGCGCATCA
Organism: Cobetia crustatorum; assembly: GCF_000591415.1. Taxonomy (GTDB): domain Bacteria; phylum Pseudomonadota; class Gammaproteobacteria; order Pseudomonadales; family Halomonadaceae; genus Cobetia; species Cobetia crustatorum. The sequence continues at coordinate 7,331 of NZ_JEMF01000027.1, read as the reverse complement.
TGAAAAATAATCTCTGTCATCGCAATAGCCTGAAAGGTGAAATAATTTCATGCAATCAGGCCAAGACAAGACACGTTTGCATGGCCAGAATGCAGCGCATCCCAACACGCCAGTTCAAGCTGCCCATGATGCAGCTTGCGGGCACTGCCAAGCGAGAGAGCCTGCACCATGAACCCCATTCTGCGTCCCGCCATTCGGGCCGATCTCGATGCGCTTGTAGAGCTCGAGGAAGTGAGCTTCGACAGCGATTGGTTCAGTCGCCGTCAGCTGTCTCATCTTGTTCTGCGTGCCAATGCGTGCACGCTGGTGGTCATTCAGCCCGATGAAGAGGCGGCATCATCTCTACAGAGTTCTAGCGCAGCTGCGACCTCTGGTGATGTCATCGCTGCCCTGTGGCCGGCAGGCAGCGTTGAGCAGGATGATGCCACGCCGCTACGTAGCGTATTGGGTTACGGTACCTTGCTGTTTCGACGCAATTCACAACGTGCACGGCTCTATTCTTTCTGTCTGCATCCCGATGCGCGCGGACGCGGCTTGGCGCAACAGTTACTGAGTGAGCTTGAGCGCCTGGCCTGTGAACATGGCTGTCAGCAGCTAGATCTTGAGGTGCATACCGGCAATGCACCTGCCATTGCACTCTACGAGCGCCATGGCTTTGTCAAATGCGGCCGTCTGACGGATTACTATGCTGATGGTGCTTCGGCCTGGCAGATGCGCAAGACGCTGATGGCGCTTGTCGAGGCCAATGTCGTCTAAGTCAGACTCCTTGCTCGTGGGCATGGCGCGATTCGCCTCCATGGGCTAGGATGCGCTGTTCTTTATGGCACTTTCGTTCTAGGGTGCTTTCGCTTCAATGCGCTATTTTTCAAGGCTCTAAAGGAATCACTCCATGCCGTCATTCGATATTGTCTCCGAACTCGATAAACACGAAGTTCAGAACGCCGTCGATCAGGCCAATCGCGAACTCGCGACTCGCTTCGACTTCAAGGGCGTGACCGCCACCTTCACACTCGAAAAGGAAGAGAACGTCAATCTTGAAGCAGAAGCTGACTTTCAGCTGCGTCAGATGATTGATCTGCTCAAGGGACGCTTGATTGCACGCGGTATCGACGTGCGCTGTCTGGAAGAGAAGGACCCTGAAAGTGGCGGTGTTCGCGCCCGTCAGCAGCTGGTGCTGCGTCAGGGGCTTGATCAGGCGAACGCCAAGAAGGTCGTCAAGGCGCTCAAGGATGCCAAGCTCAAGGTGCAGGCACAGATCCAGGGCGAGAAAGTGCGTGTGACCGGCAAGAAGCGTGATGACCTTCAGGGCGCCATGGCATTGCTCAAAAGTGATGAAGGCATCGAGCTGCCGCTGCAGTTCAATAATTTCCGCGACTGATACACCTGGAGTTGAGCAGTAAGGCTCAAAAGCCAGAACTCACGTATCTGTCACGCTCAGCATCGCCCGCTCATTGCGGGCGGTGCTGTCTTCGTTTGATTCAGGTGGTTGGTCAGGTGTTTGGATTTCGAAAGCATCGCTTGCTTCAATAGCGCTGTTTTGGAGCCGTTCGCCACTATTCGCAATACCCGCGCAGTGTTTGCGCAAAGAGAGGTTACATGTCTGCTCCGCTCGCTATCGGCCAGCGCAACACCCTGACGATCACCAAGCGGGTCGGCTTCGGCGTCTTCCTCGATGGCGGCAGTCATGGTGAAATTCTGCTGCCGACGCCCTTCATTCCGCCTGGTTCTGATGTCGGTGATGCTGTCGAAGTCTTCGTCAGCCTTGATGATGAAGACCGACTGCTGGCCACTACGCGTTATCCGCGTGCCATGGCCGGTGAATTCGCTGCGCTCAAGGTGGTCGAAGTCAACGACATTGGCACCTTCCTCGACAACGGCCTCAGCAAGGATCTATTGCTGCCTTACGGTGAGCGCAAGCGCGAGCTCAAGGCCGGCCAGTTTGCGATGGTGCACGTGGGCCTCGACAAGCACAGTGACCGCATGGTCGCCTCGATGCGTCTTGACCGCTGGTTGGACAAGATTCCAAGCGAGTATGTCGCAGGCGAGGAAATCTCTGGACTGGTTGCTGCACGTACAGAGCTGGGTATGAAGATCATCATCAACAATACCCACTGGGGCCTTGTTCATCATGACCGCATCTTCACTCGCTTGCGCATCGGTAATCGTCTGCGTCTATGGGTGTTGAAGAATGATGGCGATGGCAATATCGATCTGACGCCGCAGGCACCGGGACCGGCAGGGCATCAACAGCTAGCAGATCGCATTCTGGCGAGCCTTGAAGCTAGCGGTGGTGTATTGCCACTGGGCGACAAGAGCGCACCGGAAGCCGTCAGCGAAGCCTTCGGCGCCAGCAAGGCCAACTTCAAGCGCGCGCTTGGTCATCTGAAGCGCGAAGGCAAGGTGAGCCTGACCCCGACGGAAACGCGGCTGGTGAAGTAAGCAGAACGTTGTTGGATCAGTGAACTTCAACTGCCGCCTCTCGGGCTTCCGACGGGCGGCAGTTGCGTTTATGGGCAACGCATGGCACCAATGAAGGCGTATCGCTGCTCATGGCGCACGATACTTTTAGTGGTGTACCTGCCTGATTCGTTCTCAAGCCCATTCTCTTCGACAAGGAAAGTCCGCATGTCTGCCTCCGTCTCTGTCCCTGTTTCAGGATCTGTCCCCGCTTCGGCTTCATCGTCTGCACTACGTATTCTGCTGGCTCCTGACAGCTTCAAGGAGGCGTTGGCGGCCAGTGATGCTGCTGATGCCATGGCGACAGGTATTCGGCGCGTGCTGCCTGATGCCACGTTGGACCTATGTCCGCTGGGCGATGGCGGCGAAGGGACGCTGGCCGCACTGTTGGCGGCAGCCAGCGAGTCAGACCCCATCGAGGCGCGCCGTTGTCAGGTACAAGACCCACTCGGACGCAAGGTCAGCGCTCAATGGGGCTGGCAGCCGGGCAGTCGCACCGCAATTGTCGAGCTTGCTGAGGCCAGCGGTCTGCATCTGCTCAGTCCTGATGAGCGCGATGCACGCATTGCCAGTACTCACGGCGTGGGCGAGCTGATTCTTGCCGCGCTTGATGCTGGTGCCGAGCAACTGATTCTGACGCTGGGTGGCAGTGCGACCAATGATGGTGGCAGCGGCATGCTGCAGGCGTTGGGGCTGCGCTTGCTGGATGCTCAGGGCGAGGCATTGCCACCCGGCGGCGCGGCGCTGGCTCAGCTCGCCAGTCTGGATGCCAGCGGACTGGATGCACGGCTTGCGACGCTAAACGTGGCTGCAGCGGTCGATGTGGACAATCCGCTGTGTGGCCCGCGAGGCGCTACCGCTGTCTTCGGGCCACAGAAGGGGGCCAGCGCAGCGCAGGTCGCAGAGCTTGATGCGGCGCTGGCTCACTTCGCACGTTTGAGCACTGACGTCCTCTGCGGCGACCAATCGACGCTTGCCGGTGCGGGGGCCGCGGGCGGTATGGGATATGCGGCAGCTGCCTGGCTATCGGGTGCGCTCAGACCCGGTATCGAGTTGGTGATGGAGCGTCTGAATGTCACTGAACGCCTCTCGCAGTGTGATCTGTTGATCACGGGAGAAGGTGGCCTGGATGGCCAGAGTCTGGGTGGCAAGACACCGATTGGCGCGGCGCGTGCCGCCAGGGCTGCAGGCGTACCGGCCATCGTGCTGGCAGGGCGGCTGAGCGAGGGCTGGCAGGCCGCGCACGATGAGGGCGTGAGTGCCGTCTTCACCCTGTGTGACAGTGCCATGCCGCTGGAGCAGGCGCTGGCGCGCACGCCGGAGCTGTTGGCGGACCGTTGTGAGGCCATCATGCGCCTGTGGTTGATCGCGCGTCGCGCACAAGGATGATGGTGTGCCGCGGATGAGGTGCGGCGTTGTTGCGCACGTGTAGCCTTTCGTGACTCAGGCAAGCCCGTTACCATGCAGTGAGTACTATCAAGTAGATAGCCATAAAACACTTCCCCCCGGGACAGCTTGCCGGTTGACTGGTGGCAGGTAGCGCAAGCAGCGCGTGGCCAATGGTGACGAGGACCCGAGATGACGATCTTCCGGCGTATGAAGCGTATTTGCTGGCTGGGCCTGGCTTGGTTGTTCTTCGCCATCGGGTTTGCCGGGATGTTTCTGCCTTTGCTGCCAACGACCGTGTTCATGCTGTTGGCGCTGGCATGTGCCAGCAGAGGTTCTCCCCGCTTTGCGCGTTATATCCGCGAGCACCCCCAGATAGGGCCGACACTGGTCGCCTGGGAGCGAGAACGCGCCATCCCGCTGCGTGCACGCATCATGGCGGTCAGCATGCTGGCTGTCTCGATGCTGATCATCCTGTTTACGGTGTCGGTACTGGTGGTCAAGGCATCGTTGTTGGTCTTCTTGACCTTGTTGGCGATCTGGCTGGCGACGCGTCCTGAGCCGAAGGGCGAGCGTGATGTGGCATCCGTGGACGGCAGTGCTTCCGAGGCTACCGCTGGCGACACGCTTCCACGCGAATGAGTGTCTAACGGGTGTCAAATATGTGCTGTTTTGAGGGCACAAGAGGCGAGTTGTCCCTCGGTGCCCGATTCTTTTTGTCGTGCGGAGCTATCGTTCTTCGCCGGCGTTGATTGCGGAGATCTTCATGTCACAACCTGCAGCTATCCATCTTGCTGATTATCAGGCTCCGGCCTGGCAAGTGCTTGAAACTCGCCTGACCTTCGAACTTGAGCCTTCCGCCACACGTGTTACCACCGTGTTGACGCTCGAATGCAATCCCGATGCCGCGATTGGCAGCGATGCTACGCCGCCGCTGGTGCTCAATGGCGAGCATCTGACACTTGAGCGCGTGAGCGTCGATGGCCGCGTGCTGGCCAGTGACGAGTTCACGATCAGCGAGACGCATCTGACACTCGATGGCTTGCCGGCACGTTGTGAGCTTGAGACGGTCGTGGTTATTGATCCAGCGGCCAATACGGCGCTGGAAGGGCTCTACGTGTCTTCTGGCATGTTCTGCACTCAGTGCGAGGCCGAAGGCTTCCGTCGTATCACCTATTACCCGGATCGTCCGGACGTGATGTCCGTGTTCACCACTACGGTCATCGGTGATAAGGCTCATTATCCAATCCTGCTCTCCAACGGCAATCCCGTGGAGCGTGGTGAGCTGGAAGGCGGCCGTCACTTCGTGACCTGGCAAGATCCGCATCTCAAGCCCTGCTACCTGTTCGCGCTGGTGGCGGGGGATCTGGTCAAGCATGCCGACAGCTTCACTACCATGAGCGGTCGCGATGTCGCACTGGAAATCTGGGTCGAGCCAGAGAATCTCGACAAGACCCAGCATGCGATGACCTCGCTCAAGGCTTCCATGAAGTGGGACGAGGAGGTGTATGGGCGTGAGTACGATCTGGATATCTTCATGATTGTCGCGGTCAACGATTTCAACATGGGCGCGATGGAGAACAAGGGGCTCAATATCTTCAACAGCTCCTGTGTGCTGGCCAATCACGACACGGCGACCGATGCTGCCTTCCAGCGCGTCGAAGGCGTGGTGGCCCACGAGTACTTCCATAACTGGTCTGGTAATCGCGTGACCTGTCGTGACTGGTTCCAGCTGTCATTGAAGGAAGGGTTCACGGTCTATCGTGATCAGAGCTTCTCGGCGGACATGAACTCGGCACCGGTCAAGCGTATCGAAGACGTGGCCATGTTGCGTACCGCGCAGTTTGCCGAAGATGCTGGCCCCACGGCTCATCCGGTGCGTCCGGCGTCCTACATCGAGATTTCCAACTTCTATACCCTGACCATTTATGAGAAGGGCTCGGAAGTGGTGCGCATGGTCGCCAATCTGCTGGGCAAAGGGGCCTTCCGTCGTGGCAGTGACCTCTACTTCGCGCAGAATGATGGCCGTGCAGCCACCATTGAGGACTTCATCAGTGCGATGAGTGAAGCCTCCGGACGCGACTTCACCCAGTTCATGCGTTGGTACGCGCAGGCGGGTACGCCTGAGGTGGCCGCCAGTGGTGTCTTTGATGCAACGGCCAAGACCTACACGCTGACGCTACGTCAGACGACGGCACCGACGCCGGGACAGAACGAGAAGCTGCCGCTGGTGATTCCGGTGCGTATGGGTCTGGTCAGCGCTGACGGCCATGACTTGCCGTTGGTGCTGGAGGGTGCATCACTGGGCAGCGAGAGCGTATTGGAGCTGACCGAAGCCGAGCAGAGCTTCGTCTTCACCGGTATCGAGCATGCACCGGTACCGTCGTTGCTGCGCGGCTTCTCGGCGCCGGTCAAGCTGGGCTTTGACTATAGCCGCGAGCAGCTGGCCTTCCTGATGCAGCATGACAGTGATGGCTTCAACCGCTGGGAGTGTGGTCAGCGACTGGCACTGGCGGCGCTGGAAGACCTGATGGCGGCCTTCCAGCGCGGTGACAAGCAGGCGCATCTCGATGAACGTCTGCTGGCGGCGTATCGTTTCCTGCTGACGGGTGAGCCGACGGACCGCGCAGTGCTGGCCGAAATGCTGACGTTGCCGTCTGAGGCATATATCGCCGAGCAGCAAGCTGTTGTCGATGTCGATGCCATCCATTGGGCGCGCAAGACGGCCAAGGCGCAGCTGGCGACCGTATTGCGCGAAGAATTCGTGGCGCTTTATCACGCCAACGAACAGCAGGGTGAGTACGCACCGACCTTCGAGCAGATGGCGCGCAGAAGCCTCAAGAATGCTGCACTCAGTTACCTGATGGGTATCGAGGATAAAGAAGGCATGCGTCTGGCTCAGGCCCAGTTGGCCGCGGCGCATAACATGACAGACGTTCGCGCCGCGCTGACACTGTTGGTGCACTCTTCACGCACTGAGTTGGGTAATCCGGCACTGAAGGCCTTCGCTGAGCGCTGGTCTCACGATCCGCTGGTGATGGACCAGTGGTTCGCGATTCAGGTCACTCGCCCGCAGACCGATGTATTGGATCGTGTGCGTTTCCTGATGGAGCATCCGGCTTTCTCGCTGACCAATCCCAACAAGGTGCGTGCGCTGATTGGCACCTTTGCAGGTCAGAATCGCGTCAACTTCCACCGTATTGATGGTGAAGGCTATCGCCTGCTGGCGGATGTAGTGATTGAGTTGAATCGTCTGAATCCGGATATCGCGGCGCGCATCATCACACCGCTGACCCGCTTCAAACGCTTCGATGCGGCACGTCAGGCGTTGATGAAGACGGAACTTGAGCGTATTCGTAACGAGAAGCTGTCGCGTAATGTCTACGAGGTCGTGGAGAAGGCGCTGGCGTGATGCCAGCGTATCTCAGGATCTGTTGGATTCTGAGTGGCTGACTCGTCATCAGATGTAAAAGAAGCCCTCACCAATT
>NZ_JEMF01000026.1 GCF_000591415.1 Cobetia crustatorum | reverse complement strand
AAGCAGCGTCACCCGGAGCGGTGGTCAGGCGACATCCGGAAACTCGATCTGCCGGAGATAGTGCATCTGAATCCGGAGCGGGATCCGGCACCGCAGGCAGTAGGATTTTAAAAAGCCAGAACCACTTCATGTGCCAACTATGTTGACAGATTCCGAAAGGCACCGGTATCAGCTGCCCGATCGGGTAAAGCGTCTACGCGTATCGATGTTGCTGATCAAGCGTTAGTCATTGAAGCCCTTCGCATCACCAGAACGAAAAGCCCCTGACATTGCATATTTTGCGAATGTCAGGGGCTTTTTTATTTTACTATGACTCCAGCCTCGTTCACGCCTTTTAACGGATCGCCAAGATCCTGAGCAGTAAGGATGTCCACTTGATAGAGTCATAAACCAGTGCGCTAATGACGGGCTTTGTCCCATGTACATCGCCCATGTCAGAGCGTAACTTTTGCATTATAAACGCTGCTTGGTTCAGTGAACCCTCAAGGTTTGCGGATAGTGGCTTGTAATCAGATTCTAGCCATCCTATTTCAGTCAATTCACGTATCAAATTATCTTTTACCTGTAAGGCTTCAATCGATTTCTTGATGCGCTCCTGGAACGACGCCTTTCCAGCATCACCCAGATCATATCGACTATAAATGTCACTGGTCACGGTATCCAGGGCACCGCAGGCTGCCGAAAGTGCTCCGCTCAAGTCACCATCGCGGAGTCGGCTTGCTGATTTCTGGATATCCGTATGCGCCTCGTCAGGAATGTCGATAAGTTCCGATACATCGAAAACCTCAATGGGGATGAGCGTAGTGCCAGAAAACTTCCAACCTACTCTGGATAGTACCCGAGATAATTCATCAATCACTTCCGGTTTACGACGCATCATTTCTTCGCAGCAGATCGACGCAAATACGCTGCGATTATTTCCGGCCATCATTCCGACCTGCTTATCTATCTCACTGAGAAGCTGAGACTTCGATGTACCGCCCTTAGATTTTTGTTCGAGATGCGCAAGTTGCGACATATCCAAATCGCCATAACCGACGAGTTGCTTAATGTCACCGAAACTGAATTTCTCAGTCAGCGTCGAACGAATAGGTCCCCATGGAATTGCACTGCTTACTCTAGTCATATCTTCTTGTCCTCTATCTCTCTTTTGTTCTTATTTAACCATGGAAATGCCGGCAGGTGGATTAGATACAGAAGTGTTGGAACAGGCTGAGGACGTGACCCCTAGCCTGCAAAGCATCAACACCATGTTTAACCCTATGTCCTATCTATGGTTCTGCCCTCTGGAGGGCTAGGCTGGAGTGGGCATAGATCATTTTTTATGGCGTCGAATTGGCGGCATTGAGTGAATAGGGAAAGTTCAGCGATAGCGCTGCCTGTCCTGTTCGGCCTCGGCGAAACGGTCGATCCACTGGACCAGTGCACCATCACCCGCTACGTTGCAGGCCGTTCCGAAGCTGTCCTGTGCCAGATAAAGCGCCATCATGAGACCCACTGCCGCTGCATCAAATCCCAGTAGCGTCTGGAGCACACCGACGGAGGTCATGGCAGCGCCGCCGGGCGATCCCGGCGCGGCAATGATGGTGACTCCCAGTGCCGCAATGAAAGGTAGCAGTGTGATGACATCAGGGGCAGCCAAACCGGGCGTTACCAGCATGACGCCTATCGCGCAGATGGTGAGCGTAATTGCGCTGCCACACATGTGGATGGTTGCGAGTAACGGGATGGCAAAACTCGCTACGGAAGGCGATATATGGTTCATCCGACACTGACGAACCGTCACTGGAATCGTGGCGGCAGACGACATGGTGCCAGCCGCCGTGAAGTAAGCGGGTAGCATATGGCGTAACGCCTGTACCGGTGCACGACCGGTACTCATGCCACTGGTGACATAAAGTAGCGTCAGCCATAACCAATGCAGCGCCAACGCCAAGACTAAAATCATACCGAAGCTTTTCAAGGTATTGGCTACTGTGCCCGCTACGGTCATTTCACAGAACAACCCCGCGATGTAGAACGGTAGGGCAGGGATGAGTGCCTTGGCAATGAACCATTCGACGATATCGCGACCACCATCTGCCAAATTGCGCATGCCTTCATGTGCCGTTGCAGATATCCCTATTCCGAACAGAAACGCCGTGACCAAGGCGGTACTGACGTCCGTCAGCGGGGGGATATCTAGCGTAAAGTAGGGAAGCAAGACGACAATTTGACTGGCAGGTAGCTGGCCGTGATGCACAATATGCGGTACCAACTCCACTCCTACGATCGCTGACATGAGGCCCGCAAGCGTGGTGGAGGCATAGGCCAAGGCGATGGTGAGTACCAGTAAACGGCCGGATGAGCGTTCTAACCGGGCAATCCCGCTCATGATAAAGAATAGGATAATCAGTGGGATGGAGTATTCCAATAGCTCACCGAACAGCACCTTGAAGGTGAGGAGGGCGCGAATCAGTGAGTCAGGTGCCCACTGGCCAAGCATGATGCCGACAACAATACCAAGCACCAAACGAAAAATAAGGTTCATTATCAAGTCTTTAGCGGTTGAATCGGGCGTGCAGTCTATCATTCTCCGTGGGTCACGACAGTGACTTACCTCACATCAATTTGTATACCGTTATCTTTAATAAAATATAAAAATAAAATTATCTTCTTGTGATCGTCGACTGATATAGGGAAGGGAAGCTCACTAGCTTTGAGCGCGCTATCACAACAGGGCACTTCACGATTCAATGAAGCATATCGCATGCTTCGGTCAATGAGCTTCGCTTTGAGCCTCGGAAACGGCTTGCGGTTTTGGCAACCCACTCCAATCCGCGAGTTGTCGTGCCACACGTCTTGCCAGCCACGAAGAAAGGCGACCACGACGCCACTCGATGAAGCCAACATGGCCACCACGGTCGCTCAATTCTATGCGTACCGCTTCCGAAGGCTGACTAAAGCGGGAGAACAGATCACGTGGCATGAAGGGATCATCCAGAGACTGCAACACTAGGGTAGGCAGTTCTATTTCACTGAGTAAGCGTCCCGCAGACGATCGTGCATAGTAATCGCTGGCTGAAGAGAATCCATGCAATGGCGCAGTAACTTCATTGTCGTAGGCCCAGAAGCTGTTGAGCTGGTTCAATTGGTGCGCACCAATTGAGACCGGAAGAGAGCCATTGGCCAATTTCGCCGCTACCTTTGCCTTCAACCCCTTGAGCAAATGGCGCTGATAGACACGTGAAAATCCCTGATTGAGCACATCGGCACTGGCAGCGAGATCCAGTGGGGCACTAATGGCAATTGCACCGGCCAGATCCAGACCATCTCCACCTTGCTCGGCTACCAGCTTGAGCAGCATGTTAGCCCCCAGTGAGACACCGCAGGCGACCTTGAGGGCATGCGGATAACGTCGGCCCAGCTCACCCAGTACCCAATAAGCATCAGCTGTGTCGCCACTATGGTATGCACGGGGCAAGCGATTGGGAGATTGACCACAACCTCTGAAGTGCATCATCACCGGGCGCCAACCCAGCTTGGCCGCCGCGTTAAGCAAGTCCCGTGCGTAAGGCGATTTCAAGTCGCCTTCCAGGCCATGGAACAACACAAACAATGGTGCATCACCCGACAGTGGCGTTTGGCGTTCATGTCGGCTGCCGCCGTCGCTGGTAATCCAGGCGAGCTCAACAAAATCGCCGTCAGGCAAATTGATGATTTCGGTGCATCGTGAAAGTGGCGCAAGCGACATGAATCTAGGTAACAAAGTCTGAACATGACGATTGCCAAAACCGAACGCTGGTCGGAACTCGGCAGTAAAGATGGAATGTGGCATGGCAATGACTCCGAAGGCAGGACGATTAGCGAACACAACGACCTTCAATATCAGATGACGACTCGCATCATTTCATCATCCATCGTCAACCGCTAGTTGCAGCGCAGCATCCTGATGCCAAGCACGTAAGGATAAACAAACGATAAAAAACCGCCATCGATACAGGACCGAGGCGGCTTTCAGACAATCAACTGGCTAAACCCGAGATTAAAGCCCTGTCGCCGGCACACGTGTCAGGTTGTGCGCTCCGTCCGCAGTAATCACCAGATTATCCTCGATGCGTACACCGCCATGAGGAGCGAGCGCTTCGATGAGCGACCAATCGATAGCCTTGCCGCGCGCATCATTGCGCAATGGCTCCAGCAGCATGGGAATGATGTAGCAACCCGGCTCGATGGTAATAGCCATGCCTTCCTGAAGTTTGCGTGTCAAACGTAACATTGAATGGCCGGCAGGCGGATGACGCATATCACCGCTGATGAAATCAGGAATACGCCCTGCCACATCGTGAACCTGCAATCCGAGTAGATGCCCCAGGCCGTGCGGGCAGAATGCAGCGGTGATGCCTTGTTCGACCTGTGCTTCAGCCGATAGTGAAACGATCCCTAACGTGCGTAATAGCTCAGCCAATTCACGATGCATCTCGAGGTGAAGTGCCACGTAGTCGACGCCAGGCGCAAGCACCGCGATCAGACGTTTCTGCAGGGCATCGACGCCCTCCACCAAAGCACGATAGATCGGCAATGCATCATCGCCAGCCCAGCTGCGGGTGATGTCCGAAGCGTAGCCATGCACGCTGGCACCAGCATCGACCAGTAAACTATGACGAGTTACCGGTGTTTGAAGCGCGTAGTGCTGATAGTGCAGTACGGCGGCATGTTCATTCAGGCCGACAATATTGCCATAGGGCACATCAGATTCACGCTGGCGCGAGGCACCAAGGTAGGCGAGCTGAATATCCAGTTCGGCACCGCCATCCATAAAGCGACGACGTGCTGCCAGGTGCCCTCGCGCTGCGCGCAGACTGGCTTCCTCAAGGCACGCGATCTCGAACTCACTTTTGCAGACACGGCCTTCATCGAGCTGGCGCAGTAGGGCGGCAGGATTGGCTTCAGCATTGAGTGCTTCGACGACATCCGGCTGCAGTAACGCTATCTCACCGAGTAACGCAATACGGCCATTGGGACGTGCTGGCAGCGTCGGCTTGCGTAGATGAACAATCTCGAAGGCTTCAGACCACGACGCCGCCTCTGGCGTTGGCAATGTCGGAGATAGATGCCAGAAATCATCCGGAGCATAGAGATACAACAACGGACGCTCACCGGGGCGAATGACCAGCCAGCTATCGCTCAGTCCGGCCATCGGTACCCAATGCAGGAAATGCGCATGTGATTTGAAGGTGGCGTCCTGATCATCAGCGAAATGGCGCTTTGGCTTGCCGCTGTGGAGCACGATGGCATCCAGCGCATGCTGTTGCATGGCTAACTCATAACGGTGCTGTAGCGCAGTCAAATGAGTACGCTGCGCATCGGCATGCGTGAGGACGGGGTCGTTCAGATATATATCGGACATGCTGATTCCCATCGGGTCGTGATCTGATCAACAGCTGGCAGGCTGCTGACAGGGGGTGATAACGCGTAACACAGGCGATAATAGAGTCGATGTTGACGCCGGATAACGGCTTACTCAATTGACGCGGGGCCAAGGCAGCTTTCCAGGTGTTGCCATAGCTCACTGACGCTGTCATGGCGTGGTTCACGTGGGCGATATAGACGAATATGAATCGGTACATCCCAGCGGGCATCACCGGCACGCACCAGTTGGCCGCTGGCAAGCTTAGCCTCAGCCAGGCGTAGTGGCAGCCAGCCAATCCCATAGCCCTGCAGCACCAACTCCTTGATGTTGGATGCCTGGATGTTCTCATTCATGGTAATCAAGTGCGCTTGCACCGGCACCTGAGCAAGATGCGCCGTGAGTGTGGCTGCGATTACAGCACGTGGATGCGGGCTGATAAACGGCAAAGGCGAGCGACGCGTGCCCGGTAACGCGTAACGTGGCGCACCATGCTGTGCGGCGCGCAGACCGGGATGAAAGCTTCTTCACCCAGAATCAGGTAGCGGTAGTGCTCCAGCTCGAAGCCGAGATCCAGTCGGGCTTGTGGCCAGTAACACATGGCAAGATCACATTCGCCCCGGTCGAGGCCGTGGAAGTAATCCGCTGCCAGCCAACCGGTAGCACGTAGATAGGGCAGTACTTGGTCACGTAGCTGATATTGATCAAGCCACTGCGGCAGGAACTGTGAAATCAATGACTGCGGTGCTGCCAGGGAAATCTTGCTGGCCTGCTGTTGTGCCATCGCCTGCAAACGTTCACGCGTAGTGCGCACGCGCTCGGTAATCTGTTCGCACAGACGCAGAAACTCGTCACCTGCAGGGGTCAGCGACAAGGGCAGGGTCTGGCGATTGATAAGAGTGGTACCCATATCTTCTTCCAGCAATTTTATCCGCTGGGAGAAGGTGGGCTGTGAGACATTTTGCGCCTCGGCCGCCCGCGAGAAATGACGGGTCTTGGCCAGCACGATGAAATCTTCCAGCCAGCGAATTTCCATGTATAGAAGTTGCCTCGACGCCTGGAAACAGGCTTTGTCAGGAGCTCAGGCTGGCTATCTCTACGGATAACGCGCGCCCAATGTCAGGATACAGCTATCAACTAACGCTCGGGCCCATCTTGAACGTCACTGATACGCTCAGAACAGGCCCGAAGCTGACTATTTAGTCAGATTGGCAGAAATGTGACGATGTTGCCTTACCCGGGGTCCGAGATGCAAACCCACTCATACATCGCTTTGCGTCTGTTCATGAGGCACGTTTAGTCGATGCGTCCTTCCTCTACCGCATGACAGGCCACCTGACCGGTATCTGTCGTGATCAGGCGCGGAATCTCGATACGACAGCGATCATTGGCATGTGGGCAGCGGCCATGGAATACACACCTGGCGGCAGATTGACCGGCGTCGGCACCTCGCCTTCAAGGCGGATGTGATTGGCCTTATCATCATTCAAGCGTGGGATGGCTGACATCAGTGCTTGGGTATAGGGATGGCGTGGGCGGGCGAAGAGTGAGCGGGTATCCGCCAGCTCGCACAGCGTGCCTAGATACATGACGGCGACTCGAGTCCCGAAGTGTTCTACCACCGCCAGATCGTGAGTGATGAACAGATACGTTAGATCACGCTGTTCTTGCGCTTCCATCATCAGGTTAAGCACCTGAGCTTGAATCGACACATCGAGTGCGGAAATGGGCTCGTCGGCAACGATGAACTCAGGATCTACCGCCAGTGCACGTGCAATCGAAATACGCTGGCGCTGACCGCCCGAGAACTCGTGAGCGTAGCGCTTGCCCCAGTCGGGGTCGATCCCGACTGAGCGCATGACGTCTTCGATCTTGTCGCGAATTTCACCATTATTGAGTGTTGGCTGATGGAAACGTAGCGGCTCTTCCAGTGTCTGCTGAATCGTCATGCGGGGATTCAGCGAAGCGTAAGGGTTCTGAAAGATCATCTGCATGCGGCGGCGATACGGCAGCAGATCACGCGGCGGCATATTGTCAATGCGAGTACCGTCGAAGCACACCTCGCCACCGCTGGGCTTGAGCAACCCCATTACGGTGCGCGCTACCGTGGACTTTCCGCAGCCGGATTCCCCCACCACGCACAGTGCTTCACCGCGCTTGACGTCAAGCGTCACACCATTGATGGCATGTACGTATTCCTGCTTACGACGCAGGCGACCCTTTTCAAAGGTCAGTTGCTCCAGAAAGTCACCCGACAGCGAAAAACGCTTCTCGAGATCACGGATTTCCACCAATGTCTCGCCAAGCGCCGCACTGTCGTGTGTGGCGAGTCTCTGCTCAGGAGTGAGAATAGCCTGGCTCATGCGTTCACCTCCGGGAGAGGGACTGTCTTTGTGACGGGTTTATCAGTCAAGATTGGCGTCCAGGGCTGACCTTTGACCATCGCATCCACCATGTGACACGCCACTTTGCAGTTACCCGAGCCGACAAAATTCGGCACCTCTTGCAGACAGATATCACTGGCGAAGTCGCAGCGCGGATTAAAGGCGCAGCCAGCCGGAATCTTGGTCAGTGTTGGCATCGAACCGCGAATCTGATTCAAGCGGCTACCCGGCGTCGCCATCTGGGGCAGGGCGTTGATCAATCCCTGGGTATACGGATGTTGAGCGTCGTTGATGATCTCGCGGGTCGGCCCCTGCTCGATCACGCGTCCGGCATACATCACCAGCGTGCGCTGAGTGACCTGACTGACAACGCCAAGGTCATGCGTGATCAGGATCAGTCCCACGTTGTGCTTTTCACACAGCAACAGTAGCAACTCCATGATTTCAGCCTGAATCGTCACGTCCAGCGCGGTAGTCGGCTCATCGGCGACAATGATGTCAGGGTCCAGCAGTAGTGCGATGGCGATGATGATGCGCTGGCGCATTCCGCCGGATAGTTCATGCGGATACTGATCAAGACGCTTTTCCGGGGACGGAATGAAGACTTGATTGAGTTTGTGCAAGGCGATGGCGCGCGCATCCTTGGTCGAAATGCGCCGGTGAGCCTTCAGGCACTCAATCATTTGTGCGCCGATGGTCAGCACAGGATTGAGTGTCATCATCGGGTCCTGGAAAATCATCGAGATCCGATTGCCGCGGATGGACTGCAACGCCTTGGGCTTCATGGTGTTGAGCACAGTGCCATCGAACTTGATCTCGCCACCCGCAATGTAGCCCGGCTTGGCGATCAAGTTGAGGATGGTGAAGGCAGCCACTGACTTGCCAGCACCCGATTCACCCACAATTCCCAAGCGCTCACCGCGCTCCAAAGAAAAACTGACGTCGCGCAGGGCGCAGACTTCGCCGCCTCGCATGGCGAAGCGAACATCGAGGTTATTGACTTCAAGTAATGCCATTTCAGCGTTCCTCGTGGCTTCAGCCCTTGTAGAGACGGGGGTTCATGACATCACGCAGCCAGTCGCCCAGCAGGTTGATGACCAGTACCAGCAAAATCAGCACACCACCGGGAATCAGCGTGATCCACCAACTACCTGACTGTAGGTAGTCAAAGCCAGACTTGATCAACGAGCCCAGTGACGGCTGAGTTTCGGGCATGCCGAGGCCGAGGAAGGACAGTGCTGCCTCCGAGATGATCGCGTTGGCGATCTGCACGGTGGAAATAACGAAGATAGGCGACAGCGTATTGGGCAGGATATGACGGAACATGATGCGGCGTGAGCGGAAACCCATCACACGAGCGGCATCGACATATTCCTTGCTCTTCTCCGCCAGTACCGAGGCGCGCACGGTACGCGCGTACTGCGGCCACTCCGCCAGCCCGATGATCAGTATCAGCAGCACCAATGCGTAGTCCGAGAACACTGCGCCACCGAATGTCGCCTTGATGATGGCACCGACCACAATGGCCACCATCAGTGTCGAGAAGGACAGCTGGATATCTGCCATGCGCATCAGGAAGGCATCGACACGCCCGCCCATATAGCCCGCTAGCAACCCGAAGGTGACGCCCAATAGCGCTTGCAGAATGACGGCCCCAAAGCCGATCAACAGGGAAACGCGTGTGCCGTAGAGGATGGTGGAGAGCAGATCGCGGCCCTGGGAGTCAGTCCCCAACAGAAAGTCAGGATCGCTACCTTCCATCCATACCGGTGGCAGCTCAGAATTCATGATGTCGATGGTGGCGAGATCATAAGGATCCGCCGGCGCGATCAACGGGGCCAGAAAGGCGCCTATCACCATGGCCACGAAGATCAACAAGCAGACCTGCGCCATCCAGTCACGCTTGAAACTGTAGATCAGATAGGACTCGCGGAAGCGCTGCCAGCGTCCTGGCACAACGATGGAGTTGGTCTTGGGTGTTGTCGCGCTGGCCGTAGCCGCAGAAGGAGTCGTCTGGCTCATGCTGGTTTCCCCGCAAGCTTGACGGTGGGATTGACCAGACCGTAAATCAGGTCGACGAGAGTATTGGTGACGACGAAGATCACGCCGACCATCATCAAGTAGGCCACGATCAGCGGAATGTCAGAGCGTGTGATGGCTTCAAGGAACATCAATCCCATGCCTGGCCACTGGAAGACGGTCTCGGTCAGGATGGTATAGGCCACCATGGTGCCGATCTGCACACCACCGACGGTGATCACCGGCAACATGGTGTTCTTCAGTGCGTGCAAGAAGTAGATGCGTCCAAGACCAAGGCCCTTGGCACGTGCGAACTTGATGTAGTCCGATTGCAGGACCTCCATCATCTCGGCGCGAATCAGTCGGATGAAGAGTGGCAACATGATGGAAGCCAGTGAAATCGCCGGCAGTACCAAATGCCACAAGCCATCGGCGGTAAAGAAGCCGCTGCTCCAGCTCCCCGCTACATGCGTCAGCTCACCACGACCGTAGGAGGGCATGCCACCATCGGTCGATAGCATGCCATTGAGGATGCTGCCCCACTGGGTATCGCTGGGGAACCAGTCAACTGTTACCCCAATGGCAAATACCTGAATCAGCAGAATAGCAGTCAGGAAGACCGGTACTGAGATCCCGATGATGGAAGTTCCCATGAACAGGCGTGACAGCCAATTGCGCGGCCGAATGGCAGCAAATACGCCAATAGGGGCTGACAGCAAAATGATGATCAGGCTCGAGGCCATCACCAGCTCCAGCGTCGCCGGCAGGTGCCTGAGAATCACCTCGGTGGCCGGTTGTTTGTAGAAGTACGAGGTGCCGAGATCCCCCTGAAGAGCATTGCCGGCAAAACGTAGATATTGGGTGATGAAAGGGTCGTTGAGGCCCATTTCATCGCGCATGACCTCACGCTGGGCTTCAGACACGGCTTGGCCGGTCATTTCGCGCAGCGGATCACCCAGATTGTCCTGGATGGCGAAGCTGATGATGCTGATCACGAACATGACCAGTACGGCGTGCATCAGGCGTTTGATCAGAAAGGCAATCATGGATCGCCACCTTCCTCGTGAACATCACGTTCCAGCGCGCAACAAGCCACATTGCGCAGAGTGTCAGGGACTCCACCTGCTCACCTGGCCCAACGAGGAGCAAAGGCTCCCCAACCCATTGCGGAGAGGCAATGGCGGGCGGATCACAAAGGAGGGTATTTATCGTTTTGACTTGGTGGCCACGACTGGTATCGGTAGCCAGAGTCAGCACATGAGCTCCCGCCGGGGCAGGCGGGAGCTATTTACCGATCGCGCTTTCAGTAGTGAATGATCAGTCCTGCTCGATGACCAGGTCACCCAAGTACGGGAAGTTCATCACGTTGAGCACCGGTTCGATCTCGATGCCATCACGTGCACCCCAGGCCAGGTTCTGCCAATGCAGCGGGACAAAGCCGGCATCGTCGTAGACTGCCTTCTCGGCAGCCTGCAGCATCTTGGCGCGCTTCTCGGTGTCAGTCTCCAGATTGGCATCATTCACCATCTTGTCGACGTCCGGGTTGCAGTAATTGCCGGAGTTGTACTGGCCGACGCCACTGTCTGCATCCGGGCAGTAAGTCAGGAATTCGAAGAAGTTGGCGCTATCTTCAGTATCCGAGTGCCAACCGATCATCATCATGTCAGCTGAGCGTGCATCGAATTCCGGCCAATACTGCGCTTTCGGCAACGTCTTGAGATCAACCTGGATGCCTATCTTGGCCAGCATCGAAGCGACCGCCTGAGCAATCTTGGCATCGTTTACATAACGGTTGTTGGGCGCCGTCATGGTGATTTTGAAGCCGTCTTCGTAGCCCGCTTCTTTCATCAACTCCTTGGCCTTGGCCACGTCATAACGCGGCTTGAGCTCCGGGTTATGTCCCTGATAGCCATCTGGTGACATCTGGGCGGCAGGTGTCGCGAAGCCTTTCATCAGCTTCTGAGCGATACCTTCCTGGTTGATGGCGTAGTTGACGGCCTGACGGACACGCTTGTCCTTGAAGGCCTCAACACGCTCCTGATTCATCTGGAAAGTGATGATGCGAGTACCGCCCATCTCGACGAGGTGAACGCCATCCTGCTTGCGAATGCGTTCAAGATCCGTCGGCGGTACAGGAGCAATGAAGTCCATGTCGCCAGACAGCAGGGCCGCGACACGGGTGGCATTTTCCTTGATCGGCGTCAGCACGATCTCATCGACATTACCTGGAGATTCGGTATCCCAGTAGTCCTCAAAGCGATCGAAAGTGATACGAAC
Organism: Cobetia crustatorum; assembly: GCF_000591415.1. Lineage (GTDB taxonomy): Bacteria > Pseudomonadota > Gammaproteobacteria > Pseudomonadales > Halomonadaceae > Cobetia > Cobetia crustatorum. The sequence goes on along the minus strand of NZ_JEMF01000026.1, from coordinate 818 downwards.
GCCTTGCTGACGATCGGTCACCACATAAGGACCGGTGCCGGACACATTGCGTGAAGCAAAGGTATTGGACGCTTGGCGATCTCATCCTTGGCCTGGCCGTCGTCAGTGTCACCGGAATAGAACTCGCTATCCATCGGGAAGATGTAGGTAGCAGCATTGAGGACCAGCGGGAATGGCTTGTCGGTGACAAGCTCTACCGTGTAGTCATCAACGGCCTTCACTTCACTGAATGGTGCGAAGATGGCTTTGAAGTCGGCACTCTTCTTCAGGCGTTCCACGGTCCAGACCACATCCTTGGCGGTGAAATCATTGCCGGAGTGGAACTTGACGCCTTCGCGCAGATGGAAGCGCATGGTGTTGTCGTCAACACGCTCCCAGCTCTTGGCCAGGCGACCATCGAAACCAAGCTCCTTGTTCCAGCGAATCAGCGGGTCATACACCATGTGCGACAGCTGCAGGGTCCCGCCGGAGAGCTGCTCGTGAATATCGAGCGTAACCGGATCAGCGTCGTAGGCCATACGCAGAGTGACATCTTCGGCCATGGCCGGAGCCGTCATGGCCAGTGTGGCGCTGCCGATCAGCGCGCACAGGGTCTTCTTTTGGAAGAGGGACTGGAAGGCATTCTGACGGGTCATGAGCTTCCCTTTGCTTGTATTGTTTGGTTGTTCTTGTAGCTATCTTCGAATCTACCGCACCAAGAGATGGCGGCGGGGTGAAGACAGGAGATGCATCCTAACAGTAGAGAGACACTTGGCAACGAGACAATCGAAATGTTGAGTAGCCGGATTCAGGTCATGAATAGCCCTGTCTACAGAAAC
>NZ_JEMF01000025.1 GCF_000591415.1 Cobetia crustatorum | reverse complement strand
TTTTTTATCACGACGCTTATCGAGTCATCCCTCTGTCTGTCGATAGGCCGGCGTATTGGACGCTTTTTATGCTGTGGGCTCCGGCGTTTGTGCCATGCCGGACTTGGTAGCGCACATGCCCAGAGACTGCCCCATGCTGACAGACTGACCAAGCGTCAAGGCATCATCAAACTCGACATTCTCGGGGAAGCACATGACTACCGTCGAACCCAGCTGGAAGCGGCCCATCTCTGCGCCGCGCGCCAGCTCGATCAGTTGGTTGAAGTGCGTCGTTTCGACAGAGCCTGACAACGGCGTTACTTGTCCGCTCCAGACTGTCTTGATCGCAGCGACAATCATGGCGCCGACCAGCACCATGGCCATTGGCCCGTGTTCGGTCTCAAAGATGCACACCAGGCGCTCATTGCGTGCAAACAGTCCTGGCACATGCTGAGCGGTGGCCTCATTGACCGAGAACAGACGGCCCGGTACGTAGGCCATTTCTATCAGGCGCCCCGCCAAGGGCATGTGTACGCGGTGGTAGTCCTTGGGGGACAGGTACACGGTGGCGAAGCGGCCGTTGCGGAAGGGGGCGGCACGCTCCTCGCTACCGCCGAGCAACTGAGTCAGCGAGAAGGCTTGGCCCTTGGCCTGCACCAGCGTGCCATGTTCGATGGCACCAAACTGTGACAGTACGCCATCCGCGGGTGACACGAGCCCTTGGCCTATGGGACGTGCCTCCGGCTTGAGCGCACGCGTGAAGAAGTCATTGAAGCAGGCGTAGGCGCGCGGATCTTCTTCTAGCGCTTCCCCCATGTTGACGTCATAGGCCTTGATGAAACGCTCGATGAAGGTGTTCTTGACCCACGAATTATCGCAGGCGGCAACACGGCCGATAACACGCGAAATCAGATGCTGGGGGAGCGTGTACTGGCTCAGGGAAAACAGCTTGGCGCGATCCACAATGTTGATCCTTGCAAGAAAGAGGAGCCCGCCCTTCTTTGAGGCGGGTGCTGACCAACGATGAGCGATGGTCAGTAGTTTGGCAGCACCTTAGCCCATCGCTAATAGCGGCTCAAGCGTGTGGATCACTGCAGCGGTTGGTTGGCTGGATGATGGAGGAGGGCGTTGCTAGCTGGCTCAGCGCTCGATGGGCGTATCGTCCCGATTGCCCCATTCTTTCCACGAACCCGGATACGCTCGGATATCACTGAAGCCCAGTGCGCGACCGACTAGCCAGGTAAGGCCCGAGCGATGATGGCTCTGGCAGTGGGTGACGATGTGCTGATCAGGATTGATACCACGCGCACCTAGCTCGGTGATTAGCTCGGCGTAGTCGCGGATACGCAGATTGCGCTCGCGATCCATGGCCTCTGTCCATTCAAAGTGCACCGCCCCGGGAATGTGCCCCAAACGTGCATTTTGTCCCTTCTCGCCACGATATTCCTCGACGGAACGTGCATCCCACACCACGACCTTGTCTTCAGGGGCGTCGGCGGCCAGACGATCCAGGATATCTTCGCGGGTCGCCATCACACTGGTATCGACGTACGCCGCGCGGTATTCACTGGGTTGCCACTGTGTAACAGTGTCGACTAGTGGCAGGCCATCGCCTTGCCAAGCATGCAAGCCGCCGTTGAGATAGCTGAAGCGGGTATGACCCAGTAGTGCCAGCGTCCATAGCAAACGGCCAGCCCAGCCGCCGCCTTCGTCATCATAAGCAACAACATGGCTGTCACGCGTGATGCCGAGTGCAGAGATCACCGCTGAGAGTGTCTCTGGACTCGGAATGCCGGGAATCTCGTCATCATTGCTGCCGACCAGCTGTTTGAAATCCAGCAAGCGTGCCCCGGGAATGTGCTGCGCGTGGCTCTCGGCCTTCAGCGGGACATCGACCAGGACGAGATCGGGATGTTCCAGCAGCGAGATGAGGTGTTCTGGCTCGACAATCAAGGGCAGCAGATTAGCCTCGGAGCTGTCGGGTGTCCCCGCAGTATGCAAAGTGTCATGAGACATGGCGTGATCCTTGCTTTGACGAGTAGGAGATGCTGTATCACTCATGATGGCACGCTGGCTGGCAGTAACGTCAAGTGCGACATGACACGGTATGAGTGTTTACGTGTAAGGCAGATTTTATGCATCAGATTTCATGCGTCGATCATGACATCATGCCGATAATTGGCGGGTATCGCATGCCTGACTGACTCGATAGCGCGGTATTTCCGTTTATAATGTTGGCGGTCACATGAAGGGCGATCACTTGTGAGTGATGCGCACGTGCTGTCTGTCGCGCAGGCTCGTCTGTGACTACCGCTGACCCGCTCAATCAAATGCTACACCATCCATGGGAGTCATCACCTTGCTCGAGCGCTGCTTCTCACTTCGTACTGAAGGCACTACGACGCGCACGGAAGTGTTGGCTGGTATTGCCACCTTCCTGGCCTCGATGTACATCATCGTGGTCAATCCGGGCATTCTCTCCGCCGCTGGCGTGCCCTTCAGCGCCGCGCTGACCGCTACAGTGCTGGTCAGCTTCTTTGGTAGCTTGATGATGGGCCTATATGCCCGCAACCCGATTCTCGTTGCACCGGGCATGGGCATCAACGCCTTGTTTGCCTACACCATGGTGCTGGGAGGCGGCATGAGCTGGCAGGTCGCATTGGGCTGCGTATTCTGGGCTGGCGTCATCTTCGCCGTGCTGGCGATGTTCAATGTGCGTCGCCTGGTGATTGATGCGATTCCTGCTCAGTTGCGCTATGCGATTGCCTGCGGCATTGGCCTGTTCATCACTGTCATCGGGTTGGTGAATGCCAAGCTGATCGTTTCCAATCCGGTTACGGTGGTAAGCGTGGCACCGATGACTCCGGCACTGGTGATCTTCATGCTGGGTCTGGCGTTGACGGCCATTCTGGTTGCTCGCCGTGTGCACGGTGCGTTGATCATCGGCATCATTGTTACCACTCTGATGGCCAGTACGATCGGACGTCTGTGGGGGGACGGCACGGTTTACTTCCCGCCGGAGATCGCCCAACCGACGCTGGTCAACTTTACAGGCATCTTTGCCGCCCCGGACTTCAGTGGCTTGCTGGCATTGGACCTGATGGGCTCGCTCAAGATTGCCTATGTGCCGTTCATCTTCGTGATTCTGTTCACGGTGTTCTTCGATGCACTATCGACCTTCATGGCTGTCGCCGAAGCCGGTAATCTCAAGGACGAGAAGGGTGATCCGCGCAATATTCGTCGTTCAATGATGGTCGACGCCTTCTCTGCGCTCGTGTCTGCACCGCTGGGGACCAGTCCTGCGAATGCCTACATAGAATCTGCTGCTGGTATCAGCCAGGGTGGACGCACGGGATTGGTCGCCGTTGTCGTCGCGCTGTGCTTCCTGCCGTTCCTGTTCCTGGCGCCGCTGTTATCACTGGTGCCGGCGATTGCGACCGCTCCCGCGCTGATTCTGGTCGGGGTATTCATGATGGAACCGATCCGCAAGATTCACTGGCATCAGTTTGATGATGCCATTCCGGCATTCATCGCGATGGTGATGATTCCGCTGACGTACTCCATTACTCATGGCATCGTGTTTGGCTTCTTGAGCTTCGTGGTGATCAAGCTCGGCATCGGCAAGGCACGCGAGATCCGTCCCACCATGTGGGTGCTGTTTGCGTTGTCCTTGCTGCTGCTTCTTGAAGGCTGATCGAGACGTCTTCCGGCCGCGCTGAAAAAGTCGGCAGCCCGAGGTAAAAAAGCCCCGCCAGTCATCGCGACTGGCGGGGCTTTTTTCATTGATGTTGCGGAGGCGCTACTGGTGTGTCGACTAGTGTTTGATCAGCTCTCGGTCAGCGAGACGAGAATTTTCTTGTAGCTATCAAAGCGCACACGCCCGATTTCGCCATCCTCGACTGCCTTGAGCAGGGCACAGCCTGGCTCTTTCTCGTGTTTGCAGTCACGGAAGCGGCACATGCCAAGATACTCGTGGAATTCACGGAAGCCATCGGTCACCTGCTCCGGTGTCAGGTGAACCAGACCAAACTCACGGATGCCCGGGGAATCGATCAGGTCGCCGCCGCCAGGCATGTGATAGAGCCAGGCGGTGGTGGTGGTGTGCATGCCTTGACGCGATTCGGTCGAAAGCGGGCCGACGCGCACCTCTTCTTTCGGCAGCAGTATGCTGATCAGCGATGACTTGCCAACGCCACTCTGGCCGACGAAGGCAGAGGTGCGATCACTCAGCTGGGCTTTAAGGGCATCGAGGCCTGCTTCACCGAGTGTGGTACAGGCGACTACCTCGTAGCCGAGCGCCTCGTAGCGCGCCAGCAGGTCACGCAGCTCACCTCCGCTTTCAGGCAGCAGGTCGACCTTGTTGAGCACCAGCACCGGTGTGATACCGGTCGCTTCGGCAGCGATCAGATAGCGATCAATCAGGTTAGGCTGTGGCGCAGGCTCGGCGGCAAAGACGATCAGAATCTGGTCGATATTGGCTGCCACTGGCTTGAGAACACCGCGCATATCAGGGCGTTCAAGCTCAGTGGTGCGAGCGCCGCGCGCGACGACAACGCCGCTGGCATCGCTGGCTTCGCGCCAGATGACACGATCACCGGTCACCAGGGTTTCGAGATTGGCGCGCAGATGGCAGCGATGCAGGCTGCCAGATTCGCTTTCCACTTCCAGGCTGCGCCCGTAGTGGGCGATGACGCGCCCATGCTGTTCTGGGCCGTATTCGCCGGCGTCGAGCTTGTCGCGATCCTGAGATTCGCGTTTCTCTGCACGCTGAGTGCGTTCGGCCTGAACCTTCTCGATCCGCCATTGTTGCTGGCGGCTTAGCTTGCGTTTGCTCATGCTTGGCTGGTGACTCCGGTCGCCGTTCGTTCGCCAGGGACGGGAGGGACTTCCCCCGTTTGCGGTGCGATTGTACCCTTTGCGCCCTCGGGTGTCGTCTGATGCCCTTGGATAGCGCTGCATATCGCTTGTCTATCAGCGATAGTGAGTGCTGTCCCTTACCTGCTCAGCAAGGAGTTGACTCATGGCTAACCTAAACGCGCAGGCTGATCGTCTGATCTGGATCGATCTTGAAATGACCGGGCTTGACCCGTCACGTGAGCGGATTATTGAAGTGGCTACGCTGGTCACCGATGGCGACCTCAACCTGATTGCCGAGGGCCCAGTGCTGGCGGTTCATCAGCCAGATAGCCTGCTGGACGCGATGGACGAGTGGAATACGCGCACGCACGGTGAGTCCGGGCTAGTGAAACGCGTCAAGAAAAGTACAGTGGATACTGCGGAAGCCGAGCGTCAGACGATCGAGTTTCTCGCCGGTCACGTGGCCGCAGGTGCCTCGCCGATGTGTGGCAATAGCGTGCATCAGGACCGCCGCTTCCTGCAGCACGAGATGCCAGAACTCGAAGTCTTCTTCCATTACCGCAATATCGATGTTTCGACGCTCAAGGAGCTGGCACGTCGCTGGAATCCGGCAGCATTGGATGGTTTCAAGAAGCGTGCGACTCACCAGGCGATGGACGATATTCGCGAGTCACTGGCGGAGCTTTCGCACTATCGCAAGACCTTCCTCAAGCTGACCCAGAAGGGCATTGTATAAACCTGGTTTGTCGTTTAAAGCGCGGTGGCCAGTCGAGCACCGCGCTTGATCGCCTGTTCCTTGAGAGACCAGCGCACGTGTTCGCGTAGCGCTTCGCTAGGGTAGGGCAGGCGAGCACGCAGGGCGTGCTCGACACGCTCTGACCAAGGCGCGTTACCAAGCGCAATGGCGATGTTGGACAGCCACTTCTCATAGCCGATGCGCCGGATGGGGCTGCCCTCTGTCTTGCTGAGGAATTCACTCTCGCCCCAGCAGAACAGATCGAGCAACTCGGCACGGTCCAGATCATGGCGCGGGGAGAAGTCGGCTTCCTGACTGACTTTTGTGAAGCGTGTGAAGGGGCAGAACAGCTGACAGTCGTCACAGCCGTAGATGCGGTTGCCCATCTGGCGGCGAAACTCTTCGGGAATGGCACCGGAGAGCTCGATGGTAAGATACGAGATGCAGCGCCGTGCATCGACGACACGGTCTGCGACAATCGCATCGGTAGGGCAGGCGACCTGACAGGCATTGCAGCTGCCGCAATGTTCCTTCTCGAAGGGCTTGTCCACTGGCAGTGGCAGGTCGGTGTAGAGTTCTCCAAGGAAGAATAGAGAGCCAGCCTTTTGATTCATCAGCATGGCATTCTTGCCGAACCAGCCGATGCCGGCTTTCTGGGCAAGCGCGCGCTCCATCACTGGTGCTGAGTCGACAAAGGCGCGGTAACCGAACTTGCCTACCTCGCCTTCTATCTGTTTCGCCAGATTGGCCAGCCGTTTTCGCATCAGCTTGTGGTAATCGCGGCCAAGTGCGTAGCGTGAGACATAGGCCCGTGATGGCTGGCTCAACACCTGGGTGGTTTCAACTTCCGGTGGCAGATAGTCAAGGCGTACGCTAATGACGCGCAATGTGCCGGGTACCAGCTCCTCGGGGCGCGTCCGCTTGGTGCCATGCTTGGCCATGAAATTCATCTCGCCGTGATAGCCGTTGGCTAGCCAGCGCTCGAGATACGCTTCATGTGCAGAGAGGTCAACATCTGTAATACCAACCTGCTGAAAGCCCAGCTCTCGTCCCCAGGTCTTGATGCGTGCTGCCAGCTCGGCCATGGACTGCGCTTCCTGATGTGCTTTCGCTTCCGCTGATGAAACGTCTTGCGCATCAGCATGTGAAGTCAGGTCAGTGGCGTAAGGATATGAAGCAGACATGGATGTTCCAGCGAGACAGGGAATTCAGAAGACAGGGCGGCATGGGGCGAAAGACGGCGCCACCTTAGCGTAACTTGCCCGTTTGCCCAAGTATGGTCGAGATGCAGGGGGCAGGCTGATGTGTCGGAGCGCTGTACGTGCTAGACAACGCACGTTGATGACAGCGCGCGTTGCAAGATTATCAGACAAGGAGTTCATGCATGGCGGCGAGTCAATCCACTTCATCATCAACCTCGGTAGCAAATGCATCGCCCGCCACTGTCAGCATCTGGCGATCGGTCAACTGTCTGTGGCCGATAGCAGCGCTGCGTGATCTTGAACACTGGATGCTGGCCGAAGAAACAGTGGCTGCGGCTAGCGGTTTACCTGAGGCACCGGTAGAGAGGCGTCTGATGGGTCGTGCGGCTCAGTCGGCGTTTGATCTTCTGCGTCAGCGTTGGCCCGAGGCACGCAAGCTGTGTGTGATGTGCGGTGGGGGTAACAATGGCGGTGATGGCTATTTACTGGCTCGCCTGGCGTTGTTGTCCGGCTTTGACGTGCAGGTTGTCGCCTTGAAGCCAGAGGCAGTGTTGACTGGCGATGCACAGCTGGCAGCCGGTGCGGCGCGCGAGGCGGGCGTGACGATCAAGGCGTGGCCGATGGATGATGCCTCAGCGGCAGAGGAGTTACTCAAGGGGTGGCCACTGTTGATCGATGCGCTGACAGGCATTGGTCTGACAAAAGCGCCGCAGGGAGCGCTTGCGCAAGCGATTGATCTGATCAATCAGTATCGCGCGGGTGGGGCGCACGTGATGGCGCTGGATGTTCCCTCGGGACTGAATGCAGCGACGGGTGCCGTCGAGGGCGTTGCGGTCGAGGCAGATGTCACTCTCACCTTCCTGGTTGACAAGCCGGGTCTGCATACCGGCCGAGCCGAGCTGCATGCAGGGCAGGTCAGTTTGGCGCGTCTAGGTGCGGCGCGCGTACTGCCGGAGGTGGTCGTTCAGGCAAGAACAGCAGCCTTGCTGGCTGCTGAAGCTGTGAAGCGGCTGACACCGCGCTGGCTTGAGGGCGAGCTGGTGCCGCGCTCGCCACTGGCTCACAAGGGAGATGCTGGCAGTGTGCTGGTTGTCGGGGGTGGGCCAGGGCTTGGTGGCTCCGTCTTGCTAGCCAGCGAAGCCGCAGCGCGTGCCGGGGCTGGTAAGGTCGCACTGCTTACTGCGCCGGAGCATGTCAGTGCCAGTCTGACGCGCTGCCCCGAGGTCATGGTGCGTGGTCTCAAGAGTGGCCCTGAAGGCAGCAATCATGATGGCTTCGCCGTATTGGAAGCACAGCTGGCGATTGCTAGCGTGGCGCTTGTCGGTCCCGGATTGGGCACTGATGCGCTTGAAACCATGCTGTGGGGTCTTGGCGGGCTACAGCGGGTGCTGGATGCAGGGCAGCCGCTAGTGGTGGATGCTGATGCTCTGAGTCTATTGGCGTTGCGGGCAAAACAGGGCGAGGTCGTACATCGTGATGACTGGGTACTGACGCCGCATCCTGGCGAGGCGGCTCGCCTATTGGACTGCTCTGTTGAAGACATCGAGCGAGACCGTCTGGCAGCGGTGCGTGGCATACAAAAGAAGTATGGCGGCAGCGTAGTGCTCAAAGGTGCTGGCAGTTTGATCGCAAGCCCTGCTGGAGTGCTTGACGGGCCGAATGTGGCGCTATGTCCGTATGGTAATCCTGGTATGGCTAGCGGAGGTATGGGCGATGTGCTGGGCGGTATCATTGCCGGGCTTGCGGCTCAGTCGCTGATGGGCGGCTTCGATGCTCGTCAGTCGCGTGCACCACTGGACGCTGCGGCACAGGCGCAGCGCGTGACACTCAGCATGGCTCAGGCGGCCAGACTTGGCGTGCTAGTCCATGCGCTGGCGGCAGATAGAGCCGTGCAGGAACGTGGTGAACGTGGCCTGCTCGCGGGTGATCTGGCATCCTATATGCATTTACTGCTCAATTCACGGGCCCGAGATGCGCATATTCCTGTCTGATGAAAATGCCCAGGTTGCCTTCGGCAGCCAGCTGGGCGACGTGTTTGCCGGCCACGGGCTGGTATTTATGGAAGGCGAGCTAGGGGCTGGCAAGACGACGCTGACGCGCGGTGTGCTGCGTGCTTATGGCCACCAAGGCGCCGTCAAGAGTCCGACCTATACGCTTGTCGAACCCTACGTGTTACCGCGTACGGATGGCGGGGAATGGCACGTCAATCACTTTGACCTCTATCGGCTCGCTGATCCGGAAGAGCTTGAGTTCATCGGTGGGCGCGATCTGCTCGCCGATGACAGCCTTGCGTTGATCGAGTGGCCAAGCTGCGGTAGAGGATTTTTACCGGCCCCCGATCTGCGGGTTATGCTCTCGGTGCTTGATGAGGGTCGTGAGGCTGAGCTTACTGCGCATACGCCGCGCGGCGAGCGCTGGCTCGTGACACTGGCCGAGTACTTGGCGCCTCAGGCATGATGACGCGCAGGGGTGAATCTGTATCTCGCCAACACGCTCAGGTGCCTGACATTGTTATTCGTTATCTTCATCCATGTTCCTTCTGTCTGGGTCATCCTTACTGATGCCTGAAATTGTGTCTGACTCCCCTCGTACGCGCGTGACGCGCCGCCTTCGTCGCTGGCTGGCGGGAGGGATTGCCTGCTCGCTGGTAAGCTTTGTCTTTGCGCCACAGGCGCTAGCTGCCAAAGTAGAAAATCTGCGTCTGTGGACGGCGCCGGATCACACTCGTTTGGTGTTTGATCTCGACAGTGCCGCCACGGCCAAGATCTTCAGTCTCGATAATCCTGAGCGCCTGGTGATTGACCTTGCGGGTAGCGATGTAGCGAATGCTGCGGTAAGTCGCAAGTTCGAGAAGTTGAATCTCGAGGGCAGCGCCGTGAAATCGATCCGCACTGGTCACCAGGGTAATGATTTGCGTGTAGTGCTCGACCTGACCCGCAAGGTCAATCCCAAGGACTTTACGCTGGCACCCAATGCCAAGTACGGCAATCGTCTGGTCGTTGATCTTGAATTCCCCGGAGAATCGGCGGTGGAAAACCCCATCGATCCGATCGAGGCGCGTATTCGCGAGCAGGAGCAGCTGGCGGCCAAGCGTAAGTTGAAAGGTGAGCCGGTTGCTGCGGCGCCGAATATCAAGGCCTCTACGCATCCCAAGCGCGATATCATCATCGCCATTGACCCTGGTCACGGCGGGGAAGATCCTGGTGCCAGCGGCCCCGGTGGCACCAAGGAAAAGGATGTGGTGCTCAAGATCGGCAAGCGCCTCAAGCGCATGTTTGATGCTCAGCCAGGATTCAAGGCCATCCTGACGCGTAACAGCGATTACTATATTCCGTTGCGCAAGCGCACCGAGATTGCGCGTGAGCAGAAAGCTGACTTCTTCGTCTCGATTCATGCTGATGCCTTCAATAGTCCGCGTCCGCATGGCAGCTCGGTGTTTGCACTGTCCAGCCGTGGCGCCACCTCGGAAACCGCCCGCTGGTTGGCAGCGACTGAAAACCGTGCTGATCTTATCGGTGGCGTGGATGGCAATCTCAGTTTGAATGATAAAGACGAGATGCTGCGCGGCGTGCTGCTCGATTTGACCATGACCGCAACGCTCAATGACTCGCTGGCGGCCGGTAGTGGCGTGTTGGCCAATCTCGGGCGCATGAATACTCTGCACAAGCGGCGCGTCGAGCAGGCCGGCTTCGTGGTGCTGAAGTCGCCAGACATCCCGTCATTGCTGGTCGAGACAGGTTTCATCTCCAATCCCAAGGAAGAGCGCAGTCTCAACAGTGCGGCGTATCAGGAGAAGCTGGCACGCTCCATTTTCACGGGCCTTGAGAACCACTTTGAACGTAATCCACCGCCGTCCAGCCTGCTAGCCTGGAGGCGCGACCAAGCGCGTGGTGGCAAAGGAGGGGAGTATCGCATCAAGAGCGGCGATACCCTGTCAGAGGTCGCGCAACGCCATAGCGTGAGTGTCAGTGCACTCAAGCGTGCCAACGACATGAGCGGGAATACCCTGCGTGTGGGTCAGGTCCTCAAGATCCCGCGTGGCTAGTCCGCGATTGGTCAGTGTTGATATTTATTCGTCCGCCAGGCCCTCATTCTCGTGAATGAATATTCGCTGGCAAGAACGCTTGGCGGATTACTCTGTTTGATGCCAAACAGAGTGTTTACTCGCTTTTGATTCAGGAGTTCATCCATGGCTGACGATCTGTCTGCGCCGGATACTGCCAGCACTAGCGATCGCCGCATTCGTATCCTCAATCCGCGACTGGCTAACCAGATTGCGGCTGGTGAGGTGGTGGAACGTCCGGCTTCTGTGGTCAAGGAATTGGTCGAGAACGCCATTGATGCGGGCAGCACGCGCATTGAGCTGGAATTGGAAGGCGGCGGCGCGCGGTTGATTCGCGTGCGCGACAACGGTTGTGGCATCACAGAGGAAGATTTGCCGCTAGCGCTTTCGCGACATGCCACCAGCAAGATCGAAAGTCTGGATGACCTGGAAGGTGTTGCCAGTCTTGGCTTTCGCGGTGAGGCGCTGGCCTCTATCAGCTCGGTGTCACGTCTTGAGCTGTTCTCGAATGTTTCTGATGAGCCAGCCAATGGCTGGCGTGTCGTCGCTGAAGGTCGCGAGATGGCACCACGTGTCTCCCCGGCACCGCATCCGCGAGGCACCAGCGTCGCGGTGCGTGATCTGTTTTTCAATACGCCAGCACGGCGCAAGTTCATGCGCACAGAGAAGACTGAGTTCGGGCATGTTGAGGAAAGCTTCCGGCGGCTAGCACTGTCACGTCACGATATTGGCTGGACGCTGCGCCACAATCAGAAGGTGGTGCATCAGCTGCGCCCCGGCGATGACACGCTGACGATTGAGCGTCGTATTGGCGCACTGCTGGGGCGTAATTTTCTTGAGCATGCGCTACATCTGGATATCGAGGCGTCCGGGCTCAGGCTTTCGGGCTGGGTGGGCTTGCCGACGCACTCACGTGCACAGGCAGATCAGCAGTACTTCTTCGTCAATGGCCGTGTCGTGCGTGACCGCCTGGTTGCTCACGCGGTACGTCAGGCATATCGCGATGTGCTGTTTCATGGTCGTCATCCAGTGTTTGTGCTCTATCTGGAGCTTGATCCGACAGTAGTCGATGTCAATGTGCACCCGACCAAGCACGAGGTGCGCTTCCGTGATGGCCGTTTGGTGCATGATTTCCTGTTTTCCAGCCTGCACAAGGCTCTGGCACAGGTGCGCCCCGGCGACAGCAGTGCTGCGCCGACTGAAATGGCCGGGCAGGCGCAGGAAAAGGCCGAAGATCCCGGCTGGCAGCAACAGGGTATGCGGCTTGGGCGGCAGGAGCAGGATAGGCAGGAGCAGGATGCTCAGCAGCAAGGCAGTGGAGCACAAGGCAGCCCTTCGACGAACGGAGGGGCTGGGCATGACGAAGCAGCTCATGCAGGAGAGGCGGCGTCAGTCGCTCGCTGGCAGCCTTCCTCCCAGTTGCCACCTGCCGGTGATGGCCGTTCCAGTGAGAGGCTGAGCGCCGAGCGCGTGCGTCAGTTCATGGCGGGTTACCGTGCTCTGCATCCCAGCGAAGATCATCTATTGACGCCGGGCGGCGGTACGGCCACGTCTGACGCTGCTCAGGGCATTCATCAGGATCCGGCGGCAATCGCCAGTGCCGAGCGTGAGGCGAGGCGTGTCCCGCGTGTGACGTTGGGTGAGGCAGCGAGCGGCGTTGCTGAAGCCGCTGCTGCATGGCAGGTGACCGATGAGCCTGCAGCCAGTACTGATGCTGCTATCAGCACGACAGCAGAGAGTTCTTCAGCTTCAAACGTGATCATGCGTGGCTTGCCAGCGCAGACCGTCGATGATGATACGCCGCCATTGGGTTACGCAGTGGCTCAGCTACACGGTGTCTATATTCTGTCTCAGACCTCGCGCGGGCTAGTGATGGTCGACATGCATGCCGCCCACGAGCGCATCACCTACGAGCGCATGAAGCAGCATGTGCATGGCGGTGGCCACCTGGAGGCACAGCCGCTACTGGTGCCGGTATCGTTGGCAGTCAGTTCGCGTGAGATGGGCACCTTCGAGCGCGAGCCAGAGGCCTTTACGCGACTTGGCGTTGAGCTGGACGCTGCCGGTCCCGAAACGCTATTGGTGCGTCAGGTGCCAGTGGTGTTGGGCAACGCCGATGTAGAACCACTGGTACGCGGCATGCTGGAGGATCTCGAGCGTTATGGGCGTAGCGACCGCATGGAGGCGCACATGAATGAGTTGCTGGCCGACATGGCGTGTCGCGGCAGCGTACGGGCCAATCGCCGTCTGACGCTGCCCGAGATGAATGCGTTGCTGCGTGATATGGAGCGCACTGAGCGCTCGGGGCAGTGCAATCATGGCCGCCCGACCTGGACTGAACTCTCCATGAATGAGCTGGATAAGCTGTTCCTGCGCGGCCAGTAGCCACATTCTCAGTATGTCCCGCAACGCGTGGTAGGCTATCAAGCTTGCCGCGCGTTGTTGCAATGATAGTGGCAATGTTGAGTGTTGTTCATGAGGCTCTTGCGCGACATGTCGCCGTGAAAGTGGAGCAAGGCAGGCCATGATTCAGCTCATTAGATTCTTGAAAAATTCCGGAGCACAGGCGCAATGACTCATTGTTGCGTTTTGGTTCACCCCCGATTCACCTCTTAGCTCCGACAATAGGCCATGACTCAGATTCAGCTCTCTGATACTTCATTCCGTAGCACGCTTTCTGAGGCTGACAAGCCGCCAGTTATTCTGCTGATGGGACCGACTGCCTCTGGCAAGACCGACCTTGCGATTCGCTGGCATGAGGAGCAGGGCGCGGAGTTGGTCAGTGTCGATTCAGCGCTGATCTATCGTGGCATGGACATCGGTACGGCCAAGCCGACTGCAGCAGAGCTAGCACGGGCTCCGCATCGGTTGATCGATTTCCTTGATCCACTGGAAAGCTATTCCGCGGCCGAGTTCCGTCACGATGCGCTGGCACACATTGCCGAGATTCAGTCGCGGGGCAAGCTGCCGCTGCTAGTCGGTGGCACGATGATGTACTTCAAGCGCTTGCTGGAAGGCGTGGCGGACTTGCCCGCGGCGGATCCTGCACTACGGGCAGTGCTCGAGTCGCGTATTCAGGCAGAGGGTCTTGAGGTGCTGCACAGTGAATTGTCGCGACTTGATCCGGCATCTGCGCAGCGAATTCGTCCCAGTGATCCACAACGTCTAACGCGTGCACTGGAGGTGTGTTTGATCAGTGGTCGTTCCATGAGCGAGCTGCTGGCGGAGCAGCCGAAAGTAGCGCTTCCGTTCCGGCCGATACCGATCGCACTGGCGCCCCACGATAGAGCCGTGTTACATGAACGTATCGAGACGCGTTTTGATCAGATGTTGGAACAGGGATTCATTGCCGAGGTCGAAGCGCTGAAGGCGCGTCCGGAGTTGCATGCCGGACTGCCGTCGATTCGCTGTGTGGGGTATCGTCAGGTGTGGGATTATCTTGAGGGTCGTCTTTCGCGTGATGAGATGCGCGAGCGTGGCATTATTGCGACGCGTCAGCTTGCCAAGCGTCAGCTGACCTGGCTGCGTAGCTGGAAGGGCATTCATCAGATAGATTCGATGGGTGTAAATCCTTACAGTGAAACCTTGAAAATCGTGCGCCAGACCAGCACTTAGCGTAACATGAGCGGTCACGACCAGCGCCCGTGAAGCCCCCTCAAGAGGGCAACCCGGAGTGCTGGCGAACATAACCATACTTACCTCGAACGAGATATTTTTTACGGAGAGTCACATGTCCAAAGGTCAATCACTCCAGGACCCGTACCTGAACATCCTGCGCAAGGAACGTATTCCGGTCTCGATCTTCCTGGTCAACGGTATCAAATTGCAGGGTCAGATCGAGTCTTTCGATCAGTTCGTCATCCTGCTGCGCAATACCGTTTCCCAGATGGTCTACAAGCACGCTATCTCGACCGTGGTCCCCTCGCGCAATGTGCGCTTGCCGGCCCAGGATCCGAGCGTGCCGTCCACAGAAATCTGAAGTTAGAGGCGCTGATTGTTCTTCGAACGACCCGAAGCCGGTGAAACGGCCGTCCTGGTACACGTTAATTTCCGGGACGAAAAAGAACGCGAGGACGCCGGAGAGCTCCTCGAACTCGTACGTTCAGCAGGCGCTGTGCCGGCAATCCTCCTTGAGGGTAGTCGGCCACGTCCTGATTCACGTACGTTCATCGGAGAAGGCAAGGTTGAGGAAGTGCGTGAGGCCCTGGCCGAGCACGAAGCCGAACTTGTCATTTTCAATCATTCACTGAGTCCTTCTCAGCAACGTAACCTCGAAGCCACGCTTGAGTGTCGCGTGATCGACCGTACTGGTCTGATCCTCGATATCTTTGCTCAGCGAGCGCGGACCCACGAGGGCAAGTTGCAAGTGGAGCTCGCACAGCTCGAATACATGTCTACCCGCCTCGTGCGGGGGTGGACTCACCTCGAGCGCCAGAAAGGCGGCATTGGTCTACGTGGCCCGGGGGAAACCCAGCTCGAGACTGACCGTCGTTTGCTACGTGTGCGTATCAAGTCGATCCACAAGCGCCTTGAGAAAGTACACAAGCAGCGCGATCAGAATCGACGTGCACGTTCGCGTGCCGAGATTCCCAGCCTCTCGCTGGTCGGCTATACCAATGCGGGCAAGTCGACGCTGTTCAATGCGTTGACGACCTCTGATGTCTACGCCGCTGATCAGCTGTTCGCGACGCTGGATCCGACGCTGCGTCGTTTGGAGCTTGAAGATGTTGGTCAGGCAGTACTGGCCGATACGGTGGGCTTCATTCGCCATCTGCCGCACAAGCTGGTCGAGGCGTTTCAGGCGACCCTGCAGGAAGCTGCTGAAGCGGATCTGTTGGTGCATATCATTGATGCAGCCGATCCAGAAAATGACCGCAATACTGAGCAAGTCAATCAGGTGCTCAGTGAGATTGATGCTGGTGATGTGCCGCGCCTGCTGGTCATGAACAAGATCGACCGACTCGACATGGCGCCACGTATCGAGCGTGATGGCTTTGGACGTCCGCTGATCGTGTGGCTGTCGGCGCGTGACGGCAAGGGGGTGGAGCTGCTGATGCAAGCCTTCTCTGAGCTGCTAGCCGATAACGTTATCTCTACCCGGCTGACACTGGGGCCAGAGAAGTCTCGCCTGCGCGCTGGCTTGCATGAGTTGGATGCCGTCAAGGACGAGAGCTATGACGAGCAAGGCAATGCGCTGCTGGACATTCGGCTTGAGAAGCGCGATTTTCTGCAGTTGTTGTCGCACCTAGGCGAGTCTTCTGAAGACTACCTTGGTGGCGAACACGATGACCTTGAAGATTGGCAGCGTGAGCTATCTGCCGAGCGTGCTGAAAAACATCGCGTGTCGGTGACGCACAAGACTTGAGCAGAAAAGACCTGAAGTAGAATACGGCATCTACATTCTTGCGCTATATCCAGAATGTAGATGCCCTCGCGCAGGTTGTGGCCTGCGCGTCAGAGCAATGGGCATCCAGCGGTTGAATGGCTGGATGCCGCTTGGCAGACGATGGCTGTCAGGCAGGGCCATGGCCTTCTCCCGCAAGGGACGCGTCGCCGTGTCGCAGGACAGAACCGGCAGCAAAGCCGGCATGGGCGGCGTCATCATAATGACGAGCGGAACATCGACTGAGTGGAGACGACGTATGGCTTGGAATGAGCCGGGTGGCGGCAACCAGCATGACCCTTGGAGCGGCGGTGGTCGCGGCGGGGACAAAAAGGGCGGCGGTAGCAATGGCGGTGGCGGCGGTAATGGTAATGGCGGACCGCCCGACCTCGATGAGGCGCTGAAGAAGTTTCAGGATAAGCTCAGCGGACTGCTCGGCAATGGCCGCAAGCGTAATGGCGGTAGTTCAGGTGGTAATGGTAGTAATGGTGGTGGCAATACCAATGCTTATGCACTGCCGGGCGTGATTGCGGTCGTGCTGGTGGCCATCTGGGCTGCCTCCGGCTTCTACCTGATTGATCAGTCAGAGCGTGGGGTTGTATTGCGCTTCGGCAAATACAACGACATCGTAGGTCCGGGTCTGCACTGGAATCCGCCGATCATTGATGACGTGCGTGAAGTCAACGTTACCAAGGTGCGTTCGCTCTCTCAGACCAAGTCGATGCTGACGCAGGACGAGAATATCGTCGAAGTACAGATGTCAGTGCAGTATCAGGTGTCCAATCCGCGTGATTTCATGCTCAATGTGCGTGCTCCCGAGATTAGTCTCGAGAACGCCATGGATTCCGCGTTGCGTCATGAAGTTGGCAGTGCCGACATGAATGACATCCTGACTTCTGGACGTGAGCTGCTGGCCAGCAATGTCAAATCACGCCTGCAGTCCTATCTGGATAATTATGGTGTCGGCCTGACGCTCCAGACCATCAACGTGGAATCCACGTCGCGCGGCGCCGGTGCAGGAGTCTTTCGATGATGTCATCAAGGCGCGCGAGGATCGTCAGCGTACGATCAACCAGGCACTGGCTTACGAGAACTCGATTCTCCCGGAAGCTCAGGGTCAGGCGCAGCGCGTCATCGAAGAAGCCGAAGGTTACAAGGAATCGGTTGTCGCCAAGTCGCAGGGTGAAGCCAATCGCTTCACGTCTCTGCTGACCGAGTACAAGAAAGCACCGGAGATCATTCGCGAACGCATGTATCTCGAGACGATGAGTGAAGTCCTCGGCAAGACCAGCAAGGTGCTGGTGGATGTCGAGAATGGTAATTCGCTCATGTACCTGCCGCTCGACAAACTGGCAGGCAAGTCCAATGCTGAAGCTGAAGACAGCAATGGCATGAGCCGCAGCGAGCTCGATCGCGTGTCACGTCAGGCGAGCGATGCGCTGAGTCGTAGCAACAGCACTGACAGTAGTAACCGCACCAGTCGGGAGGGTCGTCAATGATCAATAATCGCTCACTGATGGCCGTTGCTGGCTTGGCTGTAGTGGCCTGGTTCGCTAGTAACAGCCTCTATACCGTTGACGAGACCCAGCGTGCCATCAAGCTCAAGTTTGGTGAAGTGGTGGAAGACAATATCCAGCCTGGTCTGCACTTCAAGTTGCCGGTCTACAACACGATTCGTACTTTCGATACGCGCGTGTTGACGTTGGATGCTCAAGCGAGTCGTTATCTGACTCGTGAGAAGAAAGCCGTCATCGTAGACTCCTTCGTCAAGTGGAAGATCATCGATCCGAAGCGCTACTACGAATCGACATCTGGCGATGAGCAGATGGCCGAGCGTCTGATCGCACCGCGCGTCGATGAAAGTCTGCGTAACGAGTTCGGCAAGCTTGAGCTGATACAGATCATCTCTGAGCAGCGTGATGCGCTGATGAAGAAGCCGACTGAAGAGCTCGACGAAGTCATGCGCAAGGAGCTCGGGGTGTCGATTCTCGACATCCGTGTCAAGCGTATCGATTTGCCGGATGAAGTTTCCCAGGCAGTCTATGAGCGCATGAAGACCGAGCGTCAGCGTGAGGCACGAGAGTACCGCGCCCAGGGGCAGGAGCAGGCCGAGAAGATTCAGGCCAACGCCGATCGCCGTCGCACGGTATTGATCGCTCAGGCAGAAGAGCAGGCCCAGACACTGCGCGGTGAAGGCGATGCTTCGGCAGCGGCCATCTACGCGGGTGCCTATGGTGCTGATACGGAGTTCTTCCGTTTCTATCGTTCGCTGCAGGCTTATCGCGACAGCTTCAAGGGCGATGGCAACATGATGGTGATTCAACCAGATAGCGAGTTCTTCCGCTTCTTCAAGGACCCGCTCGGCAGCCGCAAGTAAGTTGTCAGCATTGCCTCCCTGCCTTTGGGAGGCACGCGAAAGATGGACCTCGCACAGCGTGTCGTGCGGGGTTCATCCCGCAAGAATTCATGCTAGACTTCTGTAACCGGGCACAGCCCGGTTTTTTTGTGGCCGCCTTTTACGTTGCGGCGACGCAGTGGTGAAGTCACGGGAAGCGCACGAGGCCTTCTCTTGCTTTGTACGAAGGTGTGGTCAGGCCACCAGTAACACCTTGTTTCATGGACTTTTCTTCATGAATCTTGTTGTCGGGAATCGACTTTCGGTCGTCTCATCGTCAGATGGGAAGTGGCGACCCGCGTCGCGAACCACCCCTTGTCATAAATTTCTTGCAGGATAGTGCAATGACCATCGCAGATCGCTGGCTCCTCCCGGATGGGATGGATGAGGTATTACCACCTCAAGCAACCCGTATGGAGGCGCTGCGCCGCGCGCTGCTCGACCTCTATCATCGCTTCGGCTATGACCTGGTGCTGCCGCCGCCCGTCGAATTTCTGGATTCACTGTTGACCGGTACTGGCACCGAGCTTGACCTGCAGACCTTCAAGCTGACCGATCAGATGACGGGTCGCATGATGGGGGCAAGTGCCGACGTGACACCGCAGGTAGCACGTATGGATGCACACTCACTGCGTCGTGAAGGGCCGGTACGTCTGTGCTACTGCGCCAATGTTCTGCGCACCAAGGCCGACAAGCATCAGGGTGGGCGTAGTCCCGTTCAGGTGGGTGCTGAGTTGTTTGGCCATGCTGGCCTGGAGGCCGATCATGAAATTCTGCACTTGGCGCTGACGAGTCTGGAGCAGGCGGGGGCAGATGAGTTGCATCTGGCGTTGGGGCATATCGGGATCTATCGTTCATTGATCGCCGAAGCGGGTATGAATACCGAGCACGAGCGTGAATTGTTTGCAGCCATCGAGCGTAAGCAGTATTCCGCTCTGGATGCATTGATTGAACGCGTGGTCGGTGACAAGGTGGTTGCGGACATGCTCAAGGCGCTGCCGCACCTGCATGGCGATGATGAAATTCTCGCACAGGCACGCACTGCCTTTGCTGGTGCACCGGTGGCCGTTTCCAGCGCGCTGGATCAGCTTGCTGCACTGAGCCAGGTTGTGCGTGAACGTCATCCGCAGGTTACGTTGTACTTTGATCTCGCAGAATTGCGTGGTTATGAGTATCACACCGGCATGGTGTTCGCGGCTTATGTACCGGGCTATGGTCAGGCACTGGCCAAGGGTGGTCGCTACGACGATACTGGACGTGTCTTTGGTCGTGCACGACCCGCCACGGGTTTCTCGATGGACCTCAAGCAGCTTGCCTCACTGGCCGTGCAAACACCGGCGTGTGATGGTATCTGGGCGCCGGCGCTCAATGAGAGTGCCCTGCGTGAGTGTGTTGATCAGCTACGTATCAGCGGTGAGCGTGTCATTGAAGCATTGCCTGGCCAGACGACTGGCGCTGATGCTCACCGCTGTAATCGTGAACTGGTGCGCTCTGACAGTGGTTGGCAGGTCGTCGCGTTGCAGGCCTGAACGACAGACAGCAGACAGTAGGGGCCACTGGGTCCCGAAGCACAGCTGCCCTTTGGCAGCTGTGCTTGTGAGTGGGTTTTCACCGACGGTTATTCACCGAAAGAGATAGGAACCATGGGCAAGAATGTAGTCGTGCTCGGCACCCAATGGGGTGATGAAGGCAAGGGCAAGGTCGTTGACCTGCTGACCGAATCTGCCAGCGCCGTCGTGCGCTTCCAGGGTGGCCATAACGCGGGCCACACTCTGGTGCTGGACGGCAAGAAGACCGTTCTTCACCTGATCCCGTCCGGTATTCTTCATCCGGGAAAGACCTGCGTCATCGGTAACGGTGTCGTGCTGTCTCCGGAAGCCCTGATCAAGGAAATACGCGAGCTTGAGTCCAATGACGTGCCGGTACGTGATCGCCTGCGTCTGTCACCGGCTTGCCCGCTGATCCTGTCCTATCACGTGCGCCTGGATCAGGCTCGTGAGAAGGCGCGCGGTGTCGCCAAGATTGGCACCACGGGTCGGGGTATTGGTCCGGCCTACGAAGACAAGGTCGCACGTCGTGGCCTGCGCCTGGGTGACATGCTGCACCGTGAGCGTTTTGCCTCCAAGCTGGGTGAAGTGCTGGATTACCATAACTTCGTGCTGCAGCATTATCACGGTGAAGCGCCGGTCGACTTCCAGCAAGTGCTGGACGAAGCCATGGAAATGGCCGAAGAGCTGCGTCCGATGGTCTGCGATACCGTGGATCTGGTCCATAAGGTCCGTAAGGCCGGCGAGAACATTCTCTTTGAGGGTGCTCAGGGGTCGCTGCTGGATATCGATCACGGTACCTATCCGTACGTGACCAGCTCCAACACCACTGCCGGCGGTACTGCGACGGGTTCTGGTGTGGGTCCGCTGTATCTGGATTACGTGCTGGGTATTACCAAGGCCTACACCACGCGTGTCGGTTCTGGCCCGTTCCCGACAGAACTGTTTGATGAGTTCGGTCGTCATCTGGCTGAGCGTGGCCACGAATTCGGTGCTACTACCGGTCGTGCACGTCGTTGTGGTTGGTTTGATGCTGTTGCACTGCGTCACGCTGTACAGATCAACTCGGTTAGCGGCATCTGCTTGACCAAGTTGGATGTGCTTGATGGCCTCGAGAATATCCGTGTCTGCATTGGCTACCGCAGCAAGGATGGCGAAGTGCTGGACAATCCGGTTGACTCGGAAGGCTATGAAGCCATCGAGCCGCTGTATCAGGACCTGCCGGGCTGGACTGAGTCCACGATTGGTGTGCGTGATGTTGAGAAGCTGCCCGCTAATGCGCGTGCCTACATCAGCTTCATCGAGGAGCAGGTCGGTGTGTCTATCGATATCATCTCCACTGGCCCGGATCGCAACGAAACTATCGTGTTGCGTAACCCGTTCCACGGTTGATCGCCTCGCGTAGACTTTTTTGAGCTTGTGTAGAAAAAAACACCCCATCGGGTTTTCTCGATGGGGTGTTTGCATATGTCGATATCAAAAGTTGAGAGGGGAGAGCCGAGAGAGGAAAAGTGACCGGCGCAAAAATGTCGGATCGGCGGGAAAGCCATGAATGGCAGGAAGTGTTGTGCAGGATGCGAACAGAAAGTTGGACTGCGCAGTAAATATTTTAAATGGGAATGATTGTTATTTTTGTTGTGATCGGCGGCTATCATGTCGGCAAACTGGTTGCCCAGGTCGCAATTTGGCGTTTTCAGGGCGGTGGTGTCTTCACATCGATCTGATACAGGACTAAAATGGTCCTCAATCAATATCCGTGGTGGAGGCCTGTATGCTGAAGCTTTCCAGAATGACCGATTACGCTGCCGTGGTGATGGCGCGCATTGCGCGTGAGCCGGACTCGGCACATGCCGCGATTGATCTGGCTGAAAGTGTGCAGTTGCCACATCCCACCGTGAGCAAGACGCTCAAGGCGCTGGTGCGTGCTGGGCTGTTGGAGTCTCGTCGTGGGGCGCAAGGCGGCTATCGCCTAGCACGGCCCGCCAGCGAGATTACGGCCAGCGACATCATCAGTGCTATCGAGGGGCCGGTTGCAGTGACCGAGTGCAGTCACGCCGACGGTGATTGCGAGTTGGTCAATACCTGTGGTGTCGCTGATAACTGGCAGCGTGTTTCGCGCGCGATTGGAGAGTTGTTGGGCAGCGTGACGCTGGCGCATCTGGCCTCTACTTCGCCGCTGCGCATGCCAGTTCAGCTCCCTATTCAGGCCATCAGCCTGTATGGCGAGGATAGCCACAACCGCAGCTATGAACATGACCTCCATTCACAGCCGTCGGTAGTGCGTGGCCACAAGGCCTGATTGAGCACCACGCGATCAGACAGAAAATATTAGAGGCTTCGCTGCCGTTCGGGCGGAGTGACCAAGAATATGAACAGACTCGGAGTCACTCCGAGAGAGGAGACCAGCATGGCGAGCCAGGAGATGGAGCAGCTTGTACAGCGCGAGTATAAGCAGGGCTTCGTGACCGATATCGAAAGCGATACCATCCCACCGGGACTGGACGAGAGCGTGATTCGTTTCATCTCGGCCAAGAAGGGCGAGCCGGAGTGGATGCTGGAGTGGCGTCTGGATGCCTATCAGCAGTGGCTGAAAATGAAGGCACCCTCCTGGGCGCATCTGAATT
Organism: Cobetia crustatorum; assembly: GCF_000591415.1. Taxonomy (GTDB): domain Bacteria; phylum Pseudomonadota; class Gammaproteobacteria; order Pseudomonadales; family Halomonadaceae; genus Cobetia; species Cobetia crustatorum. The sequence goes on along the minus strand of NZ_JEMF01000025.1, from coordinate 123,245 downwards.
ATCCGGACATCGACTATCAGGCGATTTCCTATTTCAGCGCGCCCAAGAGGCCAGAAGATCGCCCGCAGAGTCTCGATGAAGTGGATCCCAAATTGCTCGAGACCTATGAGAAGCTTGGCATTCCGCTTCACGAACGTGCAGCGCTGGCCGGTGTCGCGGTCGATGCGGTGTTCGATTCTGTCTCCGTCACCACCACTTTCAAGAAAGAGCTCTCCGAAGCTGGCGTGATCTTTTGCTCGATCTCTGATGCCATCAAGGACTACCCGGACCTGATCAAGCAATATCTTGGTTCCGTAGTACCCAAGGCGGACAACTACTTCACTGCACTGAATGCTGCCGTCTTTACCGATGGATCTTTCGTGTTTGTACCGGAAGGCGTGACTTGCCCGATGGAACTGTCCACTTACTTCCGCATCAATGCAGCCAACACGGGGCAATTCGAGCGCACGCTGATCATCTGTGAAAAGCAGGCGCAGGTGTCGTATCTGGAAGGCTGTACGGCCCCTCAGCGTGATGAGAACCAGTTGCACGCCGCAGTGGTTGAGCTGGTCGCACTGGAAGATGCCTACATCAAGTACTCTACCGTCCAGAACTGGTATCCGGGCGATGAAGATGGCAAGGGCGGCATCTATAACTTCGTCACCAAGCGTGCCGATTGCCGTGGCGACCGTTCCAAGGTGTCCTGGACTCAGGTCGAGACCGGTTCCGCGATCACTTGGAAGTACCCGTCATGCATCCTGCGCGGCAAGGACAGCGTCGGTGAGTTCTACTCCGTCGCTGTCACCAATGGCCGTCAGCAGGCGGATACCGGCACCAAGATGATCCATATCGGCGAGGGTACCAAGTCCACCATCGTCTCCAAGGGTATCTCCGCTGGTAACTCCGAGCAGTCCTATCGCGGCTTGGTCAAGATCGGCCCACGGGCCAAGGGTGCGCGCAACTTTACTCAGTGTGATTCGCTATTGATCGGCGACCGCTGTGGTGCGCACACCTTCCCGTATCAGGAAATCGGCAACGCTACCGCGACGGTGGAGCACGAGGCAACGACCTCCAAGATCGGCGAAGATCAGCTGTTCTACTGCCGTCAGCGTGGCATCAGCGAAGAAGATGCGGTCAACATGATCGTCAACGGCTTCTGCAAGGACGTCTTCCAGGAGCTGCCGATGGAGTTCGCTGTCGAGGCCGAAGCCCTGCTTAACGTCACCCTTGAAGGGGCAGTCGGCTAACGCTCGCATTGTTTACTGCAACGTCATCCCACTCTTGAGGGTCGCTTGCGGGCGGCCTGTCAGCAAAAGGTATCAACATGCTCGTAGTCAAAGATTTGCACGTTTCGGTTGAAGGCAAGGAAATCCTCAAGGGGTTGGACCTGACCATCAACAAGGGCGAAGTCCACGCCATCATGGGCCCGAACGGTGCCGGGAAGTCCACGTTATCTTCCGTGATCGCAGGCAAGGACGGCTATGAAGTCACCGCCGGAACCATCACCTATAAAGGTGAAGACGTGCTGGAAATGGCAGTCGAAGAACGCGCGCGTGCCGGTCTGTTGTTGGGCTTTCAGTACCCGGTCGAGATTCCGGGAGTCAAGAATGTCTATCTGCTGAAAGCGGCGCTGAATGCCAAGCGTGAAGCTGAAGGCTTGGGCGAGATTCCAGCGCCAGAATTCATGAAGTTGATCCGTGAGAAGTTGGCTTTCATGCAGATGGATGCCAGCTTCCTGCAACGTGCGGTCAATGAAGGTTTCTCTGGCGGAGAGAAGAAGCGTAACGAAATCTTGCAGATGCTAGTGCTGGAACCGAAGCTTGTGATGCTTGACGAGATTGACTCCGGTCTTGATATCGATGCGCTCAAGGTCGTAGCCAAGGGCGTCAATTCGCTGCGCAACGAAGATCGCGCCGTATTGATGGTAACTCACTACCAGCGTCTGCTTGAGCACATCGTGCCGGACCATATCCACGTGCTGATCGACGGTCGCATCGTCAAGTCTGGTGACAAGTCACTGGCGCTTGAACTTGAAGCTCATGGTTATGACTGGCTGCAGGAGGAAACTGCGTAATGACAGCACTTGCTACCGCGCCCGTTCCCGGCAGCGAAGCCTTCACAAGCGAATTCGCTGCCCGTAAACCGCGATTTTCCGCTGATCCGAGCTGGATGGCCGCTCGTCGTCAGGCGGGTATTGCACGCTTCGAAGCATTGGGCTTGCCAACCCGCAAGGTGGAAGCCTGGAAGTACACTGACACCCAGTCTCTGGGGCGTCAGGCCTATCAGCTGGCTGACGATGCCACGCTATCTTCTGCCGTGATGGATGAGCTGGCACTGGCGATTGATGCTTATCGTCTGGTGTTCGTCGATGGTCTCTACAACGCTGAGCTGTCTGACGTGGCGGGGCTGCCGGACACGGTGCGTGTCGTGCCACTTTCTCACGCCATCCTCCATCAGCCGGAAGTGGTCGGCGGTTCATTGAATCGTCTGACCGGCATCGACTTCACGCCGTTCGTGGCGTTGAACTCCGCCTTCACTGAAGAGGGGGCGGTGATTCAGGTCGGCCCACGCACTGTACTCGACAAGCCGGTCTATGCGCTGTTCATCTCGCGTGCCGCCGTCGATGGCCAGCCGGTGACCATGAGCCACCCGCGTCTGCTGATGCAGCTGGGCAGTCGTGCCGAAGCCAGTGTGATCGAGCATCACATCGGAGAAACAGGCGCAACCAACTTTACCAACCTGGTCGCGGAAGTGATGTTGGAGCGTGGCGCTGTGCTCAATCATTACAAGCTCGGTGAAGCTGCCACTGGTGAGACTCATATTGCCTCAGTACAGGTTGAGCAGCCGCGAGATAGCCAGTATCGCTCCGTCAATCTCAATACTGGCGGCGGGCTTGTACGTAATGACATCGTCTGTGATCTGAACGGCAACAATGCTCACGCACGCCTTGATGGCTTGTTCTTCGGTCGTGATCGTCAGCACGTGGATACTCACACGCTGGTCAATCATAACGAAGCGCTGACGTTCTCCGACGAGAACTACAAAGGTATTCTCGCAGACCGTGCGCGTGGCGTGTTCAATGGCCGCGTGCTGGTCAAGCGTGATAGTCAGAAGATCGAGGCGCATCAGAACAATGCCAATCTTCTGCTGTCAGATCGCGCTGAAATCAATACCAAGCCGGAACTCGAAATCTACGCCGATGACGTCAAGTGTTCTCATGGCACTACGACAGGTCAGCTGGACGAAGGTGCTGTCTTCGCACTGCGTGCTCGTGGCATCGATGAGCAAACCGCCCGTGGTCTGCTGACGTTGGCCTTTGCCAATGAAGTCATGACGGGCCTCGGTATCGATGCCATTGCTGAGCGTATCGAGCGCAGTGTGGCGGGCCGTTTGCCGTCACGCTTCCATCTCGATGAGCTGGTTGACCTGAGCGTCGAGCTTGCCGGCGGTACAGTGGCCGTGGCGCGCGATGAGGACTTCGCATGAGCGCGCTCGATAATTTGATGTTGGATGTGGTGCGGGTTCGCGAAGATTTTCCAATCCTCGAGCGTCGTGTACACGGTGATGTGCCGCTGATCTACCTGGATAGCGCAGCCACCAGCCAGACACCGACCGCCGTCATCGATGCGATGAGCGCCTATTACCGCACCATCAATTCCAATATTCACCGTGGCCTGCACAGCTTGGCAGACGAAGCGACAGCGGCGTATGAAGGCTCGCGTGAGAAGGTACGCAACTTCATCAATGCACGCTTGACGCGCGAAATCATCTTCACACGTGGCACCACGGAGGCGATCAACCTGGTCGCCAACAGCTGGGGCGCCAACTGGCTGAATGCCGGTGACGAAGTATTGATCTCGGTGATGGAGCATCATGCCAATATTGTGCCGTGGCAGCTATTGGCAGAGCGCCTCGATATCACGCTCAAGGTCATTCCTTGTGATGACGATGGCGTGCTGGACATGAATGCCTACCGCGACTTGCTGGGTGAGAAGGTGCGACTGGTCTGTGTCAATCATGTCTCCAATGCGCTGGGTAGCATCAACCCAGTCGCCGAGATGGCACGTCTGGCACATGAGCACGATGCGTTGATCCTGATTGATGGCGCTCAGGCAGTGCCGCACCAGCAGGTCGATGTGCGTGCAATTGATGCCGATTTCTATGTCTTCTCTGGCCATAAGATGTACGGCCCGACGGGTGTCGGTGTGCTCTATGGCAAAGAGGCGCTGCTTGAGGCCATGCCGCCTTGGCAAGGCGGTGGAGAGATGATCCGCACGGTGTCGTTTGAGAACGGCACACTGTTCGCTGATCTACCGCACAAGTTTGAAGCTGGCACACCGGCCATCGCGGAAGTCATTGGGTTGGGCAAGGCCATTGATTGGCTGGACTGTACCCATATGGGCTTGATCACGCGCTGGGAACAGCAGTTGATGACGCATGCGACTGAGCGCATGTTGCAGGTCGATGGCTTGCGTATCATCGGTAGCTCGCCGAACAAGGCGGGTGCGATTTCCTTTGTGGTTGATGGCGCTCATGCGCAGGATATTGGCCTGCTGATCGATCAGCTCGGGGTGGCCATTCGTACTGGTCACCATTGTGCTCAGCCGGTACTGCGTCGCTTCGGCGTCGATGCTACCTGTCGCGCCTCGTTCGCTGCCTATAATACGCCGGAGGAGATCGACCTGTTCGTCGATGCCCTCGAGCGTGTACTGACGATGGTTCGCTGATCGAGGGCATGACAAGCTGGCGAAATAGCGCAATGAGGCTCGCCGTTGGCGGGCCTCATTCACACCACGGCGAGCATTCATTACTCACGCTTCAGTGGCATGCCTCGCTGATGGAGTTTTAGTTGGCAGGAGCCGATAGGCTTTTGCAGTACCTGTGCAAGGAGAGGGCATGAGCCACATTAATGATCAGCTGGCTAGCCTCGGCAAAGGTCAGAAAATGCCGTTGCAGCGTGATGTGGAAGGCATCTCGGTGCCGTTCGGCAAGTCAGTGACACTGCATGAAGATGCGGTGGTCGAGGTCATGCAAGCCAAGGGGAGTACGGTCAGTGTGGCCTTTGAAGGTCGCATGTATCTGATCGAGAGCTTCAGCCTTGATGCATTGGGCCTGGACGCCGTGCCACGCCCACACTTGGCGGCTGGCCAGACAGATGCTGATATCGAAGCATTCGTCTGGGGGCAGCTACGTACCTGTTTTGATCCGGAGATCCCGGTCGATATCGTTGAGTTGGGATTGGTTTATGGCTGCCGGATCGACACCTTGATCAGTGGCGAGAAGATGGTCAATCTCAAGATGACACTGACCGCGCCCGGGTGTGGCATGGGCAACGTGATTGCCGAAGATGCCAAGCGCAAGATTCTGGGCGCTGATGATGTTTCCAAGGTACATGTTGAAATCGTCTTCGCACCGGCCTGGTCGCGCGAGATGATGAGTGAAGATGCTCGTCTCGAACTGGGTATGTTCTGAGTACTTTGAGCTGAGCTGGCAGTCACTGTCAGCGTGTAGAGATAATGATGTAATGCAGTGTCGGCGAGAGAGCGACGGCGCTGATGCTGCGTTCCGTCGATGAAGGTCAGGGTTGCCGAATAAGCGGGAACCTCTTGGCTATTGTGTTTTCCAACTCGTGTTGATGATCGCCTGGCCATGACGTTGCCGTCGGCGTGCATTGTCACGTGTGTATGACTGTTTCCCGCCCCACCTGCCTGCAAGGAAGACTCTCTGATGCGATTCCAGACTGCGCTACGCTATCTGACTGCCACCCTGATCATGAGTACTGCTGTCAGTGCTCAGGCGTCATGGAAGCTGGATAGTGATGCCTCGCAGCTCACCTTCCAGACCACCAAGATGGCCAAGACCGGTGCCAGCACGGTTGAGACTCATACCCTTGATTCTTGGCGTGCTCGCGTCAACGACAAGGGGCAGCTCTCGGTTGAGATCGATCTGGATTCCGCCAAGACTGGTATCGAGATTCGCGATCAGCGCATCAGCGAGAAGCTTTTTGAAGCAGGCACTTATCCGTTGGCCGTAATGACTGCGACTCTCGACATGCCAACATTGGATGTCATGGAGCCTGGTGATACTCAGGAAATGGATATTGATGGCCAGCTGACGCTTCACGACAGCACCCAGTCATTGCCCATGAGTTTGCAGGTGACTCGCCTGAGAGGTGAACAGTGGTTGGTGCAAACCGTCAAGCCAGTAATGGTTGACGCCGATAAGTTCTCGCTGGTAGGCGGAATCCGCACCCTACGTGATCTTGCAGGCTTGGGGGATATTGCCACCCAAGTGCCAGTGGCAGTGAAGGCCGTGATGATCAAGGAAGAGTAATATCAATAATCAATACGCACTGGCCCACGTTTAGAGGGGATTGGTCGTGTAGTACTGATGATGCAGTACTAGCGATACGCCAATCGCTTGGGTAGGCTGGGCGCTCATGCCTGCGTGACGTGACAGGTAACGGCGGGAAGAGTTGGCAGGGATGGGCGTGGGGAACAGATGCAGCGAGTGATCAAGCAGGTCGGCCTGGTGATTATCGCCTTGCTGGCCGTTAGTGTGATGGTACTGATCGGGCTCAACTTGTGGGTTGTGATGGCGACTCGCGATCGTATCGCTGCGTCTCCGCTCACCTGCGAGAGTCGTGAGGTTGGTATCGTGTTTGGTACTTCTCATGGCTTGGTGGGTGGCGGGAGCAACCCTCACTATCAGGCTCGTCTCGATACGGCTGCTCAGCTCTACCGGTTACATAGAGTCTCCAACCTATTGTTGTCGGGGGATAACCGCACCCGTTACTACAATGAGCCGATGACCATGTGGCGGGATTTACGGGCGCGCAATGTGCCACAGCAATTCATGACACTGGATTACGCCGGATTCTCTACCTTTGACACGCTAGTGCGCGCACAAAAGGTGTTTGGCGTACGCGAGGCAGTACTGGTGACGCAGCGTGGCATTTACCACGTGCGCTATTCATTGCGGATGCCGTCGGGCTTGAAGCCACTGGTTGCCCTGCGATTTCCGAGAGCCAGACATCGAATATCCGATTGACGATACGTGAATGGCTGGCGCGTGCTGCCACCGTAGGCGATCTCTATCTATGGGGCCGTGCACCACGTTTCCTCGGTCCGCCGGAAAAGTTGCCCACGCCGGTGTTATCACCATCGTTACCGGTTAGCACATCGTCGAAAAGCTCACCGGCGGATACTCAGACACCTGATTGGCACGCTTGGCCCTTGCTGCAGTCTCATGCTGTTTCGCATATACCAGTGCCATTAAAGCCAGTGCCGTTGGTATCGGCATCACTGAAGGTGGTGCAGAGAGAGGAAGATGGCGTGATGCCCATGAAAACATTGTTGCCAAGTGTCAGTCAGACCCTCTCTCTATTGCTGCATGACAGCACTGTTATCTCGAAAGACTGAAGGTTGTGACATAAAAAGCCCGCCTCTCATGCCATGAGAGGCGGCTTTTTATGTCAGTACTAAAAGAATTTTTCAGTACTGATGATCAACTTATATCAGGGCATACATGCCCTATGAACAATTAGACTGCACGTCGCCGCGCGGCCTGGCCCATCTGATGACGGTAGAGTTCACGGATCAGGCTACGGCAATTGCTAAAGCAGCCTTCGAGCACTTTCTCAATGCTGTCAGGCAGCGGGTGGGTGAAGGCTGTTGAACAGGCCTGCATCAACACGCGCTCTTGCTCTAGTAGTTCATTGATCAGCACCTGATTGTCATTGCTGACGATGCTTTTCAGGCGACTCCATAGCCACATGTAGTCGTCGCGCTCGACGTCAGCGTCACGCGGCATCAGGCTGAGATGCTTGCGCGTCTCAGTCTCGAGTGCTTGCTTGAGCTCCACGCGTCGGGCGTAGAAGGGTTCAAAGGCCTTCAAGAGCCCGGGACGCAGCCGCTCGGCATTATCCTCGAAATAATCAAGACTATCTGCCAGGGCTTCCTGGACGCTATCCATCGCCACTTGGCGATTATCGAGAAACATGTGCGGTCACCTCCTCCGTCAGGAGAGATTGTGCGGGTGAAAACAGTGTTTTTCTACCCCTTGGGTGCAGAAAGACCCGATATTTATTTTTCCGTGATCAATTTGGCTAGTTTACGACAATTGCGTGGCTTTTATGTGACACATATCAGCAACAATAGACGCTGTCGTGATACCAACAAGAATGGGTGCGCCGTTGTCGGACGCACCCATTCTTGTCTCCCGCAGGAGGTCATGCCGTATTTTTATGCCAGCCTTCAGCCCTTGGGCTTGGGGGGGATCTTCTTGGCAGGCGCAGCGCACTTGGTAATATGGTCGATAATCAAGCCAGCGATATCCTTGCCGGTAGAGGTCTCGATGCCCTGCAGGCCAGGCGAGGAATTCACCTCCATGATCACCGGGCCGTGGTTGGCGCGTAGCAAATCGACGCCTGCGACTGACAACCCCATCGCCTTGGCAGCACGGATAGCCGTAGAGCGCTCTTCCGGTGTAATGCGAATCTCACTGGCGGTACCGCCACGGTGCAGGTTGGAGCGAAACTCGCCTTCGGCCGCCTGACGCTTCATGGAAGCGATGACCTTGTCACCCACTACCAGGCAACGGATATCGGCGCCACGCGCTTCCTTGATGTACTCCTGCACCATGATGTTGGCTTTCATGCCCATGAATGCCTGAATTACGCTCTCTGCGGCCTGATTGGTCTCGGCGAGTACTACGCCGATGCCTTGGGTGCCTTCCAGTAGCTTGATGACCAGTGGCGCGCCTTTGACCATGGTGATCAGGTCAGGGATATCGTCAGGAGAATGAGCGAAGCCGGTGACCGGCAGACCAAGGCCCTTGCGTGACAGCAGCTGTAGCGAACGCAGCTTGTCACGTGAGCGCGCGATGGCAACCGAGTCATTGACGACATAGGTGCCCATCATCTCAAATTGACGCAGTACTGCGCAGCCGTAGAAAGTGACTGATGAACCGATCCGCGGAATCACGGCATCGAAATGCTCGATTTCAGCGCCCTTGTAATGAATGGATGGGCGATGTGACGCAATGTTCATGTAGCAGCGTAGAGTGTCGACCACGCGTGCGGTATGACCACGGGCTTCTGCTGCCTCGATCAGGCGACGGGTGGAGTAAAGGCGTGAATTACGCGACAGGATACCGATATGCATGAAATCCTCCAGAGCCGAAATGGGCAGGCAGGGGTAAGAGCGAATACAAGAGATGGGCTGACGTGATGCCCGTCAGGAGGCTTTGCTACTGAGTGTCGCGCCAGCCAGAGTTGCTGGATTGGCGTGTCTATATCTTTGGGCGATCACCTCTTCAGAGGTGGCGCCGTATTAACCGTGTCTGTAGATGACAGGTCGTCAGGGCTCGCCATGCAAGTAGGCAGCACCCGGTGCGACCAGTAATCGGCGTAGGGCGCGACGCCCTAGCAGAATTGGGTGGCGCATTTGAGAGCGGTCTACCAGTGTCATGTCTATATCGTAGTCGAGGCCAGCCAGACGCATGCGTGAGCGAATCACATAGCGCCACTGTGCTTGCCCATTGGATGATCTTACCCGGCGGCGGTCATGCACTTGCGTCTCTATCGTATGCGGAGGCGAATCACTACCTCCAGTACGTGTGATGAAGCGCACGCATAGCTCATCATTCTGCTCAAAAACTTCAATGCTCTCGGCATGTAGCGCACTGGAATGAGCGCCGGTATCGATCTTGGCATTGAGGTGCAAGTGCAGTTCAGGCAGCTCGAGCAGTTCGCGTCGTCCGACGACGGCGCGCGGCCGAAACCCCAGCAGATCGTGATTCAGGCTTTTTAGATCAAGCGGCTGAGGTTTGTCGGTGTGATGGCGTGAAGCAGGCTTTTGATGCGACATGTTTCATCCTGAATCAGAGGGCGTGACCGAGTGTAGGCATCGGCTCACGGCATGAAGGGTACCGAGCGGCTAAAGGCACCGGTCAGAAAACCAAGAAGACGATGAGCGCCCGTGCATTCGAGTGTTCTGGCCAGACGGGCGCGCAGCATAGTCACTTACCGAACCGACAGCAATCCTTGCTGACACCTCTTTACTCGAGTGCTTGCGAGCCAGTGCGATGGCACTACACAGGGCATACCATCGCTGAGCTTGTGGATGAAGATTCAGTGCCAGGGTTCATAGCCAAAATAGCAGGTGGTCTTTTGGGTTATCGCCAGCCATTGTCGTTTTGGCTTCTGTACATGAGTCTTTGCATGGCACTGTACTGATAAGCCTGCACTGATGGCCTCATGCCAAGTGTCGTGGGTTATGCGCATGATCTCAAGGACTGTTCCACTTGTTCTCTGACGCGCTACCAGCGTGGCATCGGTAATACTACGTGAGCCGCGTACCAGGGTACTCATGCATCAATGCCGTTTCGTGACGTTCTCAACAGACGCTTGTTGAGTCAAGGCGCTCAGAGCCCTCCCGAGGGCACTGTTGGGGTTGGCATTGCGCAGTGTCATCAGTACCGGTAGTCGTAGGCGAGGGATCAATGCGAGGTCGCGTGCCAGTGCGCCGAAGCTGGCCTGTGGGCAACTTGCCAGGCGCGTGAGGAAGACTGGCAGGCGTTCGGCATCCTCAAGGTGAGCATATCCACGCGCGGCAATTGCCACCAGTACGTCGACACTGGTGGCATCGTCATCGGCCAGCAGTGAGTCTATCCATTGGGCGGCTGCGGGCAATGGGCTGGCGCCAGTCGCGCGCAGACAAGCGCACAGAGTCTCCAGGTCGCCTTGCTCTCGTGCGTTCTGGCCACGTTGAATAAGCACCTCCAGCAACGCCGCTTCCTGTGCTGTCTCCAGCGCATTTGTAAGATGCGTATGGGCTGGCGGTGCCTGCTCCAGACACAATGCGACTGCACGCAGCGGTGTATCCGGCAGTGCTGCGATACGCGCGGGCAGGGCTTCAGCAAGCAGTGGTTCCAGCGTACCGCGTCGTGTCAGTACATCGGCAATGCCCTGCAGACCGAGCGAAGGCCAGTCATCCAGTGGCAACTTGGCCCCCAGATATTGCTCTGCCAACGCATGATGTTGGCTGGTCGGTCGCTCGCAATCCAGGCTGGCGCGCGCATGGAGCATGGCACGCAGCGTATCATCTGGCGTAAACGTCAGTGGATTGTCCTGCATCAGATTGTCGATCTTGGCGGCTTCGGCCACTTGAATATTATTTCGCCCCACACTGAGTGCTGTCTGGCCCAGTGTCGTGATCAGACGCTCAAGGAAGGCATCACGTTGAGCCGGTGACAGACGCCCTTCTTCATCCAGTGGCATGGCTAGAAACCATACCAGCGGGTCTTCGATGCCTGCGGGGCGGAAGACACAGGCCAAGCGTGCTTGGCCTTTGAAGGGTTGCTCCCAAGGCTGCTGTGTTGTCTCGAAAGCCTCAAGTTGTTCAAGACTTAGCGGTATAAGGGTGCGCCCTAGATGATAAAGGTGCAGTTCGGCGCCGGTGCGGGTGAAAAAGCTGCTCAAGGAGGAGAGAGGGGTCATGAAGCTCACCGCTACTGTGGAGCTCGACAGGTGCAAGACGAATCGAGGTTACTGAAAAGAAATTATCGAAGAGAAGGGCGCTGTCCAGCCAAGGAATGCACCACGAGTGGCAGCGACTTTAGCGACTCACTCCTCTGCATGCCACCCGCTCAGCCGACAAGGGCGCATATCTCTCATTAAAGCGCCATATATCTCTTGGATCAGTGACTTTTCGGTAGCTGTCGTATGGCCTGTCGATCGGGTAGCCAAGCCCCGTTACGCCACGGAGATCTGTCTCTCGTCGCGTGTCCAATGCCCCGTATTCAGGCTGCCTTGGGTGAGTCATTGCTTCATGCCTCCTCATCTGCTGTGAATAGTTGTACGGATGATGGATTTTTGATCAATTTTCGCAATGCCAGTAACGGCGTGGCTTTCAGCGTAACCACTGCAGGTTATCCACAGTGTCGTCCACGGCAGACGTGAATAACTGTCATGTGGCTGTCGTTACGGTGACATCTTTATGTTGCGCAGCACGCAGCAGTATGCGGCTGGTCTGTATGAACAGGCGTGCTAGAATCTCGTTCATTGCCAAAGGCGGTGGTGTTATTCCTTTTTGTTCTTTCGATACGGTATGAAATGATTGGGAATATACGACTGGCCCGTTACTCTATAAAACTAAATCACATATAAACGCTTGTGCTTATGCCTCTTTCGGCCGTCGCTGACGAGTTGCGCAGTGATGCATGCCGCCGCTGCCCGAGTCTGCCGAAAGCGACACCTTCCTGCCTAACCTTGCGATTATCGAGGAATCCCGATGAGTCATTCACGTTCGTTTGCAGCCGTCTTTTCTCCCTCTGTTTTCAAGGGCGCCGTATTGGCCGCCACCTTGAGTGCCGCTGCCATGGGTAGCCTGAGTGCGCAGGCGGATACCTTGAAGGTTGGTATGTCGGGCGGCTATTTCCCGTTTACCTTCGTCAAGCAGGATAAATTACAAGGTTTTGAGGTCGACGTGCTCAACGCCGTCGGTGAGATTACGGGTGATGATGTTGAATTCGTCACCATGAGTTTCTCGGGCCTGATCGGTGCGCTGGAAGCCGGCCGTATCGATACCGTGGCCAATCAGATCACCATCACCGATGCGCGCAAGGCCAAGTTCGCCTTCACGCAGCCGTACGTCTATGACGGTGCTCAGGTGGTCAAGCGTCGCGGAAACGATGAGATTACCGGCGTTGAATCACTCAAGGGCCATAGCGTCGCGGTCAATCTGGGCTCCAACTACGAGTCGCTGCTCAATGCGCTGCCGTATGCTGACGAGATCACTATCAAGACCTATGAGTCCAATCTTGAGCAGGACACTGCCTTGGGTCGTGTGGATGCCTTCGTGATGGACCGCGTGAGCGCCAGCCAGGTCATTCAGAAGACCCCGTTGCCGCTCGAACTTGCGGGTCAGCCGTTCTCCAAGATCGAGAATGCACTGCCGTTTCGTAATGACGATGCAGCCAAGGCACAGCGTGACAAGGTCGATGCTGCCCTGACCGAACTGAAAGACAATGGTCGTCTGAGCGAGATTTCCGAGAAGTGGTTCGGTAGTGACATCACCACACCGTAAGAGCAGTCTGAAGCAGTGATGCAAGGCAAGCGGGGTGACGGCAACGCGCCGTCACCCCGTTGTCGTCATGGAGCATGAACGACCTCTCTCAGGTATGCGTGATATGCCAATGAGACGTCGCAAGGGCATTGGCAGCGTCAGGCATTGCCATCATGGGCTGCGGCCCTTCATGCTTGCCTCCTTTGTCACGCTGAGGCCTTGGTGTCTCGCCTTCATATCCCCAGCCCGTCCGGATAACGAATGGATACTCTCAATATTGACTACATGCTCGGTCTGTTGCCGGTCATGCTCAAATATCTGCCCCTGACGCTCAAGATGGCGAGCATCGGCATGATTGCCGCGCTGATTCTTGCATCCTTGCTGGCAGTGGTACGGGTGCTCAAGGTGCCGGTGCTCAATGCGCTGACCATCGTGTTCATTTCCTTCTTCCGCGGTACGCCGTTGCTGGTGCAGCTGTTTCTGTTTTATTACGGCCTGCCGCAGGTCATGTCATTTCTGACTCAGATTGATGGTGTCACCGCGACGATTCTTGGTTTGACGCTGCATTTCTCCGCGTACATGGCCGAGTCGATTCGCGCCGCTATTGTCGGGGTGGATCGTAGTCAGACCGAAGCAGCATTATCGATTGGCATGACCAACCTGCAATTGATGCGCCGTATCGTGCTGCCACAGGCTGCACGCGTCGCAGCGCCGACGCTGATGAACTACTTCGTGGATATGATCAAATCCACCTCGCTTGCGTTTACGCTAGGTGTGACGGAACTGATGGGGGCGACTCAAAAGGAAGCCGCCAGCAGCTTTCTGTATTTTGAATCCTTCATCATGGTCGCTATCGTCTACTGGGTGATGGTGGAAGGGCTGTCATTCGTGCAGCGCTGGATGGAGAAACGTCTCAACAGGGCCTATCAGCGATGATTGCAGTCAGAAAACTGGTCAAGAAATTTGACGGTAACGCGGTACTCGACGGCATCACTCTTGAAGTGGAGCAGGGCGAGATCATCGTCGTCATCGGCCCGTCCGGTACCGGGAAATCCACGCTGCTACGCTGCATCAATTTTCTTGAGCAGCCTGATGGTGGTGAGGTCCAGATTGGCGACGTGAGGGTTGATGCCACACGTGCATCGCGCGCCGAAATTCTCGCATTGCGCCGCAACAGTGCATTCGTGTTCCAGAACTATGCACTGTTTGCCAACAAGACCGCGCTTGAGAACATTGCTGAAGGGCTGATTGTCGTCAATGGCTGGCCGAAGGCCAAGGCGCATCAACGCGCACGTGAGATTCTCGAGCGTATCGGCATGAGCGAGAAGGCGGATGCCTATCCGGCGGCGCTATCTGGCGGACAGCAGCAACGTATCGGCATTGGTCGTGCGATGGCAGCTCAGGCTGAGGTGATTCTGTTTGATGAGCCGACGTCAGCGCTGGACCCGGAATGGGTCGACGAAGTGCTGGAGCTGATGAAGCAGCTCGCTGTCGAGCGTCAGACCATGATCGTGGTCACGCATGAGATGCAGTTTGCGCGTGATGTGGCAGACCGAGTCATCTTCATGGAAGGCGGGCGCATCGTTGAACAGGGGCCACCCAGTCAGCTGTTCAGTGCGCCGAAGGATGACCGCACGCGTGCCTTCCTGCGCAAGGTGCTCAATGAAGTGCCGCCGCAGTGCGCTGCGGGCATATAACGGCTCATTTGAAGTGAGTGTAGAGATGTACTGAAAAAGCAGCCGCCCTGGCTTTCACCGGGGCGGCTGCTTTTTCACAGGCATATATCATTGCGCGGTGTCGAAGTGCCATGCATTGTCGACGGCTAGCTGCGGCGAGGCATGGAGCGCACCTTGGCAAAGGCATCCTCCAGCGCTAGTGTGACGCGTTCTTCCAGCAGCTCCTGTTCGGCAGGTGCCATGTAGAAGGCCATATCGACATCGTGGCGGATATAGCGCGGTGCCAGCTGATTGAGCGCGATGCAGGCCACGTCCTCGCGGCTGTCGCCATCCATGCCGATGGCCTCGGGGTGCAGTCGCAGTCGATCAAGCACGAGTTGCTCCATGTAATTGTGAACGCCTGCTGTGGTCGTGTGCCACGAGGGCTCTTGATGAGTTGCGTGCTGTCCGTGCATGAGAAATCCCCCTGCGTGATAAGCAATGCCATGGCTTGCTGCGAGTGGCCTCCTCTCATGGGTGGCGTCAACCAGACAGCAGCCGCGCTTCCGCCTCTTCAATATGATCAGCCAAACCGGATAATACCAGCGTGTCGCCACACGCCAGCAGTAGTGCACCGGTGGGATCCTCAATACATTCACCGTTGGCACGTACTACGCGCGCGATAAGAATGCCGCAATGCTCCGGCAGAATGATTTCATCGAGCCGGCGCTCACAAGCCCAGGCATTGGCGGTCAGGGTCAACGGGTGACGCCTTAACAGAGGGTTGCCGCGCTTGTCGATCAACTGGGACTGCTGACCGTGAAAGTAGCCATGCAGCATGCTGTAGCGCGCTTCACGAGCACTCTGGATCGAGCGCGCGACGCGACGGAAGGGGACCTCGAGATTGACCAACACATGTGATACCAGCATCAGTGAGCCTTCCAGTACCTCGGGAATGACTTCGGTCGCGCCAGCCGCCTTGTAGGTCTCAAGGTCCGCATCATCCTGTGTACGCACCAGTACCTTCAGCTTTTCCAGTTCCAGCGGCTGAATGGCGTGCAGAATGGCCAGGGCATGCGAGAGTTGGTTGACTGTAATCACGACCTGACGCGCGCGCTCGATACCGAGTGCGCGCAGAATATCCTGGCGCTGGGCATCACCGAACACGACCGGCTCGCCTGCGCTGGCGGCCTCATGCACACGGATGGGGTCGGTATCGATGGCGATCCACTCTATTTTCTCCTGTGTCAGAAAGCGGCCAACCGTCTGACCGACCCGCCCGAAGCCACACACGATGACATGGCCGCTCATGGGCGCCGTGGCCGCACTTAGCTCTGCCGTGGTATGCGGGTTTTCCTGTGTGGGAGTGCGCGAGCGACACAGTCGTTGAGTCAGGTAATGGTTGTGGCGAATCAGTGAGGGAGTGACCACCAGAGAACCAATGATGATGGCCACCACCAGCCCGATGGTATCGGTCTCCATCAATTGTTGCTGGCTGGCCAGTGCCAATAACGCGAAGCCAAATTCGCCGCCCTGTGCCAGTACAAGTCCAGTGCGCAGGGAGGAATCCAGTGGCCGACCGGAAAGTTTTGCCAGGCCCGTGATCAACAGCGCCTTGGCTGCCAGCAGACATGCTACGCCGATGACCACCCAGTCCCACTGGGCCAGCAGCACTTGTGGGTCCAGCAGCATGCCAACCGAGACGAAGAACAGGCCCAGCAAGATGTCGCGGAAGGGCCGAATATCGGCTTCGATTTGATGCCGGAAATGGCTTTCACCGAGCATCATGCCCGCCAGGAAGGCCCCCAGCGCCATTGATAGATGCAGGCTATGGGTCAGCCAGGCGGAGAATAGCGCCACCAACAGGGCGGTAAGCACGAACAGTTCTTCAGAGCGTGAGCGTGATATTTCCTGGAAGACCAGCGGCAGTATCCATTTGCCAATCGCCAACATCACGATGACCAACCCGATACCCTTGGCAAGCATGATGCCGAGCTCGCTGAGCAGATGGCTTCCATCTCCCGCCATGGCCGGAATCAGGATAAGGAATAGTAGCGCGGCGAGATCCTGGAATAGCAGCACGCCGACGGCGGCATGGCCGTGCGGGCTATCCAGCTCATTCCAGCGTGCCAGTTCACGCGTCACGATGGCAGTGGAGGAGAGGCCCAGCGCTCCCGCGGTGACAAGAGCTGCCACTGGTGAAAGCCCGAGCGCGTAGCCCAGTGCCCAGAATAGCCCGCTACACACGATGACCTGACAGGCACCGAGTCCGAAGACCGTTGTCTTGAGCGCGCGCATGCGCGGTACCGAGAACTCGAGCCCGAGTGAGAACAACAGAAACACCAGTCCAAACTCCGATAGAAAGGCGAGTTCTTCCGGACGACCTATCAACCTGCCAAATGTGGCCCGACGAGAAAGCCGACGGCTAGATAGGCCAGTACTGGAGGCAGATTCAGTCGTCGGAATAGCGCCGCCGCCACGACTGAGGCGCCGAGCAGTATCATCACATCATTGAATACGGTATCTGCCATCCGGCCCTCCTGGCCTTCCACAAGCATCAACGAGATAATAACGTGAACGCACCACGCATGAATTGACGGAGATCGCATGAACCCGACAGAGCAACCGAGAGATGGTGAGATGGCCGGCAATCCCTATGACGAACTACGGGATCTGCTGGTACGTCTAGAAGCGACCATGAAGGCGGCGGATCTGTGGCGCATGGAAACACCGCCACCGGAAGCTTTCATGAGTGTGGAGCCGTTTAGTGTCGATCGTATGGACATGGGGCAATGGTTACGTTTCGTGTTCATCTCTCGACTGTCTGCGCTGATCGATGCGCGCGGCACCTTCCCGGCCAAGTGTGAGATAGCTCCGGCTATTGAAGCCTGGTTGAAGGATGCGCGCCCTGAGCGTCGCGTTGCAGTCACCGAAGTGATTCGTGAGATCGATACGCTGATCACTGAGCACTGAGCACTGAGCACTAAGCACTAAGCACTAAGCACTGGAGAAGTCTACATGGCCTACTACTTCGCCTACGGTAGCAACATGAATGCGGAGCGGGTTTCAGCGCGCATTGGAGATACGCGGCGGGCGCTACTGGGGTGGCTGGAAGGTCATCGGCTGGCGTTTGACAAGGCGTCAAAAGTGGCAGGTATTGCGCATGCCAATGTGCAGCCTGCCGGTGACTCACGTGTCGAAGGCGTCCTCTATGAACTTGCGACGCCAGAGCAGATTGAACTGATGGACCCCTTTGAGGGTCGGCCGCACGAATATGAGCGCTATCTACATCCAATCGAGACCCATGAGGGCGTGATTGAGGCGTGGGTCTATGTGGCATTGCCTGAGCGAACGACTGAAGGTCTCAAGCCGGCTCGCGAATACCTTGATCACTTGTTGGGTGGGCAAGGTCTACTGTCACAGGCATATTTTTCACGCTTGGCGGCGGTGGAGGCTGAGCACTCGCTGGATGACGCGACGTTAGCCCAGCTAGGGTTATCGCGCACGACGCCTCGGTAGACTATATTCCAGCGTCATAACGCGATTGGCACCATGAAAAAGCCCACCCCTCATGATGAAGGGTGGGCTTTTTTACGCTCGGATGCAGACTTGGGTCCAAGTGATCAGCTGTTGCGAATCAGCTCCGGGTCCAGGTTTGACTGTTCACGACGACTGGTCAGCAAACCGATGATCAGGCCCATCAGTGCCGGTGCCAGCCAGCCAAGATTCATGGAGGCCAGTGGCAACAGCGGCTCGATCCTATGCGAGATTGCCATCAAGGTATCGATACCGCTGGCTTCAAAGCCATCCAGCAGGCTGACCAGCAGGGTTAGGCCCAGGCTCCAGGTGAACACGCGTGGTGCATCATGTAAATGTGGACGCAGGTAAGACAGTAGCGTCAGCACCAGCACCAGTGGGTAGAGCGTCACCAGTACCGGAATCGAGATGCTGATCAGTGCTGCGAGCCCAAGATTGGCGATCAGCGCTGAGGCGATGGCCATCACCACGACCAGGGCACGATAGGGCACCGCGGGCAGTAGACGATTGAAAAACTCGCCACAAGAGGTCAAGAGGCCAACGGCAGTCGTGAGGCAGGCCAGCGTGATCACGAGCGCAAGAATCAATTTGCCAGCATCACCAAACAATGCCTCGACATACACCGGGATCAGCTCACCCTTGCCTGCTTCCGTCACCAGCGCGTGACTAGTGGCACCCATGTAGGTCAGCGGCAGATAGACTGCTGCCAGACAGATGGCAGCAATGGCGCCCGCCCATAGCGTATAGCGGGTCACGTCAGCGGTAGCGGTCACGCCGCGTGCCTTGATGGCCGAGACGATCAGGATGCCGAACACCATTGAGGCCAACGCATCCATGGTCAGATAGCCCTGCTGGAAACCGGTCATGAAGGGAGACTCGGCCCACTCAGGGCTGACAGGGCCCAATGGCCCCTGCGGATTGATGATCGTGAAGGTGGCAATCAATGCCAGCAGCGCGATCAATAGCGGCGTCAGCCACTTGCCGACGACATCCATCAGCTTGCCTGGGCTCAGCGCAATCAGTGTCGCGATACCGAAGAAAAGTACTGAATGCAGTGCCAGACCGCTCTGCGGCGTCATGTTGATGAACGGGCGCATACCCATTTCAAACGCGACGGTGCCGGTGCGCGGAATGGCAAACATCGGTCCGATGGAAAGATAGATGGCCACGCCAAAAGCTGCAGCTGCCCATTTGGGGAGCGGCGAGGTGATCTTGTCGAGCCCACCACCAATCACGGCAACCGCGACGATACCGGCCAGTGGCATGCCAACACCAGTGGCAAGAAAGCCGAGTGCCGCCGGCCAGAATTCAGCACCAGCACCTTGGCCCACCTGAGGCGGGAAGATGATGTTGCCTGCACCAAGAAAGAGGGCAAAGGTCATGAAGCCCAGCGCCACAATGTCGAGGCTGGAAAGTCGAGTTTTCAAGATGAAGTCCTGCGGATTCAGCGGATGCGTTGCGGCATACAAGATGTCGTGAGGCCAGCAGTGTGCCGGTAAAACGACAGTATGCCGAGAAGCCGTTGGCCAGCGACAAGGGTGGGTCACCAGCAAGCCCGAGAGCAATGGGGTGGTGTTGCACGCGGGTCATATGGCGAGATCATGCGGCGACGGATGTCGAGGCCGTGATCAGACGCGGCGCATTATCGTTGATTTCACGTGGCAAGACAAAGTGCGTACCGCTAGCCGTGGTGTTGCGGTGAAGTACGTAGTACGTGTCAGCAATGGCCATCAGTATTGGCGGTCCACCCTCATCGCTACTGCTAGCGCCCTTTGCTTACAGGGGGCAATGGCACTTGATTTGGCCAGTCGTCGGGGACGACAAATACGCGCCATTGATGGCTGACATGAGTGGTGGCAGAGGGAATGACAGAGTGTGAGGTGGCCGATGAGATTTCCGGCGTCAGCTCGAGCCATAGCTGGCGAGGGTGCGGTGGTCGTGAGGTGTGCTGCTCACTCACACAAAAATATTGATGCAGCCAATCACCCAGTGCGTGCCACGGAACAAGATCCTCTTTCAGTGGCGGCGCTAGCCAGGCAGGCTTTTCTCGCACGATACCTTGCAGACACTGCTGCTCGCGGACAGCCTCATCTGTGCTGGTCTTGCTCAGTGCAGCACAAAAAGCAGGGAAGTCGCTCAAGCGTACCCACCAGCCTGCCTGCATCGCAGTATCAGGATGACAGCCAGCGGGAGGCGGGAGGTGATCTGCCAGTGTCGTCTCTGGCTGCCAGGGGCGAAAGAGACACCCAGGGAGTGCCAGCTGTTGCTGAAGAGGTACTTCAGGCTCGACTTTCTCAAGTCCCGTCTCATCACGTTCGATCTTATCAAGTGCCGCCCTCAAAGTGTGCAGTCCTTTGGGAGTGTGGGCCAGCGGCAGTTGATGATACAGGCTGCGCTGATACTTGATGGCCAGGCTGTCAGCGCCACCGGGTCCTATCCAGCGTGCTGGGCTATTTACCGCTCCGGGGCCTTCTGGCAGTCCGAGATAGAACTTGATTGCGACCTCCAGGTGGGTCGGCGCGCGCTCGCTGCTGGTCTGGTAGATCAGGTCTAGCTCACCCAGCGTAATTTTGGCGTCCTTTATCACCAGGTTACTGATCAGGAGCCGGCTGTCGGGAGCGTGCTTCAGGACAAACTGCCACAGCAGCTCATGATAGCGGCCCAGTCGATAGTGGCGGTGCTCATCAATGGCGCCTTCAAGTATCTGCGGCTGCTGTTCAAGCTCACTCAGCCAGCGATGACGCACGTCGCTATCTGCCAGTCCGAGACTCGACAAGGACGGGCGTGGATAGGCAGAGATATGCAGCAGGTCCGGTGTACTCAGTAGCCAGGCAATATCTCTGACTAGCGGATGGTGATAAAGCGCGCTCGACGCTCGCAAGTCATCGGTCGCAGCACCAGGGGAGGCCAGCCACTCAGCAACAGAGGACGTGGACGAGCCAGGTGGGGAGTGAGAGGCATGGCCCTGATCAGCTGAGACTTGGGTCTCAGAGGCTTGTTGAGCAAGGGGACGGTCAACAGCGCTCTCAAGCGCTTCCCTTGTACTATCTGAGGGGAGAATGGGCATGTTGCTCAGTGTATCTCAGGGGGACTGGTGAGGAATATGGCTCACGGCAGCTGCCTTTAGATGTCATCACTCAACGCTTGAGCACCTCGGATACCCATCGAAGAGGCGGGTTGCAAAGCCCTAAACTTGATCTGCATCAATCAAGCCATTCAAAACATTACCTTTAACGCATTTAATGTTGCTCGCCAAGCAGTTTGATAGCGCGCAATGGCGCATTATTGATTCTTTTTCAGAACCAATTCAGTTGCTGAATAGAGGTGTGTCTACCTGTTTTTCGCAGTTCCATCGACGTCGCCGTGTGTGCTCTGCGTGAATGAGCTTGGCAGCAGAAAATTTCCTGTTCACCTGTGCATCACCTTGGCAATGACATCATCTCCTGTGCTTTTGAGGAAATGTCATGTTCTGGTAAGGCTAGCACGCGTAAAACGTACTCCCGAGAGCCAGAGTGATTTCATGAATCTCGCTCTATGAGCACAATATTTTCCCTGAAGAGTGCATGAATACTGGGCTTTGAGTGAAGGTGAAAGAAAAATACGCATTTTTTCGATTTTCTAGCATCCAGTTGTGACGACGTGGCGTATTACTCATCAGCACATGAAGGCACGCCCTGCTGTACGAATCATGTTCGACCAAGGGTGTATGTAAGTGTGTTGATTTACACCGAAAGTCGATAGTCTGAAAAGAGGGTGCCGCACGATATTTGGCAGCAAGGAGCAGGAATTTTTTCGCTGTAAATATTGTACGAAAATTGTATGTAAGTGTTATTGGAGTTGTGTTTCAGGGTCGGCCGATGCATCAAGAAAACACAAGGTGGCTGGAGTGCGATGTGTCAGCGCGTTTCTGTTTTGGAAACAGTGGGCTTTCTGTAAAAGGGCTAGTTAGAAAGCGTCATAAATATTAGTCTGTTAATCATTAAGGCACAGCAAGGCCGCCATGGCTTGAAGGACTTGACCCGGACAGGGGTCAGCAGTAGTCGACCTTCACTCCAGGCGCTCACTATTAGCGGAAAACATCCGCATCAAGGGACCAGGAGTCTTCTCATGAAAAACATTTCTCTCACAGCATTGTTCGCCACCGTCATTCTCGCTACCGCAAGTACCTCTGCACTGGCCGCCGATGACAGCCCCGTTGCACAGCGTGTCCAGGAGTCATTGAGTAGCCAGCAGATCGTTGGTCAGGCTCATCAGTCTGCCACCACTCAGCAAACAGCCTTTGCTGGCACTGGCATGAGCATCGCTGCGAGTCGTGTTGAGCAGTCCCTGAATGCAGACATGATCAAAGGTGAGCGAATGGGTAGCGTGTCCACTTCTCAGGTCTTGGATAATGACAAGGGCAAGAGCGTTGCCGCCACTCGCTTTGAACACGCTTTAAACGACAACGCCTGATGGCAGAAGCGCGATATGCGCACTGCGCGACCGTTCTCGCCGAATGCTGAGCGTGTAAATGCTTGGCTTATGAAAAGCTGCAAGACCTAATTTTCCCGGAGATATCTCATGAAACTCATCAATACCTTGATTGCTACCGCCGCACTTTCCATCGCCACCACGGGTATTGCTGCCGCTGATAGCGTTGCCGATGCCCAGGTGCGCTCCACGCTGAGCGAGCAAACCATCAATGGACAGGTGCAAGTTGCTGCCACCCAACAGGCCACCTTTGCTGATACCGGCATGAGCGTTGCCGCAGGTCGTGTTGAGCAATTGTTGAGTACTGACATGATCAAGGGCGAGCGCCGCCAGCGAGTATCTGATGTCCAGAGTTTCACTAATGATGCCGGCAAGAGTGTCTCTGCTACTCGCGTACAGCATGCACTTGAAACAAGTGTCTAATTTGTTGATTGACTAATCTAAATAAATATCATGTGACATGATGCTTATTGTTATACCGATTACCATTGTCATGGTGAATGCTGGGTATCTTTTTAGAGCCAATATGACCAGTGGAAATGATTATATGATAGCTGTTGAGTAAATAACGATTTTCGCGTGTAGTGATGATAAATGTTACTCAGTCTCTAGTAAGTGATTGATTTAAATGGCATCATGGCTCACGTATTTTAAACGAAATCATATGCTGAAGTTTTGTATATGACACTCCGAGCTAAACTGATACTGGAATTCCTGTTATGCCAATCTTGAAATCACTGAAGACATTGACATGTTCTTTGCTCCTCGGTGCGAGTCTTGTTTCCGGCTATGCGATGGCCAGCGATGCTGTTGATAAGCCCAAGGTACTTATCTTTGATGTCAATGAAACATTGCTTGACCTGACGTCCATGCGCAGTTCCGTGGGTGATGCGCTGGGTGGTAGAGAAGATCTGCTCCCGTTGTGGTTCTCCACCATGTTGCATTATTCCCTGGTCGATACCGTAACCAAGGATTATCACGATTTTGGTCAGATCGGCGTTGCTTCATTGCTGATTGTCGCCCAAAACAACGATATCGAGCTCACAGGCGAGCAAGCCAAGAAGGCTATCATCACGCCATTGTTGACGCTGCCGCCGCATGCTGACGTCAAGGAAGGTCTGGCGGAGCTGAAGGCACAGGGATACAAGATCGTCAGTCTGACCAACTCTTCGAACAAGGCTGTCAAAGCCCAGTTCGAAAGCGCCGGCTTGCTGTCGTATTTTGATGAGCGTTACAGCATTGAAGATATCAAGATATATAAGCCTGATCTGCGCTCTTATGAGTGGGTGCTTGAAAAACTCAATGTAAAGCCAGAAGAAGCAATGATGGTGGCGGCGCACGGTTGGGATGTAGCGGGTGCCAAGGAAGCTGGTTTACAAACGACCTTTATTGCTCGTCCTGGCAAAGCGCTTTATCCGCTGGCCAAGCAGCCGGATCACGTCGTGAAAGATTTACATGAACTGGCTGATATATTAGGTAAGAGCGAATAATCACCGCGTACAATGTGTTTGTATTCGGTAATTAATCAAGACGCATCTTCAAGTGAGATATCGTTCTCTGCATGATGATGTGTCGCTGGCCCTGGTCGTCTTGAGAGTCAGGCGGTCGGGGTCAGTGAGAGCTGGCTTCATAGTCGTCGTATGAACATGATGTCGCGTGTACGTGAAGTGGTATAAGCGCGAGGCAGCGCATGAGGGAAAGACGCCTTCATGCATGCTTGCGGTATTTGATCCTTTCTCTCGTCGGTAGAATCTTCACGCAAGGGCGTTATGCTCTGTGCTCATGATGCCTTATGCGCGCTCGATCTGCCGCCTCCTTTCTTGAGTGTTTTCCTGTCTTGAATGTCACTGTCTCGATATTCATTGCCCGCTACTGGCGGGTTTTTTTTGTGCCTATCGATAAGTGCGGTAGGCCTACCTATCAGCCTTTTGCTTAGCTATCCCCTCGTAATGCTGCCATCTGAGTTCCGTCGATAGCTCCTATAAGCGAGTGGATAGAAGGATGGGTAGTGAATCAATGGGCAGTGATGGATGAGTCGCTAGACAGTCGAGGCTATCGATATCGCAAAGCATCTCCGTGACATCTTGGGTGAGGGGTTCTTGCCTGCAACGGTAGCGGTATAGGTGAAACTTTATTCTCAACCTATTGAAAACATTGTATTTAGTGAAGGGTTTGCAGTTCGCTGACTGTTCGAGGTCAGTGCAGGGAGCAGCATTGATTCATAGTTGGAACCAATGCTGTGCCTGAGGGAGAGTATTTCTCAGTACATGATGCGTTCACAATGCGTGTCATCGAGGAGGCGGGGCAGGTGCCTGCCTCAGTGCTTTAGCCAACAGAAAATGTTGGATCATCTGAAGGCCGCCCTGTCAATGTAGTCATTTTTCGTAGTACCCGGTGGCTGTCCCGTTCTAGCAAGGCTTGTACGCGGAAAACAGTATTTCATTAGCATAATCGTGCATATGAGCTGAGGCTGGTTGGCACATTTTTTTTGCTGATGTGTGCATTAATTATGGTCTTAAGATGCGCAATAGAGAAAAAAACGCATTTTTCCGATTTGTTGGCATCCAGCTTGGACACTGTGGCGTATTACTCATCAGAACATGAAGACACACACGCAGCATGAATCATGTTCGACCAAGGTGGTGGATGAGGCGTGATGGTTTACTCCGAAAGTCGATGGTATGGGGGCGGGGTGCCGTGCAGTATACGGCGGTATTCGTCAGCAGAAGCCAGGCATCGCTTCATCAGCATGGTTGTACGTGAGTTGTCTTAAGGTGTGATTTTAGTGGTATGTCACGCTCGGTCAGCAGATCGTCAGAACGCTGGGCAAACGAAGGAGAGTTTGCAAGTGTGTTTCTCTCAGGGAAACAGTGAGCTGCCAGTGGGATGGCTAGTTAGAAAGCGGATTAAAGATTAGTCTGTTAATCATCGAGGCACAGCAAGATCGCCAGAGTTTGAATGATTCGACCCGGACAGGGGTCAGCAGTATCCGATCTTCACTCTGAGCACTCACTATCAGCGGAAAGCATCCGCATAAAAGGACCAGGAGTCTTCTCATGAAAAACGTATCCCTCAAAGCGCTGTTCGCTACTGTTATTCTCGCTGCAGCAAGTACCTCTGCACTCGCTGCTGATGACAGCCCTGCTGCCCAGCGTGTTCAGGAAGCCGTGAGCAGTCATCAGATCATCGGTCAGTCGCAGTCCCCTGCTACTGGTCAGCAGAGCTTCTCCGAAACAGGCATGAGCGTTGCCGCTGGACGCGTTGAGCAGTCCTTGAACGCGCAGAGCCTCAAGGGCAGCAGCACTGCTTCACTGACCAGCGCTAATCCGGTGGTCAATGATCAAGGTAAAAGCGTTGCTGCCAGCCGTGTTCAGCAGAGCCTCAGCGATAACGCGTGATCTTCCAAGGCGTGATGAATCGCGCTAGATCATGCAAGCAACGTATATCGACATCTAACCCGTTTTGGAGAATCCCCATGAAAACATTGAATACCTTCATCGCCGCTGCTGCTCTGTCTATTGCTGCCACCGGTGTCGCTTCTGCCGATAGCGTTGCAGATCTTCAAGTACGTGACGCCTTGAGTGAGCAAGCTATCCAAGGTCAGGCACAGCCTGCCAGCACCCAGCAGATCGTTGTGGAAAGTGGCAAGAGTGTTGCTGCCAGCCGTGTTGAGCAGTCTCTGAGCGCTGACATGGTCAAGGGTGAGCACATGAATACTGTATCCACTTCCCAGGCCCTGGCTAACGACAAGGGCAAGAGTGTTGCAGCAACTCGCTTTGAAGATGCACTGAACGACAACGCCTGATATCAGACAACATGTCTGAATATTTAAAGACCTCAATTCTTGGAGATATCTCATGAAACTTATCAATACTGTTATTGCTACCGCTGCTCTTTCCATTGCTGCCACAGGTATTGCTGCAGCAGATAGCGTTACCGACGCCCAGGTGCGTGCTTCACTGACCGAACATGTCATCAATGGTCAGGCCCAGCCGGCCGCCATGCAGCAGGCAAGTTTTGCTGATACCGGCATGAGTGTTGCTGCAGGTCGAGTCGTACAGTCTCTGAACGGAGATATGATCAAGGGTGAGCGTTCTCAGTTGGTTTCTGATTCCCAGAACTTTGATAACGATGCCGGCAAGAGTTTCTCTGCAACACGTGTACAGCATGCCCTCAGCGAAAGTGTCTGAAGTCTCGTTGACATGATATTGCTGAAAGGATGATGCGTTTTCGAGAAATATGCGGAGTCCCCAGTGCCCACTGATTTTTAGTATTCGACACCATCCAGCACTCTATAGCGTCAGATATCCGACAGTGTGTGTAAGCACTTGATACAAGAAAGTCGTGCCGTCGCAAGAGCCTTACATGTTGACATAGATAAGGAAGCTGCCCGATGTGCAAGCCCGGAATTCTGTCAGTCGTAAGTCGCTTGATTTGACCGCCGTATCCCTATCGGTGGTCAGTATAAAACTCGTTATCTGCATTCATTGTCTTTCTTGTTCTTCTCGTGCCTCTACTATTCATTACATCTTTTATACTGGGTGATCGACAGTCATCATGGATTTCATGAATGGCTATGGTTTATTCAGAATGAGCCGGATGATTATGAATAAGCGTATTCGGCACTACATTCGATAATTCATTAAGGAGAACTGCATCATGATCAAATCATTCATGACTCACGGCTTGACAGCCCTTGCTCTCGCCACCAGTGGCCTTGCCGTTGCAGATGTTCAATCTGAAGATGGGCAGCATTACCAAAAGACAGAACAGCGCTATGCTGCTCACTCGGATATAACGATTGCCAGTCGGGGTAATGTATTATCTGAAAGCGCCAGCCGCAGCGATAAAGGTGCGCATCGCTAGAGTATCTCGTATTCGGATCTCCGTCGTGTTTGTCTAGCATCATGGCAACATCTTCCAATGACTGTGATCGTCAAGGGATATCTACGATACTGGTAGAACGCTTGAGTAAGTGCTTTGTTTGCCACATTGCCTCCTTGGTCTTGGTGGCGACAACAGAACCCTTTCTCAAACGCTTTCCTGTCCTGGATGTCGCTGTCCCGATATTCATTGCCCGCCACTTGTTGGTGGGTTTTTTTATCTCTGTCAGTCAGACGGGTGGCATCCGCTAGCGTCAGTGATAGGCTTGGCGGCGTTTATGTCTATCGATGACAGGAGTTAATGATGAGTGACGCTTCACGG
The DNA here is from genome assembly GCF_000591415.1 of Cobetia crustatorum. Lineage (GTDB taxonomy): Bacteria > Pseudomonadota > Gammaproteobacteria > Pseudomonadales > Halomonadaceae > Cobetia > Cobetia crustatorum. Next base: position 95,332 of record NZ_JEMF01000025.1, on the reverse strand, counting down.
CAGCATGGCCACCGCGCACCTCAGGTGATTGAGCCCCAAGGGCAGGTGGATGCCTGTGTTATCTGGCTGCATGGATTGGGTGCCGATGGCAGCGACTTCGTACCGGTCGTACCAGCACTTGGCCTTTCGGCTGGCCATGGTGTGCGCTTTGTCTTCCCGCATGCTCGCGAACTGGCGGTTACCGTCAATGGTGGCATGCGCATGCCTGCCTGGTACGACATCCTTGAGATGAATCTCGGACGTCGTGTCGAGGAGTCGCAATTGCGTGAGTCAGCAGCCTACGTGCATGCGCTGATTGAAGAGCAGATTGTGCAGGGTATCGAGAGCCGCCGCATCATTCTGGCAGGCTTCTCTCAAGGTGGCGCAGTGGTCTACGAAGCGGCGTTGAGTTGCGAGCAGCCGTTGGGCGGGTTGTTGGCGTTATCTACCTACTTCGCGACCAGCGCAACGCTTCAACCCTCGGCCGCGAATCAAGGGTTGGACATCAGCGTGCATCACGGCACTCAGGATGACGTCGTGCCGCTCTCACTGGGAGAGGCGGGTGCCGAGAGTGCGCGTGCACTAGGGCACCCGGTTGAATGGCAGGCCTGGCCGATGGCCCATGCCGTCTGTCTGGAGGAGATCGAGGCGATCGGTGAGTGGTTCATGGCGCGTCTGAAGGATTAGCCATAACGTCAGTCGACTGACAGGTATGTAAGCAAAGAGGCCACTGACGGAGAAATTCATCGGTGGCCTCTTTGTTTCTGCGTTATCGGTTGCCCTCAGCAGCGGTATTGATAGGTGAGGGATTCATCTTTGCGCGGGCCAGTGATGCGCCACTTCAAGAGAAAGCCCGTAGCGTTGCCCTTGGTGTCGCGCTCGATGACCAGTGTCGCGGCATACAGGTCATCAATGCACAGATGGGCCTCATGACTGATGAAGTGATCCGGTCCTTTTACGTCATCATTGATCAGGTCGAACAGGAATACTGCCGCATCACGTCCCCGTCGTTCATGTCTGAGTGCAAGGGCATCGCCAGTCGGGGAGAGCTGCCAGCGATAGCGATTGTTGAAGGTGACACTGCTGGGTTGCCCTTCCAGCGTAAACTGGCCCTGCTCGATGAATACCAGGTCGTCTGCGCCATGATTGACGGGTTCTGATTGCACTTCCACCGTTCCGATACCACGCCCTGACCAGGCATTGCGGGATTCAGGCCCCGAATGCGACGAAAAATTCAGCTGGCGAATCTGCGCGAGCAGCGTGTAGAGGGTTACAATAGGTGTCAACTTCTTCTGGCTACCGGGTTTACTCGTCATGTCTTACCTGATTGGTGTCACGGCCCTCTGGGCCTTCTCGTTTTCCTTGATCGGCGTCTATCTGTCCGGTCAGGTTGATAGCTATCTGGCCGTGCTGACGCGTATTCTGCTGGCCTGTCTCATTTTTGTGCCTTTCCTGCGACCGCGTGCCATCTCTGCGCGGATTCGTTGGCAGCTGATGGCGATTGGCGCGATCCAGCTTGGCCTGATGTACATCTTCTTCTATCGCTCCTTCCTGCTGTTGCCGGTGCCGGAAGTGCTGCTGTTCACCATCTTCACGCCCATCTACATCACCTTGCTGGATGACCTGATGCAACGGCGATTGTCGCCATTCTACCTGCTGACCGCCGTGATTGCGGTGATCGGTGCGGCGATCATTCGTTATGACGGCATCAGTGACGGCTTCTGGCTGGGATTCGCGGTCGTGCAGGGTGCCAATCTGTGTTTCGCCATCGGCCAGGTAGCTTATCGCCAACTGTCACCGCAGTTGCCGAAGGATGTCGCACATCGTCATGTGTTCGGCTGGTTCTATCTAGGAGCGCTGGCGTTGGTCATCGTGATGTTCCTGTTGTTTGGGAGTACTGAAAAACTGCCGTCGCAGCCGGTTCATTTCGTGGTGCTCGGCTGGTTGGGTATTGTCGCATCTGGTCTGGGCTACTTCCTGTGGAATAAGGGCGCGACGCGCGTTGATGCTGGGTCTCTGGCGATCATGAATAACGCATTGGTGCCAGCTGGCTTGCTGGTCAACCTGTTGATCTGGAACCGTGATGCCGATCTTGCGCGCCTGGCGCTGGGTGGAGCAGTCATCGTGGCGGCGCTTGCGATCAATCAGGTGTGGGCGCGTAAGCGTGAGCAGAGATTGCGCGTTACGGCCACCACTGACTAAGCGCATTCGGGCGCCGCGTTAATGGACAGGCAGGCAGAGCTAGCATCAGGTGTCAGATAGCGTCAGGTGAGAGAGGGCATGCTTCAGATGCGTCGTCAGACGTTGGAGTGTGCCCTTTTTTTCAGCGGATGGTCGGTCATCAAGTTGCGCTGCATTGAGGCGAAGCCCGGCGCTGCTGGCATTGAATAGGCTGCCGGGCAGTGTCGCGATGCCTGCAAGCAATAGCGTGTGATAGAGCTGCTCCAGTTGCTCGGCCGTCAGCCCTGGCAGACCACACCACTGCAGATAGCCACCACTTGCTGGCGGTAGCCAAACCTGATCACCCAGCTCGCTACGCAGGTATTCGCGCAGCATCTCGAGCCGTCGTGCATAGCAGCGCCGCATGCGGTGTACGTGGCGGCCATAATCTCCACTCGCGATCAGCTCGCTCAAGGCCGCATGCATCCACGGCATGTCGCCCATGCCACTCGCCCAGCGTGCGCGAATCATGCGCTGCATGCCCAGCGGAGAGGTATCGTCAGGCTCGGATAGCCACAGCCATCCGCAACGGGTACGTGGATCAAGTGTCTTGGAGAGCGAGCAGAGTGTGATCAGCACCGGCATTCCACTTTTGGTTTCAGTTCCTCGTTCAGCTTCAGCCCCTGAAGAATGGTGTCGCTTGAGGTCTGTCAGCCACGGGAGCCGGGTGTCAAAGCTCAGCTCAGCAAAGGTCGCGTTCTCGATCAGCATGATCTCGTGATGTGCTGCCAATGACAGCAGGCGCTGGCGGTCTGCCAGGCTCAACTGTCCGCCTAGCGGGTTATGGCCATCAGGTGTCACGATCAGGGCATCCAGTGTGAGCCGGAAGTTGTCGCACGAGACTTCTTCGAGCAAAGGGCTTTCTGGCCGGTCACTTTCCAGCATCAGCGCAAGCGCCTCAATATCCAGCCCGCTATGGGCGTGTGTTGGCAGAGCGATGGCCTGATGACCATTGGCCTCGATGGCAGCCAGTACGCCGAAATAGCCCGGCGCTTCGACCCCGATATGGCAGCGCCCGTGATGCGCGCGCAGCTGCCCAAGGATGAGTGACATGCCTTGCTGTGCACCCTGGCAGATCAGCAAGGCATCGCTATGGCAGGGGTGGCCGCTGGTGGTCAGGTGATGTGCAATCGCTTCTCGCAAGACACGTGAGCCAGGGGGGAGGGCATAGGCGCTGGGATGCTCGTCGTGATGACTGAGATGTTGACGTGCAAGTCGATAGAGTCGCCGTACGGCAGGAGCATCAAGCTCCGGATGTGCAGCACCCAGCGGAGCCAGTGTCGGATCGCTGGCATGTGCCATGGCCTGCCATGCTGGATCACTGATCGTCAGTGTCGATACGGTGTTCGGAATGCTGCCTTTCACATCGCTTTGTGTAGTATTTGCAGGGCTCGTCTGCGTCCCGTGTTGAGGCACAGGGGGGGCATTCTTGTCTGGTTGAGCGACGCGATAGCCAGTGCGCGGATGGGCAATGATGAGTCCAGCGGCTTCCAGTTCACCATAGGCACGAATGACACTGTTGAGCCCCAGTCCTGTCTGCGCTGCTTGTCGGCGTAAGGAGGGCAGACGTTGTCCTGCGATAAGATCACCGTCGTGAATCTGATTTCTCAGACTCTCGGCCAGTTGCTGATAGCGTGGTGGCTGACGATAGTGCTGACTCTCGCTCATGCTGTTCTGTACCTGTTGAATCATCCATTATCTGTATCTTGTATCCCTTGTGGCATTCGCTGCAAGCTGTCGTCAATGATGGGCGATTAACCATAAGCGGTACCTTGCCTTTCTCGCCATTCCTCTAGGTAGTGATCGGGAGTCTGCGTGATGTGGATGCCACTGTCGTTTGTATTGCTCTTTTCGACCGGCTTTATTGCCGCGCGCTTTGGCACGCTGGATGCCGAGCCCTTTACGCTCTTGCTGGTACGCAGTCTGGTGGTCTTGCCGGTGCTGGGCGCGATCCTTCTGTTGCGCCGCCAGCCGCGGCAATGGGGGCGGCGTCAGGACCGATTCGCACAGTCAGGTATTGGCATGTTGCTGCATGGTGCCTATCTCGGCGGGGTGTTCGCTGCAGTGAAAGCGGGGTTGCCAGCCGGCTTGACGGCACTATTGGTCAGTCTACATCCGTTGATTACGGCGGCACTGTCGCTACCAATGTTTGGCGTACGGCTGGGTGGGCGTCAATGGTTGGGCTTGGCGCTGGGCGCGATCGGCGTCTGTCTAGTGCTCGGAGCCGGTCTGCTGAATGATGAGGCTGGAGAGTCTGTTGATTGGCCACTGATTGGGTTGGCCTGGTGTCTCGTGGCGCTCGTGGGGGTTTCGAGCTCCACGCTGTGGCAGAAGCGAGTGGGCGGGCGAATGGGGTTGGTTGAAGGATTGATATTTCAGTATCTCGGAGCGGGTGGTGTCTTTGTCGTGGCGGCGAGCAGTGTCGGCAGCTTCGCCTTTGACCCGACGCCGCGCTTGCTTTTGACCATTGCCTGGCTGGTGATCGCTATCTCGGTCGGTGCGATCTGGCTACTGATGCTGATGCTGGAGCGTGGCGAGGCACATCAGGTCGCGCGTACCTTCTTTCTGGTGCCGCCCTGTGCGGCGCTGATGGCATGGTGGCTATTTGATGAGCAGTGGAGCCCATTGATGGTGGCGGGCGCAGCTCTAGTGGTGGCAGGTTTGGCGCTGGATCGCCCACAGGCAGTGAAGTCACCGGTGGCGCCACAAGTGCCACGTTAGATTTTGGTCATCAGCTGGCTTCCGAGGCTTGAAAGCATCAGCGCCCCGCCGGCCATTCTCGAGGCCAGCGGGGCGCTGTCGTCTGATATGGGTGCTGTGTGCCACGTACTGTGTGCCGGGACGATCAGAAGCGGTAGCTGATGCCGGCCATGGTCACGATGGGGTCAATCTCGACCTTGTCATGGATGCTGCCAGCGACGGTAACGTCGGAATCAATATCCAGATACCAGACGGCGACGTTGGCGGCCCAGTGCTCGTTGATCACCAGATCAGCGCCGATCTGGGCGGCTGCCCCCCAATTATCATCCATCTCGAGCTTAGTGCCGTCGTCGAGAGTTTCATCAGAAAAGTGGGTGTAGTTAATACCGGCGCCGATATAAGGCTGAATACGTGACTGGCTTCCACCGAGCGGATAGTACTGCAGGGTCAGTGTCGGCGGCAGGTGATCCACAGAGCCGGCCTTTTCGCCATTCAGTGAGATGTCATGCTCGAAGTTCTGTGCGGCCAGCAGCTCGATACCGAGGGTATCCGTGAAGCGATATCCCAGTGTGAAGGCAAACGCGCTGTCATCACCGACATCAACATCGGCGTCAATGGCATCAATGCGGCCGTTATCGCTGGTGGGTGACACCTTGGCAACGCCGATGCGGGTCCAGAACTGACCCGCTCCGTAATTGAGCGAACTTGCCTGTTGCTCAGCAGCTACCGCAGGGGTGGCAACAAGACCTGTCAGGCTTGCAAGTGTCGCCAAACCTAGCAAGCGCATTGTGCGCTGACGGCGCTGCTGTGCTCGGGAAACGAGGTGGGGCTCTGAAGAGGTGAGGGGCTTGATGGCTGGCATGATCGCTCCCGAATGGCTGGCTTGAGAAAGAATGAGCCGTCAGTCTAGAGAGAGAGGAAAGTAAAAAGTTGATCTGAGACAAGGGCTTGCGAGCACGTCTAACAAGACATATATACGTTTGATACAGGTCAGTTTTCGCAAGCGACATGTGAAATATGTCGAGGACGCGCTTGCTGTAAGTCATTGAAACACACATACGAAAACGCCGCAGACCTGAAAGGTCTGCGGCGTTTCTACGAGAGCTTGATAAGACTTTACGGATCAACCGTCTAGCGTATCGCCATCTCGCTGCTTACCTAAGTACGTAACGATGTACTTAGAAGCGGTAGGTCACACCGGCGCCGACGGTAACCGGATCCAGTTCGGTGTCGTTGACATCCTGACCGTTGATCTTGGTGTCAGCCTTGACGTCGGCATAACGAGCGAAGCCGTTGACTGCCCAGGATTCGTTGACCTTCAGATCCACACCCAGCTCGGCAGCAGCGCCGTAGCTGTCGTCGATGTCCATGCTTTGTCCGTAAGCGGATTCGCTGGAGAAGTGGGTGTAGTTCAGGCCAGCCCCAGCATACGGCTGGATGCGAGCATCAGTGCCGCCCAGCGGGTAGTACTGAAGCATCAGATTGATCGGCATCTGGCTGAAGTTGCCTTCGCCATTTTCGAAATCGGTGCTGAATTCTTCAGTGGACTGCAGGGCAACTGCCAGCTTGTCGTGGAACATGTAGCCCACGGAACCGGCGAAGCCAGATTCGTCCTTGGCTACCAGGCCATTGCCGTTGTTGGACTTGCCGTCAACCTTGGCAACACCACCACGCAGGAAGATATCACCCTTGCCATAGGCCATTGCAGATTGTGCGCCCATTGCCATGGTGCCAGCGATAACAGTAGCGGTCAGGATCTTGATAGCGTTCATATGTAATTCTCCTAGAAGCATTAGCCTCGTGGGCTTCCTGTCAGCAGTGCCTCGCTATCGTATGGCCTTGGCCGGGTACTCTGCGTGGCTGCGTCGATCAGGGGACGAGACGAACTATAAGAAACACTGTTCTGTTTGGCAAGCATTTTTTTAGAACAATGTTTGAAAACATTTATAGCGTCTTGTTAGCGGATGTTACCGATTATTTCAGTAAACGTGAATGTCTCGAGGCTGAGACTCCAAATGGCGCTGTTGGGAGACATCCGTGTTCATGTTTCTGACAGGTTAATGAGACCTTGGTATTAAGAGGTCTGTGGCGTGAGCGCATACTACACAGTGTGTGTTCACGCCACCAAGGTGCTGATTCAGTGACGCTTGCGTTGGCTGCGCAACTCGAGCTGATTCAGCCAGCGGCTGATCTCTGTTGACTGAGGGGCGGTGTCGCAATATATCGCCAGAAATTGACGCCAATCGTCTTGCTGCCAGTGTGTGAGGCGCCTCCACAGTACATAGAGGTCACGTAGGCACTCATGGCGGCGCAGCACGAAACGCCGCGTCTTCTCGAGGTCGATGATCACGGCGTCCATCTGCTGGTTGGCATCAGAGGATGTTTCCAGGCGATTAAGGAAGAGGTGCTTGGGGAACAGGCAGCCATGCATCATCCCGGCCTGATGTATCTGACGCACCAGGCGAGCACTGGCAGTGATGATTTGCTTGCGACGCGCGCTATCCAGCTCCGGCCAGCGTGCGTGCCAAGTATCCAGATCATCGCGACCGGTCAGATCAAAGGTGATCAGGATGGCGCGCCAGTGCTTACCCTGCTTGCGCTCACCGTACCAACCAGCCTCTACCGCAGGGATGCCTAGCGAGTGATAGCGGCGAATCGCGCGCCATTCACGTGAAAAGGTAGGCTCTCCCCAAGGACGGACTATGCTACGTGCCAAGTGGTTGGTTTGACGTTTGAGGTATAGCCGGTGTGTTTGGCCATCTTCATCCTTCAGCGTCAGCAGCGAGACCGTCGAGACGCCACCGCGTTCACGGTTGGGGATATCGACGTCCTCTGCTGCCACTTGCCAGAGGCGTTCGAAGCTATTGAGCTCATGGTGTACCAACAACTTGGCAAGCGCAGGTTCACAGTAATCGGCATGCCCGCGCGGTGCATTTGCACTGGGGCTGAGAGCGGGAAGTTGAGTCATGGAAAGTGTTCACGAGCCAGGAAGACAATGAGTTGGAGGGATGGCATTCCCTGCGCTCCTCCAACAATGAAGCGTCATCATAGTTAGCCTGCTGGAGAAGGGGTAGTCAGCGGCAGGGCAAAGTTGAGTTGCTGGCGGGTAAAACCTCACGCAGGAGTGTGGTCGATAGTCGCAGTCGCACTATCACTGGGGCGACGAGTCTCCAGTCGAAAAAATGGGTGGTCGCCAGCATTCATGCGGCCTGTGGCCATGCAGGGCCTTTGTGTGTGCGAGATCTGCACTCCCTGCGCCCCTCGCTGCGACAACCTGCCATCTGGAGCGCTGCGCAGGAGCGGTGAAAATGGTGGTCAAGGTTCTAGCACCTGTGTGCTTGCCGGCGAGGGACGGGCCTGACGTCATTCTCCCGTCTTCGGTGGCAAGCGCATGCAGTGACGGCAGTTTGACCGTCCGCCTTATCGCAAAGGGGTAAGACATGATCTCCGATACCGTTGTGGAGTTGTCACGGTTCCAGTTTGGCATGACCGTGCTCTATCACTTCCTGTTCGTACCATTGACCATTGGCATGGCGTTCCTGCTGGCCATCATGGAATCCCTGTATGTCATGACCGGTAAGCAGGTCTATCAGGACATGACGAAGTTCTGGGGCAAGTTATTTGGCATCAACTTTGCGCTTGGCGTGGCCACGGGCCTGACGATGGAGTTCCAGTTCGGTACCAACTGGGCTTACTACTCGCATTATGTAGGTGACATCTTTGGAGCACCCTTGGCTATTGAGGGGCTGGTGGCCTTCTTCCTGGAATCCACCTTTGTCGGCCTATTCTTCTTCGGCTGGGACCGTCTGACCAAGCGTCAGCACCTGCTGGTGACCTGGCTGGTCGCATTTGGCTCCAACTTCTCTGCGTTGTGGATCTTGATTGCCAACGGCTGGATGCAGAATCCGGTCGGCGCGGAATTCAACTTCGAAACCATGCGCATGGAGCTGACCAGCTTCTCTGAGGTGGTCTTCAATCCGGTCGCCCAGGCCAAGTTCGTTCACACCGTGTCAGCAGGCTATGTCACTGGCGCCATGTTCGTGCTCGGTATCAGCGCCTTCTATCTGCTGAAAGGGCGTGATCTCGGCTTTGCCAAGCGCAGCTTCGCCATCGCCGCCGCCTTTGGTCTCTTCTCGGTGGCCTCCGTCATCGTGTTGGGCGATGAGTCCGGTTACGAGGTTGGTGACGTGCAGAAGGCCAAGATGGCGGCTATTGAAGCGATGTGGGAGACCGAGCCAGCACCTGCCTCCTTCACGCTGATTGGTCTGCCGGATGAGGAGACCCAGCACACCGACTACGGCATTCATATCCCGTACGTGATGGGGTTGATTGGCACACGCTCACTGGATACTGAAATACCGGGAATCAAGGAGCTCAAGGCTGAGCACCGCGTGCGTATCATCAATGGCATGAAGGCTTATGACCTACTCGAACAGCTGCGTAGCGGCCAGGATGATATCGCGACCCGTAAAGCCTTCGATGCCGTCAAGAATGATCTGGGTTACGGCATGCTGCTCAAGCGTTACGTCGAGACGCCGTCTGATGCGACACTTGAGATGATTGACAAGGCGACTGATGACTCCATTCCGTCCGTCGCGCCGCTATTCTTCTCTTTCCGCATCATGGTGGCGTGTGGCATGGCCATGCTGTTGATCTTTATCGGTGCCGTCTGGATGACCGCCAAGCACCGATTCGACGTGCGCCCCTTCCTGTGGATCTGCCTGTTATCGATTCCGCTGCCGTTCATCGCCGCAGAAACTGGCTGGTTCGTCGCGGAGTTTGGCCGTCAGCCGTGGGCAGTCGGGGAAATCCTGCCGACCTTCATGGCAGCTTCCAGTCTGGAAGAGTCTGACCTGTGGTGGTCCATCGGGGGCTTCATCGTCTTCTATAGCGTGTTCTTCGTGATCGAGATGTGGCTGATGTTCCACTTCGCACGCAAGGGACCGTCCTCGCTGCATACCGGTCGCTATCACTTCGAGCGCGATGGCATGAGCAACGGTGCCGTGGCGGAAGATGATGGCATGTCTCTCAATCCTTCGCCGTCATTCAAGGAGTAATGGACCATGTGGGATTATGAAATCCTCAAGCTGTTCTGGTGGGTGGCGGTAGGCCTGCTGCTGATCGGCTTTGTCATCACCGATGGCATGGACATGGGCGCAGCGATGCTGATGCCGTTGGTCAGCCGCAGTGACAGTGAGCGCCGTGTGGTGATCAATACGCTTGCGCCGCATTGGGATGGCAACCAGGTCTGGTTGGTGACAGCCATCGGGGCAGTGTTCGCCGTCTGGCCGGTGGTGTACGGCGCTGTATTCTCCAGCTTCTATTTCGCGATGCTGACCATTCTATTCTCACTGTTCTTCCGCCCGCTGGGCTTTGACTATCGCTCCAAGCTCGAGAGCACCCAGTGGCGCGCTTGGTGGGACCGCGGCATCGTGGCGGGTAGCTTGATTCCGACCATGTTCTTTGGACTCATCTTCGGCAACCTGTTGCAGGGTATTCCGCTGGAAGTCGATCAGTATATGCGTGCCAGCTATACCGGAAGTTATCTGGGCTTGTTCAATCCGTTCGCACTGCTATGTGCTGCGCTGTCGATCAGCATGGTGATGCTGCATGGTGGTACCTGGCTGGTCGCACGCGCCGATGATGTCATCGCGGCACGCAGTGCGCGTCTGGTGCAGCCATTGGGACTGTTGACACTGGGCCTGTTCGGGCTGGGCGGTCTGTGGGTGTGGTTGTCAGGCATGGGCTACGGAATCGAGCAGATGGGCGATACCGGTAGCGCACTCCAGTTGCTCGATAAGCAGGTCGGGCCGGGTAGCTGGCTGGACGTTTACAGCAAAGAGCCGCTGACACTGCTGGCACCTGCCAGTGCCGTCGTGGGCGTACTGGCAGCGATGCTGCTGGCAGCCAAGCGCAAGGGCGGCGCAGCCTTTACGGCAAGCTCCCTGGGCACTGGTGGCGTCGTGGCCACTGCAGGCATCAGCATGTTCCCGTTCATCGTGCCGTCCTCGCGCATGGGAGAGGCCAGCCTTACGCTGTGGGATGCGGTCTCCAGCGAGCTGACACTCTCCATCGTCACCGTAGCAGGGGTGGTGATGGTGCCGACCATCATCCTCTATACCACCTGGTGCTACGTGAAGATGTGGCGTCGTGTGACGGTCGATCATATCGACTCGAGCGGGCATAGCCTTTATTGAGCCGTTGTCGCTCGAGTTGAACACTGAGCCACTCTCAGCTGGCAGCCCTTGACGGGGCTGCCAGGCACGAGAAAACATCCTGACAGGTAACAGGCGAGGGCAGTTCCCTCGCCGGGAGGCAACGATCATGTGGTATTTCGCCTGGATTCTCGGTGTACTGCTGGCCTGCTTTGCGGGCATCATCAATGCATTATGGCTTGAGCAGACCCATACCTTTGACGATGATTGAGTAACATGTCGTCTAGCGGCATGCTTGAAGAAGAGGGCATGCCGCCGTCATGCTGATCACCGCTTTGCGGTGACTCGGCCACAAGACAAGGGAGAGCGTACGATGTCACGACCCTGGTATGAATCACGCCCTCCGGCCTGGAGCCGTACACGCCCGGCGCATCTAGCCTCGCTGATACTGGCCTCGCTCGTCGCGGTCTGGATGTTACTAGGCCCCGATGCCATCGCCTCAATGGCGACCGGGCCGCGCTACGTGATGCTACTGATAGCGTTATGGGGGCTGGGCGCTGGCTTCACGCATGGTGTCGGGCTGGTGCCTCATCATCCGCATCGCGCCTGGTTGCTGGGGGCTCCACTGAGTTGGTGCCTGCTCATCATCACGCTGATTGCACTCAGCATGAGCTGATACACGTCACATCCTTGCTGAATGTGGAACATTGATGTGACAGCTCGCTCGTATTCCCTTGGAGATACAAAGGGCCGTCCATGTGATGGCCCTTTGTGTCTCTGCTGTTTACTGTCAGTGGTCTGCCTGCTCGCTACTGCCAAAGTATAAATATCGCTTTACTTGAACTGATCTCTCGCCCTATAACGCCTGTGGTTTATGTGCCATCCCTGCTGATGACAATGCGGTCATGCGATGCAGCTGACATTGTAATTACGGGGGGCGTCCCCACCTTTTGATAGCAACCTCTTTGTCAGATTGATGGCAATACCTCTGGCAGGCATCTTTCATGACGCGCTTTTTTATGGCATGTCTTTACTGATCAAACTTTATTGAATGAGCGCGAGCTCGATGCAGGGGGTGTGGACGGTGGCTGCGTAGATAATCTGCCAATAGAGACTGAGAAGAGGCGCCTTCGAGAGAGACTGGAAATAGTGGTTCGTTAACGCCTGATCCGTGCTGAGAGCGATATATCATGGGTCAATCACCCTTGTAGTGAAGCAGACCTTTTGGGCTTTATTCGGGTCTCTTTTATGGAGGAGAAAGATATGCGATCTCCCACTGATTCGCCCCGTGCACAGACTGATAATGATCGGACAGCATCTGCAACGTATATTCCTCGTGACATGACACGTCGTCAGTCAGGGGATTGGATGCTGTCGCTGGTGGTGCCGGTGATGAACGAAGAAGACACGATTAGCTTGTTTCTGGAGGCGATCGAGGAAACCCTTGGTGACAAGGTGCCGCACCTGGAAATCCTGTTCGTCGATGACGGCTCCAACGATGGCACTCTGACCTGCCTGGAGGCCGCCGCCGCGAGCGACTCACGCGTACGTTATCTGAGTTTGACACGTAACTTCGGTAAAGAAGCTGCGATGAGCGCCGGTATCGAGCAGGCACGCGGTGATGCTGTCGTGCCAATGGATGTTGATTTACAGGACCCGCCCGAAGTGATTCTCGACTTCATTACTCAATGGCAGGCCGGCTATGACATGGTTTATGGCGTCCGAGCAGCCCGCAATGAAGATACGGCGACCAAGCGTCAGACGGCGGGTCTGTTCTATCGCGTCTTCAACCGTGTGACCTACACCGAAATTCCGCGTGATGCGGGTGACTTCCGTCTGCTGGATCGACGAGTCGTTGAAGCGCTACGCCGCTTGCCGGAGCGGAACCGCTTCATGAAAGGGCTGTTCTCTTGGCCAGGCTACCGCTCTGTCGGTGTGACCTACCAGCGCCCGGGGCGTACGGCGGGCGTTACCAAGTTCAATTATTGGAAACTGTGGAACTTCGCTCTCGATGGTGTGGTGAGTTTCTCCACCTGGCCGTTACGTGTCTGGACCTACCTGGGCGTGGGCGTTGCAGCACTGGCCTTCCTCTATATTCTCGTCATTATCAGCAAGACCGTCTTCTTCGGCATCGATGCGCCGGGTTATGCGTCATTGATGGTGGCGGTACTTTTCTTTGGTGGCATGCAGCTGATCTCCATCGGCGTGCTCGGCGAATATCTGGGCAGATTGTTCATGGAAACGAAACAGCGGCCGCTCTATTTGATTGATCACGACAGCCTGCATGACAGTCCGCCGTCAACGAGCTCGGTAGACCGTGGGCTCGATAGTGGTTTGAGCACCGCCCGTGTTGTACGAGGTGTGCAACGTGAGCGCTGAGCACAATACCCAGGATGAGAAAATGGATAGGGGGCAGAAATCAGACGGCGTGGGTTCAATCTCAAGTGCATCTTCAAGCTCGGCTCCGCACGTCGGACAGCGTGCCAAGCAAGAAGCAGGCACTGCAACGCGCTTCGGCTTGGTAGGGCTGGCCGCGACGGGGGTCCATCTGGCGGTCGCTGCCACCATGTTGGCGTTGTGGCCGGGGCTGAATGAATTCATCGCCAACATCGTCGCCTTCTGTATCGCCTTTCAGGTCTCGTTGATCGGCCATCGACGGCTGACCTTCAAGCGACAGGGGAGTGCCTGGCGGTTTGCGCTGGTGGCGGCAGGTGGTTTCGCGCTTAACAATGGCTTGCTGGCGGTGCTGATGCGTGGTCTTGATCTCTCGGGCTTTCTGGCCATTGCGATTGCCACATTGTCAGTCCCGATCGTGACCTATATGGCCTCAAGGCTGTGGGCTTTCAAGGAAGAGCATGCATGAATGACACCGTGGCCGCAGCGGGTCGTACAGTCTTCACGGGCAGTCTGAGGCGTTTTGCAACACAGACCCCCACACCACAAGAGGCGTTATCACGGGCCAAGGCTGCGCGTATTCCCTGGCTACATATTCTGTTGGCGCTGGTCGTCACGCGCGGTGTGTGGCTAGCGATCGCAGTTTACGGTGATCAGAGTTATCTGCATGCGATGGCGCAGTTCGACGGTAGCTGGTTCAAAGGCATCATGACGCGTGGTTATGATATTCAGGCACAGGGGCTGAGCGATGGTGATGCCGGCAATTGGGCCTTCTTCCCTCTTTATCCCGCGCTATTGTGGCTAGTGACGCTGGGCGGGCAGCTCAATCCGGATCTGACGGGCGTATTACTGAGCAATGCGCTGCTGGTCGTGGCGCTGGGTCTGGGGTGTCGTTACCTGGCGATCACGCGGCCCGGCGCATCAATGCAGCTGTTTGTGTGGCTGACGGCCAGCATGCCTTACAGCTTTTACTTCAGTGCTGTCTATTCAGAGACGCTGTTCTGGCTACTGTGTTTTGCCTCATTGATCGATTGGCGCTGTCAGCGCACAGGTCGCGTGATGCTGTGGACACTTCTGTTGTCGCTGACGCGCGCAACGGGAGTGTTCTGGGTGATCGCGATGGGTATCGAACTGCTGGTTCGCTTGCGGTTATTCGCGTTTGTCGAATTATGGCGCCGTCCAGACTGGCTGCTGATTGGCGTGATGGGGCCACTGGGGCTGTTTCTGTTCATGGCAGTGCTCTATTACCAGACTGGCGATGCCTTGGCGTTCAGTCATGTGCAGATTTCGTGGGGCCGCGAGATGGGCAACCCTTTCGTGAACCTCATTGAAGGGCTGAGTTATTGGCTGACTGCACCGGAAACACTCCGTCCCGCCTGGCAGGCCAGCATGGCGCTGGTCGGCATCGGCCTGATGGCTTGGCTGGGTGTGCAGCGTCGCTGGCTGGAGATGGGTCTTGCGGGCTTCACGCTGTTTGTGCCGCTAGCGACCGGCCTTGATGCAATTCCCCGCTATATGATTGGCATGCCGGTGTTTGTGCTGGCGCTGCATGACCTGCTGTCACGTGTGCCACGTTCATTGGCGTGGATGCTGGTGGCTCTGGGCGCGATATTTAATCTGTGGCTGGTGGAGAACTGGTATGACGCAGCATTCTGGCTTGTCTGAGCAAGGCGCCGAGGCGCTCTATGCTGCGCCGCGTATCGCTCACCGTCAGCGCCCGTGGCTATTGCTGATGACTGCCATCGTGCTGGCGTTCGAATTGTCGATGCTATGGCTGGCGCGTGATCCGCAGGTGGATGACCACTATCGACGCTACTTCATTGATCACGCGACAACCTGTTATCGGCCTATAGGCGAGGTGCCGGTAATTGAAATGGGCAATACCTATGCCGTTCGCAAGGGGGAGGTGCTGGGTAACTGCGGCGTGCTATGGGCCGGTTTCTATTCACCCAAGGAGGATCAGGCGGTCAGTGCTCGGCTGGCGGAGGTGACGCTGCGGTTGAAGGTCGCGCCGGGTCTCCATCAGCCAGTGGTGGTCGGCATGGACCTCTCGCGTTATCCGGATAACGCCGAGCCATTACCGGTGCAGGTGGTGGTCAATGGCACCTTATTGACGCATTGGCCTGTCGGCGGTAGCAAAGAGCGTTTTGAGGTCGATATTCCTGAACGCCTGATCGCCAGCGATGGCAGTATCAGCATGACTCTCAAGGGGCCGCCGCCCATCGCACCACGTGATGTAGGCCTGAACGCCAATAAATTCCCGATTGGTTTACGGTTGGATGTCATTGCTCTGCACAGTAGTCCAAGAACGACTACACAGAAGGCTGGCGAGTAGCATGTATTGGCAAGCTGGCACTGACGGCAGGGCCATAGTCAGGTAAATTATGCGCGTTAACGGTGTGACCTGTGGCAAAAGAACCTGTTCAGTCAATGCGAATCTGGTGATCAAGGGTCGCATTGTCATTAAAAAAGCGTCAGGCAGGCATGAATCTGCCACGTAAAGAATGCTCAAGGAGTTGTCGTGGAATTTTTGAATGCCATTCCCATGGAAACTGATCAGCTATTCGAGCTGGCGCTGCTCTGGGGCGGAACCCTGTTGTCAGCACTGGTTGTGCTGGTATGCGGCATGTGGGTGGCCAAGCGTCTGACCCAGTGGGTGACATCGCTGTTGCAGCGTAAAAGCATGGACGAAGCGGCGGCCGGGTTTGTGGGTCAGATTGCCTACGCCATTCTGGTAGTCATGGTATTGCTGACCGCACTGGATCAAGTCGGCGTGGATACCACCTCCATGATTGCGGCATTGGGTGCGGCGGGTCTGGCCATTGGCCTCGCGCTACAAAGCTCGCTGTCCAATCTGGCCTCGGGCTTCTTGCTGATCACGCTGCGTCCGTTCAAGAAGGGCGATTATGTCGAGGCGGCAGGCACTTCTGGCAGTGTCGATCAGATCACCATGCTGCAAACGCGCTTGGTCACGCCGGATAACCGCAAGGTGACCGTGCCGAATTCCAGCGTGATGTCCAATACCATTACCAACTACTCGGCATTGCCGACGCGTCGTCTGGATTTGGTAGTCGGTGTCAGCTATGACGACGATATCCGCAAGGTCAAGGCAGTGCTTGAGGAGTTGGTCGAAGGTGATGAGCGCATCATGAAGGAGCCCTCACATCTGATTGCCGTAGCGGAATTGGCTGATAGTTCGGTCAACTTCAACTTCCGCATGTGGTGCAATGCCTCTGACTACTGGGCACTGAAGTGGGACATGAACGAGCGTATCAAGCTGACCTTCGATGAGCGCGGTATCAGTATTCCTTACCCGCAGCGTGATGTGCATATCCATCATGCGAGCGCTGTTAACGAGTGATATTGTCATCGTCCCAGTGATTTTCGGACGCTCGATCGAAAAAACGCTACCTTCGGGTGGCGTTTTTTTGTGCCCTAATTGGTTACTCTCAAGCAAGGTTGTGTTTCATGACCCTCTGACAGGGAGTGTTGTCTCTTGCGCGTGATAGCAAAATTCACTCAAAACGAACGACGTCAGGCACGCTATCTATTGCTGGCCAGCTTTGTGGTGTTGGGAGTTGGGGTGTGGCCGTTGCTTGGCAGCCATGCGTTATATCTGGATGATATGGGCCGTGCGTTAGACGGCTATTTTGGTTGGAACATCAATGCTCGGCCTGCGGCAGAAGGCGTCATGCGCTTGCTGGGCTTTGGCGATGCGTTGGTCAATATAGCCCCCTTGCCACAGCTGGCAGCATGGGTGATCGCCGCCGTCATGTCGCTGGTATGGTGGCGCCAGGTGCCAGGACTGCATCCGGTAGTCTATGTACTGGGTAATGCGTTGATCTGGCTGACGCCCTTTACGCTGCAGAACTTCACCTATGTTTTCGACAGCTTGCCGATGACGATTGCGCTCGCCAGTGCCGTACTGGCGAGCCTGCTGCTGCGACAGCCATTGTCGTCATGTCCGTCTTCATCACTCCAGTCTTTATCACTCAAGAACCGCTGGCGGCAGCTCATGGTTGCGACGGCGCTGCTGTTAGTGGCGCTATGTAGCTATCAACCGGCGCTGAATGCCTTCCTTGTGCTCAGCTTGCTGGAAGCGTTGTTCAGCGCTTCAGTGAGGCGTTCAGACAATGATCTAGCCTATACCTCGGTCAGTGGCAGCTGGCAGGACTTGCTGCAGCGTGCGGGCGT
The DNA here is from genome assembly GCF_000591415.1 of Cobetia crustatorum. Classification (GTDB taxonomy): domain Bacteria; phylum Pseudomonadota; class Gammaproteobacteria; order Pseudomonadales; family Halomonadaceae; genus Cobetia; species Cobetia crustatorum. Next base: position 77,690 of record NZ_JEMF01000025.1, on the reverse strand, counting down.
AGTGATTGCTGCACTGGTGTTGTATCTGCCGTTATCGAGACTGCTGGTAGCGGGAGAGTACAGCCAGCAGCATGGCCGCATGCTCGACCCTGGCGATCTGATGGCGTTACTGGATGGTGCGAGAGGTAACCTGCAGGCGGCAGCCAATGCGTGGCGTGGCGGGATGGATCACGTCAGTCTGGTTCTCAGCATGCTGCTGCTGTTGATCGTACTCATCATGGCGCTGGTGGGCGCTGGCGCGTACAGCAGGAGCGGAGGGAAAGGCGATGCTGGGCGTTCAGCTGGCTGGCGAGAACGAGGACTTGAGGCTTCCTTCAAAAGACTCAGTCGCGGGCTCTGGTTACTGCTATTGATTCCTGCGCTATGGGGGCCGATGTTGCTACTGGCAGAGCCGGTATTTCACTCTCGCACGCTGGTGGCATGGGGGCCGTTGCTCGGCGGTATGCTGATGCTGGGACTGGCAGGACAGGAGAATGTGAGACGGCATCAGCGCTATATGGTTCGCGTGTTGTTGACGGTGGCGGCGCTACTGTTGATGCGTCAATGGTTGATCTTTGCAGCCTGGAGTAACGCACTTACCACCCAGCAGCACTATGAAGCGCAGCTGGCGGAGCGGATCGTGAGGGATGCCAGTACGTTAGGACTGCCGTTGAGCTCTGTACGTGACTCCGCGACCTTCAATCCGTTGTCACCACTCCCGATACTGGTACTCGGCAAGGCGCCCATTGCGCCATTGGCAAGGGTTGCCCAGCGGCAGGTGCCCGCCGTGAAACAGAATTTGATAGCTGCTTTTACGCCGAATAATTACTGGGCAGTGGTGCGTCTACGCACGGCAGGTGCCAGCGCAGTTACCCTGCTGCGTGACCGGAGTCTGAAAATGCAGTTGGCGGAGCGCACGGCTTGCCGTGCTGTGTTCACTACACCATTGGTGCCGTATCAGCTGTGGCAGTCTGATGGTGTATTGGTCATTGATTTTCGTGACATGACACAGGCATGCGTGACCAATGATTGAGGCGCACAAACGTAAAACGCCGCCCCGAAGGGCGGCGTTTTACGTCATGCCGTATGGCAACATCAGAGGCCAGTATGTACACCGGCCAGATCAGTCTCAGGCGTGATTATCAACCTTGTCGAACTCAGCGAGGATATCCTGGCTAGGCTCTTCAGTAGCGATGCTGACCACGTAGATCGCGATGTAGGCGAAGATGACGCCCGGAACGATCTCGTAGAGATCGAAGATGCCACCGGAGAGCTGCTTCCAGACCACCACGGTCACGCCGCCGATGATGATGCCGGCCAGCGCGCCAAAGCGGTTCATGCGACGCCAGTACAGCGACAGGATCAGCGCCGGACCAAAGGCAGCACCGAAGCCTGCCCAAGCGTAGGAGACCAGTCCCAGCACACTGGAATCCGGGTCCAGCGCCAGAATCCACGCGATGATGGCAATGCCGACCACGGCAAAACGACCGACCCAGACCAGTTCAGTCTGGCTTGCATTCTTCTTGAACAATGCCTTGTAGAAGTCGTCCGCCAGTGCAGAGGAGGAGACCAGCAGCTGGGAGTCAGCGGTGGACATCACGGCTGCCAGAATGGCGGCCAGCAACACGCCGGCAACGGCCGGGTGGAAGATGAAGTTCACCATGACCATGAAGATCTTCTCGCTATCGGCCAGATCTTTCGGCACGTAGACGAGACCCAGCAGGCCGATGCAGATGGCCGCGAATAGACCGATGGCAGACCACACCACAGCAATGGTGCGCGCTGCCGGGATGTCCTTCTCGCTACGGATAGCGGCAAAGCGCGCCAGGATGTGCGGCTGGCCGAAGTAGCCCAGGCCCCACGCCAATGAGGAGATGATGCCGACCAACGTCAGCGCCTCACCGGTAGAGGCGTCACGGAACCACTCGAGCAGCAGCGGATTCTCAGCAGTGATGCGTGAGGTCGCTTCTGCTACGCCGCCCATGTCAGTCAGGGCAACAACCGGTACCACGACTAGTGCGACGGCCATCATCAGGCCCTGGATAAGGTCAGTCCACGATACCGCGAGGAAGCCACCGAAGAAGGTGTAGGACACGATGGCAATGGTGCCCAGCGTTACGGCGACGGTGTAGTCGAGTCCGAAGACGGTCTCGAATAGTTTGCCACCGGCAACCAGACCGGAGCTTGTATAGAAGAGGAAGAACAGCAGAATGAAGATGGCTGAAATGACGCGTAGCATCTTGGAATTATCGCGGAAGCGCTTCTCGAAGTAATCCGGTAGCGTCAAGGAGTCGCTGGCGACGAAGCTATAGATACGCAGACGACGTGCCACGATTAGCCAGTTTAGCCAGGTGCCGGCCAGTAGACCGATACCGATCCAGGCAGCAGATAGACCGCTCAGGTAGGCAGCACCCGGCAGGCCCAGCAGCAGCCAACCAGACATGTCAGAGGCACCGGCGGAGATGGCAGACGTCCAAGGACCGAGTGAGCGGCCACCCAGAATGTAGTCCGACATATCGGAGGTGCGCTTGTAGGCCAGCAGGCCAATGCCAAGCATCACCGCCAGATAGACGGCAAATGTGATGAGTATCGTGGGGCTATTTTCGACCATCGTGGAATAAATCCTTTGCGATTATTGTTGTCAGACACCGAACGTTTCATGATCCCTTGGAGACGGCGCCACTCTTGTACATATCAGTGCTGCAGGGATGCCAGTCATTGCCGTGTCGCCTGAAGACTGACCAAATATCAGGCTGAATGACTGGAGCTGACTGCATTCTGATTATGTTCAGACTAGCGCATAACAGGATCTTCTGACGTTCATGTGTCCCCGCATGTTGCGTGACGTAGCAAGCGGTCAGATGTGCCGCATGCCCACCCATCCATTCGATAGATAGGCATGTGGCACATATCACGAGCCAGTGAAGCGCCCGCAGGCACCTGGGTGCTGTTCTACCCCGATACCGCCTGGCGACTGTTACGCGTCCGCGTCATGCAGTCCTCTGCCAGGCATTACCTGAACTGCCCGCCCAGGGGGCGGGCAGTTCAGGTTTATTCTTCGCCCATGGCCAGAAGAGACGCGTTGCCACCGAGTGCCGTGGTGTTGACGGTACGGGTTTTCTCGGTAGCGAAACGGTGCAGATAGTGCGGGCCGCCAGCTTTAGGGCCGGTACCAGAGAAGCCCTGGCCGCCAAACGGCTGGACCCCGACTACTGCGCCGATGATATTCCTGTTGATGTAGACATTACCAACACGAATTTTCTGTGCAACCTTATAAGCAAAACTTTCGTTTCGGGAATGTACACCGAAGGTCAGTCCGTAGCCGAGGCCATTGATGGTATCGATGACCTTGTCTATCTCACCGCCCTTCCAGGTGGCGATGTGCAGGATCGGGCCAAACTGCTCGCTTTCGAGGCTATCGATGCCATCGATACGCAGCGCGACCGGTGCCACGAAGGTGCCGTGCTCAGTCTGACGCGGATCCAGACTGGACTCGGCGATCACACGGCCTTGCTCGCGGTAGGTCTCGATGTGCTTGAGCAGACCTGCGCGTGCTTCTTCGTCGATAACCGGGCCTACATCGGTGCCCAGGTTGCGCGGGTCGCCGATGTTCAGCTCATCCATTGCACCTTTGAGCAGCTCAATGACGCGTTCGGCGACATCTTCCTGCACGTAGAGGACACGCAGGGCTGAACAGCGCTGTCCCGCACTCTGGAAGGCAGATTGCACTACATCATTGACGACCTGCTCTGGCAGGGCGGTGGAATCGACGATCATGGCGTTCAAGCCACCAGTCTCGGCAATCAGCGATGGCAGCGGGGCGTTTTCACGTGCGGCCAACGAGCGATTGATGATCTGTGCAGTCTGGGTGGAGCCCGTGAAGCAGACGCCAGTGATGCGCGGGTCGCTGGACAGCACGCTACCGACGGTCGGGCCATCGCCTGGCAGCAGCTGGACGACATCACGCGGCATACCCGCTTCACGTAGCAGCTCGACTACGCGATGTGCGACCAATGAGGTCTGCTCAGCTGGCTTGGCAACGACGGTATTGCCGGTGACGGCAGCGGCGACCATCTGACCGCAGAAGATCGCGACCGGGAAGTTCCAAGGGCTGATGCAGGCAAATACCCCCTTGCCGCCGAGCAGGATCTGGTTGTGCTCACCCGTCGGGCCTTGCAGCTCAGTCGGCAGGGCGAAGTCAGCACGTGCACGCTTGGCGTAGTAACGGCAGAAGTCGACGGCTTCACGAATTTCAGCGATACCATCCGTCAACAGCTTGCCACCCTCGCGGGAGCACAGCGTCATCAGCTCGGCGGTATGGGTTTCCATCAGGTCACCGAAGCGCTCGAGAATCGCGGCGCGCTCTTCGACCGGTGTTTGCTCCCAGCGCGGGAAGGCAGCCCAGGCAGCATCGACAGCGCGCGATGCTTCTTCTGCGCTGGTCCATTGTACGTGACCGAGCGTGACGCGACGGTCGAATGGGCAGGTGACGGTCTGGCGGCGTTCAGCATCCGGGGCAACATCGAAGGCCAGCAGCGGACGCACGTCATAGACGGTATCCATGTGCGTCGCCATCTCATCGATCAGCGGCTGATACTGGCTATTGATGTTGAGGTTGATACCCCGTGAGTTGCGGCGACCTTCGCTATAGATATGCGGCGGCAATGCAATGCGCGGATTGTGGTAGGTCGCGTACTGATTCAGGGTGACGACCGGGTGGGTACACAGGCTTTCGACTGGCACGCGCGGGTCTACCAACTGGTGAACGAACGATGAGTTGGCGCCGTTTTCCAGCAGACGACGCACCAGGTACGGGAGCAGGTCCTTGTGGGCACCGACCGGCGCATAGATACGGCACCAGGTCGCTTTGGGCGCACGCTTCAGCGCGGCTTCATACAACGCTTCGCCCATGCCGTGCAGACGCTGGAATTCGAATTGACGTGTCTGTACGGCATTGGCGACATCCAGGATGGCGCTGATGGTATGGGCGTTGTGCGTCGCGAACTGCGGATAGATACGGCCACGCGTATTTTCGGACAGCAAGAAGCGTACGCAGACCAGATAGCTGATATCAGTGGAGGCCTTGCGGGTGAACACGGGATAGCCTTCAACACCCAATTCCTGGGATTCCTTGATCTCGCTATCCCAGTAGGCACCCTTGACCAGACGTAGCGGAATCTCGTCACCCTGCAGATCAGCGATACGGTTCAGGTACTGCAATGTCGGCAGCGCACGCGTGGAGTAGGCCTGCACGACCAGACCGAACTTGCCCCAACCGCGGCAGGTATCGCTCTCGTAGACTGCACGGAAGACTTCCAGTGAAATCTCGAGACGGTCGACTTCCTCAGCATCGATGGTCAGTGCTACGTCGAGCTCACGGGCGATGGTCGCGAGTTCACGCACGCTACCGACCAGCTCTTCCAGCACTTGGGTGCGGCGGCCGAATTCATAGCGCGGGTGCAGTGCAGACAGCTTGATGGAGACAGACGGTGACGGTGTGCCGGCCTTCAGCTTGCGCGACGTATCACCCACGGTGCGAATGGCACGCGCGTAGTCATCGAAGTAGCCCTTGGCATCGGCACGTGTGCAGGCCGCTTCCCCTAGCATGTCGTAGGAGTAGGTGTAACCCTTGTCGAACTGCGGCTGGGAGCGCTTGAGCGCTTCCTTGATGTCACGGCCGAGTACGAACTGCTTGCCCATGATCTTCATTGCTTGATACATGGCGCGGCGGATGACGGGCTCGCCCAGGCGGTTGACCATGCGATTGATGAAGGTCGCCGGCTTGCCATCTTCCTTGGGCAAATCCATCTTGATGACGTTGCCTGTCATCAACAGGCCCCAGGTAGAAGCGTTGACGAACCAGGACTCGCTTTGGCCCAGGTGAGATTTCCAGTCGGCCACGCCTAGCTTGTCTTCGATCAAGGCATCGGCAGTGTCCTTGTCCGGAATACGCAGCAGCGCCTCGGCCAGGCACATCAGCAACACGCCTTCCTGGGTATTCAGGCTGTACTGCTGGAGAAGCTCGTCGATGGAATCGACGGCAGTGTCCATGGTGCGGATTTCACGTACCAGCTCGGCGGTCTGGTCACCAATGCGCTTGGCATCATTGGCTTCAGCACTCAATAGCGCGACCAGCTCTGCAACGTAGGCATCTTCATCGACCAGGTAGTGATCGCTGACACGTGCAAACAGCGTGTCCGGCGCCTGTTGCCAGGTGGCCGGTGCGAGCATGTCATTGGCACGCAGAATGCTGGCAGACAGCGCATCCTTGGCGATAGCGGGATGACTGTTCGGAGTCGCTGCGATGGCCTGATCGGTGGAAGTGGCGGTAGTCATGGAGCAAACCCCTTGCTGCTGGGCGGCGGTACGCCGAAAAGGATGGCCGGGTCGAGGCACCGTGGATGCTGTCATGAGCATCAGAGGAGCGAGACATCGGCACGTCTGGATGTATACCCGTGAATGTAGAGTGGTGCAGGGGGGCGGGTCTTTCCAATTTCACGGGTGCGCATGCCAAATTCACGGACATGGTGTTGAACTGGCACGCTTCTCCGACCTTTGTCGAAGTTCATGAAGAGAAATGCGACGATCTTGTGCGACTAAAGTCGTGATTGGCGAGTTTGTACTGCGGATCTTGCGTCTCAAGTCTTGCGTAGGGCCGAAGGCGGGCTGCCTAGGTGCTTGCGGAAGGCATGCGAGAACGCGCTCTGATTTGCAAAACCGCAACGATCAGCAATCTGGGATAGTGAGAGTTCTGTTGTGCCCAGCAGGTTGCGCGCCTGCTCCAGCCGTCGGCGTAGCAAATACTGATATGGCGATAGTCCCGTCAGTATCCTGAAGCGTTCGCTGAAGTGCTGCTCCGACAGGTAGGACTGACGTGCTAGATCGGCAACCGTTAGTCGCTGATCGAGATGTGTATCGATATAACGATTGAGCGCGACCAGATCCAGCTGACGGCCCGTGCTGCCTAGCGCGCTCATTGGCTCGGCGAGCCGTGTGTTGAGGCAGGCCAGGAAGGTCGCCGCTAATAGATCGCCAGGTGCTTGCTGATAATCATTGACCTCGGCGAGCATGAACTCCAGGTAACCACGCAGCCGCGTATCCAGCGTGAAGAAGCGCGGGCGTTCGAACAGGCGCTTCAGCTCACGATGAGTGCCGGTCAGATAGGGCGCATCATCGGGCAGGTCAAGTATCAGCTGGCGGTTTTCGCCGATGCCAGCGTAGTAGTGCACATGGTCTGCTGGCACGATACAGCCGGTCAATGGGCGAATCTCGCCGCCTTGTCCTTCAATCTCGAATTCGGCTAGTCCATCCAGTCCTATCACTAACTGATGGTAGCTGTGGTCATGATGCTCTCGCAGGTTGGAGAGCGGAATCAGGCGCATCTCGCTGGCGGCCATCAGGCGCGAGTCTCCGCCACGCCGGTGCGTGCGCGCAGATGCCCGAGCAGTATGCTGAGTTCCTCGCGGCCTTCGCGGGAGAAGAGCGCGCCGCCCTGCGCCAGCTGCCACGGACGGGCGTGATTGTCGAAGATGCCCTGGCAGCGTCGGCGCAGGCTCTCGAGATACTCATCATGGCGAATCGGATAGCCAATCACGGTATGCCATTCGTTCTCGCTGATTTCACCGTTGCATGCCTGATCCAGTACACGGGCAATATCGCTGAAATCAGTACGAAAACGCGGAGTACGCGCCATCATCAATAGGCCGACCGTCGCGAGACAGACGATCAGGCAGACCACGAAAGTGATGATGAACAGTGACATGGGCGAACCTTGTGAAAGCGGAGGCGAAAAGTAGAGACCAATAACCGTATTCTACCATGCTGGAGGACGTGCATTGTCAGTGGAACGCGATTGACATGTTCTGCCTGTCAGAACGATATGGCATGATCCAGGTACGCATGTCTTTCTTTTCCTGTGCAGGAGCCTCTGATCATGGCCAGTCAACGTGTTGAAGCCGTCGAGCGTGCCCTGACTCTGCTGGAAGCCTTCACGCCTGCCGCCCCCCGACTGACACTCAATGAGTTGGCGCAGGCCAGCGGTTTTTACAAAAGCACCATCCTGCGGCTGATGGGCTCGCTTGAGCACTTTGGGTATGTCGAGCGCGATAGCCACGGAATCTACTCTATCGGTGCGGCGCTGGGTCGCTTCGCCCAGTTGGCCCCTGCGCAGTCGGTGCGTGAGGCGCAGTTGCGTGAATGGTTGGCGGCGCTGAATGCGGCTAGCGGCGAGACTGCGAGTTTGATACTGGTCGAGCACGGTAGCCTGCCGGATGCGCGGCCTGTCGAGGGTATGACACGACCACGCCAGGCAATGTGCCAGTACGTTCAACTCAGTCAGGCGCCCTTGCGACACCAGTTGGAGGAGGGTGAGGTATTGGATATGGCACTGACTGCGCTGCTGCAGCACTGCGTGGATAGCGGACAGCTTGAAGTGGGTGAGGCAGAAGGGCTGACTGTTGCCGCATTGGCTGTGAGCGTGGCGCCGCAGCAGGATGACGCCCTGGCACCTGCCGAAGTCATCGTCGTGAGTGGCCCAGCGGCACGTCTGACTCCGCATCAGGCCCATCAGGTGTTGGAAGAGTGGAAGCACGGCACGGTGTTTTAGCAGGCCTGCGATGCATTGAGTATCGGGCGTTCGCCCATGAAAAAGCCCCCGCACGTTTATGTGTGGGGGCTTTTGTGCACTGGTGCTGCTCGTGCATTCTATCAGGTGTGCATCACGCTTGTTTCAAACGCCGGTGGTGGCCTTGGCGGCGCCCATGCGGCGACGCAGAATCGGTCCGACGATGACGGGTAGTACCAGTCCGGCAATCGCAATGCACCACAATGTGATGGACAGCGAGCTACCGATCAGAATGGTCCAGTCACCATCAGACAATTGCATGGCGTGACGCAGGTTCTTCTCCATCTCTGGCCCGATCAGCATGCCGAGAATGACCGGTACCAGCGGTATCTCCAGCTTGCGCAATACGTAACCACCGACACCGAAGGCGACCATGAAGTACAGGTCAAACACGGAGTGGCTGATAGAGTAGATGCCCACGAAGGCGACCATCGTCACTACCGGCAGCAGGTACTTGGGCGGCACGGACAAAAGTTTGACGAAGATACCGACCATCGGAATGTTCATCAGCAGCAACAGCACGTTACCGATCAGCAGCGCGGCAATGACACCCCAGACGATATCGCCGTGCTGGGAGAACATTAGCGGACCCGGCGTGATGTTCAACGAGATCAGCATCGCTAGTAGAACGGCGGTGGTGCCAGAGCCCGGCACACCCAGTGTCAGCATCGGGACCAGTGCGCCAGAGGCGGCACCGTTGTTACCCGCTTCCGGTGCTGCAACGCCGCGTGGATCGCCATTGCCGAAGTTGCCTTTCTTGCCGAGAATCTTCTTCTCCAGGGTGTAGCTGATGAAGCTTCCCAGCGAAGCGCCGGCCCCCGGCAGTACGCCGGCGATGAAGCCCAGCACGCCACCGCGGAAGGCGGTCGGCAGGATAGCGACAATATCCTTCATCTTCAGTTTCATCTTGTTCATCGCGATCATCGGCTTGCCTTCACCCGCGTTTTCTTCGATGAAGAACAACAGCTCGGAGATGGCAAACAGACCGACGATGGCAATGATGAAGTCGATGCCTTCATACAACTCAAGAATATCGAAGGTGTAGCGCTGAGTGCCGGTGGAGGCATCGATGCCGACGGTGGCGATGATCAGGCCGATCGCCGCTGCCATGATGGTCTTGACCGGATTCTTGCCGGTGATGCCGCCGAGCGTGGCGAACGCCAGCACAAACAGTGCGAAGTATTCTGCCGGGCCGAAGGTCAGTGCGAAGCTGGCCAGCCACGGTGCCATCACGATCAGACCGATGGTCGCGATCAGGCTGCCGATGAAGGAAGCGATCGCCGAGATGGCCATCGCTTCCGCCGCCTTGCCCTGCTGCGCCATCGGGTAGCCATCCAGACAGGTCATCATCGCTGGCTCATCGCCCGGGATATTGAGCAGGATGGAGGAAATGCGGCCACCGTACATGGCGCCGGCATAGACTGACGTCAGCAGAATCAGTGACGTTTCCGGGCTCAGCCCCAGCGTGAAGGCTAGCGGGATCAGAATTGCCACGCCGTTGGCAGGGCCAAGGCCCGGTAATGCGCCAATCAAGGTGCCAAGGAAGGCGCCTAGAATGGCAAACATCAGGTTTTCAGGTTGCAGCGCGAGGCCGAAGCCCTGCATCAAGAAGCCAATACTTTCCATTACGCCACCTCCAGGATGCCCAGCGGCAGTGGCAGTTCAAGCACGAAGTTGAACAGGGCAAAGACGACGATGCCGCCAATCAGCCCCGTAGCATAAGCCTTGAGCGGAGCCGCCCCCATGCGCCAGCACAACGTGCCGACCGCAAAGGTGGTAGCAACGATGAAGCCCAGTGGCTCCAGCAGCGCGGTATAAAGACACAGCACGACAATAGCGCACACCATCTCGAGACCAGTGCGATTCCAGGGCCAGCCATTGCTGGGATCTGGGCGCAGCATCAGGTAGAGGCTGCTCAGTCCCAATACGATCGACAATACCGTCGGGAAGGTTTCAGGGCCGATGGACTCAGCCCCACCAAAGGGTTCGGGGAACTGCTGGGCACCCCAGCCGTACGCGACGGCCAGGGTGAGCATCAGCAGACCAAAGATACGGTCATTCATCAGCGAATCAGCCCAATGTCCTTGGAGAGCGTCTGGATGTCCTTGATCTGCGCCTTCACGAAGGCATCAAACTCGGCACCCGATTTGTGGAACGGCATCAGGCCGCTCTTGGTCATCACGTCCTTCCATTCATCGCTGGTGTAGACGTTATCCAGCGTGGTGGTCCAGTACTGCTCGGCGTCATCGCTGATGTCGGCCGGCATGTAGAAGCCACGCCAGTTGGGCGCGACGGCATCGATACCCTGCTCGCGTGCGGTGGGGACGTCAGCCAGCTTGCCCGGCAGGCGCTCTTCGGAGAGCACGGCCAGTACCTTCAGATCACCGGATTCCATGAAGCCTTGAATCTCGGAGATGTCACCGGTGAAGGCCTGCACGTGGCCACCGACGACCTGGGTAATCGCCTCACCGCCGTTGTTGTAGGACAGGTAGGAGACCTTGGGCAGGTTCTCGACACCGGCTGCCTGGGCGGCGATCAGCACCTTGAGGTGATCCCAGCCACCGGCCGCACTCCCGCCGGCGAACTTGACGGATTTCGGGTCTTTCTTCAGCGCGTCCATTACTTCGGACAGGGTGTTGTAAGGCGAATCCTTGGAGACGGCGATAGCGCCGTAATCGGCACCCAGAGCGCCGATCCAGTTGACCTGATCCTGATTCATGCCCGGGAACTGGCCCTGAGCCAGACGCGTAGTGGTCGCGGTGGACGCGGCTACCAGCAGCTGCTCATCACCGGCGCGCTTGGAGACGGTATGTGCGAAGGCGACGCCACCACCGGCACCGGCCATGTTGATGGTCTGGACATTGCCTGGCACGTATTCGAGATCAGACAGCAGCTTGCCGACGCTGCGGCAGGTGAAATCCCAGCCGCCGCCCGGGTCTGCCGGTGCGATGCAGTCGACCTTGCCCTTGGGCTCGAAGGCGAGGGCCTGGGCGGACATGGCGGTGACCACCGCGGCGGTCAGGAGTTTGAGAGACAGATGGCGTGTCATGGCGACCTCTGGAATTATTAATTTATTGTGAATGCACATGGCGTGAGTCAGAGGGATAGAGCGGTGCTATCTCGACGTGCTATCCCAACCTGACAACAACCTTACAGTTCTGTAAGGCGAAACTTAATTCTGTATGGTGAAATTAGCGCTCAGATCATTCCCTCGCAAGATACCCATTCGTCGCACCGACCTTGGTCGAAAGCCCATTTTGCGCACTTTGTTGGTGCGTTTTTGTGTTCACACCTTCGAAAGGAAAAGGGCACAGACACGCATCAATCCATATATGAATGCCTCGAATAGGGGGCTAGGCTCGAATTGAAGGCGCAGCCCGGATATATCGGAAGAAAAAGCTTGGGTGTATTTCATGCGTTGTCGCAAATAAACCCCGATATGGCGTTGCAGTAAAAGCAGGACTACCCCCTTCGTATTAGCGTGTGAAGCTCATTGGAGTAGCGCAACGCGATAAGGGAAATATCATGAACAACGTGTTGTCAGGGGTCTGGGCGCTGTTGCTTGGCATCGTGCTGATCATGCTCGGCAACGGGATGCATTTCACACTGATTGGCCTGCGGGGCGGAATCGAGGGGTTTTCCTCGACCGAACTGGCTATCGTCACCTCCGGCTATTTCATGGGTTTCCTGTCTGGTGCGCGTTACACACCGTTGTTGATCCAGCGGGTCGGGCATGTGCGTGTCTTTGCTGCGCTGGGAAGTTTCATGTCAGCAGCGCTGATTGCCTTGCCGTTACTGGCCGAGCCCTGGGCCTGGACGTTGCTGCGCGTGCTGGTGGGCTTTTGCATGTCTGGCATCTATGTCACTTCTGAGAGCTGGCTGAATGCGGCGGCCACCAATGAGACTCGTGGCAAGGTGCTTTCGGCCTACATGATGGCTCAGACACTCGGCATCATCGGGGCGCAAGGATTGTTGACGTTGGGCGATGCCGGCACCTCGGTACTATTCATCTGTGCCTCAATACTCGTATCCATCTCATTTGCGCCCATTCTCTTGTCGGCCGCCGCCGCGCCCGTCGTGTCGGTGGCGCGCCCCATGTCATTGAGCAATCTGTTCAATGTCTCGCCGTTGGGTGCCATCGGCATCTTTCTTCTGGGCGGTGTCTACGCCATACAATCGGGAATGGGGGCCGTATTTGGCACCCAGATCGGACTGTCGAGCACGCATATCGCGCTGTTCGTCGCCATGCTGTTTGCGGGGGCACTGGTGATGCAGACCCCGATTGGCTGGCTATCTGACCGGATGGACAGGCGCATACTCATCTGCGGGCTGTCCGTCATGGGGGCAGGGTCTAGCATGATGGGGTGGATGGCGGGGGACGCGCTATGGCCGTTAATTGCTGCTGCCTTCTTTGCGGGAGGGGTGACAACGCCGCTTTATGCCTTGCTCCTCGCCTACACGAACGATTCCTTGTCTGCAGAGGATATGCCCGGTGCGTCAGGTGGCTTGGTGTTTGCTTTCGGGCTTGGGGCAATCCTTGGGCCGCTCGCGGCGGGCGGGATGATGGAGGGGATTGATCCTTACGCTTTCTGGCTGGTCATTGCGGCAACCTTCGTGGCAATCGCGCTGTATGCGCTCTATCAGATGACACAACAGGCGATGGTGCCGGTCAGTGAAACCGACAGCTACCTGAACATCCTGCCGACGGCGTCACCCTTGGTGGTGGAGGCCGCTGGTGAGTGGGCCCATGAGCATGCCGAGGATGAGCACGAGGCCCGTGAGCGTGAAGAGGAATACGAAGGCGAGCCGGCTCTTGAGTCAGAGCGTGAATCAACTCTCGAACCAGAACTTCCTGGCGCGGAGCTGCCTGCTACGCGCCAGTAAATGAAGAGCCAAGGCTGAAAGTGCTCCGAAAGGCAGTAGGTATGGGGTGAAACGAAAAAACGCCATCCCATGACATCGGGATGGCGTTTTTTCGTTAGTGGGGCTCGTCACATGCGGTGCGAAACGGCGCAGTGGCAGGTCAGTCGTGAAACGTCGCCAACGCGTTGTGATGACTGGACGCTCAACGAATTACAACAGACCCAGATCTGTCGAAAGCTGCTCGACATCGCTGACCTGCTGGGTAATGAAGGTGTCTAGTGCCTTGCCCGATTTGTGGAACGGCATCAGGCCATTGTCCTGCATGGTCTTCTGCCATTCAGGGCTATCGGCCACCTTGTTGAGGGCAGTTTCCCACCAATCGAAGGCGGCGTCTGATGCGCCACCCGGTAGATAGAAGCCCCGCCAGTTGGGGGCGATTACATCAATGCCTTGCTCGCGGGCGGTCGGGATATTGCTGTATTGGCCTGGCAGGCGCTCCTCACTGAAGACGGCCAGCAGGCGCAAGTTGCCTGACTCGACAAAGCCACGTGCCTCGCTCATGTCGCCGGTGAAGGCTTCCAGGTGCCCGCCCATGACTTGAGTGATCGCGACTGAGCCGGAGTCATACGCCAGATAGGGCAGGGCACGTAGTGATTCTATGCCCGCCGCGCGTGCCGCCATCAATACCTTGAGATGATCGAACCCTCCCGCTACATCGCCACCGGCAAAGCGCACCGATTTAGGGTCTTGCTTCATGGCCTCCAGCAGCTGTGTCAGCGACTGATAGGGTGAGTCGGCGGCGACGGCTATCACGCCATAGTCAGCGCCGAGTGTGACCAGCCAGCGTACGTCATTGACCTTGCCACCCTGATAGCGATGCTGGCCGAGTCGTGTGGTGGTCGCACTGGAGGCCGCGACGATCAGCTTGTTGTCATCGTGGCGCTTGGATTTCACATGCGCGAAGGCGACGCCGCCACTGGCACCGGGCACGTTGATGGTCTGCATGCCGGCGGGAATGATGTTCTGCCCATCCAGCAAGCGTGCGACGCTGCGGCAGGTGAAGTCCCACCCCCCGCCGGGCTTTGCGGGGGCGATACAGTCGGTCTTGCCTTGTGGAGTGAAGTTTTCCTCGGCGGCGAGGGCGGAGGTATTCAAGCCGACTGCCAGCAGAGCAGTGCTCGCGAGCAAGGTGGCAGTCGAGCGGCATTGGCGGCGTAAATCAAAGCGCATGAGGGTGTGTCCTTTATGATGTGTCAGCGTGAGTCGTTATCGTTGTTGTGGTGAATCTTTTTGTAGGAAGCCTTGAGCGCACCGCGATCTCTCATGCAGCGCCAGCATCAAAAATAGTCTATTCGTAAGCCATGCTGAATACACCCAAGGCGAAAGGGGCATGCTGGCCAGATTGCGCTGTTCGTGCATCGAGACTCCTCAATGTGGCCTCCAGGTTGCTAGAATTGCGCTATCAGACTGCGCCTATGTGTCGGTAGGTCCGTCAGGAGGGAAAGTGAGTTCTTGTCTCGTGATCATCTTTTCATCACCGCGCGCTTAATCACGTTCTGTGTAGTCACCCTTTATTCAGGAGACGGGCCATGACCCTAACCCCGCGTACGCATGATTTTCTCGCCCGTTTGCCGAAGGTAGAGCTGCATCTACACATTGAAGGCTCTCTGACGCCTGCACTGATGTTCGAGTTAGCGGCAGAACAAGGCATCGTGCTGCCCTATGCTTCGCTCAAGGAGGTCGAGGCGGCTTACGATTTTGCAGACTTGCCGGCCTTCCTCGCCCTCTACTATCAGGGCATGGGTGTGCTCAACGATGCCTCACATTTCTATCGTCTCGCACAAGATTATTTCCGTCGTGCCAGTGCCGATGGTGTACGTCATCTAGAGCTATTCTTTGATCCGCAGGCGCATCTAGCGCGCGGCGTGAGTCTCGAAGTACAGTTCGTCGGGTTGGAGCGCGCCTGCCTCGAAGCCGAACGCGAGTTCGATATCACTTCCGCATTGGTGCCGAGCTTCCTGCGTTGTCATTCTGCCGAGTCTGCGCGTGAGCTGTTTGACGCCCTGATTCCCTTCGAATCACGCTTCGTGGGTGTCGGCCTTGATAGCGCCGAGATCGGCAACCCGCCGGAGAAATTTACCGAGGTCTTCCAGCTGGCGGGTGAGCGCGGCTGGCATCGTGTCGCCCACGCGGGTGAGGAGGGGCCGGCGGAGTACATTCGCACCGCGCTTGAGGTGCTGGGCGTGGAGCGTATCGACCACGGCGTGCGTTGTCTGGAAGATGCCGCCCTGGTCGCGGAGCTGGCCGAACGCCGCATTCCACTGACGGTCTGCCCGCTCTCCAATGTCGCGCTTAAGGTGGTGGAGCGCATGGAAGACCACCCGTTGCCGAAGTTGATCGACGCTGGCCTCAACATCACCCTGAACTCGGATGACCCGTCCTACTTCGGGGGTGGCATGCTCGACAACTTCGTCGCCGTGCAACAAGCGCTCTCGCTGAGCGAAGCGCAGTGGATCACGCTATGCCGCAATGCCATCGACGCTGCCTTCCCGCAGCGCGCCGCTGGCCTCGGCATGAGTGATGCACGTCGTTGCCAGCTGCTGGCGCAACTCGACACCTGCGCTGTGTGATCCTCGCGGCTGCGTCGCGAATGAGGTCCATTGATTACTGAGTACAATCAATGGCTTGGGAAAACCAAGGATGAGTAGGGCACAAGGTACGACAACTACTCCATCAGATGTTGCTTGACCGTGTTAAGTCGTTGAGTACAATGCAGTTCTGGCGTGCGCAACGGTCCGCCCTGCGGGTGTAGCTCAATGGTAGAGCAGAAGCTTCCCAAGCTTAAGACGAGGGTTCGATTCCCTTCACCCGCTCCAGATTCTTCAAAAAAGCCTCCCGAATGGGAGGCTTTTTTGTGTTTAGGATATTAGTATTCCTCTTGATGTGACTCCTCACATGGCGTCAGTAGGATTGGTTGAATGCCAGCATTATTGTTCTAAAGTGTTATTTGAATATAAATGCCTGGCAGATTTTAATATGTGTAATTACTCTATCAGCCTATACGAGTAAAAAGTTTATTCTTATTTGGATAATCTTTTAGCCATTACTACGATGCCTAGTGTGTTGTTACAAGATTTTACGAATAGGGCAAGATTGTGTGTTGTGAATATTGTCCACTAGGATGTTTATGGACTTTAATAATAATTTTGTAGCCGCTTGAAAAGTAGTTGGGATGACTAAATATTATTTTATTTAAAATCAATCGGAGGTGGTAAATGGGGGTGGATAAGAATGGGTGGTTTTTGGCTACACCATTGGATGGGATTGAGTTTTGTGCGGATTTTTTTGCTAATTTTATTAGGGTGAATTCAATTTATATTGTGTCGGGTGAGTATTTATTAGACTTTATCAAGCAGCGAGGATTAGAGCTAGATGATGAAGCTGTTGAACATCTGCAGCATTCAGTAGAAAATGACAGCGTTTTTTTATAAAGCTTATGCAGTATGGATGTCTGGTGGTAATGCTAAAGAGAAAACAGCGACTTTTCACAGGAAGGTACTCGAATCACTTAACATATTAATGTTATCGCAGATGACATATAAAACCCGTAATTTATATGGGTTACCTAGGCCCTATAACTCTAACTATGGATTTCATTATAGCTCCGTAACATGCCTTGGCCGTGACGGTACAAGTTATAGTGCAATGGAAGCTGTAGGCAAGCCTTTTAGCCTAAAGATTGATGATGATTGGGTAAGAAACTGTAGAGAGGGTTTTTTTGATAGCCTTCTCAAAGTTATAAATGGTAAGTCTGAGGTGAGTGAGAATTGGAGATGGAATATTTATCAAGCAGCAAGTCTGTCTGGAGAAAGTCAAGCATCCAGTAATATGAGGAATGCGTTCATCTGGAATTGGATAGCTATTGAATCAATGTTGTTAACAAAAGAAACCAAAGACCACAAAGGGGAAATAACGAAAAGAATTGACGCGCTAATGGAATGGGCATATGGAATTATTGAATTTAATATGCATGAGGAAATATCAGAAGCCTATTCTAAGCGTTGTGCTTTTATTCATGATGGAAAAGGTGGGGATATAGACATAAAAGATTTAGAACTCACGGACGTTATTATTATGAATCTTTTGAATACAATTTGTTCACATGCTGAACTTTTTTCCTGTCAGGAGAAAATATATGAGTTTTCGGAGGTTATGGCTGCTGAACGTTTGCTTAAAAAATCGAGCATGAGAAGACCTGACTCATTTACTTTTATAAATTTTGAAGGTGTGGGGGATAGTTATCTTAGATAAAATGATATCCTGTTTGGCGTATTTGTTAGCTAGTGATAATGTTATAGTTTTTCTGTAGTTATGTTTTGGTGTTATATCTCTATGTGATTTCTTTATATTGCCGGTTTTAAGTAGAGCTTTTAATTATTGCGGTAGCTTTTAGAAAAATGTACATGGTCGCATTGCAAGCGTATGTATTTGATATATATAGTGTCAGATCCGTCCTGATTTTGTTAACAATACTTGGCACTATGCTTGCTTGAAAGTGTGATTAAGTGTGGTTGTCAATGCTTAGTAGTGCTCACAGAGCTGGTTGTCGGCAGCAGCATGCTCGGTGTTGCGAGTGCCATCATGAACCGCCATGAGCAAAAATTGTTGCTGACGTGGCGGAGAGCCGCGATATTGGCAGGTCACCTTTCAGCAGTTCGTCACTCGTTGAACGACAAGGAACCCCCAGTGGAACTCACCGTCTGGTTGGCATATGTCAGCGTCATCATCGCCTTGATCACCTTTCCCGGACCGGTTGCGTTGCTGTGCATGGATCATGGCCTGCGGAACGGTCGACGCCGATCCTTCGCGACGGTGGTGGGCGGGGCGGCGGCGTCGCTGGTGTTGATGGCCTTGTCGTCGCTGGGCCTCGGCGCAGCATTGGCGGCGTCCGAGACAGGGTTCCTGGTGCTGAAGATCATCGGGGCGCTCTATCTCATCTATCTGGGCATTCAAGCCTAGCGGGCGCCATCCCAGCCGGTGGTGTTCGATGCCGTGGGGGAGGAGGGCCAGACCCGCGCCAGAGCCACGCGTTGGCAACTGTGCCGCAAGGGCTTCGGCATCGGGATCAGCAACCCGAAGGACCTGCTGTTCTTCGGCGCGCTGTTTCCCAACTTCATCGATATGGCCCAGCCGCAGCTGCCCCAGTTCGTGGTGCTGGCGCTGACCTGGCTGGTGGTGGACCTGCTGACGATGAGCACCTACGCCCATGCGGGTTCCAGCATCAGCCGCTGGTTTGATAGCCACCGGCGCGTGCGGTTGTTCAATCGCACCACGGGCAGTCTGTTCGTCGTGGCCGGCGCGGGACTGGCGGCGTCGCATCGTTGAGCTGAGCCTTGGCTGCTATTGCACATGACGTAAAGCGCATGAAGACGACAACGGCACCCGAGGGTGCCGTTGTCGTGTCTGGAGCCTGTCGATCATCAGTACTATCAGGCTCAGCGCTCAGGGCGTGATTCAAGATACTTGGTCAGCAGAGCACGATCTTGATAGTTGACTTTCTGGTTCCAGCTTTCAATGACGTGCTGGCTGGCGGTTTCAAGGTCTTGGCGCAGTTCCGTTGGCGGAGGTGATATCAGCTGTGCACCTTCGGCTTGCAGGGTGGCGTGAGCTTTGGCCAGTACTGCACTGGTGGAGGCCCAGCCAGTGTCTTCTACCGCTTGGGCTGCATTGAGCAGTGCCGTCTGTTGTTGCTTGTCGAGCGCGTTGAAGCTATCCGCATTCATGTGAATGATATTGAGCGGCATCGCGTAGTTGAGCGTCGTGAAGTTGGGCATGTAGCGGTAAAGTTCAGCACTGACGCCGCCCATGGCGGAGGTCAGGGCCGCTTTGATGGTGCCGCCTTCAAGTAGTGGGGTCAGCTCTTCCCAGGTCATGATTTGTGGGGCGGCGCCAAGATTGAGAAATACGCGCTGAGTATTGCGATCGTAAGTGCGGACCGGTTGATTGGTGAGCCCTGCGCCATCCTCGATCGGATCTTTGGACCACAGGCCGCTGGGTGGCCAAGGGAGGGCGAAAAGGAGGCGCTGGTTTTCCTCCTTGAGTAGCTCGCGGTAGCGCGGCTTGGCGGTCTGGTACAGACGGTGAGCTTCATCAAGATCATAAGCGATAGCCGGTAGCGAAGAGAGTCCAAAGAAGGGTATCTCATCTGCGAGTGCACCACTGAGCGTAGCAGCGATGTCGATGACTCCCCCGCGCGTTGCTTGAAGATGACTGACTGATCGGATGTCGGAGCGAATTTCAACGTTGAGTTTATCTTGGGAGAGCTCAACGACTTTCTGACTGAATTCCTTGACGCGTTCGCCCATTAGCGTACCGGCACCATAGTCACTGCTCATGCTCAATGTGGTTTGTGCATGAAGAGCGCTAGCCGTTAGCAGGCCGATTATCAAAAAAGGGCCGATCAGCCAGTAGTGAAGGCGGAGCGCAATCGACATGAGTCGAATCCTTTTCTCATGGGGTTGGATAAAGCAATAGCGGGCCAGCATAATCTAAACGATCGTTTCTATTAGCTGAAGCGAGTTTACGCCAAGTCTTTTTCGTTAGAATATTTAGTCGTGGCTAATGTGGAAGGGCCGTTATCCTCGCTATAAAAGCGACTCTCCGTTAGAGGGCATCGCTATGTAAGAATATGTACTGTCATGGAAAACTCCGCACAGCAGGTTTTGCATGATGGTGTATCAGATACGTATCAACGTTGCTGCATATAGTCATCGAGTATTCTGCGGCCGGTGGCCCCCGCTTTGAGTCGCCAGCTAGTAATGACGTTCTCGCTGGCTTCTACCAGTGCATCTTTCAGCGCACGGCGCGCGGGAGCCGCGACGGTGACGCCTTGCTCTGAAAGCGTAGTATAAGTGTTGATAACGCTATTACGCACGGCATCCCAACTGGCGAGATCAGCTTCTTTGGCAGCTTGTAGTATGGCTTGTTGCTGCTGTGGTTTGAGTGTCTCAAAACGCGCTCGTCCCATATGCACCATGTTGAGCGGCATGGCGTAGTGAATGGCGGTGTAGTACTTCATGTGGGCGGGATAATCGACATTGAGCCCAGCTTCTGCTGAGGTCAGTACTGCATCCAAGCTGCGATTCTCGAGCCCCGGCAATACATCATTCCACGCCATTACCTTCGGAGCTGAGCCTGTATTCAGTAGTACTCGCTGCCCATTGCGATCATAGGTGCGAATGGAGAGAGACTGGAGGTCTTCAGGGCTGCGGAGTGCCTTTCGAGACCAGATGCCGCTGGCGGGCCAAGGCGCGGCGTAGAGTAATATTTGATCATTTTCCATGAAGAGAGCGTCGTATGCCGAGCGAGACATGCGATAGAGCTGCTCTGCCTCCGCAATATCCTGTGTCACGAAGGGCAGTGATGAGAGCATGAAAATGGGGTCGTCGCTGCCAAGTGTACCCGCTAGCGTGTTGGCGATTTGTATCGTGTCATTATTGATGGCACGAGAATGATCGGTGGAGCGTAGTCCCGAGGTGCCGGCGCTTTGCAATATGATTTCCAGCTCATCATTGCTTAGCGCTTGCACGCGCTCGGCAAAGTGGCGTGAACGCTGCCCGATCAAAGTGGTGTCACCGTATTCACTGGTGAATATCAATTGAGTGGCCGAATAGGCGGGCAGGCTGATCAGGCTGCCAAGCATCAGCGCCGCGAGGGAGACAGTAATCCGTGCAGAAAATCTGTACGTCATGGGGTTTCTCTTTTCTATCGGCAGCCATTGAGGTGGGCTGGCGACGAGCGAAAGTACTGCTGAGCCACGGTGTGGCAGTTCCCAGTATTGCGTTGCATCCCGACAATCATGGGCCTAGTGCCGGCCGATAATCTCTTGTTTCGAACAACGATATATAAACGAAGTATGGGACGTGAATTCTGTTGCCGAGCATATGTCGGCGGTTGTGTGAGCCGTACGGACAATGACATTGCTGGCAGAAGGCGGCTTGTGGTCTACGCTCAAAACAAGGCCGTGCAATTGCCCTGACACGAATTTCGCGCCGGGAACGCATGACCGGATTGTCGACGACTGTCAACGGGAGGTAGACCACATGCTTACCCACGTATGGGGCCTGATGGCGCATCCGCAGCGGGAATGGCAGACCATCCGCAAGGAACATGAATCCATCACCCACCTCTACGCACACCATGTGCTGCTCATGGCACTGGTCCCTGTTATCTGCGCTTATATCGGCACTACTCAGGTCGGCTGGAGCTTGACGGAGGGGCATTCCATCCAGCTGTCGGCGCTGGATGCCTTCTTTGCCGGCATCGCTTTCTACATCGCTATTCTGACGGCCATCGGGTTCATGGGCACCGTCATCCACATGCTGTCTCAGCGCTTCTCGGGACATCCCAGCCGCCGCCGTTGCATCATCTTTGCTGGTTATGTGGCGACGCCCATGTTCCTGGCTGGGCTGGTCGCGCT
This sequence comes from Cobetia crustatorum, assembly GCF_000591415.1. Lineage (GTDB taxonomy): Bacteria > Pseudomonadota > Gammaproteobacteria > Pseudomonadales > Halomonadaceae > Cobetia > Cobetia crustatorum. The sequence goes on along the minus strand of NZ_JEMF01000025.1, from coordinate 55,746 downwards.
CTATCCCATCATCTGGCTATGTATCTTCGCGGGCACTGTGGGGCTTTGCTACAGCGCCTACCTGCTATATCTCGGCATCCCGCCGCTGCTGGATATCTCCAACAAGGAAGGTTTTCTGGTAACAGGCTCTACGCTCGGTATTGGTGTACTGGTGCTGGAAGGGCTGCTGGCCGTGACAGTGCTACTGTGGGGTTATGGAGCCCGCTGGTTCTTATAGCGTAGCGGTTAAGCCTTATCTGCTTAGCCCTGATGATGTCGCTATCGCCGACACTGTGTGGTGGTCTTGAGAAAAGGAGTCCCGAGAAGAAAAGTCCAAGAATATCCTGATAAGTCATGACCAAGGGCGCCCTGATAGCAATATCGGTGGCGCCTTTTGCTGGATACCTACCTGTGCTGGACGCTGCATCGCTTGTGCTAAGCGGCGAGTCCGTGGAAAGTGAGCCCTATTATTGGATGGTCGAGGTGAGGGCGCATGGACAAGTTTGAGCAGAGGTTGGAGCAGGCCGCACGGGCAGCGTGGTTATCTTATGTCGGTGGGCGTACACAGGATGAGATTGCCACGCAGCTTGGTGTCTCGCGCCTGGTGTACAGCGTTTATTGGCACTCGCGCGGCAGGAACGACTGGTCAAGATCAGCATTGATCATCCAATAGCCGGCAGCATGGCCATGTCGGATGCATTGGTAGAGCGCTTCGGGCTAAGTTTCTGTGATGTGGTGCCTTCCGATACTCAATCTCGAGATAGCATCGCAGAATTCCTCGCGGTAGCGGGCGCTGATCGTTTGTCGTTTTACCTCAATCGCCTTGAACCACAGACCATTTCACTGGGTACCGGGCGTACGGTGCGTTCAGCAGTAGAGGCGCTGAGCCGTAGCGAACGGCCGCAGCATCGGATTGTCTCGCTGGTTGGCAATGTCGCACTGGATGGTTCATCCAATCGTTATGATGGGGTGATGCTGCTGGCGGACAAGATTGGCGCTGAACGTTTCCTGCTTCCCGCGCCGGTGGTCGCCGCTTCAATTGACGATAAGGAATCACTGCTGGGCCAGTACCTGGTCAATGCCGTCTTCAAGGTGGCCTGCGAGGCTGACGTTGGGGTGATTGGTATCGGTCGACTCGATGCGCAGGCGACCCTGTTTCAGGATCAGTTCATCAGTGCTGCCGAGCGCGATGAGTTACTGGATGCTGGTGCAGTCGGGGAGTTGATGGGGTGGCCGTTGGATGTGAATGGGCAGTTGATTGATTGCCCGCTGACTCGCCGAATCACCAGTGTGCCGCTTGCTGCGCTCAAGTCTCAGCCATTGATTGGTATGGCGGGTGGTTATGACAAGGGACCGGCAATTCTAAGCGCACTGCGCGGCGGGTGGCTGGAAGGATTGATCATTGATGAGTCGGCCGCTGCGCGTATCTGTGCCGAGTTGTAAGTTGCCTTGAGAGAGAGGTGATCGCTGCCAATACCACGTCATGCGGGACTATGAAGTGTCATGAGTATGGTGTGTGAGTGCTGCCGAGCTACTGGGTTCAGGCTGCGATGGCTACTCCCTTAGCATCAGATTCTAAGGTTGAATAGCCCAAGGTCTAGCGCACAAGAGTTTGCTTTTTCTGCAACCAGATCCGATCATTTGATCATCGGTTGATTGTTTTGATCGGGTAAAGAAGGACAGTCTTGACCTTGGGGAACGCGAGGACAGCGTCTCTTCAAGAGAGCGAACAAGGGAAGAAATCGGTACGGGTAAATCATTGATTACCGATGAGAACAATAACGCCAACAAACGCCCCAGTAGGAGAGCACCATGCGGTTATCTCACTCCATGCTTTCACGTCGTCGCTTGCTGTCATTGGCAGCTCTGGCGGCACTGACACCGCTCAGCGGTCAGGCCAGTGCTGAAACCATCACCGTCGCGACCGTCAACAATGCCGACATGGTGGTGATGCAGAGCCTGACCAATGAATTCGAGAAGTCCCATCCCGATATCAAGCTGGATTGGGTCGTGCTTGAAGAGAACGTGCTGCGCCAGCGACTGACGACCGATATCGCCACCAAGGGCGGTCAGTTTGATGTCATGACCATCGGTACCTATGAAGTGCCTATCTGGGCCAAGCAGGGCTGGCTGACCAAACTCGACAATCTTCCGGCTGACTACAACGAAGCGGATCTCATCAAGCCGATTCGCGATGGCTTGAGCCTGACGGAAGGGGACGATCAAGGGCTGTACGCACTGCCGTTCTACGGCGAAAGCTCCATGCTGTACTACCGCAAGGACCTCTTCGAGAAAGCGGGTATCGACATGCCGGCCAAGCCGACCTGGACCCAGGTCAACGATTGGGCTTCCAAGCTCAATGCACCGGATGAAGGTGTCTACGGTATCTGCTTGCGTGGCAAGCCGGGTTGGGGCGAGAACACGGCGCTGCTGAGCACCATGGTCAACAGCTTCGGCGGCCGCTGGTTTGATGAAGACTGGAAGCCGCAGCTGGATTCCCCGGCCTGGAATGAAGCCGTCAACTTCTATGTCGACCTGATGAACAACTACGGGCCGCCGGGGGCAACTTCCAACGGCTTCAACGAGAACTTGGCACTGTTCTCCAGCGGCAAGTGCGGCATGTGGGTCGATGCGACGTCCGCCGCTGGCAAGCTTTACAACCCGAAGGAATCCTCGGTTGCCGACAAGCTGGGCTTCGCCCCCGCACCGATCGCCAAGACTGAGAAGGGCTCGCATTGGCTGTGGTCCTGGGCACTCGCCATCCCTGAGTCGTCCAAGTCCAAGGATGCAGCACGTACCTTCATCACTTGGGCCACCTCTGAGGAATACATCAATCTGGTCGGTGAGACTCAAGGCTGGGCAAGCATTCCGCCGGGCACTCGCAAGTCAACCTACGAGAATCCGGCCTATCAGGAAGCGGCACCCTTCGCCAGCTTCGTGATGGATGCCATCAACAGTGCTGATCCGACGGATGCGACGCTTGAGCCGGTCCCGTATGTCGGTGTGCAGTTGGTCACCATTCCAGAGTTCCAGTCGATCGGCACTCAGGTGGGGCAGCAAATGGCGGCTGCACTGGCAGGTCAGACATCCGTCGAAGATGCATTGGCCTCTGCTCAGCGCTCCACTGAACGCACCATGCGCCAGTCCGGTTACTGATCACCCTCATCGGTTAGCCATGTCGTTGACATGCTGATCTCGCACCAAAGTCTCCCCGCCGCTCAGGCATGATCACGCGACACTCATTCGATATGCACTTGATATGCACTCGAAAGTTGAATGTTACGCGGACATGAGCGGCGGGACCCCGTCAGGCGGTACCAGGCAACTTCCTCTCCATCAGGTTTCTCGCAACGTCCTCGCGGCGTGGCACGGACAGCCTTGGCCGGAAGTTCGCCCTTCATCGTCAGACGCTTCTACCGTATTGAAGGACTCACCATGTCTACGAGAGCATCCGGACGCACCGTCGGGGGATTGCGAACCCTGTCGCTGCAAGCCCCAGCCGTTGGCCTGTTATTGATGTGGATGCTGATTCCACTGGTCATGACCCTGTGGTTCTCCTTCCAGCGTTACAACCTGTTGATGCCATCGGTCTCCGGGTTTGCCGGTGTCGATAATTATTACTACCTGTTGACTGATCCTTCTCTGTGGACGGCCATGGGTAACACGCTGTTGCTGGTGGGCTGGGTGCTGGTTGCCACGGTCGTGGGCGGTACCTTGCTGGCGGTACTTCTGCAGCAGGAATTCTTTGGACGCGGTGTCGCACGTCTGTTCGTCATCGCGCCGTTCTTCATCATGCCGACCGTGAGTGCACTGGTCTGGAAAAACATGATGATGCATCCGGTCAACGGCATCTTTGCCTGGATTGCCAGCCTGTTTGGTCTGCCGGCGATTGACTGGTTTGCCTCTCTGCCGCTGACCTCCGTGATCATCATCGTCACCTGGCAGTGGCTGCCGTTTGCGGTATTGATCCTGTTGACCGCCATCCAGTCACTGGATGACGACCAGGTCGAGGCCGCGCGCATGGATGGAGCTGGCCCGCTGGCCATCTTCTTCTACATCACGCTGCCACACCTCAAGCGCGCCATCAGCGTGGTGGTGATGATCGAGATGATCTTCCTGCTGACCATCTTCGCCGAGATATTCGTGACCACCTCGGGTGGCCCGGGCCTGGCGACGACCAACCTGGCCTACCTGATCTACATCCGCGCATTGCTGGACTTTGATGTGGGTGGTGCCTCTGCCGGTGGTGTGATCGCCATCATTCTGGCCAACATCGTCGCGTTCTTCCTGGTGCGTACCGTCGCCAAGAATCTTGAGAATTGATGACCCGCGCTCACACAGGGAGTCTGCATGATGACTAGTTCAACCAATTCCGTGGCAGCTGCCAGCATGGCAGTGAATGCCAGTCGGGCTCGCCGCTCTGTCCTCAACCGCAAGCTGGTACTGACTCTGGTGGCGTGGACCATCGCGCTGATGATGTTCTTCCCGATTTTCTGGATGTTCCTCACCAGCTTCAAGACCGAAGCGGAAGCGATTTCCACACCGCCGAGTCTGTTCTTCACGCCCAGCATCGATGGCTATATCGAGATTCAGGCACGGGCTGACTACTTCAAGTACGCCCTCAACAGCGTGGTGATCTCACTGGGTGCCACACTGCTGGCGCTGCTGATCGCCATTCCGTCGGCCTATTCGATGGCTTTCCTGCCGACCAAGCGCACCCAGACCACGCTGCTGTGGATGCTGTCGACCAAGATGCTGCCGTCCGTTGGCGTATTGCTGCCGGTCTATCTGATCTTCCGTGACCTGGGCCTGCTGGATAGCCGCACCGGCCTGATCATCATCTACATGCTGATGAACCTGCCGATCGTGGTCTGGATGCTTTACACCTTCTTCAAGGACATCCCGAAGGACATCCTGGAAGCTGGTCGCATGGACGGCGCCAGCACTTTGCAGGAAATCTTCCATCTGCTGTTGCCGCTGACGCTGCCGGGTATCGCATCGACAGGGTTGCTGTGCGTCATTCTCAGCTGGAATGAGGCCTTCTGGAGTCTGAACCTGACCACGTCGAATGCTGCACCGTTGACCGCTTACATCGCCTCCTTCTCCAGTCCTGAAGGGCTGTTCTGGGCCAAGCTGTCAGCCGCCTCCACGCTTGCCGTCGCCCCGATACTCATCTTCGGCTGGATGACGCAGAAGCAGATGGTGCGGGGCTTGACCTTCGGCGCGGTGAAGTAATCCCTGGCCTCGTGCGAGCCACACTTTGGTCGTTACCGGAGTGCACCTGAACGCGAATGATGCGCTGGTGTCAATCCACAAAATTTGCCATCGCCTGCTCTTGTGGCAGGCGCGGAAAGGAAGCTTACGATGTCCACACTCACGCTCAAGAATATCGTCAAGGAATTCACCTCCGGCAGCGGGGCAAGCGCCTCCACGACCCAGGTCATCAAGGGTGTCGATCTTGAAGTAAAGGATCAGGAGTTCGTGGTCTTCGTCGGGCCGTCCGGCTGTGGTAAATCCACGCTGATGCGCATGATCGCGGGACTTGAGAATGCGACCTCCGGTGACATCCTGATCGACGGCCAGCGCATCAATGATGTAGGCCCTGCCGAGCGCGGCCTGGCGATGGTGTTCCAGAGCTACGCCCTGTATCCGCACATGACCGTGGGCGAGAACATGGGCTTCAGCTTGAAGCTTGCCGGTGTCTCCAAGGAAGAGCGTGCCAAGAAGGTCAATGCGGCGGCGGACGTGCTGCAGCTGGGCCCGCTGTTGGACCGCAAGCCCAAGGCACTGTCCGGTGGTCAGCGTCAGCGTGTCGCCATCGGTCGGGCCATCGTGCGTAACCCGAGCATCTTCCTGTTCGATGAGCCGCTCTCGAATCTGGATGCCGCCCTGCGTGTACAGATGCGTATCGAGCTGGCGCGTCTGCATGCCGAACTCAAGGCCACCATGATCTACGTGACCCACGACCAGATTGAAGCCATGACCATGGCAGACAAGATTGTCGTGCTGCAAGGTGGCGTGGTCGAGCAGATCGGTTCGCCGATGGAGCTTTACCACCATCCGCGCAACCGCTTCGTGGCAGGCTTCATTGGCTCGCCGAAGATGAACTTCCTTGATGTGACTGTCACGGACGTGCAGGCCGAAGGCGTAACGGTACGTCTGCCGGATGACAGCGAGAGCCTGGTTCGGGTCGCTGGCCAGCCCGAGGCCGGCTCGGCAGTCAGCGTGGGTGATCGCCTGACAATGGGCGTGCGTCCGGAGCACCTCATCCTGGATGACAGTGGTCCGTTGGGTGGTCAGGTTCAGGTCATCGAGCGTCTGGGCGGAGTGACGTCGCTGTACCTGGCATCGCCGGATGGCTCGGGTGACGGCAAGATTGGGGGGCTCAAGGCTGACGACCAAGCAGATAGTGGTTGGATTCTGATCGCTGACGGTGATGTGGCGAGCCGCGTCGGAGATAATATTCGTTACACCTTTGATTCGGCACGCGCGCATCTGTTCACGAGCGATGGCTTGGCGTTGCCAAGTCTTGATCGCCATCCGCTGACGGGTCTGACGCGTCAGGACAATTCCTTGTCCAGCGTGTCTGCCGCGCAGGCGACGGACGTATGAACGGCGACGACCACCGCTCAGTGAGCGGACAGCCCTCTGCTACAAGAACAGTGCTCCAGCAGGTGATTTTCGATTGTGATGGTGTGCTGGTCGACAGTGAAGTGCTGGCCGAGCAGGTATTGACTCAGCAGCTTGCCAAATGGCTGCCAGATCTGGATGCCGAAACCGAACTGCGTGCAGCACTGGGCATGACAACCGATGCCATCCTCGCGCACCTGGAAGCCATGAGTGCCCATCAGCTGCCCGAGCAAGCACTGGAGCGTATCGACTCGGCCATCGAATCACGACTGGCAGATGAACTTGTCGCCATTGATGGCGTGGCAGAGTTGCTGGAGCAGCTTTCGTTGCAGGGCATGGCAATGGCGATCGTCTCCAATAGCTCAGCGCGGCGGGTGAAAGCCTCGCTGGCGGCAACGGGGCTGGATCGTTGGTTGGGTTCGGTGCCGCTCTTTACGGCTGAGGAGGTCGCCGTGCCGAAACCAGCCCCTGATGTCTATCAGCTGGCCTTGCGCCGTCTGGGGCGTGATGTGAGCGAGTGTGTCGTGGTCGAAGACAGTCTGGCGGGAGTCACGGCTGCCGTGGCGGCAGGCCTGCGGGTGATTGGTTTTACCGGGGCTGGTCACATCCCACCGGGGCACGATCATTCCCAGCGAGGCGTCGGAGCCTGGCAGTCCACGGCGAGTATGGCCGAGGTTTCTAGCTTGATCAGCAGCTTGCTCACGGATGACGCGCTAGCAAAGGAGTAGTCGCATGAGCCAGATGACAGCACACACCAGCGATAGCGCTCAACAACCTCGTGATATTCCCTCGCGCAAGCTGGTCGGCAAGGTGGCCGTAGTGACGGGCGGTGCCGGGGGGATTGGTCTGGCGATTGCCACGCGCTATGTTCAGGAAGGTGCCAGCGTGGCGTTGGCAGATATCGATATCGAGAGTGCGAATCGCTCGGCAGTGGCATTGCGTCAACAGGAGGGGTCGCAGGCCCGCGTACTGGCAGTGGAGTTGGATGTCACGTCCAGTGTCTCGCGCCAGAGCATGATCGAGTGTGTTCAGGCGCAGCTGGGGCCGATCGATATTCTGGTCAATAACGCTGCGGTCTTTGACATGGCGCCGGTACTGGAAGTCAGTGAAGGCATGTTGCACACCATGCTGGCGGTCAATGTCGAGGGGCTATTTTTTACCCTCCAGGCAGTGGCCAGAACCATGGTAGATCGTGGTCAGGGAGGGCGCATCATCAACATGGCCTCGCAGGCCGGACGTCGCGGCGAAGCGCTGGTCAGTGCCTATTGCGCCTCCAAGGCAGCAGTGATTAGCCTGACTCAGTCCTGCGGACTCGATCTCATCAAGCACGGTATCAACGTCAATGGTATTGCGCCTGGTGTCGTGGATACGCCGATGTGGGATGAGGTAGACGCGCTATTTGCGCATCATGAGCACCGACCGCTCGGTGAAAAAAAGCGTTTGGTCGGGGAGGCCGTGCCTTTCGGGCGCATGGGGCGCCCGCAGGACCATGCAGGTGCTGCCGTATTTCTGGCCTGTGAGGACAGCGATTTTGTCGTTGCTCAGACACTCAATGTCGACGGTGGCAACTGGATGAGCTAAGGATGGGGAACATGTTCCCTCCTGTTGCAAGGTTGTGCATCCATGAATGAGGTAGCCACGTGACATCTTTACCCAATTCTTGTCTGGCCCACATGGTGCCGGAACTTGGTGATATGGCCAGTCGCATACTGGCTCAACATGCCCGTAGTCAGCGTCCACGCACGGTCGTGGCGCTGGCAGGTCCGCCGGCGGCAGGCAAGTCGACGCTCTCTGAGCGTCTGTGCGAAGCATTGAATGCACTGGAATCCGATATCGCAGTGGTGGTGCCGATGGACGGCTATCACTTCGACAATGCTGTACTTGCTCCGCGCGGGCTGTTGGACGTCAAGGGCGCACCAGAGACCTTTGATGCTGAAGGTCTGCGTCAGGACCTGATACGTCTGCGCGCGAATGCTGGCCCGGTCGCTGTGCCCGTGTTCGACCGACCGCTGGATCTGGCGCGCGCCGGTGGGCGTATCGTCGAATCCCATCACCGTATCGTGCTGGTAGAAGGTAACTATCTACTGTTGGAGCACCCCTTGTGGGACACGCTTTCGGCGCTATACGACCTGAGTATCTTTCTCGATATCGAGGATGAAGTGCTGATTCCTCGTCTACTGAACCGTTGGCGGGAAATGGGGCAGGATGCGCGTGGTGCTCATGATCGCACGCATCATAAGGACATGCTCAACGCCCATCTGATCAAGACTGCCTCGCGGTCTGCCGATTGGCGTTGGCGTCTGGCAGACACACCCATTGCCAGGGAAGACGTACTGCCTCCGTCGGTTTGATTCTCTTATCTGTTGTTTACAGCCTTTGCTGTTGTTCATAGCCTTTATTGCCCCAAGGAGTGCCATCATGGCGGTGTCGACATCTACACCTTCTGCTTGTGTGTCCCTGACTCAAGCAGTGCTGGATAAGCCACAGGGGCTGAACAACAGCATTGCGCTGCCGGGGTATGATCGTCGCAGGCTCACCGCCGGGATCGTGCACTTTGGTGTCGGTGGCTTTCATCGCGCTCATCAAGCCATGTATCTAGATCAGTTGATGAACCAGGGTGAGGCACATGATTGGGGTATCGTGGGTGTTGGCGCGATGCCCGGTGATCGGCGCATGCAGGAGGCACTGGCGGCTCAAGACTATCTGTTCACACTGATGGTCAAGCACTCGGATGGGCGTATCGACGCACGGGTAATCGGCAGCATGATCGATTATCTGTTCGCACCGGATGACCCAGAGGCCGTTATCGAGCGCCTGTGTGATCCCGCAATTCGTATCGTCTCGCTGACCGTGACGGAAGGCGGCTACAATTTCCACCAGATCACCGGCGACTATGACGTGGATGCACCTGCCGTCGTGCATGACCTGGCCAATCCGACACGGCCGCAAACCACTTTCGGACTGGTCATCGAAGCACTGGTTCGCCGCCGTCAGCGCGGCATCGCGCCTTTCACCATCATGTCGTGCGACAACATTCAGGGGAATGGCGATGTAGCGCGGCGCATGTTTGTCGCGCATGCCCAAGCATTGGATGCGCAGAGCAGTGCTGGCAGTAATGCCAAGGCTAGCGAGTTGGGTCCTTGGATCGCGAGTGACGTCAGCTTCCCCAATTCGATGGTGGATCGCATAACGCCCGTCACCACGCCGGAAGATATTGCGCTACTGGAGTCATCGTTCGGGGTGGCCGACCGCTGGCCAGTTACCTGTGAGCCGTTCACCCAGTGGGTGTTGGAAGATCACTTTGGCAGCACTGGCAGTAGGGGCGAAGGCGGTGTACATGCCGAGCGTCGTCCAGCGTTTGAAAAAGTGGGTGTTCAGTTGGTCGACGATGTTGTGCCCTATGAGCTGATGAAGCTGCGCCTGCTCAATGCCAGCCATCAGGCCTTGACCTACTTTGGCTATCTCACCGGTTTTCGCTATGCACATGAGGTTTGCCAAGACCCTCTCTTCATCGACTTTCTGCTCGCCTATATGGAACGTGAAGCCACACCGACGCTGAGTCCATTGCCCGGGGTAGACCTTGCTGCCTATAAGCGTACGCTGATAGAGCGCTTCGCCAATCCGAATATTCGCGATACGCTCGCACGGCTATGTGCCGAGTCCTCGGACCGCATCCCCAAGTGGCTGGTGCCGGTGGTCCGTCAGCAGCTGGCTACCGAAGGCGATGTGCGCCTGTGCGCTGCCATCATTGCTAGCTGGGCGCGTTATGCCGAAGGTGTGGATGAGCAAGGTGAGGCTATCACGGTGGTTGATCGCTTGAGCGAGCGACTGACGCGTATCGCGCTGACGCAAAAGTCTCACCCATTAGCCTTCCTTGAGCAGCAGGATCTGTTTGGTGATCTGGCGGCTGTACCGCGCTTTGCCGAGGCTTATAGCGTGGTGCTCAATGACCTACATCAGCTGGGTGCACGTGTGACTCTCGAGCGCCTGATGGTGTCTGTCAGCTAGCCTGTCTGAGCGCTTGCTTTCAAATCGAACAGGGAGAGGGCACATGTTGGTAGGTGTGGATTGTGGCACTCAGAGCACCAAGGTCGTGATTCTTGATCCAGCCCTTGGCCGAATCGTCGCCCAGGGGCAGCGCAGCCATGAGCTGCACGAAGGCGCGAACGGTCGGCGTGAGCAGGACCCTGCTGACTGGATTCGTGCACTGGAAGGTGCCTTTGATGATGCCTTGGCGGCAGGTCAGATTGACCCGCAACACATTCAAGCCATCGGTGTCTCCGGTCAGCAGCATGGCATGGTCGCGCTAGGTGCAGACGGCATGCCACTCTATCCTGCCAAGCTGTGGTGCGATACTGAAACCAGCGAGCATAACGCTGCACTTATTGAGGCGCTTGGCGGTGAGCGTGGCTGCCTCGATGCGCTCGGGCTCGTGCTGCAAACTGGCTATACGGCTTCCAAGGTCGCTTGGCTGCGGGAGCAGCATCCTGAGCTATACCAGCAGATTGCAACGTTGCTACTGCCTCACGACTACCTCAATTTCTGGCTGACCGGTGAGCGCGTTACCGAGCGCGGTGATGCCTCCGGTACGGGCTATTTCGATACTCGTCGCCAGCAATGGCATCAGGAAATCTTCCATCTCATTGCACCGGAACTGGATGCGCGCCGCGTGCTGCCGAGGATAATCGAGTCGCATGCGCCGGCAGGGCGGATACGCTCAGAGATCGCTGCGCGGTTTGGCCTACGCGAGGATGTGATTGTCTCCAGCGGTGGTGGCGACAACATGATGAGTGCCATCGGTACCGGCAATATTGCGCCGGGGCGCGTGACACTGAGCATGGGCACCTCGGGCACAGTCTGTGCCTGGTCCACTGACTATCCTGATGGATGTGATTCGCAGGTAGCGAGCTTCAGTTCAAGCGATGGTGGCTGGCTACCGCTGGTGTGCACCATGAATGTCACCTCGGCCACTACGCGAGTGCGTGAGATGTTTGACCTTGATATCACGGCTTTCTCTGCTCAGGTGGCAAGCTCACCGCGCGGTGCGCAGGGCGTGCAGGTATTGCCGTTCTTCAATGGCGAGCGTGTGCCGATGTTGCCGCGTGCTGAGGCTAGCTTCCACTGCCTCGACAGTCGTAACACCACACCCGCGAATTTGTGCCGGGCGACCATGGAAGGTGCCAGTTACGGGCTACGTTACGCGCTTGAATGCCTCGGGCCATTGGGGGCCAATGCGCGCCAGATTCGCGTGGTGGGTGGTGGTGCCAAGAGTCCGCTATGGCGACAGATGCTGGCCGATATTCTCAATGTCGAGGTGGTTTGCCCGCAGGTCTCAGAAGCGGCTGCGCTGGGTGCGGCGATTCAGGCTGCCTGGTGCTTGGGGCTGCAGCAGGGTAATGAGGTGACGCTGAATGGTTTATGTGAGCGATGGGTGATACTGGACCTCTCCACGCGGACCTTGCCTGAAGCCGCTGGCGTCGCTGACTATCGCAGCGGTTACACCCGCTACCGCACGTTGCTGGAAGAGGTGCATGGTATTGCAGTAGGTGCCACGGTAGATTGATGTGACTCTCGTAAAACGCCCGCCTTCTGATCACTCAGAGGCGGCGTTTGTGTGTCAGAGTACTATTTCTACTCGATCTGGGCTTCAGCCCTAAAGTCACACGTCTCAAGCATCTGAGGAGCGCGCCCATAGATTGACATCGCCATCAACGGCGTAGCGATCAATCTCATCGAGTTCCGCTTGGCTGAATTCAAGGTGATCAAGTGCCTTCACGCAATCGGTGACCTGTTCTGGGCGGCTTGCGCCGATCAATGCTGTGGTGACGCGATTGCCGCGCAGTGCCCAGGCGAGTGCCATCTGCGCGAGCGACTGGTCACGCCGTTCGGCAATCTCGTTCAAGGCACGGACTCGCGCAAGGTTATCCTCACTCAGGTGACTATCCTTGAGCGCTCCGCCCCGTGCCAGGCGGCTATCTTCGGGGATGCCACCGAGATACTTGCCGGTCAGCACGCCCTGCGCCAATGGCGAGAACACGATGGACCCCATACCTTCATCATCAAGAGTGTCCAGCAGGCCATCGTCCTCGATCCAGCGATTGATCATCGAGTAACTGGGCTGATGGATGATGCACGGCGTACCCAGCTCGCGCAGGATGGCTGCGGCCTCGCGGGTGCGTTGGGCGTTATAGGAGGAGATGCCGGCATACAGTGCCTTGCCGGAACGCACCGCGCTATCCAGCGCGCCCATCGTTTCTTCCAGCGGAGTGTCCGGGTCGAAACGGTGGGAGTAGAAGATATCGACATAGTCGAGATCCATACGCTTGAGGCTCTGATCGAGGCTCGACAACAGATACTTGCGGCTACCCCACTCGCCATAAGGGCCAGGCCACATGCGATACCCTGCCTTGCTGGAAATCACTAGCTCATCGCGGTAACCAGCGAAGTCGCGCTTGAGCATGCGACCGAACATCTCTTCGGCGCTGCCCGGCGGCGGGCCATAATTATTGGCCAGGTCAAAGTGGGTGATACCGTGATCGAAGGCAGTGCGGCAGATGGCACGGGCATTGTCTTCGTGACTGTTGTGACCAAAGTTGTGCCACAGCCCCAGTGACAGGCGCGGAAGCTTGAGACCGCTCTTGCCACAGCGCTGATACTGCATGCGCTCGTAACGATCATTGGCGGGGGTATAACTCATGAGGGAATCCCTTCTGACACGTCACCTGACTTGGTCAAGCCAAGTGGTGCTATCGATGAGCAGGGCCGATGCACTACGCACCGGTTATCCATGTCAGTTTAGGTTGCCAGACAGGCACTGATAAGCCGCGCTCAGCGAATAGATTGTTTGCTATAACAGACAATCATCACGAGCTCATTAGTATAGAAAGAGGATAAAGAGGCTAGAGTGAGGCCAGCCCACTGGCTCGCAAGGGGCTGCACATCAGCATACGACAGGAGCCTGCATGCAGCAGCACAAGAAGATGGAGCGCCTGATGTTGTTCGCCCAGGTAGCAGAATCCCTGAATTTCACCCGTGCAGCAGAGGTGCTGGGTATTTCACGAGGTTATCTCTCCGAGCAAGTGCGCCGGCTGGAGCGAGAGATGGGCGCACCTCTATTGATTCGTACTACCCGGGCCGTGCGTTTGACCGAGGAGGGTGAGCGCATTCGTTTGCGCATGCGCGGTGTGCAAAGCGAGCTACTGGCATTGGAGCGCGACCTCGAACATGAGCGCCACAGCTTCAGTGGTGTGCTGCGGATTACCGCGCCGGTGTTGTTTGCCGAACGTTATCTGATGGCCATCTGTCGTGATTTTCAGGTGCGTCATCCGGCACTGGAGATTCGCCTCGACGTCAGTTATGAAAGTCATGATCTGACCCGGGAACCCTTTGATGTGGCGTTTCGCGCCACGCGTCAGCCGCCGGACAACATGATTGCGCGGCATCTACTCGACTATGCTCACTGTTGTTGTGCCTCGACCGGCTATCTGGCGGTTCATGGCACGCCTCATCAGTCGTCGGATCTCACCGCGCATCGCTGTCTGCGCTGGACGGGGCACGCCCATTGGACGATGGCCAACGGTGAGGTAGTCGTCAGCGGTGGCTTGGCCGTCAATGATCATCGCTTGCTGAAGCAGCAGGCACTGGCCGACGGTGGCATCATCCGCGTTGCCGAATATCTGGTGGATCGTGAACTGGCCGATGGGCGTCTGGTTCGGGTGCTGGAAGCCGAAGAAGGTGTACCGCACAGTATTTACATGCTCTACCCTCAGCGCATTCAGCAGTCTGACAAGCTCAGGGCTTTCATGGATGCGGTGATCGCGGGCATGCCGAGATAGGCATGAGCACACAAAAAGGACCAGCGTGCCATTCCTTCAGCATGCTGATCCTTTTTACTGCCAGCCTGACGAATGGCAGGCCAGGCCTGAGAGTTAGAGTCCGAGTGCTGCCACACCAGCCTTGGCGATCTGTGCATCTTGCTCCGGCTTCACGCCTGAGACACCGATGCTGCCGGCGATCTGGCCTTCCACCATGACGGGTACACCGCCGCCCAGCATGCCTTCGAGTTCCGGTGCTGACAGGAATGCTGTGCGCCCTCCATTGATGGAGTCTTCAAATAGCTGAGTCTCGCGGCGACCCAACGCAGCGCTCTTGGCTTTCTGCAGCGCAAAGTGGCCGGTCATCGCCGGAGTATTATCGAGACGCCGCAAGCCCATCGGATGGCCGCCATCATCAGCGACGGCGATGGAGACTGCCCAGCCGTTGGTATCGGCTTCTTTCTGTGCGCCCTCCAGCATGAGGTTGACGTCGTCGAGGGTCAGTACGTGGCGAGTGATCATGGAGCTTCCTTTCGTCTTGATGGATGGTCTTGATGGATAAGGAGTGTCAAATATGACTCAGGGTGTGGTGGACAGTGCTTCATCCACCAGTTCGATCCAGTGGCGTACCGGCATTCGTCCGGCACCATTGAGATGCGTCTGGCAACCAATGTTGGCGGTCACGAATGTCGTGGCACCACTGGCTTCCAGTGCATCCAGCTTGCGGTCTCGAAGCTGGTGTGACAACTGCGGCTGGGTGACGGAGTAGGTGCCGGCAGACCCGCAGCACAGATGACCCTCCGCCACGGGAGCAATGTTGAAGCCGAGCCTGCTCAACAGCGCTTCTGTCTTGCCGCCAAGCTGCTGAGCGTGTTGCAGCGTGCAGGGACAGTGGAAGGCCAGTGTCTTCTTGCCGCTCGTCGCTGCATTTAGCAGTAGCATATTGTGTGAGTGATCGGCGGATGCCTTATCTGCTGCGGCAGTGCTCACTGCAGCATCCAAGACCTCGACAATGTCCTTGGCCAGTGCGCTAACCCGTGCTGCTCGCTCGGCATAGTCAGGATCATCGGCGAGCATCTCACCGTACTCCTTGACGAAGGCACCGCAGCCGCTGGCAGTCTGCACGATGCTCTCGGCACCAGCTTCAATCGCTGGCCACCAGGCATCGATATTGGTGCGCATGCGTGCCCGACCCGCCTGCTGAGCGTTGAGATGGTAGTCGATGGCCCCGCAGCAACCGGCTTCTTTTACGGAGGCGACACCGATGCCGAAGCGGTCCAGCACGCGTGCCGTGGCGGCATTGGTGTTTGGCGAAAGGCTGGGTTGGACACAGCCCTCTAGTATCAACACCTGTCGGGAATGACGCTGTGGCGAGGGCCGCGCCACCGATGAGTGATGGTCTGGCACAGGAATTTTATCAGCCAACGAGGCGGGTGCGAGTGGTCGAAAGCGCACGCCCAGCGCCAACAGCGCCTTGAAGCGCGTGGGCTCAACTAGCGCATGGCGCAAACCGGTGCGCAGCAGTCGTTCATGCCACGGTCGGCTGACGCGACGTTCGAGTTCATGGCGGCCGATATCCAACAGCTTGTGATACTCGACGCCGGAAGGGCAGGTCGTCTCGCAGCTGCGGCAGCTCAGACAGCGATCCAGGTGCAACTGTGTCTCGCGCGTCACCTGTGATGCGCGTTGACGTTCGCTTGCCTCTGCGCTGTCGGGATCGCTCTCCAGCAGCTGTTTGATCAGATAGATACGTCCACGCGGTCCGTCGCGCTCGTCGCCCAGCAACTGATAAGTCGGGCAGGTGGCATTGCAGAAGCCACAGTGAACACAGCTACGCAGCACCTTGTCGGCCTTCTGGATGTGCGGCTTGGCGAGTGCGGCTTCGCTGAAGTGTGTCTGCATGGTCAGGCCTTCCTTGAAATAGGGCAGAGTTCTCTATTTATCATTGCGGTATCAATGCTTGTGCCTTATAGCCCTGCATATAGTCGGCCGGAATTCAGGATGCCGAGTGGATCGAGCTGCTGCTTGAGCTGTACGTGATAGCGGGCATTGATCGTGTTCAGAGGCATCAGTGGGCTGTCTTGCTCACTGACCACGCCTGGCGTGTAGCAGACAGCGTGACCGCCCAGGCGATGCGCTAGCTGACGGACGCGCTCGGCAGGCGCATCGCTGTAAAGCCAGCGCTGCGCACCGGCCCAGTCACACAGCAGGTCTGCCTCATCAATATGGCCCAGCGTTTCGCTGACGGCGGCTTGCCAATCGCCATGGTTGAGCACCAATGGCAGCGACAGGCGCCATAGCGCCTCATGGCTGGCATGAGTCGTGAAAAAGGGAAGTTGGTGCTCGCGCAGGTCTGACCAGTAACGGGCCGCTTCGATCGCGTGCAGTGACTCGCCCCCTAGCATCGTCACGCCGGCTTCTACGGAGCGCATCCCGCCTTCCAGCCGCAGGGATAATGTACCGGCCTGCCAGCTGGCAGCGGAGATCGGCAGTGGTGTGCGCCCCCAGGCGGTAAGCCGTGTGAGCGTCTCGTCCAGGGACAGCTCAAGACGCAGTGACTGACTCGCCGCTGGGCGCGGCATCACCTTGAGGGAGACTTCGCTGATGGCGCCCAGCGTGCCTTGTGCGCCGGTCATCAGGCGCGAAAGGTCATACCCGGCAACGTTCTTCATCACCTCACCGCCAAAGCGCAATGCCTTGCCCTCGGCACTGATGATGCGCGTACCCAACACCAGATCACGCAGACTGCCACTCCACGGGCGGCGTGGGCCCGATAGCCCGCAAGCAAGCGTGCCCCCGACAGTGGCATTCGCTCCGAAGTGCGGCGGCTCGCAGCTCAGGTGCTGATGCTGCTCGGCCAGCACGGCCTCAAGCTCAGCGAGAGGGGTGCCAGCACGTACCGAGACCATCAGCTCCACGGGGTCATAGTGAGTGATGCCGTGATGTGCACGCATGTCGAGCACTTCATCGGCCTCGACTGTCCGGCCGAGAAAGGCCTTGCTGCCACTGCCGGTGATGCGTAGCGGGCGCTGTGCCGCATGTGCTGCGCGCACCTGTTCACCGAGTGCCTCACTCGCGTCATGTCCGCTCTGATTACCGTGGGCATACTCGGCATGGGCCGGTACTTGACGCTGAGAAACAGGGGATGGCTCTGACATGTCATGTCCTTGTGTGGCAGTGCAGCCTTCGTTCAACGCGAAGCCGACAGATCAGCAGTACGACGGATGATCAAAAACGCGGCAGCTCGGGGTGCGGCAGCTGGTTGTGGTGTACATGCATGGCACCAAATTCAGCACACCGCGCCAGGGTCGGGATATTCTTGCCGGGATTGAGCAGGCCAGTCGGGTCGAAGGCAGCCTTCACAGCATGAAAGACGGTGATTTCATCGCTGGTGAACTGAGCGCACATCTGATTGATCTTCTCGCGGCCCACGCCATGTTCACCGGTGATACTGCCACCGGCGGCCACACACAGTTCGAGGATCTTGCCGCCGACGTCCTCGGCCAGCTCAAGTTCGCCGGGACGATTGGCATCGAACAGGATCAGCGGGTGCATGTTGCCGTCACCTGCATGAAACACATTGGCGACGGCCAGTCCCGACTGGCGTGAAAGCTCGGCAATTCCGGTCAGCACTGTCGGGAGTTCGCGGCGAGGGATGGTGCCATCCATGCAGTAATAGTCAGGCGACATGCGACCGACGGCAGGGAAGGCATTCTTGCGTCCTGCCCAGAAGCGCGCGCGCTCCTGCTCGTCACGTGCCAGACGAATCTCGGTGGCGCCGGCGAGCTCCAGCACCTCACGCACTCGCGCGCAGTCGTCACTGACATCCCCTTCGGCACCATCCAGTTCACACAGCAGGATGGCAGTCGCCTCGATCGGGTAGCCAGCATGAATGAAGTCTTCAGCGGCGCGAATGGCCAGGTTATCCATCATCTCCAGGCCACCAGGAATGATGCCGCAGGCGATGATGTCACCGACGGCGCGACCCGCCTTGTCGATATCATCGAAGCTCGCCATCAGTACCTTGCAGTCTCCGGTTTTGGCAGTAGACGAACCGTCACTTCCGTTACCACACCCAGCATGCCCTCGGAGCCCGTGAACAGCGCAAGCATGTCCAGTCCCGCGGCATCGAGGCTGTCGGCGCCAAGTGTCATCGGCTCGCCTTCGATGGTCAGCACTTCCAGTTTGAGCAGGTTATGCACGGTCAAACCGTACTTGAGGCAGTGCACGCCACCGGCATTTTCAGCGACGTTGCCGCCGATGGAACAGGCGATCTGGGAGGAGGGGTCCGGGGCGTAGTAGAGGCCATAGGGGGCGGCTGCTTCTGAAATCGCGAGATTGCGCACGCCGGGTTCCAGACGTGCTATGCGTGCATCAGGGTCAATCTCAAGAATTCTCGCCATACGTGACATCACCAGCAACACCCCCTGTTCCAAGGGCAATGCGCCGCCGGAAAGGCCGGTGCCAGCACCTCGCGTGACCACAGGTACGCCAAGGGCATGGCACTCGCGCAGCAGGGCGGCGACCTGCTCGACGCACTCAGGCAGCGCGACCAGCATCGGCATGACGCGATAGGCCGCCAGACCATCACACTCGAAAGGGTGCAGGTCTTCTTCACGGTGCAGTAGCGTCAGGCTCGGCAGCATCGCCGTGAGATGTGCCAGTACCTTGGCCTTGTCGTGTTGCGTCAGCGGTCCATCCAGCGCTGGGTCGTACAGGATATTCATGAGGCGACTCCCGAAACGGTCAGATCTTCAATCTGGCGTGCAGACCTCGCATTGTCCATGTATGAGTCAAGTGGTCTGACCAGACATTCGTCTAGTGACTGTCGCTAGTGCTCGTCTGTTTGATAGGGATGTCTGTAGGGTGTGAAGAGTGGTCTGACCAGTGAATCGCCGCGATTGATGACAACGAAAAACGACACAAAGAGGTCAGCGATGCAGGTAATGAACAGTGCTCTGCCATCTGATCTGCGGGCGCCCGAGCAAGCCGCGGCACGTCTTGAGCAATTGATACTCGATGGCGTACTGAAGCCGGGTCAGATGATTCCCTCTGAGCGTCGCCTGTGTGAGCGATTGGGGATCTCGCGCCCCTCGCTGCGCGAAGGACTGAGACTGTTGCGTGGCAAGGGCATCATTGAAACGCGTCACGGGAAGGGTTCAAGCGTCGCGCAGCTGCTGCCGAGTGCTGATATCAGCCCACTGATGCATCTGTTTCGTGATCATCCGCGCACACTCTACGATTTACTGGAGGTAAGGGCGTTGCTGGAGGGCGAGTCGGCGCGACTCGCAGCACAACGGGGGACGCCGGCTGACCGCGTATTGATTCGCCGCCACTATGAAGCGATGGCAGCCTGCATACGTGAAGCGACGGGCGATACGCTGCCAGATGCCCAGCAGCTGGCTCGCCTGGATCATGCTTTCCATCACGCCATCTGTGAGGCATCACACAATCCGGTACTGGTACATACGCTGCAGGGCATCAATGACCTGCTATTGAGTTCGGTCTTCGCGTCGTTGCGCAATCTCTATCACCGACCTATTCCTCGTGGACAGATCAATGCTCAGCACACGGCGATCTATCGTGCCGTGATGGACCAGCTTCCTGAGGTGGCCGAACAGGCGGCGCTGCATCACTTGCACAGCATTCGTGACAGTTTGCGTGAACTGGAGGCAGAGGACGAACGGCTAGTGCGATCAGCGATGCGTCTGGAAGGGTTTGGGTAGCAGAAAAAATTCGATGTGACGAAGCGCGAGGAGTAGCCGCGCGAGTTCACTCAGGGCAAAGTAGGCGGATCATCTACTCGGAAGCCATGCTGCCACCATGTTGAAACTCTCTTCTGCCAGTGACTGGCTCGATCGTCTCAATCGCTCGCGTCACGCCATGCTGTGGCTGTTCTTCGCTTCAGTGCTGGAGACGCTGCTGATCCCGATTCCGATTGAGGTGATTCTGATCCCGTGGATGCTGCGTCATCCTGAGCGCCGCTGGCGGATAGCTGCCGTGGCATTGGCGGGCAATCTGTCGGCGGCGTTGGTGGGCTTCTATCTTGGCTCCCATGCACTGGCACTCTGGG
The DNA here is from genome assembly GCF_000591415.1 of Cobetia crustatorum. GTDB lineage: Bacteria > Pseudomonadota > Gammaproteobacteria > Pseudomonadales > Halomonadaceae > Cobetia > Cobetia crustatorum. The sequence continues at coordinate 35,250 of NZ_JEMF01000025.1, read as the reverse complement.
GTGACAGCCTGATCGGATTCTTTGGCGGTCAGCAGGCCTTTGATATGTTCCAGCAACGCTTCAGCGAACAGGGCTTTCTCGCCATCGTGCTGATCGGCATCGTGCCGATCCCCTTCCAGAGCGCGATGCTGGTCGCTGGCGCCAGCGGTTATCCCGTGGGGTTGTTCCTGCTGGCGGCGTTGATCGGGCGAGGTGTACGCTATTTCGGGCTGGCCGCGCTGGTAGCGCTGCTTGAAGACCGTGCGATGGCACTGTGGCAGCGCTACTCAGGCCCGTTGGGTCTGGTGGGGCTAGTCGCCGTGGGTGCCTGGCTCTGGCAGGCCTTCATGCAATAGCCCCCTCAATACTCAATAAGGCGACTCTCAGCGACGTGAGGCGAGCAGTGCCTTGCCTCGCTGATATTCCTCTTCCCACACTGCACGTGGCACCATGCTGCCGCCGGTCGACCAGACGATGTGTGTCGTATTGGCCTGTATCGTCGGGCTATCCAGGCCGACATGCTGTCGCCAGGCCCGCCAGAGCGGTGAATCCTCCAATACGCGTAGCATGCCCGGCACGCCGGCCAGTGCCGAGGGTTCAAGTCTCAACCCTTCGCTGTCATAGGCCAGCGCAAGCAGTGCCAGCAAGGTGTCATCCTGCAGGGTGTAGATGCCGCTCAGCAGTGGTGACATGACGCGCCCGACAAAGGCCGAGGCACGGCCCACTGCCAGACCATCGGCGCAGGTGGTGTTATCGATGCCAATGTCCTGCACGGCAATGGCGTCATGTTCGCCGGTCAGCATGCCCAGCAACATGCAGGGCGAGTGCACGGGTTCAGCGAAGAAACAGTGTACGGCATCGCCAAAGGCCAGTTTGAGACCGTACGCCACGCCCCCGGGACCACCCCCCACACCGCAGGCAGATAGACGCAAAGCGGATGCTGGGCATCGATATGAATGCGCTGGGCTGCCAGCTGCTGTTCAAGCTCTCTTGCTGCCGTCGCATAGCCATTGAACAGATCACGCGAGCCTTCGTCGTCGATAAAGTATGCGTTGGGGTGCTGAAGGGCCTCACGCCGTCCGGTGTCCACGGCCTCGCTGTAGTCTCCGGAATGCTCGACGACCTGTGCTCCGCGTTCGCGCAGCAAGTCCTTCTTCCACTGGCGAGCATCTGCTGACATATGTACGGTGACGCAAAAGCCGAGTCGTGCGCTCATGATGCCGATGCTCAAGCCCAGATTGCCGGTAGAGCCCACCAGAATGTGGTGCCGAGATAGCAGCTCACGCAGTGCGGATTGTTCAAAGGCGCGATAATTATCGCCAGTGCTGAGTAGGCCACTGTCCAATGCGAGTGTCTCCGCATGCTTGAGCACTTCGTGAATGCCGCCACGCGCCTTGATGGAGCCAGAGACGGGCAGCGCGTGATCACACTTGATCATCAAGCGGCCGGGGAGTGTATTGGCAGGCGTCGTGATCAGCGATAACGCATGCTGGAGTGCTGGGGCTTCGATCAGCGGCGATTCGATGTTCCCCGCCGTATCACGCGTGTCGGCAAAGGCCTCTGCTATCCAAGGTGCGAAGCGTGTAAGACGTGCGCAGGCTTCATCAACGTCCTGGGGGCTCAGGCCGCTGTCTTGCAGTGCTGGTGAGGCCAGTGCTTCGCGACAAGGCAGCTGGTCAGGGTTTATCCAGCTGGCTTCCTGGTAGGCGACAAGTGATGCGAGTTCAGGAAAGCGGGCGATGAGATCAGCGGTCGTGTGAGGAGTCACGGGCATGCATCAATCCTTGAGGCGACAGGGCAATAGGAGGTAGCGATAGGCTAGCCTGTCCTGCAGGAGCTTGTCAGCTCGGCGCCGTCTGATCAGTATTACGTTCCTCGCTGATATCAGCGGTGTCTTCAGTTGGCAACGCACGTAGTTCAGTCTTCACATCCAGTAAAGTATTGTGACAAAAAAGGCTGAATCTTTTTGTGTTGAACGGGATAGAAATCGAGAAGCGGTGGTCGTAGTAAGCAAGGATATGATGTTATCGCGATGTTATGTCTGGTTTTAACTGTTCTTATCTCCGCCACGGTTTTTCCTGGCGGATTTTTTTTTGTTCAAATTCAGGCAGTCACTCGCCACGTATACGTTCGCGGGAAGGTGCTCTTCTGAAACGGTCACTTTTCTTGCGATGTGAATGTGCCTGACGAGACAGGCGGGTAAATATGTCGCCGCCTGCTTGATTAGCTATCGGGTAATAGTTCATCGATCCGACGTAGTACTGCAGAGTGCTATCAGGTGATGTCGACACCCCCATGAAAATGCCCCGCTGGCGAGTGCTAGCGGGGCATTTTCATGGGGAGCGTTTTCGAATGGCGATACGGACTCAGCAGCCTGATTGCATGATCAATAGTGCGCTCAGCACATCTCGGCGAGTCACCAGGCCCAGTAGGCGGCCCTGCTCAACAACGGGGTAGACCTTGGGGCGCTGACCGTTCATTCGTTGCGCCAGATCAGTGATGCTGTCACTGGGGCTGACGCTAAGTACTTCATTGCGCATCAAATCACCGACATGGGCGTGTTGGCCGCAGTGGTAGGCACTGTCGAGTAGCTTGCCGAGAATGTCTTGCTCTGAGATAAAGCCGATCAGACGGTCTAGGTCATCGACGACAGGTACACCGGGTAGACGATGGTGTGTCAGGCCCTGTGCGAGTTCGAGAATGCTGGTGCGTGCCTTCACTCGATAGCAATCGCGGGACATGATGTCGCGAATAATCGAGGGAACCGTGAGTTGCGCTGCTTTCATGGCAGGCCTCCTGCTCCCCACAGGGAGTCGTTCAATGAATGCCGATAGTCACTCGGATGGCTACCGGCGGCATGCAACCTGTGCCTAGAGCATAGGGCATTCGTACGTGGGTTGCCTGAAGGCGTCAACTCACGAAAGACTCAGTCACCCGGACCACATTCCATGCAGCGCTCGACGATAGCTGGCCCCAGTTGCAAGTTGGCATTGAGGTCACGCAGTGCGGTACGCAGGCCTTCTTCGATCACCGGATGATAGAAGGGCATCTCCAGCATCTGCTCGATGGTCATGCGCTGTTGATGTGCCCACGCCAGCAAGTGAGCAAGATGCTCTGCGCGTGGGCCGAAGATCTCGGCGCCTAGCAGCAGGCCCGTTCCTTGCTCGCCGTAGACGCGTAGCATGCCTTTGTTCATGCGCATCACGCGGGAGCGGCCTTGGCCAGTGAAGTCGACTTCCCCGACCGCGTAGCAATCACAGGCACCATAGCGCTGCTCGATCTCGGCAGTGGATAGCCCGATGGTCGCCATCTGCGGATCGCTGAACACGACAGCAATAGTGCTTTTGCGATGTCCTGCGCGCACATCGGGGAAGCGACCTGCGTTGTCACCCGCGATACGGCCTTCATCCGAGGCTTCATGCAGCAGCGGCAAGTCATTATTGGCGTCGCCCACAATGAACACATTGCTTGGTTTGTCGTCGCAATAGCGAGTCTGCAGGGTATGACGATTGAAGATCGGCACGCCGCGTTCATCCAGTTTGAGATTCAGCGCCTCGATATTGAGACGGTCTACATTCGGGCGGCGCCCGGTGGCGGCGAGCAGGTAATCGAAGCGCTCGGTCAGGCGCGCGTCGCTACCGCGTTCGATGAAGGTGATCTCCACGCCGGCACCGTTCTCGTCTTCGACGCGTTCGATCTTCTCGACCTTGGCGTCGGGGTCCAGGTAGAACTCTTCATTGAAGACGCGATCAGCATTGGCACGGATTGTCTCGTCGCGTAGCGGCCCGATGGCACCGCCGACCCCAAACATGCGGATACGCACCCCCAGTCGACTGAGCGCTTGACCCAATTCGAGCCCGATGACGCCGGGGCCGAAGACTGCGACGGACTCAGGTAGATCATTCCACTCGAACACGTTGTCATTGATGATCAGGCGATCACCGGCGTTATCGAAGAAGCCCGGATAGCTGGGGCGTGAACCGGTCGCGATGATGACGCGCTCGAAGGTCACGCGGGTCTCGTTGTCGCCGATGATCAGGCTATTGGCAGTTTCAAAACGCGCGTTGCCACGTAGACGATCATGTGACGGAATACCTTCGATGGACTCGATCACGAAACCGACGAAGCGGTCACGCTCACGTTTGACGCGATCCATCACGGCGCGACCGTTGACCTTGACCTCGCCCTGGATCTCGATGCCGAAAGAGCCGGCATCACGGGCGTGATGCGCCGCTTCTGCCGCACTGATCAGAAGTTTGGAGGGCATGCAGCCGACACGGGCACAGGTCGTGCCGTAAGGGCCACCTTCGATCATGACAACGGAATCGGTGTGTGCCTTGGCGGCACGATAGGCACCGAGACCTGCACTGCCTGCGCCAATGATGGCGACTTCAACCTGGCGTTCGTTCATCTCGTACTCTCCTGAAGGCCCGTGGTAGGCATGAGCCCTTACTGATTAGTGGGATAGGCTTGCGATTGCCGGGTGATAGGCATGGCATGCGTGAGAAAAAAGTAACGACTCAGGCGCTGGTGAGGCTGCCGAAATAGCGTGCGACTTCATCACTTCCACCGATGTGCTCACCATCGATCCAGACCTGCGGTACGGTGGCGCGGCCGGTCATGGCACGCAGTGAACGGGAGGTGACGCCACGGGTGCCGACTTCAATCACCTCGTAGCTGATACGAGCCTCGTCCAGCATCTGTTTGGCACGTGCGCAGTACGGGCAGCCCGGCTTGCTGAACAGGGTGGCGAAGCTCGGACGACCGGCATCGACATCCAGGTAATCGAGCATGGTGTCGGCATCGGAAACTTCAAAGGGGTCGCCCGGCTTCTGTGGTTCGATGAACTGCTTCTCGACCACGCCATTGCGGACCAGCATGGAATAGCGCCAGCTGCGCTTGCCAAAGCCGAGATCACGCTTGTCGACCAGCATGCCCATGCCGTCGGCGAAATCGCCATTGCCATCCGCAATCAGGCTCAGGTTCTCGGCTTCCTGATGCTCGCCCCAGGATTCCATCACGAAGGCATCGTTGACTGACAGGCAGACGATCTCGTCGACACCCGCGGCGTAGAAGCGGTCTGCCAGCTCGTTGTAGCGCGGCAGGTGAGTGGAAGAGCAAGTTGGGGTGAAGGCGCCAGGCAGTGCGAAGACCACCACATTACGTCCAGTAAAGATATCGTCACTGGTGCGATCAACCAGTCGACCGTCGCGGCGAATCTTGAACGTGACCTGAGGGACAGATTGACCTTCACGGATATCGATATTCATGGAGATGATTCCTGGGACTGAAAGGCGAGTGTCGGGCCGCGGGTTGAGTCATCGTCTATAGACAATGAGCGTCAGGTCACACGTGCCCTCTGAAACTTGCGCCAGTCTAGGCAGAAGCTGTGCTGTGGTGAATTTGATTGAATCAAGCGAGTCGATAGTTTTTATTGATAATGGGGTATATGCGAGTGGATTCTCTGTCGTAACGTTCACTTCAAGGCTTGATATTCAGGATCACCAGCCTCAACTAAAGAGGTAGAACACGATATCGTCAGTTAAGCAGTTCTCTGACAAGTGAGGCATGCGATGAACGCAAAAGAATACATGGCCAAGCATGGCATCTCTCCCGACAGGAAGAGGACAAGCCGCAGAGTCTCGAGGAGCATGCATGGGCGCGTGCACGTGAGGCAGGCAATCACCGGCCGCGCAGTGGCACCCCGCATGATTGGGAAGACTGGGAACGTTATCACGATCAGTTAGCGGCTGATTCTGAGCAACTGACTCAGAAGATCGATCACGATTCTCGTGTGAAGGCATCTCAGTCGAAAGAAGTCAGCGATACCGACGGTGAAGGTCATCAAGACAGTGGCAGTGATGATGGCCATGTCGGTAGAGACACCAGCAGTAAGCACACACATTGATATTGAGTGCATCAGTCTCGATGAATACGTACTGGCAAGATAGGTGCTGGTGCAAGACTGGTGACAAGTGACCTATCGTTCATGACTTCCGTGAGTTCACGGTCGTCACATCCAGACCGCAAGGAGCACATCATGGATATTATCCGCATCATACTGGCTATCATTTTGCCCCCGTTAGGGGTACTGATGCAGGTCGGGATCGCCAACAAGCACTTCTGGATCAACATCATCCTGACGTGCTTCGGTTTCCTGCCAGGCGTCATTCATGCTGTATGGGTCATTACCAAGTTTTGATGCCGTGAATCGTTGAAAGATTTTGAAACCTGAAAGCCCCACTCGCAGACTCTGCGGGTGGGGCTTTTTGCGTTGGCACTTTTTATCGTCATTCAGACGGATGTTTGCCTGAAAGGCACGCCATATATCGGCTGTAAAGGGGCGTAGTTCATTTATCGTATTGACGCACGGGCTGAGTTAAACGCTATTCAGCGCGGGAATGCCTTGTCGACTTTGGTTTGACGCCGTAGGGTCAAAGTGGATGGCAGTGGCGGAGAGGGCGGTGGGCAAAGGCCCAGCGGTTCCCGAGTTACCGCTAGACTCCACTATAAGAACAACATGATGGATACAGCGTATGGTCATGACTGCAGAGCCCGACGTGCCGCAGGAGACCAGCTCCTGTTTTGCTCGATTCAGTGATGTACAGAAGAGTTACGACGGCGAGACGCTAGTGGTCAAGGGCTTCAATCTTGAAGTCCGCCGCGGCGAGTTCGTTACTCTGCTAGGGCCATCCGGCTCTGGCAAGACCACCTGCCTGATGATGATGGCGGGCTTCGAAACCCCTACCCACGGCGAAATACTTCTTGATGGCATCCCTATCAATAAATTACCGCCTCACAAGCGCGGTATCGGGATGGTATTCCAGAATTACGCGTTATTTCCGCACATGAGCGTAGCTGAAAATCTTGCCTTTCCACTGGAAGTCCGCGGCATGAGCAAGGAGGAAATCACCAGCAAGGTCGCCAATGCGCTAGACATGGTGAGGCTTGGTGAGTTTGGTGATCGCCGTCCTGGTCAGCTCTCTGGTGGTCAGCAGCAGCGCGTAGCTCTTGCTCGTGCACTGGTATTTGAGCCTGAATTGGTGCTGATGGATGAGCCGCTTGGCGCGTTGGACAAGAACCTGCGAGAAGAGATGCAGTTCGAGATCAAGCGTATTCATCAGCGTCTTGGCGTCACCATGCTGTATGTGACGCATGATCAAACAGAAGCGCTGACCATGTCGGACCGTATTGCGGTCTTCAATGATGGCATCGTGCAACAGTTGGCTACGCCCGAGGCGTTGTACGAAGCACCCGAGAATGCGTTTGTGGCGTACTTCATCGGCGAGAACAATCGCCTCAATGGCGTGGTATCTCGTCTAGATGGTGGCGAAGCGTACTGCACGGTGACACTCGATGGTGGTGAGGAGGTCAAGGCATTGCCGGTCGCCATCAAGGCCATGGGTGAGCGAACTCAGCTCTCACTGCGCCCGGAGCGAGTGCGGCTGTTGGCGGAAGAGAGCAGCGATGCGCCGTTGCCGGACAATGTCTTCACCGCCGAGGTCAAGGAAGTGATCTATCTTGGGGATCACCTGCGAACTCGCGTAGCAGTCTGCGGAAGTGAGGAATTCATCATCAAGACCCCCAATGCTGACGGTTATCCGGTGCTGAAGCCTGGGCAATCATTGAAGGTCGGCTGGGATGCACAAGACTGTCGTGCGCTGGATGCCTAGGGGCAGGTAACGCAGGCACGGGGCAGTACGCAGCAATCAAGACAGCACAACAACAATAAATCAGGGAGAATCATCCATGTCAGTGATCAAGAAAATCATTCCATCTCGCTCGGGTTTACCACTACGCGGTGCGTTGGTGATTGCCATCGCCGCCGCGGGGATGAGTGCAGGCGCCGTACAGGCCCAGACGCTCAATATCGTGTCGTGGGGCGGCGCTTACAGTGATAGTCAGCTCAAGGCCTATCATGAGCCGTGGGAGAAGAAGAGCGGCGATACCATCATCAATATCGACAAGTCTTCCAATGCACTCTCGGGGCTACGTGCCCAGGTGCAGGCCGGTAATGTGACGTGGGACCTGGTGGACATGCTACCCAGTGATGCGTTGATTGCCTGCTCGGAAGGACTGATCGAACCACTGGATGCCGATACGCTGTTTGCACCGGCACCGGATGGCACACCGGCCAGTGAGGATTTCATCGAGGGCTCGCTGGGTGAGTGCTTCGTGCCGCAGATCGTCTATTCCAACATTGTGGCGTTCAATACCGAGATGTTCCCGGGAGACAAGCAGCCAGACTCCATCGATGATGTCTTCAATCTCGAGGAATTCCCGGGCAAGCGTGCGCTGCAGAAAAAGCCGATCAACAACCTGGAGTGGGCCTTGGTTGCGGATGGTGTGGCGCCAGAAGATGTCTATGCCACGCTGGACACGGACGAAGGCATTGAGCGTGCTTTTGCCAAGCTCGATACCATCAAGGATAGCGTGATCTGGTGGGAAGAGGGCGCACAGCCACCGCAGCTGCTGGCGGATAAGGAAGTCGCCTTCGCCTCAGCGTATAACGGCCGTATCTTCAATGCTGAAGTGAATGAAAAGCAGCCTTTCTCGATCGTCTGGGATGCCCAGGTCTTCGAGCTGGATGGTTGGGTGGTACCGACTGGCAAGCTGGACAAGGTCAAGGACTACCTGATGTTTGCCACTGATACTCAGCGGCTGGCGGATCAGGCCAAGTACATTTCCTACGGCCCAGCGCGTACTTCGTCTGCATCACTGGTCTCGACTCATGCTGATACTGGCATCGACATGAAGCCACACATGCCGACCTATGGCCCCAACTTCGAGACTGCTATCCCCAAGGATGATGAGTTCTGGGCAGATAATCTCGATGAGCTAAGCCAGCGCTTCAACGCCTGGCTGGCACGTTAATCCTCGCACTGTCCTCGATGGCTCCAGTGGCTTAGGCACGCTGGAGCCATTCTTGATGATGCTCGACAGCCATGCGCTATCGTCATGTGTCTGCCGAGTTTTCGCGGATGGCCGATCAAGGAGTGCAGGATGAGTGATTCCTCCGTACCGGCAACGTCCGGCCCCGAGGGGCTGACTACCGCAGACGGTGTCCCCCTCAAGCAGAGTCTCAATCGCGCCGTGCGCCGCAGTCGCCTCAAGGCACTGTTGCTCGTGGCGCCGCTGTTGATCTTTATCGGGCTGGCCTTCGTCATGCCCATCTTCGACATGCTGTCACGCAGTGTCGATAACCCCGAAGTCTCGACCTACCTCCCGCGAACCAGTGAGTCATTGACCCACTGGGACGGAGAAGGATTACCAGATGAGGCAGCCTATGCAGCATTGGCTCAAGATCTGGCGGCGGGTCTCAAGGCACGTAATCTGGGGCGAGTGGCATCACGCCTCAATTATGAAATGTCCGGTATGCGTTCCTTGTTCACGAAGAGTGCACGCAAGGCAGGGCGGATGGAGCCACCGTTCAAGGAAGCCCTTATCAAGGCTGACAAGGACTGGCAGGATCCGGATATCTGGCGGTTGATCAAGCGTGAGTCTGGGCTTTATACCGCGTCCTACTATCTCGCAGCGATAGATCGACAGTTCTCGCCGACAGGGGAAATTGTCGAGAAGCCTGAGTATCTGCAGATCCATGTGGTGCTGTTCATCCGTACTTTCTGGATGAGTGCCGTCATCACGGGGCTAGCGCTATTGCTGGCTTATCCGGTGGCCTGGCTATTGGCGACCTTGCCTGCAGGGCGTGGCAATCTGTTGATGATACTGGTGCTACTGCCGTTCTGGACCTCACTGCTGGTACGTACGACCACCTGGATCGCAATCCTTCAACAACAGGGGGTACTCAATGACATGTTGGTGGGGGTGGGGCTGATCGCTGAAGAGGCGCGCATCCAGATGATCTACAACAAGACGGGCACCATCATAGCGATGACGCACATCCTGTTGCCGTTCATGATTCTACCGCTCTACTCGGTCATGAAGACCATTCCGCCCAGCTATATGCATGCCGCCCGTTCCTTGGGGGCAGGGCCAGTAACCGCCTTCCGACGTGTCTACTTCCCGCAGACATTACCTGGTATCGGAGCAGGCTCCATTCTGGTGTTCATCCTCTCCATCGCTATTACATCACGCCGGCACTGGTGGGTGGGCAGTCCGGTCGCTTCATTACCAACTTCATCGCCTACCACATGCAGACCTCGCTCAATTGGGGGCTGGCAGCGGCCATTGGCTCGATTCTGCTGGTCGTGGTGATCCTCTTCTATCTGGTCTACAACCGCTTGATCGGTGTGGACAAGGTCAAACTGGGGTGACAGATGGCCATACCTTCCTATGCAACGCGCGGTGAGCGGATCTGGCATTGGGTTTTCTGTACGCTCTGTGCGCTGATCTTTCTATTTCTGATCGGGCCAATCCTGGTCATCATCCCACTATCGTTCAATGCTGAACCGTACTTCACCTTCTCGGACAAGATGCTCTCGCTGGACCCTGAGGGCTTCTCGCTGCGCTGGTATCAGGACTTCTTTACCTCCGATGAGTGGATGCGTGCCATAAAGAACAGCATCATCATTGCCATCTGTGCGACGGTGCTGGCCACGGTATTGGGAACATTGGCAGCGTTGGGGCTCTCGAGTCGCTTCATGCCGTTTCGCAATACCATCATGGCGATTCTGATCTCGCCGATGATCGTGCCATTGATCATCAGTGCGGCGGCAATGTTCTTCTTCTTCTCAAAGCTGGGCCTGACCCAGACCTATCTGGGGGTCATTCTGGCGCATACGGCGCTGGGTATCCCCTTTGTGGTCATCACGGTCACCGCAACGTTATCGGGATTTGATCACTCACTGACGAGGGCAGCACACTCGCTAGGGGCAAGCCCGAGTCGTACCTTCTTCCGCATCATCTTGCCGTTGGTGACACCGGGTGTGGTGTCGGGGGCGCTGTTTGCCTTCATCACCTCGTTTGATGAGGTGGTCGTGGTGCTGTTCATTGCCGGTCCGGCGCAGACCACCATTCCGATCAAGATGTGGTCCGGTATTCGCGAAGAAATCAGCCCGACCATTCTCGCAGTCGCCACGTTGCTGGTACTGGTATCGATCATGCTACTCGCCACACTTGAGATGATCCGCCGTCGCAATGAACGATTGAGAGGTCTGACGCCCAGCTGACCATGTACGTTGATGGATAGGAATGGAGAGAAGAAGAGAGGTCCAGATAAGGACAAAGGGTGGTGAGATATGTCGTCCTTGCCGTAATACACAGAAGCCGCAAACAACGTTTGCGGGGCTTCTGTGTATTACGGCACTCCCCACCAGTCGCCGATAGACCAATGGCACCCCTGACTAGTCGTGTGTACCTAGTCGCTTGTAAAGCGTCGTGCGGCTGATGCCTAGTGTGCGCGCCAGGCGTGAGACATTGCCACCAAGGGCATCCAGCGCTATCTGTAGTTCTTGTGCAGAAGATAGGTCGTGCAGTGCAGCGATGTGATTGCCAAGTGAGCGTTTATCGATCAGTGGCTCATTGCCCATGACCGATAGCGGATTAGTGCTCGAGGTCGTGGGCGGCTGAACGCCGCAGGTGACGCGGAAATGCCGGTATTGATATTCATCAATGTCTGCATGGGATGAAGCATCAGATGTGGCACGTCCAGTTGATCGCCATCGCACAATGCCAGTGCCAGGCGTAAACAGTTCTCCAGCTCGCGGATATTCCCCGGCCAGTCGTGATCGCCTAGACAGCGCAGGATTTTCGGCGACAGAGAGGGCGCCTGTCGCTGTTGTTCAGCACACAGTCGCTCGAGCAGCGCCCGGCTCAGCCCCTCGATATCCTGACGGTCTCGCAGTGGTGGCAGGGCGATGGTCGCGCCACACAGGCGATAGTAGAGGTCAGCACGGAAGCTGCCTTCATGAACGCGCTCCAGCAATGGTTGATGCGTTGCTGCCACCAGCTCGAAGTCGACCCGTCGCGCTTGACCGCCCCCCAGCGGAGTGACCTCGCGCTCTTGCAGTACTCGTAGCAAACGCGCTTGAACGTGCAGGGGCATGTCGCCTATTTCGTCGAGAAATAGTCGTCCGCCATTGGCCTCTATCAAGCGACCCTCACGACCTGCTGGATCTGCGCCCGTGAAGGCACCTCTTCGATAACCGAATAGCTCGGCTTCCACCAGTTCATCCGGTAACGCAGCACAGTTGATGGCCACCAGCGGCTGATGGGCACGATTGCTGGCTTGATGCAGTGCCTTGACCACTTGCTCTTTCCCGACGCCCGTTTCGCCTTGTAGCAGTAATGGCAAGCGAGCATTGACGAGCCGTTGCAGCAGGGTACACACCTGTGCCCAACCGGGATCTCCATGATGCAGTCGCGCCAGATGGGCATTGAGAGGGGCTGTTGTTGAGCCTGACGCGAAGAGCGAAGGTGATGTCGTAGTGGCACGCGCTGCCGGTGCACGAGGAGTGATCCGAGGGACAGGCTGTTGGCAACGCAGTGCGTAGCCCGCGAGCTGAGGATGGTCTGTCAGTGTGAGCTGATGATTTCCCGTCAGCGCAGGCCAATTCAGTTGCCAACGATCAAGAGGTTGACCCAATAATAGATGCACATCATCTCGAGTAGGTATGTTTGTGCCGTTGGCGAGATTATCGTCAGGGCCTGTGGTTAGTTGACTGGCGAGTAACTGAAGTCCGCGTCGGCTGGCGGCAGCGATGACGCCGGAAGGAGTGACGGCCAGTAGTGCTGCGCTGGGCGAATCCAGTTGGCTCGTATTGAGGTGTAACCGCAGGAGGTGATGATCAGCTCCAAAATGTTCACTCAGCCGCCGTTGCTCGATGTCATCGGCCAGTACGCTCAGCATGCCCAGACTGTACTGGCGTACCCGATAGGGGTCACAGATCAGCCCCAGACATCCCTCGCAAGCACCCGGTGTCAGGCCACGGCCTGACTGCCAACATGCAGGAGACAACAACGCTGCGCTAGCGCTGGCCAGTCCCTTGAGTAACGGTGCCTCATGATCTTCCAGTGCCACGCGTGCCAAGCGATTGGCGCGTGGTGCATTCAGCGTCTCGGCCAGTGCATTGTGCCCAAGTGATTCCTCGCGCCAGCGAGCCCCAGGGCTTAACAACAGTGCATCACTGCTGAGCAAGCGCTGATGACCATAGCTGGCGAGCACCACACCATCACGATCGGTCAGCACCAGACAGGCCTGCCAGTGTTCGAGAAGATTGAGTGTATGTCCGGCGACAGCTGCCGCGACGGTCGACATCAAACTGGCTGACTGACGCTGGCGCCAGGCCAACTCATCGGGCGGACAGGCAGTGCTGAGGGCAGCACTGGCGAGCAGGTCGTTGGTGGTAGGCGAGAGGGGAGGCGCTGAAGCAGCGGTAGCACATTGCGTTACTGATGAATCGGCGGCGTGACGTGATGGCATGGTAGTCCCTTGTACGGTGGGCCCTGAGAGCCTCTGTTGTTATATGTCTGATCAATTCTGGAGGCGTGAATGTTCACTAGTGCTCATCAAGTGTTCAGTCTCGCAGCCCAATCTGTTCAGATACTGTTCATCAGAATAGTGGCAAAGGCGCCGTTGCGCGGGCTAGACCATCGTCGCCCCCTGCCTTGGTCGTGTATGGCAAGTCACTGAAAGCGCATGGAAAGGCATTGTTCCTTACGGTTTGGAATCGGCGTCACAGTGCTTTCTGCAGGTCTGGCGCGACATGGCTGGCACGCGGTTCGCTTTATGATAGTCAACAGGTGGGCGTGAACACTTGGCAGAGAGCTACCGTGCCAGCGCCCTGATGACTTTCACCAGACGAGAAAGCGCCATGTCCCTGAGCCTTGAGGCGGTGACCCGCCGGGTTGGCCGTGAGACCCATATCGATAAGGTTGATCTAACCTTTGAACCCGGCTCCTTCAACGTGCTGCTCGGGCGTACTCTGTCCGGCAAAACATCGCTGATGCGTTTGATGGCGGGTCTGGATGTGCCAAGCGAAGGGCGCATCTTGATGAACGGCGAGGATGTGACCGGTCGACCGGTCCGCGAGCGCAATATCTCGATGGTCTATCAGCAATTCATCAATTACCCCAGTCTGAACGTTTACGACAATATCGCTTCTCCGCTCAAGCTGGCGCGCATGGCGTCGGATGAAATTCGCCGTCGAGTGCACGAAATTTCCGAGATGCTGCATATCGAGCAGTTCCTCAAGCGCCAGCCATCGGAGCTTTCCGGTGGTCAGCAGCAGCGTACGGCGATGGCACGAGCACTGGTCAAGGATGCCGATCTCGTGCTGTTCGATGAGCCGCTGGTCAATCTTGACTACAAGCTGCGTGAAGAGCTACGCCACGAGATGCGCAGCCTGTTCGCGACGCGCAACACCATTGCGGTCTATGCCACGACTGAACCCGGTGAGGCACTGGCACTAGGCGGCACCACCACACTGATGCACGAGGGGCGGGTGTTGCAGTCCGGGCCGACGGAGTCGGTCTATCACCATCCGGTCAGCGTCGAGGCAGCGCGGCTTTATTCCGAGCCTCAGATCAATCTGTTCGAGGCGGAGGTGCGTGGCCGCGAGCTTTCCTTCTCCGGCGCAGCTGATGCGGGCTCCCACGGCAGTCGCTTCGTGTTACCTGCGCCATTGGCGGGACTAGAGAGTGGTGCCTACCGTTTCGGCATTCGCCCCAGTCATCTGGGGTTGGCTCCACTAGCAGATGATGATCTCGAGTTCGCGGTCAACGTGGATATCGCCGAAATCTCCGGCTCTGAAACCTTCCTGCATGTGAGTAACACGGATCACTCGTTAGTGCTGCATCTGTCGGGTATTCACGACTTTGATGTGGATGATTCCATTCGCGTCTACGCACCAGCGCATAAGCTGTTCGTCTATGCCGAAGAGGTAGCGGAAGGGGCTGATAGCGCATTGATTCGCTCCCCGACACGAGCTGACAACATCGTGCCAGACACCTCATCAGGAGGGCTTGTTTGATGGCCGCGATTCATCTTAATGACCTGGCGCACAGCTACATGGCTGCGCCGAGCGAAGACGCCGATTACGCCATTCGGCGCATGAACCACGTCTGGGAGCAGGGTGGTGCTTATGCGTTGCTGGGCCCCTCTGGCTGTGGCAAGAGCACCCTGCTCAATATCATCTCAGGGCTGCTTGCTCCCTCGGAAGGCGAGGTGCGCTTCGATGATCGGGTGGTCAATCAGCTACCCCCGGAAGAGCGCAATATCGCACAGGTTTTTCAGTTCCCGGTGGTCTACGACACCATGACGGTCTACGACAACCTGGCCTTTCCGCTACGCAATCAGCGTCAACCGGAACACAAGGTACAGTCGCGGGTACGTGAGATCGCTCAGGTACTGGAGCTTGAATCCCTGCTCGAACGGCGTGCTAGCAATCTGACGGCCGATGAGAAGCAGAAAGTGTCGATGGGACGTGGACTGGTGCGCGATGACGTGGCCGCCATCCTGTTCGATGAACCACTGACGGTGATCGATCCACATCTCAAATGGAAGCTCAGACGCAAGCTCAAGCAGATCCACGAGCAGTTCAATATCACGATGGTGTATGTGACTCACGATCAGCTCGAGGCCTCTACCTTCGCCGACAAGATCGCGGTCATGTATGAGGGGCGCATCGTGCAGTTCGGGACTCCGCGTGAGTTGTTTGAAGATCCTGCACATACCTTCGTGGGCTACTTCATCGGCTCACCCGGCATGAATCTGGCGCGTATCTCGCTTGAAGCACAAGGCGTGCGACTGGGAGAGGGTGAGTCCGCACCATTGCTCAGATTACCGCGCACGTTGCTGGCGACATTCTCTGAGCGTAACGGTGATCTCAAGCTGGGCATTCGGCCTGAGTTTGTAGAACTCGAGGCTGCAGCGCTTGAGAGAAGTGAGTCCGAAAGCACTGAGCATTGGCTGAGTGGGCAGGTCACGTTGGTGCAGGATCTTGGCACCTACAAGGTAGTGGACATCGATATAGGCGGTGGTTGCGTGTTCAAGGCACGCATTGAAGAAGATGCAGCCATTCCACATGGACGAGTGCGTATGCGCTTGCCGGCGCGCTGGCAGCGCTTCTATCTGGACGAACATCTGCTGGATGTACTGCCCGCCTCTGCCGAAGTCACAGATGATGTCGTGGATGACAAGGGAGGAGTGGCCTGATGCAGCGCACTCACAACAATCGCGCCTGGTGGCTGGTGCTCCCAGTCGTCATCGTGGTGGCCTTTTCGGCCATCATCCCGATGATGACGGTGGTCAACTACTCGGTGCAGGACATCTTTGATCCCTCGACGCGCTTCTTCGTCGGTACCGAGTGGTATCGCGAGATTCTGCGCGATGAGCGGTTGCACGATTCGTTGATCCGCCAGTTCATCTATTCTTTCGCCGTACTGGCCATCGAGATA
Organism: Cobetia crustatorum; assembly: GCF_000591415.1. GTDB lineage: Bacteria > Pseudomonadota > Gammaproteobacteria > Pseudomonadales > Halomonadaceae > Cobetia > Cobetia crustatorum. The sequence goes on along the minus strand of NZ_JEMF01000025.1, from coordinate 18,915 downwards.
CCGCTCGGTATTGCGGTAGCACTCTCGATGCCGCGCAAGGGTGCGATGGTCTCGCTGTGCATGATTCTGTTGGCCCTGCCGTTGCTGATTCCCTGGAACGTGGTCGGCACCATCTGGCAGATCATCGGCCGTGAGGATATTGGGCTCTATGGTTGGGCGTTGGGTCAGTTAGGCATTGACTACAACTACGCCTCCAACCCGGCAGATGCCTGGGTGACGGTGCTGGTAATGGATGTCTGGCACTGGACCTCGCTGGTGGCGCTGCTGTGCTACTCGGGGCTGCGCGCCATTCCCGATGTCTACTATCAGGCCGCGCGCATCGACCGTGCCTCGCCGTGGGCGGTATTCCGCTACATTCAGCTGCCCAAGCTCAAAAGTGTGCTGTTGATCGGCATCATGTTGCGCTTCATGGACAGCTTCATGATCTACACCGAGCCCTTCGTGCTCACCGGTGGTGGTCCCGGCACCACTACCACCTTCCTGTCGCAGACCCTGACCCAGATGGCGATTGGCCAGTTCGACCTCGGACGCGCCGCTGCCTTCTCGCTGATCTACTTCCTCATCATCCTGCTGGTCTCGTGGCTGTTCTATACCGCCATGACCCATCAGGACAGTGACGACGCCTGAGGAGACGAGTGATGAAAACACGCAAGCGTCTGGTAATGACGATTTACCTGCTGTTCCTGCTGGTGCCGATCTATTGGCTGCTGATCATGTCGTTCAAGTCGAATCAGGAGATTCTCGGCGGTCTGACCCTATGGCCCGAGAACTTTACCTTTGATAACTACCACGTGATCTTCACCGATCCGAGTTGGTACATGGGCTATGTGAACTCGATGAGCTATGTGGTGCTCAACATGGCGATCTCGCTAACGGTGGCACTGCCGGCAGCCTATGCCTTCTCGCGCTATCGCTTCCTCGGTGACAAGCATCTGTTCTTCTGGCTGCTGACCAACCGTATGGCACCGCCGGCCGTCTTCTTGTTGCCGTTCTTCCAGCTGTATTCCTCGGTAGGACTGTTCGACACACCACTGGCCGTTGCGCTGGCGCACTGTCTGTTCAACGTGCCACTGGCGGTGTGGATTCTGGAAGGCTTCATGTCTGGCGTACCCAAGGAAATCGATGAAACGGCTTACATCGATGGTTATAGCTTCCCACGCTTCTTCCTGACGCTCTTCATCCCGATGATCCGGCCTGGTATCGGAGTGACGGCCTTCTTCTGCTTCATGTTCTCGTGGGTGGAGCTGCTGCTGGCGCGCACGTTGACGGCGACGGAGGCGAAACCGATTGCGGCGGTGATGACACGAACGGTCTCGGCCTCGGGTATCGACTGGGGCGTACTCGCTGCTGCCGGTGCCCTGACGCTGATACCCGGCATTCTGGTGATCTACTTCGTGCGTAACCATGTTGCCAAGGGCTTCGCGCTGGGCCGTGTGTGATCGGCGTCTTGAGCGCTCTTCACGGGAGCGCTCCTCATTTGAGCCCGTCGCGCTAAATATCGACGGCGGGCAGTAAGAGGAAACACTCATGGAATGGATGGCCTGGACCCTACCCACGACACTGTTCTTTGCCGGTATCGGCATCATTTTACTCGGCATGACCGCATGGCAGTTCGCGACACCGACCCTCAGTCGGCAGGGCTTCCTGCCGATCGCGACGACCCGCGGTGATCGCCTGTTCATCGGACTACTCTCCAGTGGCTGGCTACATCTGTTATGGCTTGGCTTTACCGACCAGGTGTTGTGGATCATCAGCGTCGTATGCGTGGTCTGGATGTTATTGCTGATGAAGTGGGGCTAAGTGAGCGCATAGAGAAGATGCTGGGCAAACGGACTGGAGAGAGCTGGGTAGAAGGGTGTTGCAATCACGCGACAGGGAACCCGATGTGTTGAGTGGAGTCCCAAGCGGTTCTGATGAGTTTTGTCTCCGCCGCTGTCACTGCCATTGCTGATGCTTTCGCCAAGGATTGTCCTGAATGCCGTCTTCTGAGTCTTCCGTTCCCCGCCGCATGATTTGCTTGTTGCTGTCGGGGCTTGCTGTCATGAGCGTGCTGAGTATCGGCTATTGGGTTAGCCAGTCACACGAGTCTTCATCTACTGCACAAGGTACTCAAAGTACAGCCGTCGGTCAGAGTACCGCCGAGCCGGAGGATGGTGAACACGATATTGATAAGCAGGGAACGGTATCCGGCATCCCTTTGTGGCAGCGCTATCGCAGCACTTGGCTTGCCAATCGTGAACGAACTGCTGAAGAGCGCGTGGCATTGCCGCTGCCTGATTTCTCGCATGCTGGCTATCGACAGGGTGAGGCGTTGCCGGCCTCCGTCAATGTGCAAAAGAGTGAGCAGCGAGCTGATGAGAATACGCGGCGTTTTGACGTGACTGACTACGGTGCTCGTGGCGATGATGAGGTGAGTGATCGTTTGGCCGTACTCAAGGCACATGCCGCGATGCGTCGTTGGCAGCAGGCGGGCAGTGATGGTCACAGTGACAGAAGTCCTCGACGTGGGGTGCTCTACTTTCCTGCAGGAGATTACGTACTGTATGGCATTGAAGAGCGTGCCTGGTTCTTTGCACGATTGATTGCTCTCAAGGCAGTGGTGGCTGATGAGGAGCGCCAACAGCAGTTGCGCGAGTCGCTGTTGAAGATGCAGGGCCTGAGCCTGGCAGGCAGTTATTGGACATTGGCAGGCGCGGGCAGCGGCAGCACGCACCTCAAACAGACGGCAGCGATGCTGCCACTGCATGCCAGCTGGTATTGGAGCACGCCTTGGCTGCTACATCTGGGCAGCCTGGACGAGGGGAGAACGCTAGACGAGGGTGGCAAGCAGGAAGCCTGGCAGCCACTCGCGGCAAGCTCACGGAATCAGCCTGCTGATACGCAAGATACGGTCATGCTGGCGGATTCGACACAAGATGCGGGAGCGACCTCCTCCCTTGCAGTCGGTGATGAAGTTCTGCTGGAGAGTATCGACAAGCGCCCTGAAACAGTAGCCCGCGCATTGGCTCCCTACCAGATGGAAAAGGATGCCAAGACCGGAAATTCACGCTGGTTGATCGAGCGTGATGGCGTCGTCAAGCGAGCGCGTTATCGCGTGGTGGCGCGCGAAGGAAAACGTCTGACGCTCTCATTGCCGCTGGCGCACGGACGCCTTCCCGGTGAGACGTGGCGGATTGCGCGCATTCATCCTGCACGGGAAGTCGGGGTGGAAGGATTGGCGTTGAGTGGTAACTGGCGTGGACAGTTCAAGCATCATCGTAGTGCCGAGGATGACAGTGGTTTCGGCCTGTTGGATATTGATGGTGTGACCGACAGCTGGGTACGTGACGTGCAGCTTGTCAATTTCAATCAAGGGATCAAGGTGCGCCACAGCTCACAGACAACCCTCGAAAATGTGAGGTTGACAGGCAAACCGGGCCATATTGCGATGACAATCAGCGATAGCAATCAGGTACTGGCGAAACGTGTGATCGACCAAAGTCATGCCTGGCATGCACCCGGTGTTGCACGCTATGCGACACATAACGTCTACCTTGAACTTGAGCATGCTGGTGACAGTGGCGTTGAGCTACACGGGCAGCAGCCACGCGATACGCTGTTTGATCAGAAGCATGGCGGCCATGTGCGGGATCGCTGGGGTGCCAGCGTCGGGCATCAGCCCAATCATCTGCGTGGGCTGGTGTTGTGGAATCCGGTCAATACCGGTGAACCGCATGACGCATGGCCCTTCATGCGTGCCGACAGTCACTACGGCAAGGTCATCATGCCGATCGTTGTGGGGGCGACGGGGCGCGCATTGGGGATTGCCAGCCAGCATGACTACGCACGCGTGATGAATGCCAAGGGCGTGACGGATTACGCTGAATTGCCGGCGATGGATGCGTTACAGGCCATCGTCGAGTCACCGGGAGGAGCAGTGACACCGGCCTCTCTCTATCGTGCTCAGCGCGAGTTGGCAACTGAGAAAGGTCGGTGAGAAGAAGATGTTGTAGGAGAAACCTGCCAAGAGGAGCTAGAGACGTAACGTCAGTACCGAAGAGTCGGTGAAGAGGCGCCAGTAGAGAGCTAGTGACCGAGAGAGTGCGTCAACATACAGCAGTCGAGAAAAGTGGTTGATAAAAAGCGGTTGAGAACAATAACGCCAATAAAGGGACATCCCATGAGTCAGCAGATGATCAGACCTGCACGCCTGCGTTACGCGATTGCCTTTGCCACTGCCGCCGGGCTTGCGGGGCTGTCGAGCCAGGCGATGGCGGATCAGTATCAGGACGCCGCCAAGAAGTGGATCGACAAGGAATTCTCGCCTTCTACCCTCAGCCAGGACGAACAGATGTCCGAGCTTGAGTGGTTCATCAAGGCTGCCGAACCGTTAAGAGGCATGGAGATCAAGGTTGCCTCTGAAACTCTCACGACGCATGAATATGAGTCCAAGGTGCTAGCCAAGGCCTTCAGTGAAATTACTGGCATCAAGCTGACTCATGATCTTATTCAGGAAGGCGATGTCATCGAGAAATTGCAGACCCAGATGCAGTCGGGGCGCAATATCTACGATGCCTATGTCAATGATTCCGACCTGATCGGCACTCACTTCCGTTATGGCAAGGTCGTGCCGATCAGCGACATGATGGAAGGTGATGGCAAGGACTACACCTCACCGACGTTGGACCTGGATGACTTCATCGGGTTGGATTTCACCACCGGACCGGATGACAAGCTCTATCAGCTGCCGGATCAGCAGTTCGCCAACCTTTACTGGTTCCGCGCGGACTGGTTCGAGCGTGAAGACCTCAAGAAGCAGTTCAAGGACAAGTACGGTTACGAATTGGGCGTACCTGTCAACTGGTCTGCCTATGAAGACATCGCCGACTTCTTCACCAATGACGTCAAGGAACTCGACGGCAAGCGTGTCTATGGCCACATGGATTATGGCAAGAAGGACCCGTCACTCGGCTGGCGCTTCACCGATGCGTGGTTCTCCATGGCGGGTGCAGGCGATAAGGGCCTGCCCAACGGCCTGCCAGTGGATGAGTGGGGCATTCGTGTCGAGGAATGTCAGCCGGTCGGCTCCTCCGTGACACGTGGTGGTGCGGCCAACGGCCCGGCGGCGGTCTATGCGACTACCAAGTATGTCGATTGGCTGGACAAGTACGCTCCGCCGGAAGCTCAGGGCATGACCTTCTCCGAGTCCGGCCCTGTGCCGTCGCAGGGCAACATTGCCCAGCAGATCTTCTGGTACACCGCCTTCACTGCAGATATGACGCGTGAGGGATTACCGGTAGTCAATGATGATGGCACGCCCAAGTGGCGCATGGCCCCGTCACCGCACGGCCCGTACTGGGAAGAGGGCATGAAGCTTGGCTATCAGGATGTGGGCGCCTGGACATTCTTCGACTCCACGCCGGAGAAGAATCGTCTGGCCGCGTGGTTGTATGCCCAGTTCGTGACGGCAAAAACCGTGTCACTCAAGAAGACGCTAGAAGGGCTGACGCCGATTCGCGAATCTGATATTCAGTCGCAGGCGATGACTGATGCTGCACCGAAGCTTGGTGGTCTGGTCGAGTTCTATCGCAGCCCTGCGCGTGTGCAGTGGTCGCCAACCGGCACCAACGTGCCAGATTATCCGAAGCTTGCTCAGCTGTGGTGGCAGTACATTTCTCAGGCGGCCAGTGGCGAAGCAACACCACAGGAAGCACTGGATGGGCTAGCCAAGGCGCAGGATCGTATCCTTGAGCGTCTGGAGCGGGCCAATGTAATGCCAAACTGTGGACCGAAGCTCAATGAAGAACGCGATGCTCAGTACTGGTTTGATCAGCCGGGCGCACCCAAGGCCAAGCTGGAAAACGAGAAGCCCAAGGGAGAGACGATCGGCTACGAGGAATTGCTGGAGAGCTGGAAGCAGTAACGCCTCTACTGAAAACATGTAAGCCAGCAACGCGAACGCCCCTGCCGGAATCCCGGCAGGGGCGTTTTGCATACTACGATGACCCTCCTGATCATGACGTTCAGGAGGGGCTCACGAGGCTCAGACGTCAGTTATTGAACATCGATCATGAGCCCCACTGGGCACTAGTCGCGGTAGAGATCGATGCTCGGGCAGGAGCAGATCAGCTGACGATCGCCATGCACGTTATCGACCCGGTTGACTGCTGGCCACTGCTTGGCAGCCTTGACGTGTTCGCTTGGGAATGCACCGACTTCACGCGAGTAGCCACGATTCCAGTCAGCGTCCATCAGATCAGCCTGGGTGTGCGGGGCATGTATCAGCGGGTTGTCTTCCAGCGTCCACTCGCCTTGCTCGACGCGAGTGATCTCGGCACGAATCGCGATCATCGCATCGCAGAAACGATCGATCTCGTAGAGTGACTCGGATTCAGTCGGCTCTACCATCAGGGTGCCGGCGACCGGGAACGACATGGTCGGCGCATGGAAACCGTAATCGATCAGGCGCTTGGCGATATCTTCTTCGCTGATACCGGAAGCTGCCTTGAGCGGACGAATGTCGATGATGCATTCATGCGCCACGGTACCGTTCTTGCCACGATAGAGCACCGGATAATGGCCATCGAGGCGTGTGGCGATGTAGTTGGCATTGAGGATAGCCAGCTCAGTCGCTTCACGCAGCCCGCGTGCGCCCATCATCTTGATGTAAGCCCAGGAAATCGGCAGGATCGCCGCGGACCCGAAGGCAGCCGCTGAGACAGCCGTACATTCTGGCTTCACACCTTGCAGCGGCGTGACCACGTGGTTGGAGACGAAAGGTGCCAGATGTGACTTGACGCCGATAGGGCCCATGCCCGGACCGCCGCCGCCATGTGGAATGCAGAAGGTCTTGTGCAGGTTCAGGTGTGAGACGTCGCCGCCGAAATCGCCAGGGCGGCAGATGCCGACCTGAGCATTCATGTTGGCACCATCGATATATACCTGCCCGCCGTGATCATGAACGACCTGACAGGCCTCGCGCACGGTTTCCTCGAATACGCCGTGGGTAGACGGGTAGGTGATCATGATCGCGGACAGCTTGTCGCTGTGTTGCTCGGCCTTGGCGCGCAGGTCGTCGATATCGATGTTGCCGCTGGCATCGCACTCGACCACCACCACCTTCATGGCGGCCATCGCGGCGGATGCCGGGTTGGTGCCGTGAGCGGAGCTGGGGATCAGGCAGATGTCACGCTCACCTTCGCCGACGGAGGCCTGATAGCGACGAATCGCGACCAGACCGGCGTACTCGCCCTGGGCGCGGAGTTCGGCTGCATGGAGATGGCGTCGTAGCCGGTGATCTCGACCAGGAAGGCAGACAGCTCGTCGATCATCTGACGATAGCCCACCACTTGATCGGACGGCGCGAACGGGTGAATGTTCGCAAACTCAGGCCAGGTGATCGGAATCATCTCGGTGGTGGCATTGAGCTTCATGGTGCAGCTGCCCAGCGGGATCATGGCGTGGGTCAGCGACAGATCCTTGTTCTCCAGACGCTTCAGGTAGCGCAGCATCTCGGTTTCCGAGTGGTAGCGGCTGAAGGTCGGGTGGGTCAGGAAATCGCTGCCACGATGGCAGGCAGCAGGGATGCCGCGGGTGCCTGAGGCAAGCAGCTCTTGATCCAGTCCGGCGACTGACAGGCCGTGCTCTTCACCCAGCAGTACGTCAAACAGCACGCCAACATCGGCAGCGGTGGTGGTCTCATCAAGGTTGATCGTGACGCGACCATCGCCGTGATGACGTAGATTGATCTCGTGTGTCAGCTCGCGACCTAGAATCTTGCCTTCATCGATGCCAGTGATGGTGATGGCATCAAACCAGCTGGAATGCTGCAGATTCAGGCCACCACGCGTGACGCCTTCGGCGAGAATGCTGGTCAGGCGTTGTACGCGAGTCGCGATACGCTTGAGGCCTTCGGCACCGTGATAGACCGCGTAGAAACCGGCGATGTTGGCAAGCAATGCCTGTGCGGTACAGATGTTGGAAGTCGCCTTCTCGCGGCGGATGTGTTGCTCGCGGGTCTGCATGGCCATGCGCAGTGCTGGGTTTCCGCGTGAATCCTTGGAGACGCCGATGATGCGGCCCGGGATGGAGCGCTTGAGCTTGTCAGTGGTCGCGAAGAAGGTGCGTGTGGGCCGCCGAATCCCATCGGCACACCGAAGCGCTGGGAAGTGCCGACGACGATGTCAGCGCCCAGACTACCCGGCGACTTGAGTACCACGAGACTGAGCAGGTCAGCGGCAACGACGGTCATCGCGCCGCGCTCGCGAGCGGCTTCCAGCAACGGCGCCAGATCACGCACTTCACCGGTATTGCCCGGATACTGGAACAGCGCACCGAAGATATCGTGCTCGCCGACGTTTTCGGCAGCATCGACGATCAGCTCAAAGCCGAAGTAGTCAGCGCGGGTACGCATCACGTCCAGTGTCTGCGGCAGCACGTCGTCAGAGATGAAGAAGCGGGTGCTCTTGTTCTTCTTGTTGCCACGCTGACATAGCGCCATGGCTTCAGCAGCGGCGGTAGCTTCATCCAGCAGACTGGCGTTGGCCAGTTCCATGCCGGTCAGATCCATCACGGCTTGCTGGAAGTTGAGCAGGCCTTCAAGGCGCCCTTGAGCGATCTCCGGTTGATATGGGGTATACGCGGTGTACCAACCCGGGTTTTCCAGCACATTACGCTGGATGACCGCGGGCAGGTGAGTGTTGTGATACCCCTGACCGATGTAGGTTTTGAAGACCTTATTCTGACGCGCAAGGCGCTTGAGGTAATCCAGTGCCTCGGATTCCGTGCGTGGCCCTTCGAGATCCAGCTCCCGACCCAGACGAATGGCAGCCGGTACGGTGCGGTCAACCAGCTGGTCGATACTCTCTTCACCAAGCGTGGCCAACATGCGCGCCACATTGGCGTCAGTCGGGCCGTTGTGACGGGAAATGAAGTCATCGTGTCCGGCCAGCTGGGCCAGGGTAAGCGTCTCGTGTGCCATGCAAAAAGTCCTGTGCTGCTTCGGGAGCTGCAGGGTGGCAGCCCGCGGGAGGAACATCGCCTTGCCTGTGTAGTGTCAACGTACCTACCGCAATGAAGCCGTGCGGAACGTGCGATGGTAGGGCAAGGGAGTGAAATGAACAGGTGCTGCAGGGAAATCTCAGCGGGTGTGAAACGTACGTAGAGCCAAAGGTGCCTCCCACTCGCGAGGGCAGGAGGCTGACAGGCATCAAGCTTCGCTTTCGACCAGCAGGGTATAGGCATCAGCGTCGAGCAGCTTTTCGAGATCAGTGCTGTCGGCGACTTTCATCTTGAGAATCCAGGCATCGTCGTAAGGGCTTTCGTTGACGGATTCAGGCGCGTCTTCGAGGCTTTCGTTAACGGCAATAACTTCACCTGCTAGAGGTGCATAAAGATCGGAAGCTGCCTTGACGGACTCGATAACACCGAATTCTTCTTCAAGCGCCAATTCGCGGCCGACTTCCGGCAGCTCGACGAAGACGACATCACCCAGTGCTTCCTGAGCGTGGTCAGTGATTCCGATGGTCACGGTGCCATCACCGTTGTCCTGAACCCACTCGTGACTTTCGGTGTACTTAAGCGTGGCAGGAATATTGCTCATGAGTATTTTCCTATGTGAAAAAATTTTCTAATTCAGGGAATCGGTTCGTCATTATGCACGAAGGTATCCAAGCGTGGCAGTGGCTGGATGTCACGTGCCTCTACGACTTTTGGCGGGTGTGCATGACGCTCGCCTCTTTATCGTGGTCTGCCACTCACCGAACGTCCAGTGCCATCCTGCAGTGAGCCATGAATCGCGTGTTATCAGGCCCAAGGCAGGCGCTTGTCATATCAGATGATGCTTGATTCCTTGCCTGGCGGGCACATCAGTCGGTTATGGGCAGGCTTTCAGCGAAAGCGTCGCCTCGACTTGCGAGCCATTTCATCCCGCGCTAAAGTGCTGGCTGTTTCGTATAGGAAACTTATTTCCATATTGTGCTCCGGTGGCAGGGCTGTCAATTGCGTTCGGCATCAGTGCAGAAGATAAGGCCTGCACAGCCCTACCGTTACTCCAAGAGAGTGCTGCTGCCTCCCAAGAGAGTTACCCGTACTGGATCACCACACGAAAACACGATGAAACGTTATGGAGTGGCGCATTTTTTTGTATTTTTTGCGCACTATCTTGCTCGCAACCTAGCGTAAAGCCCTGCTGGGCTAGTGAAGTCTGGTGGCTTCCGCTAATGTGAGCTTTCACATGGCGATCGAGACGTGTGAAAGCCAGGATGTGTGCACTGTGCATCGTGTAACAAAAATAATTCAGCGGAGGAAATCTGCGTGGAAATGATCAGTTCTGTCTTTACTGCCATCAATGGTGTCGTGTGGGGCCCGTTGATGTTGATCCTCCTTCTCGGGGTGGGTTTCTATCTTCAGGCTGGCCTCAAGGGCATGCCGATTCGCAAGTTGGGTACTGGCTTCAAGTTGCTATGGGGTGGGCGCGGCCCGGGCAAGGCAGGCGATGGTGAGATTTCTCCGTTCAATGCTCTGATGACGTCTCTGTCTGCCACCATCGGCACGGGTAACATTGCTGGTGTGGCCACGGCGATTGCGCTGGGTGGGCCTGGTGCGATCTTCTGGATGTGGATGACGGCGCTAGTCGGTATGGCAACCAAATACGCTGAGGCTGTGTGCGCAGTACGTTATCGTGAGGTCGATGAAACCGGTGCGCACGTGGGCGGGCCCATGTATTACATCCGTAACGGCCTGGGTGCCAAGTGGGGCTGGTTGGGCGGCGCGTTTGCCTTCTTTGGCTGCTTCGCGGCATTCGGCATTGGCAATACCGTACAGTCCAACTCAGTGGCCGATGCGCTGGAAACGTCCTTCGCTATCCCTCACTGGGTGTCTGGGGTCGTGATGATGGTGCTGGCAGGCGCGGTTATTCTGGGCGGCATCAAGCGTATTTCCAACGTAGCAGGCAAGTTGGTGCCGTTCATGGCGATTGCCTACTTCCTGGCAGGCATCATCATCCTAGTGATCAATGCTAGCCAGATCGGTCATGCCTTTGGCTTGATCTTCACCTACGCGTTCAATCCTGTCGCCGCGACCGGTGGTTTTGCCGGTGCAGCGGTCATGGCAGCGATTCGCTTCGGTGTCGCACGCGGTATCTTCTCCAACGAGGCTGGTCTGGGGAGTGCGCCGATTGCACACGCAGCTGCACAAACCAACAACCCGGTGCGTCAGGGCTTGGTAGCGATGCTGGGTACGTTCATCGATACCATCGTCATCTGCACCATTACTGCATTGGCCATCATCACCTCAGGCCTATGGTCTTCTGGTGAGACAGGGGCTGCACTGACCTCAATGTCCTTTGATCAGGCGCTGCCGGGCGTGGGCAATCATCTTGTCGCGATCGCCCTGGCCGTATTTGCCTTCACTACCATTCTTGGCTGGTCCTTCTATGGTGAGAAGTGCTTCCAATATCTGTTCGGCACGCGTGCCATCATGCTGTATCGCATCGTGTTCGTGATCGCGATTCCGATAGGGGCGATGGCCAAGCTGGATCTGATCTGGCTCATGGCGGATACCTTCAATGCACTGATGGCAATTCCGAACCTTATCGGCCTGGCATTGCTGTCACCGGTGGTCTTCAAGCTCACACGTGATTACTTCGACGGCAAGGATGTGATGGCCGGCGAAGATCGCTAAGACATATTTCTGATGTGATGAATCATGAGGCTATCCATCAGCCTCGTGATCAGCGGATCGGGACTGGGTGGGGGGCGCTCTGGCAGCTCTCACCCAGGTGTCCAGATTTTCAGTTCACTAGCCTCCCGCGGCCTGGGGCCACACCCTTGGCTGTCTGCGGGTTTTGCATGCCAACCTGGAGAATTCCGATGTCCGATTCCGCCTCAGTGCAAGGTCTCAAGCAGACCGCCCTCCATGACCTGCATGTCGAGCAGGGCGCCAAGATGGTTGAGTTCGCCGGCTACGCCATGCCGGTGCAGTACCCGCTAGGTGTCAAGAAGGAGCATGAGCACACGCGCGCCAAGGCAGGGTTGTTTGATGTCTCTCATATGGGACAGTTGACTCTGCGTGGCGAGAATGTGCAGGCCGCACTGGAGACCTTGGTGCCGACTGATATCGTTGACCTGCCAGTCGGGATGCAGCGTTATGGATTATTCACCTCTGATGCCGGTGGCATCCTCGATGACTTGATGATCGTCAATGGTGGCGATCATCTCTATGTGGTGGTGAATGCCGCCTGCAAGGATCAGGACATCGCGCATCTGCGTGTCGGCTTGCCGACGGAGATCGAAATTGAAGTGCTCAATGATCGTGCACTGCTGGCATTACAGGGTCCGTTGGCTCACGCCGTCATGCAGCGTCTTGCTCCTGAGGTGTGCGAGCTGACTTTCATGCATCACGCGCGTGTCAGCATTGAGGGTATCGAGTGCTGGGCTAGCCGTAGCGGCTATACCGGTGAGGATGGCTTCGAGATTTCAGTGCCGAATGCTGATGTAGAACGTTTCGCACGTCTGTTGCTGGCTGAAGATGAAGTCGAGCTCATCGGCTTGGGTGCGCGCGATTCTCTGCGCCTGGAAGCAGGGCTGTGTCTTTACGGCCATGATCTGGACACCACTACCACGCCCGTGGAAGGTAGCTTGATCTGGGCGCTTGGTAAGGTGCGTCGTCACGGTGGTGAGCGTGAGGGCGGCTTCCCGGGAGCAGATGTCATCCTGACCCAGGTTGCCAACAAGGACCACGCACGCAAGCGTGTTGGACTCGTGGCTGAAGGGCGTGCGCCGGTTCGTGAAGGCGCTGAGCTCTTCGATGGTGAAGGGAATCTTATCGGTGTCGTGACCTCGGGTAGCTTCGGGCCGACATATGGCAAACCGGTGGCGATGGGCTATGTAGTGGTCGCGCACAGTGCGCTGGAAACACAGCTGTTTGCTGATGTGCGTGGCAGGCGTCTGCCGATGACAGTGACGAAGATGCCGTTCGTTGAGCAGCGCTATTACCGTGGCTAGAGGCTGGTGAGTTGAAGTTGTTGCGTACCGCTCGCGGCGATACGTCAAAAGGGACTGCCATGGCAGTCCCTTTTTCATGACTGTCTTTTCCGTGACGGTCTCTTAGGCCTGCTTTACTCACCGCCGTTGAGCGTTCCAGCCATCGTGTCGGTGCAGAGGTTGTTGTATCAGTACAGAAATGACAGGCGCAAAAAAGCCCGCCGAGGCGGGCTTTTTTGTCGGAGGAGGGGTTAGCCTCTTCCTGCTAAATCAAAGCTTAGTCAACCAGCTTGATGTTAGCGGCCTGGAGGCCTTTCTTGCCCTGGGTGACGTCGAAGGAAACCTTCTGACCGTCTTGCAGAGACTTGAAGCCTTCAGCCTGAATTTCGGAGAAGTGTGCGAACAGGTCGTCACCGTTGTCGTCCGGAGAAATGAAACCAAAACCTTTAGTGTCGTTAAACCACTTGACTGTACCAGTTGCCATGATCGTAATTCCTTACTGATGATATTGCCGGGAGTTACCCGATATACGTGGGTAAAACAAGGAGGATATGCACCAGGTACCGAAGTGTTTCGATCACGACTGACGATATTCGACTTGCTAACCAACGAGAGCAATACTGCGCTGCTAAGGCCGTAAGGTCAAATGAAATATCAAAAACTTCTCTGATTGCCTAATAATCGTGCGCCGGATTTGAGCGCACAAGTGTATTGTAAGGCATGAGAATTGTGTTACGGAAAGAGGACTGTGCTAAATGATTTTTTATCCCGTTATCTTGCGAGAAAGCACTGTTGTTGTTTGCTTTCAGACCTTTCCTCACAAGAAGGATAGTCGTGTATAGCTTCAGTGACAAGAAAGTGAGTGAAGATATTAACTCTATATATATCAATAGATTGGATGAAAAAACCGACAACGATGGCAGCGCTGTCGGTGGATGACTATAACGTCATCAAGGCTCTCGGAGAGAGTGTGTGATGCGCCCATCACACTGTGAGAGATCTTTATCAAAAGGGGAGAGTCAAAGAGGCTGAATCAAGCCAATAAAATTGCTGAAAGGCTAGGCAAGAATTCAGCCTCTTGTCGTTTACGCGTCGAGCTGCATTTCTGGCACGTGATCTGGAATAATCAGCTTGCCTGCGGTCAGGCGGCTGATATCTTCGACACTGACGCCAGGTGCGCGTTCCAGCAGGTGGAAGGCACCGTCCTTGATTTCGAGGAAGGCCAGATCGGTCAATACGCGTCGAATGCAGCCAGCACCGGTCAGCGGTAGCTCACACTGGCTAAGCAGCTTTGACTCACCGTGCTTGGAAGCATGAGTCATGGTGCAGATGATGTTCTCGGCACCGGCGACCAGATCCATCGCGCCTCCCATGCCCTTGATCAATTTGCCGGGAATCATCCAGCTGGCGATATTGCCGTTCACGTCGACCTCGAAGGCGCCGAGTACGGTCAGGTCAACGTGGCCACCGCGAATCATCGCGAAGGATTCGGCCGAGTCGAAGATGGCCGCACCGTCGATGGCGGTTACGGTTTCCTTGCCGGCGTTGATCATGTCTGCGTCGACTTCATCCTCGTAAGGGTAGCGGCCCATGCCCAGCAGGCCATTCTCGGACTGCAGCATCACTTCGATACCATCGGGGATGTAGTTGGCTACTAGTGTCGGAATCCCGATACCTAGATTGACGTAAGAGCCGTCCTGAATTTCCTGAGCCACTCGCTGGGCCATCTGTTCACGTGTCAAAGCCATGATTCATTCCTTGTTCTTGAGCGCCATCAATATGGGCTGACGCAATGCATGCGGGAGAAAGTCAGTACGGGCGGAGCGAGGCTCAACGCGTGCGTACGGTACGTTTCTCGATGCGCTTCTCGAATTTACCCAGGATGACGCGATCGACGTAGATGCCGGGTGTATGGACATCAGCCGGGTCCAGCTCGCCGGGTTCTACCAGCTCTTCTACTTCCACCACGGTGATCTTGCCGGCTGTCGCGGCGAGCGGATTGAAGTTACGCGCGGTATGGCGATAGACGACGTTGCCGTAGCGATCCGCTTTCCATGCCTTGACGATGGCGAAGTCACCCTTGATGGCTTCTTCAAGAATATAGGGGCGGCCGTCAAATTCGCGTACTTCCTTGCCCTCGCCGATGGGCGTGCCGTAGCCAGTAGCGGTGAAGAAGGCGGGGATACCTGCACCGCCGGCGCGCATCTTCTCGGCAAGCGTACCTTGCGGCGTGAGGATGACTTCCAACTCGCCACTCAGCATCTGCTGCTCGAACAGGGCGTTCTCGCCGACGTAGGAGGCGATCATGGTCTTGATCTGACGGTCTTCCAGCAGTACGCCGAGCCCGAAGCCGTCGACACCACAGTTATTGGAGACAACGGTCAAGTCTGTGACGGCGAGACGCTTGATTTCCTGGATCAAGTTCTCGGGAATACCGCACAGGCCAAAGCCACCGGCAATCACGGTCATGCCATCTTTCAAGCCAGCCATGGCATCAGCGTAGCTGGTCACCACCTTGTTGAATCCTGCCATGCGAATCTCCTTGAGCGTGTTGTGTTGTTAGAGTCGATGCCGACATGTCGGGACGTTCACGCTATATCCCACTGCAAAAGAGTATGACTTCATCATTGCCGACAAAAGTGGCGCTGTATATATTTGTATAAGTTTGTTTTTCAGATAGATTGATCAGATTTATTTATCAATGATTGATCTGCAGGTTATCAGTGATTGTCTTCACGGTAGCTGCAGGTGGCACAAGCGGCTGCTTCAGCAGTGATTTTCCCAACGAGGAGTGCTCATGACGCTCAAGCAGTTGCGTGCCTTCGTGGCCGTCGCACGGACCTTGTCATTCGCCGAGGCCGGTACCTTGGTGCATCTCTCGCAGCCGGCATTGTCGTTGGCGGTCAAGAATCTTGAGGAGTCGCTGGGCGGTCGGCTATTTCAGCGCTCCACTCGTCAGGTTAGCTTGACGCCGGAAGGCCGAGCCTTTTTTCCGCTCGCACGGCGGCTGTTGTCTGACTGGGAGCATGCCGAGGATGATATGCGTCAGCGCTTCAGCCTGGGGCGCGGTCGAGTGGCACTGGCGGCCATGCCGACCTTTGCCGGTAATTTGCTGCCGGGCGTATTGGCCGCCTTTCGGCGCCAGTTTCCCGAGATCACCATTGAAGTGAACGATGTGATTGCCGAGGAGGTGGTCGAGCGCGTTACCGATGGCCGAGTGGAGCTGGGCATCAGCTTTGACCCCGGTGTGCGGGAAGACCTTATTTTCGAGTTACTGTTCGAGGACCGCTACATCGCTATCCTGCCGCCTGGCCATACGCTATTGCAATCCAACCCACGGCACATCGACTGGGCACAACTGCATAAGGAAGACTTCATTACCTTGCAACGGCCTTCTGGTGTGCGGCACATGTTAGAGCAGCGCTTGGCGGAAGCTGGTCTTGGGCTAGCAGTAGCGTTCGAGACCCATCAGCTAGTCACGTGCGGACGCATGGTGGCAGAGGGCCTGGGGGTCAGTGCAGTGCCCGCGATGAGCGCTGGCCAGATGACGGCGCTCGGGTGCCACTGCATTCCGCTTGAAGGTCCCGTGATTCACCAGAAGGTGGGGGTGATACGCCGTCGCCGTCACGAGCTTTCCGTGGCGGTACAAGCCATGCTCGACACGTTGCGCGCCCGCTATCCGAATGCTGCTCTCGCGAGTGATCAGCGTGAGGATGTCAGTAACTGACGATAGGTCAGGCTAATGCGCAGACCTTCGAGTTTGCGCGGTGGCAGGGCGTGATGCAGGTAATCCTGACAGCCGCGCCCCATGACTAGCAGTGAGCCATGCGGCAACCAGAGATTGAAGGCTGGTGTCTCTGCATATGGGCTGCGCGGATGGCCTTTGAAGCGTAATGGCCGCATCAGTCCTAGTGAGATCGCCAGTACCACGGGACGATTCCCCAACTCTGGCTCATTGTCACTGTGCCAGCCCATGCGATCATTGCCATCGGCATAGCGATTGGCCAACAGGCTGTTGAAGGGGGTGCCTATTCGAGGCTCGATACGCACTTTCTGGTTCGGTTGAGCACCGAGTTCATCATTGATCGCGCGCCGTGATAACTCACCAATACGCCAGGCCATCGGTAGCCAGGGCGTTGGCTCAAACAAACTGCCCGAGTAGCGATAGCGTGCTCCTCTATCTCCCATCCAGGCCTGTCGGCGGGGTATCGGGTGTGTCTGTCCATGCACGCTCAAGCTAGGACGTTGCCAGTCGAGTGTGCCTTCCAGCGTGGCAAGCGCCTGATCGGCCTGGAGCGGCGTCAGTGCTTGCGGTTTGAGGTAAAGCGGATGTAGCGGATGGCGATACCAGCCGTGAGCGAGCGGCTGCCAGTCCTCGGGCAGTCGTCGGACGATATCGACAGCAGACGGTGTCGCATGCGTCGCGAACAGATCATCGGTTGGAGGTGGTGTGCTCATTCATCGAGATTGCCAGAGCCGTCGCGTAGTGAGCAAGCCTCTGTAGAGGGTTCGGTGGAGACGATCGTACTAGCGGGCTAGAGATTCGAAACCCAGGATCGCCAGCTCCGCCAGACCCAGACCGAGCACTGCACCGGCCAATACATCGCTGACGTAATGCAGCCCCAGAATTACGCGAGACAGTGCAATCAGTAGGGCGAGTGGTGTCACGATGATGGCTAATTCAGGCACCTGTTGTGCCGTCAGGCTGGCAAATAGCGTGGCATGCAGGGTGTGGCCGCTGGGGAAGCTATAGCGGTCCAGCGGTGGCATGGTGCAGTTGATGGTGTTGAAAGTAATGAAAGGGCGTTCGCGACACAGTCGCGTCTTCAGTGCGCGGTAAAGTAAGGCCCCCGCACCGGCCGCGAGGCCGAATTCCAGTAATAACCAGCCACCCAAGGCATGGTGAAACGGCAGACTCAGTGTCAGCAGCAGCCATGCTGGCCAGTCGCCGAGTCGCGAGACCACTCTAAATAGCGCCAATACTGGCCGAAACAGCGCCAGACGGGCGACCTGTCGGCACAGCCGCCATTCCAGCAGGTCTAGCCGTTCAAAGACGAGAAGGTTGCGATCGTGCATGAGCTTTTTCCTCGGCGTGGCGCAGGCAGGCGAGAAAGCCATCGGCGATACGGCTCCAGCCTAGCGGTTCGACGCGCACACGTGCAGCGCGTCCCAGGCGGGCGATGCGGGCCGGCCGTTGGCAGACCTCCACCGCCTGTTCGATGAAGCGCTCGGGCTGCGTGCAAGGTGCTAGCAGCCCCTGATGATCATCACGAATCACTTCTCCCGCCGCTGCGTAATCGAACGCGATGACGGCTAGCCCGCTGGCCATGGCTTCCAGCACGACATTGCCGAAGGTTTCCGACAGTGAGGGGAAAACGAAAATATCGGCGCTGGCATAGTAAGTGGCGAGAGCGTCGCCGGTCTGAAAGCCAGCAAAGATGGCATTTGGCAGGCGCTGCTGTAGTCGTTCACGTAGAGGGCCATCGCCTACCAGTACCAGTACGAGGTCCGGCTGTACTGCCTGCATGGCATCGTAGGTGCGAATCAGTAGCTCGATATTCTTTTCGGCCGCCAGACGCCCGACATAGAGTGCGATGGGTTGCTGAGAGCTTACCCCCCACTGCTCGCGGAGCACCTCGCTACGATGCTTGGGAGAAAAGTGCGAGCAGTCCAGTCCGCGTCCGACGACCTGTACATGCTGAAAGCCTTGCTGCATGAGGGTGTCAGCTTGGGTGCGCGTCGGGACGAGTGTCATGCGTGCGGCATTGTGGAATTGGCGTAGGCCATACCGTACCAGCGGACGTAACGCCTTGAGCCGATAATGGGTGCTGTATTGATCAAAGTTGGTATGGAAGCCAGCGACCACAGGTAGCCCCAAGTGGCGTGCTACTAGCAGGGCACTGATGCCAAGCGGGCCTTCGGTTGCGATATACTGAAGTGGACCCCAGAATTC
>NZ_JEMF01000024.1 GCF_000591415.1 Cobetia crustatorum | reverse complement strand
GCGACCACGCGCATGCCTAGTTCATGGCCAAGATGAACGATGAACTCGACCATACGGTAGTCCATCACGTCATGCTCGAGATCATTGATGAAGCTGCGGTCGATCTTGAGTTCGGAGAAAGGCAGCTGCTTGATATAGGTCAGTGATGAGAAGCCGGTGCCGAAATCATCGAGTGATAAGCTCAAGCCCAGCGCATTCAGCTGATGCATGCGGCCTACGGTGGTGGGCATGTCACAAACGAAGACGCTCTCCGTCAGCTCCAGTTGCAGACGCTGTGGAGCGATACCATGTCGAGCCAGGGTCACAACCATCTCATCGACATAACTGGGGTTGTCGATCTGGCGGGCGCTGACATTGATCGACAGATGAATGTTGGCCAGCGCGGGAATGCTCTCCCATGCCGTGAGTAGAGTGCACGCTTCTTCAAGCACCCAGTCTCCCAGCGTCACGATCAGCAGGCTTTTTTCGGCCAGTGGAATGAATTCGAACGGCGAGATCATGCCATAGGTCGGGTGTCGCCAACGTAATAAGCACTCGGCGCCCAGTAGTTGCTGATACTGATCAAATTGTGGCTGTAGTTCGATCCACATTTGACCGAGTTCAATGGCACTGCGTAGGTCGTGTTCCAGTTGTACGGCCCGCTCCAACTCCACTCGCATGCTGGGATCGAAACTGACTCGCTGATTGCGGCCAGCGTCCTTGGCACAGTACATGGCGATATCTGCGCGCCGAATCAACTCTTCGGCACATAGGCCGCGGCCATGGAAGATGATGCTACCCATGCTGGCCGAACTGTGATGTTCCAGGGGTTGCCCGGACGGGCCTGTCAGAGAGTAGGGCTGATCGAGGGCATATTGCAGTTTCCTCATCACATCTTCGAACTCGCGGCGGGCATCGCTTTCATGTGCGCTCAAGGGCTGAAGCAAGATAACAAACTCATCGCCACCGAAGCGGGCAACCATGTCAGTGCTCCGTACCTGGCTGCTCAAGCGATGGGCGACTTCGATTAACAGATGATCGCCAGCAGCATGGCCGAGCAGGTCATTGATCTTTTTGAAATGGTCCAGATCAATGAAAACCAATGCAGCATGATCGCCCCGGATAGCGGTCGTGATGATGGTTTGCTGAAGCACATCTATCAGAGAGCATCGATTGGCCAGCTTGGTCAGCGAATCAAAGCGGTTGTGCTGATGCAGCAGCGCTTCTGATTCGACCACACGGGTGATATCGGTAATCGAGCCGATCATGCGCAGCGGTGTCCCGTCACGGTCTCGCTCGATGACGTCCCCCTTGTCGATGACCCACAGTACCTTACCCTCTCGGTTCAACATGCGGTGTCGATGATAGTAGGGCGTCTTGCCTGCCAGGCAGTCCTCGATGGCAGCCATGACCTCTGGTGTATCATCGGGATGCAGCATGGCGGCAAATTCGTCGAGGCTATTGCAGAGCTCGCTTTCGGGAATCTCCAATATCTGCGACCAGCGTCGATTATGCGTTACTTGGCTGTCTGAAATGCTCCAGTCCCAGAAGCCCTCCAGCGATGTGTCATAGATATGATCGATCTGGCGGTTCTTGCGCTCGTGCTCACGCACCTGAGTGGTGATGTTGTGTGCCAGTACTGCCACCATTCCCGTCCCTTGTGGGCTATGGAAGGGTTGTTTGATAGAGCGAAAATGATTGACCTCACCCGTCTCACCATCCGTGGCATCTTCGAATATGACCTCGCGCTCATATTTATTGAGCACCTGCTGGACGCTGCGTCGAAAGAAGTGCCCCTGCTCGGTATTGCCGGTGTAGTGGCTGTCCTCGCGACCGACAATGTCCTCAAGCGTCGTGCCATAGAAGTTGATGAGCGTTTGATTGGCGAAACGAAATAGTCCCTGAGCATCCTTGACGAACATGATGTCGGGATGGGTATCCACCAGCATGCGTAGCAGGAAATTCTCTTCTTCGAGTGCCTTCACCCTTTCAGTCAGTGCCAGTGGATCGAACGTGAGGCTTGTATCCATATCAGGCATTGGAGCTTGAGGCGCGCCGCTTGGCGGTGCATCCGGGAGCTCCTGAGCATCTGGATTTACTGACATGGCAAGTACCTGTAGCAATAGTCATTACGTACAGTCTACTTGGATCGCTGGTTGAAAATGATGAGTCCGGTACGCGTGTGCCAATCAACGATGTTACCTACAGGCCCCGAATTCTCTGACTCTTGGGATGGGTCTGGCGTAACAAAGGCTTAGAGGTCTACTTTGTCCTTGTGCTCGCAAAGGTCTTCAATCACGCAGCTTCCGCAGCGTGGCTTGCGCGCCACGCAGGTATAGCGCCCGTGCAGAATCAGCCAGTGATGCGCATCGACCAAGAACTCCTTCGGTACATGGCGCATCAGCTTGTGCTCGACTTCCAGCACGTTCTTGCCTGGGGCAATGCGCGTCCGGTTCGAGACTCGGAAAATATGGGTATCGACCGCCATTGTCGGCTGCCCAAAAGCAGTGTTGAGCACGACATTGGCCGTCTTGCGGCCGACCCCTGGCAAGGCTTCCAGCGCTTCGCGAGTCTGAGGAATTTCGCTGTCGTGTAATTCAATCAACATGCGGCAGGTCTTGATGACGTTCTCGGCCTTGGTGTTGTAAAGGCCAATCGTCTTGATGTACTCCTTCAAGCCCTCGACGCCCAACGCCAGAATGCTCTCTGGCGTATTGGCGACGGGGTAGAGCTTTGCCGTCGCCTTGTTGACACCGACATCGGTCGCCTGTGCCGAGAGAAGCACCGCGATCAGTAGCTCAAAGGGGGTTGTCCAGTAAAGCTCTGTGCGGGGTTCAGGGTTTTCTGCCCGCAGGCGCGTAAATATTTCGAGGCGTTTCTGAGCGTTCATGTCATCTCTGGGCTGGGGCGGAAAGGGGCGTCAGGAAATCGTACCGGTGACACGCACGCGGCGCGATACCTTGGGTGTCTCCGCGGCAGCAGCCTTGCGACGTTGATCCAGTCGCTCGTCGATGGCCTTCTTGGTCGCGATGATCAAGCCCATGCAGAAGAAGGCTCCCGGCGGCAGCACCAGGAACAGGAAGGAATAATCCGGGAAAACCGTCAGTTGCCAATCGGCAGCCATCGGCCCCAGCAAAAGCTCCATTCCGGCAAATAGCGTGCCCTGGCCGAACAATTCACGCATGGCGCCGAGCAACACCAGCACGGCCATGAAACCGAGCCCCATCATCAGCCCATCGGTCGCGGCCGGCAGTACCGGATTCTTGGCGGCAAAGGCGTCAGCACGCCCGAGAATGGCGCAGTTGGTCACGATCAGCGGGATGAAGATGCCCAGAATCTGATAGAGCTCGAAGGTATACGCCTTCATCAGCAGCTCGGCACAGGTCACGAAGGACGCGATGATCATCACGAAGGCCGGCAGGCGTACTTCCGTGGGTACCAGATTTCGGATCAGTGAGACGGCAGTATTTGAGCCGACCAGCACCAACAACGTCGCCAGCCCCAGACCCAGCGCATTGACGATGCTCGCTGTCACGGCAAGCAGTGGACACAGGCCCAGCAGCTGTACCAGTGCCGGGTTGTTATTCCACAGTCCGTCGCGGCTGATCTTGCCAAGTGAGATATCACTCATGAGCGTTGTCTCCGCTGTGCTGGAGGGAGGAGGGAGTGTTGCCTTCAGCGGATGTCGAGGACTGTGCTGATGTAGATCCAGCGGCCGATTCTGGCGCTGATTCAGAGGGCGATTCAGCTGCTGGCGATAGTGTCTCTTGCCTGACACGCCGAGTCGCCGTCAATGTCTCACTGTCTCCTGCCAACAAGGCAGTGCGATGCGCCATGAAGTAGATCAGTGCCTGACGAACAGCACCCACGACAGCGCGTGGCGTGATAGTGGCTCCGGTGAACTGATCAAAGTCGCCGCCATCCTTTTGCACCTTCCAATCCATGGAGCTGAGCGTCTGGTCATCGAATTCGTGAATCCACCCTGACTTGCGCGCTTCAATCTTGTCGCCAAGCCCGGGTGTTTCGCTGTGCTTAACCGCACGTACACCCGCGACACTGCCATCAGCACGAATACCGACCAGCAGACGAATATCACCGCTGTAGCCCTTGCCCGTGACCACTGGCAGCAGCACCGCGACCGTCTTGCCGTCCTGGGTCGCACGCCAGCCAGTGTCAGCGGTTTCCAGGCCCAATACCTGCGAGGGCGGCAGCGCAAAGGCATCGTCCAGCAGACTGTTGTCATGCAGGGACGGCGGAATGATCTCGGCCAGCGCGGCACTCTGAGCGGCCCGCTCATTTTCGACGATGGTGTCTGCAGTCGTGATCTGTGTCACGGCCACCACCCCCGCCGTGACAATGGCGAACACCGCAAGGCCTAAAGCGGCACGACGGATATTGTGACCGAATCCGTGAGCATTCTCTGGCACATTCGGGGGGGGGGGCGGGCGTCTGGCTCATGCCTTGTCCTCCAGCTTGATGCCACGACGGGCCTTCTTGTGGCCATAGCTACGAGGCTGGGTGTAGTAATCGATGAAGGGTACGCTGAAGTTCATCAGTAGCACCGCAAAGGCGATAGCGTCCGGATAGGCACCGAAGGTGCGAATCAGGTAGATCAGCACACCGATACCGACGCCGTAATAGAGCTTGCCCTTGTTGGAGGTTGCCGCTGTCACGGGATCGGTGGCGATGAAGAAGGCCCCGAAGATGGCCGCGCCACACAATAGATGGAAGACAGGGCTGGCATGCTGGCTACCATCGATCACATAGAAGATGCCAGACATGACCGCGAGACTACCCAGTACGGCGACAGGGATATGCCAGGTGATCAGGCGTTTGGCGAGTAGCACGAGCCCGCCTAGCCCCCAGGCAATGGCTATCTGCTGCCAGGCCAGTAGATTGGCTGCTGGTAGTAGCGTGGGGTTGGCCCAGAACTCAGCAGTGCTCAGTTCACCTTTATTGCGGAACGTGTCCAGTGGCGTGGCGCCGGTAAGGGCATCTGGTGTCGAGATGAGCCCAAAGAATTGCGCAAGACTATCGCTGAAGCCAAGCACGAAGCCATCAGGCGCTGACCAGCGTGACATCTCGACCGGGAAGGAAATCAGTAGCAGGGCATAGGCGACCATCGCCGGATTGAACGGGTTTTGTCCCAGTCCACCGTAGAGTTGCTTGGCAACCACGATGGCCGCGATCACTCCTGTCAGTACTAGCCACCAAGGTGCCAATGGTGGCAGTGAAACGGCCAGCAGCACACAGGTGACCAACGCCGAGTTGTCTTTGAGAAAGAAGCTCACCGGACGGTCGCGCAGCGTGAGCAGTAGGGCTTCGAGTGTGACGCCAGCCATGCAAGCAAAGGCCAGATTGAACAGGACGCCCCAGCCATAGTGCCAGCACAGTACGGCAATCCCCGGCAGCGTGGCGGCCAGCACCCATGCCATCACGCGAGAGGTCGCGGTTGGCCCGTGGGCATGAGGGGAGCTTGCGTGCATCAGGCTCATGAGGCGTTCATTTCCTTGAAGGGGGGGAGTGGCATCTTGCTGATCATTGCGCATCCACCAGTGCCTGGACCTCGGCGAGCGACTCGCGGGCATGTTCTAGATTACGCCGTGTGCGGTCGAGCTTGGTCTCAAGGCGCGCGCGACTCTCGTCATCGGCACTGGTGAGTGCCGCTTCAGCCTTGTGGTACGCCATCTCGGCCGCCTTGACGCCAATGGTCACCTGTTTGTGACGCTTGGCGAGATTCTCGGCCCGTGCCGTTTCAATCTCGGCCTGTGAGAGCGTCACGTTGCTGGCCATGCTGCCACGCCCGCCAGTGGGCTCAGCCCCTTGCGGCGCTTCAGATCGTTGTCCTGGCATGCGCTCAGGCATCTGGCCGCCACCGTCTGGTTGAGCACTTGTCAATCGGACCTCAGCGGCGCGCATGTTTTCCTGCGCTGTCGCCAACAGTGTCTGCAGGTCTTCAATATCGCCTTCGCCACTTTCACTGGCCCGTGCGAGCGCTTTTTCGGCTTTCTTGACGGCAATGTTGGCCGCGGCACGCGCCGTCTTGAGCGCCTT
>NZ_JEMF01000023.1 GCF_000591415.1 Cobetia crustatorum | reverse complement strand
GCCTACTGGCGCTCAGCGCCTGCAGTGACGGCGATAATGAAGAAGCGGCTAGCGCTCAACAAACTCCGCCGCCCATGGAAGTGGTCGCTGCCAAGGCACAGTCCGTCGCGGCCTGGCACACCTACACCACGCGCCTGGAATCACCCCAGCGTGTTCAGCTGCGCCCGCGTGTCAGCGGTGAAGTGGAAGAAGTGCTGTTCACTGAAGGCAGTCAGGTCACTGCTGGCACACCCTTGGTACGTCTCGACAAACGTCCTTTCGAGGCCGAGGTCAAGCGTCTTGAAGCCGAGGTCGCACGTGGCCAGGCGCTGCTGACCAACGCGCGCAGTGAATCCGGTCGCGCCGCCAGCCTGGTCAAGCGCAACCTGATCTCTCGCGAAGAAGCCGACTCCCGCAGCTCCAATGCCGCTGGCCTCAGCGCCCAACTCAAGGCAGCTCAGGCTCAACTGGCCCGCGCACGCCTGGATCTTGATTACGCGCTGATTCGTGCTCCCATCGACGGCCGCCTGTCAGATGCGCGCATCACGCGCGGCAATATCGTCGAAGCTGGGCAGAGCATATTGACCACGCTGGTAGAAACTCGCCAGCTGGATGCCTATGTCGACATCAGCGAGCTGACCTGGAATCGTGACTTCGCCGACGTTGCTGCCGGTGATCATCTGCCGGTAGAACTGCAGCTGGCCGGTCAGGATGACTTCCCCTTTCGCGGTGAGCTCGACTTCATCGACAACAGCGTGGATATCGACACCGGCACCCTGCGTGTCGGGGCAACCTTCAATGCCGATAGCCCTGCGCTACGACCGGGGGCCTTTGCCCGTCTGCGCATCGCCTCACCTGAAATTCATGAGGCGGTGCTGATTCCAGAACGTGCCATCGGGACTGACCTGGATCGCGAATTCGTGCTGGTGGTGGGCGAGGACAACACCTTGACCTACCGTGGCATCACCACTGGCCCACGCTTTGGCCCACTGCGTGCGGTCATTGGGGGACTAGCGGCGGGCGATCGTGTATTGGCGAGCGGCCCTGCCAAGGCAGGCCCGGGCATGCCGATCACACCCAAGCTCGTCGAGATGCAAGATGACGGTGAGCTCAAGGCACTCGCTGAGCGTATTTCACGCCTCAAGATGAGCGAAACAAATAAAATCAGCCAGAGCAACGATCAGGACGCTGCTCCACTGGCCGAGGCTGACCGCCAAGCTGCTGGAGGCCGTACGTGAACATCTCCAGCTTTTTCATCAAGCGGCCGGTCTTTGCCGCGGTACTGTCAATTCTGATCGTGATCTCGGGAATGCTGTCGCTGTTTCAGCTGCCGATCTCCGAGTATCCCGAAGTCGTACCACCGACCGTAGTGGTGCGCGCCAACTATCCGGGTGCCAACCCGGAAGTCATCGGTAGCACCGTGGCTACGCCATTGGAGCAGGAAATTACCGGCGTCGAGAGCATGCTGTACATGGACTCCCAGGCGACCGCCGACGGCAATCTGACGTTGACCGTGACCTTCGCGCTGGGCACCGATCTCGATAAGGCACAGGTACAGGTGCAAAACCGTGTGGCACGTGCCACGCCTCGCCTGCCTCAGGAAGTTCAGCAGCTCGGCATCACCACCGAGAAGGCCTCACCCAATCTGACGATGGTGGTTCACCTGACATCGCCGGATGGTCGCTATGACCAGCTGTGGCTCTCCAACTACGCGCGTCTCAACATCAAGGACAATCTCGCCCGTCTCGATGGTGTCGGCGATGCCCGCCTGTTCGGTGCTGGCGAATACGCCATGCGCGTGTGGCTGGACCCTGACGCCGTCGCCGCTCGCGGCCTGTCTGCCGGTGACGTAATCAGCTCGCTACGCGCCCAGAACCAGCAGGTCGCCGCCGGTTCACTCGGTGCGCAGCCTTCTCCGAATGCCAACCAGTTCCAGCGTCTGCTCAATGTGCGTGGTCGTCTGGAAAGCGTCGATGAGTTCCAGGATATCGTCATCCGCGTCGATGATAATGGCCGCATCACCCGCCTCGGCGACGTGGCACGTGTCGAACTCGGGGCTGATAGCTACTCGCTGCGTGCTCAGCTCGATGGCAAGGATGCTGTCGCCTTGCCGATATTCCAGCGCCCCGGCTCCAACGCCATCGCGTTATCCGATTCCGTACGCGCCCGCATGAGTGAGCTGTCCGAGAACTTCCCCGAAGGCGTCAGCTACGACATCGTCTATGATCCGACCGTGTTCGTGCGTGGCTCCATCGAGGCGGTCATCGATACGCTGTTTGAGGCCATTCTGCTGGTCGTGATCGTGGTGATTCTGTTCCTGCAGACCTGGCGTGCCTCGATCATCCCGCTGATCGCCGTACCGGTCTCGCTGATCGGGACCTTTGCAGTCATGCAGCTGATGGGCGTGTCCATCAACACCCTGTCACTGTTCGGGTTGGTATTGGCCATCGGCATCGTGGTCGATGATGCCATCGTGGTGGTCGAGAACGTCGAGCGAAACATCGAGTTGGGCCATGCCCCCATCGAGGCGACCCAGATCGCCATGCGCGAGGTGACCGGCCCGATCATCGCCATCGCCCTGGTGTTGACGGCGGTGTTCGTGCCGACCGCCTTCATCAGCGGCCTTAGCGGCCAGTTCTACAAGCAGTTCGCACTGACCATCACCATCTCGACGATCATCTCGGCCTTCAACTCACTGACGCTGTCACCGGCACTGGCCGCCCTGTTGCTCAAGCCGCACGGCAGCAAACCTGACTGGTTGACGCGCGCCATCGATGGCCTGTTCGGGCGCTGGCTGTTTGCTCCGTTCAACCGTGCCTTCAATGCCATGTCCAACGGCTACACTGGTCTGATCAAGAAACTGCTGCGCTTCGGCCTCGTGGTTGGCCTGCTCTACGTCGTGCTGCTCGGCGCGACCGGCAAGCTGTTCGATAGCGTGCCTGGCGGCTTCATTCCGGGGCAAGACAAGCAATATCTGGTTGCCATGGCCCAATTACCGGACGCCGCCAGCCTCGACCGCACCAGTGAAGTCGTCGACGAGATGCAGAAACTGGCACTGGAAACACCAGGCGTCGCACACACTGTCGCCTTCCCGGGCCTATCGGTGAACGGCTTCGTCAACACGTCCAACTCGGGCATTGTCTTCACGCCACTGGACAGCTTCGAAGACCGCCAATCACCGGAGCTTTCAGCACAGGCCATCGCCGCCGAGCTGAACCGCAAGTTCTCGGGCATCGATGAAGCTTTCGTGGCCGTGTTCCCACCGCCGCCGATTCTGGGGCTAGGTACCACCGGTGGCTTCAAGCTGCAGCTGGAAGACCGTGGCAACAAGGGCTTCGAAGCGCTGTTTGGTGCCGTGCAGACCATTACTGCCAAAGGCAACGCCGACCCGAGCCTGAGTAGCGTCTACTCCAGCTTCCGTATCCAGGTGCCGCAGTTCGACATTGATATCGACCGCGAGCAGGCGATGATCATGGGCATCCCATTGGAACGCGCCTTCGAGACGCTGCAGGTCTACATGGGTTCGCTGTACGTGAATGATTTCAACCGCTTCGGGCGAACCTATCAGGTGCGTGCTCAGGCCGAGCCGACCGCTCGCCTCGACCCGGACGATATCCGCAATCTCAAGGTACGTAGTGAAAACGGTCGCATGATCCCGTTGGGTAGTTTCGTCAAGGTGACGCCGACCACCGGGCCGGACCGCGTGATGCACTACAACACCTATATCAGTGCGGACATCAATGGCTCACCGGCACCGGGCATCTCGACCGATCAGGCCAAGACCGCGATGGAGAAGGTGCTGGCCAGTAACCTGCCACAGGGCATCGGCTACGAATGGACAGAAGTGACCTACCAGCAGGTGTTGGCCGGCAATACCATGATCTATATCTTCCCGCTGGTGGTGCTACTGGTATTCCTGGTACTGGCGGCGCAGTACGAAAGCTGGTCTTTGCCGCTGGCAATCATCCTGATCGTGCCGATGACGTTGCTATCAGCACTCGCAGGCGTCTGGCTGACGGGGGGCGACAACAATATCTTCACGCGGATCGGATTGATTGTGCTGGTAGCATTGGCCTGCAAGAACGCCATCCTGCTGGTCGAGTTCGCCCGTGAGCAGCAGCATGAAGGTCAGAGTCGCCTGGATGCCGTACTGACAGCATGTCGTCTGCGCCTACGCCCCATCCTGATGACCTCGGTCGCCTTTACCGCCGGTGTGATTCCGCTGGTACTCGCCTCTGGCGCAGGCAGTGAAATGCGTCAAGCAATGGGTGTGGCGGTATTCTCCGGCATGATCGGCGTCACTTTCTTCGGACTGTTGTTGACGCCACTGTTCTATGTCGGCATCCGAAAGATGGTCGAGAAGCGTACAGAGAGTCAGGGCAATATTGACGATGAAGTCACGACCGACACCAAGGTGATGACTAAGTAGCAGATCATTGCCTTCAGACGCGGGCGTCATCGGAGCAACAGGTGCTCTGACATTGACTCCCCACTGGCAACACTGCCATGCCAGTCACGGGATATTTCTCGTGACTGGCACTCGGCATAATGCCAATCATTCTTTCCCCAACACTCGGGAGCAGGTGCCATGTACGCCGATGCCTTCAACGATCTGGCCCTTGAGGCTGAACTTGAGAACTTCGCTCATCGCTGGTTCTCCCTGCTCAATCGCCTGGCGCCCTCCGTGGAACTGGCTGAACTACTCAGTGATGACGCCTGCATTCAGCTGCTGGACGAATCACTGTCCAGCAGCGACTTCCTGGCCAACTGGGAACAGCGTCGTGGCGACCTGCTGGTCAACAGTCACGGCCTGGGATGGGTGCGAGCGCAGCGCGATAGTCTGAACTGCGCGACGCTACGCATGGGCGGTGAGCATCGTGCCGTACTGCGTGATGGCAGCCTGTTGCACACGCACTTCGATGCCGAATGGGTGCTCGACCTGAGCTGGGGCGAACCACGCATTCAACGTATCCAGTTGCTGGATGTGCGCACGATATAGGTCATCTGTCGCTGATGACTCGCCATGTTCGACGCTAGACGAAAAATGCCCTGTCACGATGAAGTGACAGGGCATTTTTTGTTGAGAGTGCTCGCATCAAGGCACTCACATTGAAGACATGCGTGCGGTCGCTATTCGTAAAGCCCCGCCAGCATTGCGGGCGTATCGACGTCACGATGAATGCCGGCATCACAGACAGCCACCTCATGCAGGCAGTCACGGTGACAGGCAATCACCTCTCGCGCCCCATCTCCACATTCAAGCATGGCCAGTTCAGGCCAGAAGCGCCGCCCGAACACTACCGGATGGCCAGGAGCACCCTCAAATACCGGTCGCACGATGCACTCTTCACTCGCGTGAGCCCGCAATGTCTGTACCGTCGTTACCGCCACCGCCGGCATATCCGCCAGCCATACCGTTGCCGATTGTATATGCTCCAGTGAGTCATTTTCTGCCAACTGCCGAAAGGCATCTCCCAAACTTGCGCCCAATCCCAGTGCAGCATGTGGCGCACGCCAGATGCTCGACCCATGAGTACGGGCAAAGCGCTCTCCCAACAATGCCTTCACATCATCGTCTTCGCGCAGTACCAATCGCCACGGCATCTCGAGAGACATGACGCGCGCCAGCGTCGCCGCGAGCAGGCTCGTATCGCTTGAGTCCGAGCCACGCGGCAAGCGCGCGAGGCGCTTGTCACTGCCGAAACGCCGGCTCTGACCGGCCGCCATCACTAGAATCAGCGCTGTCGCCTGAGTCTCTCGTGCATCACTCACAGCGCGTGACGCTCACGGCCACGGCGTATGCGCACGATATCGGCCATCACCGCCAGCGCGATCTCGGCCGGTGTCTTGCTCCCCAGGTTAAGTCCGATTGGCATCACGATACGACCGATCTCTTCATCGCTGAGTCCGCCACTGCGCGACAGGCGTCCCGCACGTGCCTGCGAGGTACGCTGCGAGCCCATCACGCCAATGTAGAAGGCTGGCTGGCGTACCGCCTCGATCATCGCCAGATCATCGATACGCGGATCATGCGTCAATGCCACCACTGCTGTCGCGGCATGGCAGCCCCCCGCCGCAATGAAGCGCGAGGGTAGCTCGCGGCGCAGAGTGACACCGGCAATCGGCGTGTTGCGTGCATCCCAGCTCGCCAGCATTTCCTCACGCGGCTCGCAGATGATGACCTCGAAACCGAGGCTGACGGCAAAGGCGGCACAGGCTTCCGCCACTGGCGACAGACCCGCCAGCAAGAGACGCGCCACCGGCCCGACGCGTAGCTGATAGCCCGTCGTCTTGCCATCACTGTCGGTCTGACGCTCTACCCGCTCACCCAGCCCGCTATCCTCTTCCAGCACGCGTCGCGACGCTTCACCCAGCGTGATATGGCGCAGGCGCGGCGAGCGACCTTCAAGTGCTGCACGCAGCGCTTTGAGATGCATGATGTCTTCGTCACATGACGTGAAGCGCTCGATCAGCACCTCCAGTAGCCCACCACACGGCAGCTCGATACCCGCCCCCTGATGACCACCCTCGCCATAGCGGATGACTTGCGCTGCCGTGGTGAATTCACCGGCCATGAGACGCACCAGAAAGTCGTCCTCGACACAGCCACCGGACAACGAACCACGGTGTAGACCGTCACTTCGCGCCACGAGCCAAGCCCCCGGCTCACGTGGCGAAGAACCAAACGTCGAGAGTACCGTGCACAACCAGACTGGCTCATCGAAAGCGCCTGAAACAGGCTTTTCCAACCAGTCAATCGCCTGACAGATCACTTCAAGATCAAGATGTTGCATCGGGAATCTCTCATATCAGAAGAATACCCCGTCTCAAAAGACAGAAAACCCGCCAGCCCAAGTGTCTCGGAGTGGCGGGCTATGCCATTGTGGGCATCAGACGCGATTAGATCTCAGTAAGCGCCGCCTTCAACTTGGCAGGCCGCATCGGAAGATCACGCAGACGTACGCCAACCGCATGCTGGATGGCATTGGCGAGTGCCGGTGCCACCACGGTGGTGCCCGGCTCACCGAGACCGACCGGCATCTCGGTGCTGTCGATGAATTCAAGATCCATCTTCGGCACCTGGTGCATGCGCAACGGCTGGTAGGCACCCAGATTCTGGGCCACGGGGCCGCCATCACGATATTCGGTGCCTTCATGCAACGCCATCGAAACGCCCCACAACAGCGAGCCTTCCAGCTGTGCCATGGCGCCATCAGGATGCGCCAGCGTACCGGCATCGACGACACTGGTCAGCTTCTCGATCTTGACCTCGCCAGTGGCGCGATCGACCTTGACCCGTGCCACGCAAGCGACCCAGGTCGGCATGCTGCGTTCCTGACCGAAGCTCAGCGCCACGCCCATGCCGGTATCTTCCGGTAGGCTGTCACGCTCGCTCCAGCCTGATTTTTCCATCACGCGCTTGAGAACAGTGCGCAGACGCTCGGCACCGCCCGTGCTGACCGGCGACTTGCCTGCGTTGCGGCCTTCGGCGTCCAGCAGCGAGAGGCGGAATTCAGCGGGATCCTGCTTGGCCGCCAGTGCCAGCTCATCGATGTGCTGCTCGACCGCCCATAGCGTCCAGCCTGGTGCGACGGAGCGCAGATACCCCGGCACGAAGGCCTCATGAGCGGTCTTGTTCTGCTGCGCCCAGACACGCTGGGTGCCCACGTTGTACCAGTGATCCGCGCCACTGATGGAGAAGGAATCCAGCTTGCCACCGCCTTCCACGGCTTCGGCGAGGAAGCTCGGCATCAACGCGGCAGTCGGCCAGCCTGCCGCAGCAGCGTGCTCGGAGGCCACGACACGGCCATCGGCATCCAGACCGGAACGCACACGCTGCACTGAGGGCGAGCGCACGCAATCGAAACGGCTATCGTCCGGGCGCGTGAAGATCATCTTGACCGGACGCCCCAGCGCCTTGGCCGCCAGTGCCGCCGGCACGGCGTAGTCACCGTGGAGACGACGACCGAAGCCACCGCCCAGATACAGCTGGTGGTGAGTGATCTTGCCATCCTCGACTTCCAGCGCCTTGGCGACGAGGGGAATCAGCAATGACTGCTGCTGGTTGCCGCAGTGGACATGCCACTGCCCCTCCTCCTCATAGGCCAGTGCATTGGCCGGCTCCAGAGTGAAGTGCAGGACGCTTGAGGTGGTGAAGGTGGACTCCACCGTGGTCGCCGCACCTTCGATCAGCGCGGAAGGGTCACCCTGATCCACCATCAGCGAGCCATTGTCACGACTCGGGGTGCTGACCAGTCGCTGGCCTTCTGCCTGGATTGCTGCCTCATCGATGTGATAGCTGTCGCCCTTGCTCCATTCCACCTTGAGCAGGTCGGTGGCACGCATGGCCGCCGAGAAGTTGTCGGCGATGACCGCCAACCACCCCTGACACATGCCGGACGGATCCTTGAGCTCGATGGTCTGGCGGTAGCCGATGACCTTGCTGGCCTCGCTGTCATCCACGGCCGTGACCTTGCAGCCGAAGCGACTCGGCGGCAGCACCGGGCGCGCATGCAGCGTCTTGCCGACACGGGCTTCCACCTCGGCAGGCAGGGTGTAATCGATGCCGTAGACCGCCTGACCATTGGTCTTGGGCGGCACATCCAGCGCATTGCCCTTGGTGCCGAGCACGCGGCGCTCGGAGGCCGGCTTGAGCTCGATGGCCGCAAGCTCATCTTCCGTGAAGCTGCGCTCAAGGCCCGCGGCGACGATCTCGCCATAGCCCAGCGACTGCTCACCGCTGATGACGCGTCCCTGACGCGCCTTGCAGCTCTCGACGGACACGCCCATCTGTCTGGCGCCCGCTTCGATCAACGCGATACGCCCGGCAGCCCCCGCCTGCGACAGCGGCTGGTAGCTGTGATTCACCGACCAGCTGCCGCCGGTGATCATGTAGCCCCACTTGGGATCGCTGTCGACGTAGACGATCTCGACGGAGGCCAGATCGGCCTCGAGTTCCTCGATCACCAGACGCGCCAGGCTGGTGGCGACGTGCTGGCCCATCTCGGCCTTGGTGATATGGATGGTGATGGTGCCGTCAGTGCCGATGGCATACCACATGGTCGGCTCGAAGGCGCCGTCGGAAAGCGTCTCGCTTGCCGACGCCTTGTTGCTGGTCGCGGCGGCCAACGATGCGCCTGACACACCAAAGGCAAGCATGGCAGACCCCGCCACGCTACCGATCAGAAAACCACGGCGAGAAATGCCGCTCTTTTCGTCAGTGTTGGCACGCTGCTGGGCTGCCAGATGATCTTCAAACCTTGCCATGAGAAGACTCCTCGGTGGCGGTGCGAGCGACAGAAACACCAGCACCTGGATCAAAACTGCCGACACCGGCAGTCGCGGCGCTGGCTTCAGTCTGCTGACCACTCATCTGAGCAGTCGCCTCTGCCTGCTGGCCCACCATGTCAGCTGCACGCTTCACGGCACGATGAATGCGTACGTAAGCCATGCAGCGGCAGAGGTTACCGGCCATGGCGGCAGTGATCTGCTCGTCAGTCGGGTTCGGGGTGTGCTTGAGGAAATTGGCCGCCTGCATGATCTGGCCCGATTGGCAGTAACCGCACTGCGGCACCTGCTCTTCGACCCAGGCCTGTTGCAGCGGGTGATCATCATTCTCGGCCAGCCCCTCGATGGTGACGATGTCACCGCCTTCGGCCGCCAGCACTGGCAATACACAGGTACGTGCTGCCGTGCCGTTCAGGTGGACGGTACAGGCGCCACACTGGGCGATGCCGCAACCGAACTTGGTACCGGTCAGGCCGAGATGCTCGCGCAGCACCCACAGCAAAGGGGTTTGCGGATCGACCTCGAGACTGACGGACTTGCCGTTCAGAGTGAAGTTGGCCAAGGGGCTTCTCCTCAGGAGCATGAAACAAAAACGTGAAATCAGGCAGCCACATCGTCCGCGCGACTTTTCGCAGTCAGAGATGTACCCGGGCAGACATGGGAAGCAAAACGGTCATATCTCGATCATGGCATCAGCGAGCATGCAGGCATCAAAGCGCGTATCGAGACTATCGAGCTGCTGAGCATCCGGTGTCAGGAAACCGACAACGCACAGCATGTCCATTCATTCAGGCAACACCTTCGGCAGCAGGATTCTACAGACCCTCGACTGCCGGTAGGGATGCGTGACAGGCAACAGTGTGGTGCCTGCCGAGCAGAATACTCAACGCAAGACGCCACCTCGCTGTTCCGCGAGATGGCGTCTTGCGTCTCAGGCCTCACAGTATAGCGGCTGAGGCGAACGAACATGTAGAAGTCGTACAAGAAACTGCGTAAAAAAACACGGTAAATCGAGGCAATATCCCGCTTACCGTCGAGACTGTCAGTAGGTCAGACACCTCGTCCAGCCGTTTCTGGCCCCAGAATCAAGCGCTAGAAGTTCTGTCCAGCCAATAGTGCATGAAAGCCAGCAGCCAATGCGTCATCACCACGCTGTCTGGCTCGACACTCAACGAGGCTTCTCCCTCGCGTACGCGGTGTTCACCGATACGCTCACGGCGCAGCTGCATCAGATCACGTGAGTAGCCGGGACTGAATTCAGGATGCCCCTGCACGCCCAGACAACTGCCGACTTCCAGCAGGTAATAGGCACAGAAGCTGCTGTCGGCGAGTACCTGGGCGCCTCGGGCAGCTCTGCCACCTGATCCTGATGGCTGACGACCAGATCCAGACCCGGCTGCGGCGGCTGCATCCACGGGCGCTGCTCACGTACGCGATTGAACGACAAGCCAACCCCCCAGCCACGCGCATGCTGCTCCACGCGGCCGCCCAGCGCCTTGGCAATCAGCTGGTGTCCAAAGCAGATCCCCACCAGTGGTCTCTGCGCCGCATGCACCTGCCGTACGAATCCACATAATCCCTCAACCCAGTCGAGGCCATCATTGACCCCGAACTGCGACCCGGTGGTCAGCCAGCCATCACAGGCGGCAACATCATCCGGCAACTCACCCTCCAGACAACGCCACACACTGAGGCGAATCGACGGATCCACTCGCTTGAGCAGCGTCTCGAACATGGCTGGATAGTTGCCGTGACGCTCGATCAATACCGGGTTCACGTCATCGCATTGCAACAAGCCAATATGCATCGACACCTCCATGACAGATATTCAGACAACGGTCTGGAACGCGCATTACAAGCGCCCTTCCACCGCGGCGACGAAGATACGCTGATAATCAGCTGCGCCATAAGGAATCGGATTGGTGCCACCGGACGGGTCTTCAGCGGCCATGCGCGCCACGCGTTCTGCCTGAGCGGTATCGATGTTCAGCGCACTCAAGGTATGCGGAATACCCAGCGATTCACGCAGGTCCAGCACCCAGTCGATGAGCGTCGAGGTACCCGGCTGAGCAAGGCCTAGATAACGCGTCAGACGCACCGACTGCTCTCCGATCGCCGAGGCATTGGCGCGCAAGACGTAGGGCATCAGGATGGCATTGAGCATGCCGTGATGCGCGTCATACAACGCACCCAGCGGATGGGCCAGCGCATGCATGCCGCCCAACCCACGCTGGAAGGCAGTCGCGCCCATCATCGAGGCCGTCAACATCTGCTGGCGTGCTTCAAGATCCTGACCATCAGCGACGGCGCGCGGCAGGAAGTCACGCACCAGACGAATGCCTTCCGCGGCAATGCCTTCAGCCATCGGATGATAGAGCGGAGAACACCAGGCTTCGAGGTTGTGCGAGAGCGCATCCATGCCAGTGGCCGCCGTCACGCTCGCGGGCAAACCCACGGTTAGTGCCGGGTCCAGAATCACGCTCTGCGGCACCATGCCGGGATGGAAGATGATGCGCTTGACCTCGGCCTCGCTGTCGGTGATGACGGAGGCGCGCCCAACTTCAGACCCCGTGCCCGCCGTCGTGGGCACCGCCACCACCGGCACGATGCCGGCAGGGTCTGCGTTGCGCCAGTTGTCACCGACATCTTCCAGCGCCCACAGCGACAGGTCCTTGCGCTGATTGGCCATCAGCGCGACGGCCTTGGCGGCGTCCAACGCAGAGCCGCCCCCGAAGGCGATCACACCATCATGGTCACCGGCGCGAAAGGCATCACACCCGTCGCTTACGTTGGCGCCGTTCGGGTTGGCCTTGATGCCAGAGAAGCACGCCACGCGCAGTCCAGCGGCGCGACAGCTCGTCAGTGCAGCCTCCACCATCGGTAACGCGGCAAGCCCGGGATCAGTGATCAACAGCGGCGCCTTCATGCCCAATGACTGACAGGCCTCAGCCAGCTCATCGATACGACCGACGCCGGTACGGATGGCCGCGGGATAATTCCATTGAGTGGTGTAATGATCCATGTTCAGGCTCTCGTATTGTTGTAGATGCTGCGTCCAGAGTGCTGGATCAGGCGTGTTTCAGGTGGAAGGATTTCGGGCGCGTGAGGACGTCATAACCCAGGCGTGACAGCGAGCATCCCCGCCCGGAATCCTTGACGCCGGTCCAGGCAAGCTCCGGATCCAGATAGTCGCAGCGATTGGTAAACACGGTGCCGGCATCAAGTTGCTCGGCGATACGCTGCCCTGCCTCGAGATCGCGCGTGAAGACCGCAGCGGTCAGCCCGAAGTTACTGTCATTCATCAGGCGTATGGCTTCCTCGTCGGAGTCCACTGCCATGATGCCGACCACAGGCCCGAAGCTTTCCTCGCGCATCACGGCCATGTCGTGAGTGACGTCCACCAGCACCTGAGGTGCCAGATAGGCACTGCCGGGGCGTGACAGGGGATAGTCGGCGGGGTCTATCAGCGCACGCGCGCCCTG
Organism: Cobetia crustatorum; assembly: GCF_000591415.1. Taxonomy (GTDB): domain Bacteria; phylum Pseudomonadota; class Gammaproteobacteria; order Pseudomonadales; family Halomonadaceae; genus Cobetia; species Cobetia crustatorum. The sequence continues at coordinate 30,515 of NZ_JEMF01000023.1, read as the reverse complement.
TGCGACAGCGTCTTCAATCTGCCCGCGCACGAAATCTGCACCGCTGGCACGCGACAGCGGCCCAAGCGTGGTGGCGGGATCGGTGGGGTCTCCCAGCCGCAGCTGACGGACCCAAGCCACCGCTCGCTCGACGAAGGCGGCGTGGATGTCGCGCGCGACATAAATACGCTCGATGCCACAGCAGCTCTGGCCGGAGTTGAACATCGCGCCATCCATCACGCCGTCTACGGCAGCGTCGATATCCACATCGGCGCGAATATAGGCGGGGTCCTTGCCGCCCAGCTCCAGTCCAGTCGGGATGAAGCGACCCGCCGCAGAGCGCTCCACCATTGCCCCGCCCGCCACCGAGCCGGTAAAAGACACATAGTCGATACGCTTGTCAGCGATCAGCGCCTCGGTATCGGCATGTGACAGGTGAAGATGCTGGAAGACGCCAGCGGGCAGACCGGCAGCATCGCAGGCTTGCTGAATGCGCTCGGCACATAGCGGAGTCTGAGCCGAGTGCTTGAGCAGCACGCAGTTACCGGCCATCAGTGCAGGCACGATGGCATTCACTGCCGTCATGTAAGGGAAATTCCACGGCGCGATGATCAACGCGGTACCCAGCGGTTCACGCGTGATATAGCGGGTAAAGCCGGGCTTGTCGGCAAGCGTCAGTGGCGCAAGCGCCGACTCAGCCAACGCGATCATGGTGCGGGCACGCTCCTCGAAGCCGCCAATCTCGCCAGCGGCCTGGCTGATCGGGCGGCCCATCTGCCAGGTCAGCTCGCTGGCCAGCTCATCACGACGCGCCACGAATGCCTCGACCATCTTCAAGCACAGCGCCGCACGCTCATTCAACGGCGTGGCCTTCCAGGCCACCTGCGCCTCACGACTCTGCATCACGGCCTCCTCAATACTGGCCGGACTCGCCAACTCACGGCTGACGTAGACACTGCCGTCTACCGGCGAAAGGGTCTGCTGAAGACTCATGGCCACTCTCTCTGTTGATCACTGAAGGGGAAACACCGCATACCAGAACTGCTTACCGAAAATGACTATTGAATGAGACAGACCGCTAGATGATCTCGAAGTACCGGTCCATCTCCCAGTCGGTGATGTGCTTGCGGAACTCGCGCTCTTCCCATTCACGGGTGGCGGCGAAGTGCTCAACGAACGCATCGCCGAACATCTCACGCGCCGCATCAGAGGCCTTGAAGCGCTGGGCGGCGTCCCACAGGGTGCGCGGCAGTGCAGCACTTTCCGGATGATCTATCTCGTAGGCGTTGCCGGTGACTTCGCCCTCAAGCTCAAGCTTGTAGCGGATGCCATAGAGACCCGCCGCGACGGCGGCGGCCAATGCCAGATAAGGGTTGGCATCGGCACTACCAAGGCGATATTCGACCCGCTGACTCTTGTCGCCGCCGGGAATCACGCGCAGCGCACAGGTGCGGTTCTCAACACCCCAGGTAGCTTCAGTCGGCGCCCAGAAGCCCGGAATCAAGCGGGTATAGCTGTTGATGGTGGGTGCAAACATGGCCAGAAACTCAGGCATCAGCTTCTGCTGACCGGCCACGAAGTGACGCTGAACGGCGCTCATGCTATGCGGGGCATCGGCCTCGAAGAAGGCGGAGGTATCGTCATCCAGATTGCGCAGCGATAGATGAATATGGCCGCTCTGGCCCGGGTAATCCGGCGACCACTTGGCCATGAAGGTAGCCATCAGCCCGCGTCGCTGCGCCCAGACTTTGGTGAAGGTCTTGAACAGTGCGCCCTTGTCGCCGGCACTACGCGCATCGTCCACGCCAATGGCAGCTTCCAGCACACCAGGCCCCGTCTCGGTATGCAGCCCTTCGATGGGGAAATCCATTGCCTCGGACAGCTCCATCAGCTCGTGATACAGCTCGCTGTGCACGCTAGAGCGCAGCATCGAATAGCCCATCATGTCGGGTGTCAGCGGCTTGAGATTGCGATACCCCTTCTCGCGCACGGATTCTGGCGTTTCCTTGAAGACGAAGAACTCATATTCCAGTGCCCCGAAGGCCTTGTAGCCCATCTCCTCGCCAGCAGTCAGTACGCGATCAAGCAGGCGTCGTGGACAGATTTCGGCGGCCTTGCCCTCAAATTCCGACAGAAACAACAGCATGTCGCCTTCACACGGCACATCACGGCAGGTATGCGGCAGAATGCGCAACGGTGCATCAGGATAGCCGGTGTGCCAACCGGTGAACTTGGTGTTGTCGTAGAGCTCATCCTTGCTATCCCAGCCCAACACGACATCGCAGAAGGCAAAGCCGTCTTCGAGAGAGGACAGGAACTTGTCCTTGTGCATGTACTTGCCAAGCATTACACCGTCGATGTCGAACATGCCGACCTTGACGTGACTCAGACCACGTTGCTCGACGATACGCCGTGCATCCTTGATGCTCTTTACGTCGCGTGCCTTGAGGGTTTTGGTCTTGTGTTTACCGGGTGCCTGCTGCATCGCATTCATGAGTCATCTTCCTGAAGGTATTGATATTGTTGTTGATATGTCATCGCGCCTGTCCGTCGGCACGATTCACCGTCAGCCCAGCTCGCGCTCGGCGCGGGCAATGGCCTCAAACTCTTCTTCGGGTGCCTGTGCGACCAGATGATGACGGCTGTAAAGGCCGAACCAGGCAATCATCGCGAGGTAAAACACACCAGACCACAGTGCCGCTTCCAGGCTGACCACAAAGGTCGAAAGGAAGGCGACAATGGCGAGTACAAAGGCGATACCGGAGGTCAGCGTACCGCCCGGCGTGCGATAAGGGCGTTCGAGGTCAGGCTCGCGGCGGCGCAGCAGAATGTGGGAGAGCGTCATCAAGGCGTAGGAAAGCGTGGCACCGAAGACCGCCATGGTGATCATCAGGTCACCCTCGCCGGTCAGCGACAGCAAGAAGCCGATGATGCCGGGCACGATGAGTGCCATGAACGGCACCTTGCGCGAATTGGTCACCGAGAGACTGCGCGGCAGATAGCCGGCGCGTGACAACGCGAAGACCTGCCGTGAGTAGCCGTAGATGATCGAGAAGAATGAGGCGATGAGGCCAGCCAGACCGACCAGGTTGACGAAGCCAGCCGCCCAGGAAGACTCACCGTAAACGGCCTGCAGCGCGCCCACCAACGGTGCCGCGTGGTCTTTCATGGCCTCGGCGCCGGCAGCACCGGGGGCCAGCAGCAATACACAGGCGGCGAAGATAAGCAGGATGACCATCGCGGTGATGATGCCACGCGGCATGTCACGCGCCGGGTCATCTGCCTCTTCGGCGGCCAGCGGCACGCCTTCCACGGCCAGAAACAGCCACATGGCGAATGGCAGCGCGCTCCAGATCCCCAGGTAGCCTTCCGGCAGGAAGGTCGAGGCACCCGCAGCATCGCTGCTGACGGCAATATCGAATAGACGATCCGCGGAGAAGTGTGGAATCAGGCCGACGATGAAGACGATGATCGCCACCACGGCCAGCGCCGTGATGCACATCATGATCTTGAGCGCCTCACCGGCTCCCCACAGATGGATACCGACGAAGATGGCGTAGAAGGCGGCGTAGACCCAGGGCCCATCCAGCCCGACCAGTTCATTGACATAACCACCGATGAAGACGGCAATGGCAGCGGGCGCAATCGCATATTCCAACAGGATGGCCGCGCCGGTCAGATAACCGCCCCACGGACCCATGGCGCGCCGCGCGAAGCTGTACCCCCCGCCTGCCGAGGGCATCGAGGAGGACATTTCCGCCAGCGACAGCACCATGCAGGTGTACATCAAGCCCATCAGGCAGGTGGCGATCAACATGCCGCCAAACCCGCCAGCCGCCAGTCCGAAATTCCATCCGGCATAGTCGCCGGAAATCACATAGGACACGCCAAGCTCGCCAACAATACCCAGCCAGCCACGCCCTTCTTCAACTTGCGTCGTTCGAGATAGTCATTGCCGACACTGTCGTACTCGACAGCGGCAGTCCCCGTCTTGGCACTCGCCATTGCTGGCCTCCGGTGATCATCTTGTTGTTATTGGATCATCCTGTCGGCGCATCATTGTCTGCATGTCGCCTCGCGTGGCTGATGAGATCAGCCATTACGAATATGCGCAGGGAATCCAGATGGCGCCAGCATGCATCACGGATACGGCAGCCATCAGTATAGGTAAAACCGATAGTGAGCCATGTCGGTGCAATATCTGCCCTCAATGAGCCATCGGCACTGTTGATGCACCTGCAAGCGATGGCGAGCGAATGACGATGTGTTCCATCAGCCAAGGTAGCTCGCGCGCGATCAGCGCCAGGTAGTCACGGCGTAGCACCTCACGCGCTTCTTCAGCGAGTTGCCGCGGCAGATCCCCCAGCTCGTCTCGCCGTGCCACCAGACTGAGATGGCGCTGCATGATGCCGGGCACTGTGGCGACAGTCGGTAATGGCAGCACCGTGAGCCCAAGATGCCGGATGCCTGCCTGATGCAGACACAAGGGAGTGGTAATGGTCCAGCCAGCACCATCGGCGACCATGCGCAGCACCGCAAAGGTGTTATCCAGCGCGAGTCGCTGTGGGAGCTCGCAACCCACCAGCCGTAGATAGCGCTCGATGGCCTGACCGATCAGCGCCTGCGGGGTATAGCGGACGAAATCCAACTGGCGGGCCAGCGTGGCAAGACTGTCGATCTGCGTGTGTGAATCCCAGTGCGGAGGTAACACCAGCACGAAGGGTTCACAGAGAATGTCGTGGCGTTCGAGGCTGTCGTAATCTTCAAGGCGGTCATCAGAGATGATGATGTCGACGTGACGTGTCAGCAGCGAATGGCCATGCATGTGAGACAGGCCAGTGGTGAGGGTGTAGTCAGCAGTGTGACGACGGATGGCTTGCAGCATCGGCTTGCCGACGGCACTTGCCAGCGAATCGACCAGTGCGAGGCGTACCTGATGCAGGCGATTGAAGCTGCCACTGGCCAACTCACTGTGAGTACGGCGCGCCTCCTCTAGCAAGGTGTGCGCTCGATCGAGAAAGAAGCGCCCTGCAGCGGTAGGCTCCAACGGACGCCGATTACGCACGAATAGCAAGGCACCGACGCCTTCTTCCAGCGTCGCCAGCGCCTGACTGACGGAGGACTGCTTGATACCAAGGTACTCCGCTGCTGCCGTTTGACTGCCGCGCTCGAGCGTCTCGACAAAGATTTCCATGCTGCGCAGATCGAATCCAAAACGGCCCGCCATTATCTATCTCCTGTGCAGCGCAGCGAAAGCTCGGCCCGCTATCAGCCCAGCTTTGACCGGACATCAATCAGGTCTCAAAGACACCATAACGGCAGATCAGGTCCGAAAGCCCTAAAGCTTTTAGATATGAGCACCCCTTAATATGCCTTTCAGGCTGCCGTAACGCGTAACAGGTCACAAGCCGACTTCCGAGGTATATCGCTTTTTGATACCGCACGGTTGCGGTGATGCGCATACTTGCACCCAAAGCGACAAGAACAATCAAAACAATAGCAACGACAAGCAGGGAATGGGCATGCAACTGAACTGGAAGGCGGCGATTGCGCTAGCGGCGCTGATACTGGCCATCAATACCGGCGCACGGCAGGCACTCGGATTTCTTTTACCGCCGATGGCGACGACGCTGGAATGGGGCATGGGCAGCCTGTCGCTGGCGCTGGCAGTGCAGAATCTTGTCTTCGGATTGACTGCCCCACTGGCCAGCAGGCTATCTGATCGCTTTGGCACGCTGAGTGTCTTTCTGGTCGGCAGCCTATGCTACACAGCTGGCATGGGGATGACGGCGCTATGGCCGACAACGCTAAGCTGGATGCTCGGGGCCGGGGTGTTGGCAGGCATCGGCATCGGGGCCACCACCTTCCCGCTGGTGCTGGCGGCGGTCTCACGCGTCGTGCCACCGGCACATCGAGGCTGGGACTCGGCATCGCCTCGGCGGGTGGCTCGATGGGTCAGCTGATCTATTCATTGATCACGCCGCTGCTGGTATTGATCGACTGGCAAACCGCGCTACTGGCATTGGCAGCCAGCTGTCTGTTGCTGATTCCGCTGGCATTGCCGCTGCTACGACGCCCTGCTGTCGAGAATGACATACCCGAGGAGGTACCGACGATCACGTGCCCGCTATGGCAAGATCGCCGCTTTCTGGCCTTGGCGGGCGGCTTCTTTGTCTGCGGGGTGCATGTCGCCTTCATCGCCACTCACTTGCCCAATTTCGTGGTCGCCTGTGGCCTGCCACTGAACGTGGCGGGCAACACGCTGGCCATCATCGGGGCACTCAATATCGCCGGCACCATCGCTTTTGGGGCGTGGGGCGGTCGCCGCCATCCGCCGCAACTGCTGATGCTGATCTATCTGTGCCGCGCAGCCCTGGTGATGGCGATGGTGGTGCTACCGCCGACCAGCACCCTGCTGTACACATTCGGGGCGATCATGGGCATGTTGTGGCTGTCCACCGTACCGCTGACCAACCAGGCCGTCGGCCTCTACTTTGGCCAGAAGCGTCAGGCCTTCGTGTTCGGCATGGTGCTGGCTGCGCATCAGGTCGGTGCCTTCCTCGGCGCCTGGGGTGGCGGCGTGGTCTATCAGATGACCGGTAGCTACGATCTGCTGTGGATCACCAGTGCCGTGTTCGGTGTGCTGGCCGCACTCGTCCACTGGCCGGTGCGCCGTGAGCCCAAGCGTGCCTCGCAGCCACAGCTGGCCTGAACAAAGTGGATCAGTCACTCAGGCGCTGAAACGACACAGGCCCTGCCGGTTTCCCGACAGGACCTGTTCTTGTGGCATGTACCTGTTGCGGCTTGTCTATCTAATGCTCACTTGCCGATGGCCCGCTTGCCTACTGCTGGAAGGCGTAGACATTGCCGACCTTGAGCAGACGCGTCAGCTCGTCCAGTGCGGTGAGCGTTTCCTCTGCAAGCTTTGGGTCTGCCAGGTCGGCCGGTGTCAGATGGTCACGGTAATGACGCTTCACCCACTCCCCCAGCTCACCATGCAGACCGTCATTCATGATAACGCGGCCTGACAGCGCGGTGCGTTCAGCCTCACTCAGCACCACTCGCAGACGCAGGCAAGCAGGGCCACCGCCGTTGCGCATGCTCTGCTTGACGTCCTTGACCAGCACTTCGCCGATTGGGTTGGGGCCGGCCAGAATCGCGTTCTGTAGCGCGTTCCACACCGCCTCGTTCTCCTGGCATTCTCCCGGCACCACCAGCGTCATGCTGCCATCGTCGTTGGACAATAGCTGAGAATTGAACAAATAGGATGACACGGCATCTTCAAGGCTGACGGCTTCCAACGGCACACGAATCGGGATCAGTGGCGTGGACAGCTTGGCGCGAATCTCGTCGAGCACCGCTTCTTCATCGCGGAAGGCCAGCTCGTGATAGAACAATACCGGCCCATTGCCCACCGCGATGACATCGTTGTGGAAGACACCGGCATCGATGGCCTCCGGATGTTGCTGAGCGAATACGACCTGATCAGCACTCAAGCCATGCTGACGTGCCACCGCCTGGCTAGCTTCCAACGTCTGACGGGCCGGATACCGCTGTGGCTCAACGCCATCGCCACCGAAGGCCTGACGGCCATAGACGTAGAGATGTACGCCCGGCCCGCCATGCCCATCGCACAGCCGCGTGTGATTGGCCGCGCCTTCATCGGAGAACGCCGGCGTGGCAGGCAGTGCCGGATGATGCGCGAAGTACGTCTCGTCACGGAAGATGGACGTGAGGATGCGCCCCGTCGTCGCGGGCTCCAGATAACGGTGAAAGCTCGACTGCAGGTTGGCTGGCGTGAAGTGCACGCGGGCATCCGACGTGTCTCGCGAAGGCGTGACGGTGGCGGCATTCGCCGTCCACATGCTGGAAGCGGAGCACACCGCGCGCAACAGCTGTGGCGCCTGCTCACTGGCGGCCTTGAGCACCTCGGCATTGCTACCACTGAAGCCCAGCTCACGCAGTGCACCGATATCCGGCCGTTGCTGCGGCAGCAGAACCCCCTGTGCATAACCCAAGTCCGCCAGCGACTTCATCTTGTCGAGGCCCTGCAACGCGGCTTCACGCGGATTGGAGGCCAGGCCGCCGTGGCGCATCGAAGCAACATTACCGTGGGCGAGCCCGGCATAGTTATGCGTCGGGCCGACCAGGCCGTCGAAATTGACCTCGCGATGGTCCGTAATGCCGGAGGGTGAACTGGACATGAGCAACTCCTGACACGACGCAACAGCGTCATGCTGAAAATAGGGGAAACAGGGTGCGGCGCACTTCATTCGATCGACATGCGCCGCCCGCGAGCCAGACGCTACAGTCGAATGCCTGCCGGTAGCGTCGCCGGTAGCACCAGGCTGTCAGCCTCCATCGAGGCCACTGGATAGCTGACGTAATCGGCTGCGTAATAGGCGCTGGGACGGTGGTTGCCACTGTCACCGATGCCACCGAAGGGCGCATCGCCGGAGGCGCCGGTAGTCTGACGATTCCAGTTGACGATGCCAGCACGAATACGCAGCAGGAAGTCATCCCAGTCGGCGCGCTCCCCCCCGATCAGACCCGCCGACAGGCCGTAACGTGTGTCATTGGCCAACGCGATGGCATCATCCCAGTCAGCATAACGGTGAATCTTGAGCAGCGGACCAAAGAACTCCTCATCCTCAAGCGTGAGGCCGGTGACATCGATCAGCGCCGGACTGAGTAGACTGGTGCCTTCCTCGACGCGTTGCATGCGCACGATGACGTTGCCACCCAGCGCCTCGAGATCATCCTGCGCCTTGAGCAGGCCATCAGCGGCCGCCACGCTGGCCAGACCGCTATAGAAAGGTGCATCTTCATCAAACTGGCCCGCCACACGTAGCTCGCGCAGTGCACTCGCCAATGCCTCGATCAGGCGATCACCCACCTCGCCCTGCGGCACCATCAGGCGGCGTGCACAGGTGCAGCGCTGGCCACCGGAAGCAAACGCCGACTGCACAATGGCCAGCACGGCTGCTGTCTGGTCTGGCACATCACGCACCACCAGCGGATTGTTGCCGCCCAGCTCCAGCGCCAGCAGTTTGCCGACCTGTCCGGCGAACTGACGGTGCAGCAACTTGCCGACCTTGGCGCTACCAGTGAACAACAGGCCATCGATACCTTCGGACTGGGACAGTGCCTGACCCACTTCTGCCGCACCTTGCACCAGATTGATCACACCCGCCGGCAAGCCCGCGTCTGCCCAGCATTGCAGGGTCAGATCAGCGGTCGCCGGTGTCAGCTCGGACGGTTTGAACACACAGGTATTGCCCGCCAGCAGTGCTGGCACCATGTGTCCGTTGGGCAGGTGGCCCGGGAAGTTGTAGGGACCAAACACCGCCATCACGCCATGCGGACGATGGCGCAGCACCGCTTGAGTACCCGCGACATCTTTTGAACGCTCACCGGTACGCTCGTGATAGGCCTTCACCGAGATGGCAATCTTGCCGATCATCGCGCCAACTTCGGTGCGCGCCTCCCACAGCGGCTTGCCCGTCTCGCTGGCAATACTCGTCGCCAGGGCTTCACGGTGTTGCTCCAACTGATCACGGAAGCGCTCTACCACGACCAATCGTGCCTCAAAGCTCTGCATTGCCCACGCCGGAAACGCCTGCCGCGCTGCAGCGACGGCATGCTCGACCTGAGCAGTACTCGCCGCGCCAGCTTCCCATAGCGGTGCGTGAGAGACGGGATCGGTCTTGGCAAAGTGTGCCGCTTCACCGTTCAACCATTCACCGCCGATATAGAGCTGTTGACGCACCTTGAGCGTGGCGGAAGTCGGAGTCGTATCGGTCATGGCATGCCTCATGGAGATGGCGCGCCGCAGTCGCGACGCAAACGAAAAGGAATGGAACAGTTGGCGTACTGCCCCGTGATGATGGGGACGAAAATCACCGTGATAGTCACAAGATGCGAAGGCACGCCTTATTAGCCTGCCAGCACGCGCAGCGAATCGCCTGCGCTGACCCCTAGTCGCTCGGCCTCATCACGATAGAGACACACGACAGACTCGCCCTCGTCCGGCCCTTCGCTGACCTGAGTAACAGCATGGCTAATCCAGCTAGCCCGGAAGTCGGCCATTGAGAGAGTGGAGGCCATGATGGAGGGTCGGTCAGTGACGGGAGCATTGCCCTCAATCAGCTCGACGCGGGCCAGCTGACTATCGCGCACGGCACGTACGTCATCGATATAGGCCTCCACTGTCGGGCCACCATCAAAGATGTCGACGTAGCCTTCCCAGCGCAGCCCTTCCTTCTTGAGCATCGCCACTGCCGGTCGAGTGTGCTCGTGTACCTGACCAATAGCGGCACGTGCTGATTCGGACAAGAACGGCGTGTAAATCGGGAACTTGGGCATCAGCTCGCCGATGAAGCTCTTCTGACCCATACCAGTGAGACGGTCGGCCTCATCGAAGTCCATCGGGAAGAAGTGGCTGCCCAGACACTCCCAGAACGGGCTACGCCCTTCGGGAGTGAAGACACCGCGCATCTCGGCCAGTACCTTGTCCGGAAATGCCTCACGGAATTGCGCCATGAACAACCAGCGCACCTTGGAGAGCAGTGCACCGTTGCGGTCACGTCGCCAGTCTTCACGCAGAAACAGTGAGCAGACCTCGGCGTCACCCGTGTGGTCTGAGCACAGGGTCAGGGTGTCCAGGGTGCGATGTAGATTCAGCTGCACCGAAGAGTGTGCCAATGACCCCAATCGATAGTGATAGAACGGCGCATCGGTACCGACACAGGCTTCAACAGCACAACACCCGGCGATACTGCCGTCGCTATCATCTTCCAGTACGAAGAAATAAAGTCGGTCTTCGCTCTGCTCGCGCGACTCGAAAGCAGCCAGCGTGCGTTCTATCTTGGCGATCAGAAACTCATGGTTATCAGGCAGAGAGGTAAAACCGACGCCAGTCTCGCGCGCCAGTACCTTCAGCCCTTCGATATCATGACGGGCAATCGGACGAATACGCATCAAAGCTCTCCTTCGTCGACAGCCGGCAGCGGCATCGGCACTGCCAATACGGCACGCCCTTCTTCCACACCCAGTACTTCGGCTTGCTCCGGGGTCAGCATCAACTGACCCGTCGGCGTCAGTGCATAACGCGCCAACACGCAGCGGAAGCCACCCAGGCGCTGGTTGGCGACCATCGCCGGCACGGCGTCTGGCAGACTTTCAGCGGGACGAATGCGTACCGGATGCCAGCCACAGTTGGCAAAGGTGTGCAGACGCTCACGCTCGGCCAGCAACAAGGGGCCAGCATCAAAGATGTCGACATGGCGTGAGCGCGAGAAGCCCTCAGCCAGCATTTCCTGCATGGCATATTCGTGACGCTGGTTCTCACGCCCGATAGCGGCGCGCGCCTGAGGCGTGAGCAGCGGCAGGTATAGCGGGAACGGCGGCATGACTTCAGCGATGAAACTCTTGGAGCGCACGCCTGCCATCTGATTGATTTCATTGAAATCGCGATCAAAGAAGTGCTGGCCGACGCTGTCCCAGAATGGACTGACCACGTGCTCATCACGCACTTCCAGATAGCCCGGGAACGCGACCGCCAACTCATTGGCGAAACGCTCGGGATACTGAGCAATGAACATCAAGCGCGCACGCCGCAGCAGGCTATCGGCATCTGTCTCGCGATAGCGGGTATCCAACGACAAGGCGCACAGCAGCGTGGCCTCCGAGACTTCATGGGACAGCGCCAGCGTCTGCACTTCATGGCGGACATTGAGCTGCTGAGACGCGTGGATCAGCGTCTCCTGCCGATAGGTATAATAGGCTTCCCGCGCGCCAGCCTCGGCACGCAGGGAGGCAGTCCCTACCACTTCTTGCGTTTCAAGATCTTCCAACACGAAACAGTAGATTTCGTCGCCGGGGAAATCGATCTCGGCACGCAGGCTACGTTGGGAGCGCGTAATGCGCTCCTCAAGGCGATCGCGGTGTGGCGGCAGATTCGTCAGGCGTGGCGTAGCCGTCGCCGCGAGCCGCTCGAGAGCGAGCAGATCGCGGCTTTCGGCAGGACGCACCACCAGCATCGGCGCGCTGCTCATGGCACTGCTCATGCGGACGCAGAGGCGGCGACGAAGCTCGCCACGGCACGATCAAGCTTGTCGAGGCCACTCTGGATCTCGGCTTCGCTGATCACCAGCGACGGTGCCAGACGCAATACGTCAGGCCCGGCCACCAGTACCATCAGGCCTTCTTCCATCGCCAGATTGAGGATGTCCTTGGCGCGACCAGCATAGCCAGGCGCCATCTCGGCACCGATCAAAAGACCCATGCCACGCACTTCCTGGAAGACGCCGTGACGCTGGCCAATGCCTTCCAGGCCATTGCGCAACAATTGGTGACGATAAGCGACGCCTTCAAGGACTTCCGGCGTATCGATGGTTTCCAATGCCGCAAGACCAACGGCACAGGCTAGCGGGTTACCGCCATAGGTCGAGCCATGCGTCCCGATAGCCATCGCCGGCGCGATACGATCGGTAGTGAGCATGACCCCCAGCGGGAAGCCGCCACCGATGCCTTTGGCGGTGGTCAGGATGTCCGGCACCACGCCAAAGTGCTCATAAGCATAGAGATGCCCGGTACGACCGGCACCGCTCTGCACTTCGTCGAAAATCAACAGAGCATTGTGCTGATCACACAGAGCACGCAGTCCTTCGAGGAAGGATTGTTCGCCCGGGATGATGCCACCTTCACCCTGCAGCGGCTCGACGATGATCGCGCAGGTGTCATCGCCCATCAGCTCGCGCACGGAATCGAGATTGTTGAATTCGGCGTGCAGGATGCCGCCCGGGATCGGACCGAAGCCCTGAGAGTACTTGGGCTGTCCGCCGACGCTAACGGTGAAGAAGGTGCGGCCATGGAAGGACTGACGGAAGGAGATGATCTTGTCCTTCTTCTCGCCATGTTCGTTGTAGGCGAAGCGGCGGGCCAGCTTGAGGGCGGCTTCGTTGGCTTCTCCACCGGAGGAGCAGAAGTAGACCTTGTCGGCAAAGGTACGCTCGGTCAGCGCCTTGGCTAGCGCCAGCGCTGGCTCATTGGTATAGACGTTGGACAGGTGCCAGACCTTGTCGGCCTGATCCTTGAGCGCCTTGACCAGCGCCGGATGGCAGTGGCCCAGAGAGGTGACGGCGATGCCACCCGCAAAATCGATGTACTCGCGACCTTCCTGATCCCACAGACGGCTCCCCTCACCGCGCACCGGAATGGCAGCCTGGGGTGCGTAGTTAGGCACCATGGCATGGTCGAAATCGGCACGGGTCAGCTGGGTCATCATCTCTTCCTCATCGCAGGGTCGGACCGAGGCGCTGGTGACACACAGCGATCCCTCGGGCTATGACTATCGAGTATAGGGAGACAACGTGACAATGACTTTCAGGGAAAGGACGACGACTTATGTCAGGTGACGGCTTTTACCTGCAAGACGGCCAATCAGCCGTGCTGAATGAGACGTTCGTCGCGGGGACTGCGACCGAAATGGTTACGGAAGGCAGTGGAGAAATGGGCTGCGCTGGAGAAGCCTGTCGCCAGCGCGATCTCACCGATAGGCTGATCACTCTCACGCAATAGCTGGCGCGAGCGGGCAAGACGCAGATCGAGATAATAGCGACTGGGCACGGATTGTAGGTGCTTCTTGAACAGCCGCTCCAGTTGACGCCGTGAGATACCGAGATGCTCGCCGATCTCGTGCGTGGTCAACGGCTCCTCAATATTGGCCTCCATCAGGGTGACAGCCTCCACCAGAGGCTGCGGCGCGTGCGCAAAGCGGTTTTTGAGCGGCACATGCTGAGGCTCGTCCGCCAGCCGAATACGCTCACAGACAAAGTGCTCAGAGACCTTCTCGGCCAGCTTGCGGCCATGCTGCTGCGCGATCATCGTCATCATCATGTCCATTGCGGCAGTACCACCACCACAGCTCAAGCGGTCTCGATCCAGCTCATAAAGCTGATGGGACACTCGTACCTGAGGGAAGTCACGCCGAAACGACTCAGACCGCTGCCAATGCACGGTAACGCGATAACCGTCGAGCAAACCGGCGCGTGCCAGCTCTCTTGTACCGGTAGAGATACCACCCAATATCACGCCACGCTCGGCCAGGCGCTTCAGCCATGTCAACAAGGCGGGATCAGAAGCCATGCCAAGCTGACTGCTCTCACCAGCCGGCTGACCGCCGCACACGAATAGGGCATCCAGATGACGGGCATCACTGGCCACCAGGCTATCCGGCGCCAATGAGAGCCCCGCGGCCGAGGCAACACCTCGTCCGTCGAGCGCGAAGGTAACGGCACGATAGAGGGTCTGCCCCGCGAGCTGATTGGCCACCTGAAGAGGCTCCAGCGCGCAAGCTTGAGACAGTAATGAGAAACCGGGCAGCAGAACGAAGCCAATCTGGCGTTGCTGCGCCCTGGGAGAAACCAGTGCATCCACAGGCATGGGAATCAGACAGTGTCCGTCAGAGGCTGTTATAGGAAAGATGCCATATTGTGCCATGCCTTACGCACTCTGCGCGTCGCCTGTACATCAAAATCCTCGATGCCGTAACGAAAACGCCACCCCGAAGGGTGGCGTTTCATCCAGCGAATCTCACGTCACATGACGCCTGTTCGCTATCGCTATATGTCCATCACCTTTATCGCTATGCGGCTTACATCTGCACCACATCGAATTCGACATCGGTGGCGACATCGGCATCGTAGTCGACATCGTCACGCGTGAAGCCGAACAACTTGAGGAATTGCTGCTTGTAGCTCGCGTAATCGGTGATGTCGAACAGGTTGTCGCTGGTGACCTTCGGCCACAGCTCCTGACAAGCCTGCTGGACGTCGTCCTTCAGCTCCCAGTCGTCGAGACGCAGACGGCCGGATTCATCGGTCGCGATCTCTCCTTCGCCGTAGAAGCGCTCGGCGTAGAAGCGGTTGAGCTGTTCGATGGTGCCTTCGTGCAGGCCCTTCTCCTTCATGATCTTGTAGACCATGGAGATGTAGAGCGGCATGACCGGAATCGCGGCGCTCGCCTGGGTAACGACAGACTTGAGCACGGCCACGTGGGCACGACCGCCACGGGCGGACAGCGTGTCGTGAATGCTGCCAGCGGCGCGGTCAAGATCTTCCTTGGCACGACCCAGTGCACCGTGCCAGTAGATCGGCCAGGTGATCTCGGTACCGATGTAACTGAAGGCCACGGAGCGAGCGCCTTCGGCCAGCACGCCAGCCTCGTCGAGTGCCTGCATCCACAGCTCCCAATCCTGACCGCCCATCACGGTGACGGTATCGTCGATTTCCTGCTCGGTGGCCGGCTCGACTTCCGCTTCGATGATGACGTCCTTGTTGGTGTCGATGGCCGTGGCGCGGTAGGTCTCGCCAATCGGCTTGAGCACGGAGCGCTTGAGTTCACCGCTGTCCGGCATCTTGCGCACTGGCGAGGCCAGCGAGTAGATGACCAGGTCAACTTCGCCCATGTTGGCCTTGATAAGCTCGATGGCCTTGGCACGTGTCTCATGGGAGAAGGCATCACCATTGATGGCCTGGCTATAGAGGCCTTCTTCCTTGGCGAACTTGTCGAAGGCGGCAGAGTTGTACCAGCCAGCGGTGCCAGCCTTCTTCTCGGTGCCCGGCTTTTCGAAGAAGACACCCAGGGTGTCAGCGCCGTAACCAAACGCTGCCGTGATGCGTGCCGCGAGGCCATAACCACTGGAAGCACCGATCACCAGTACCTTCTTCGGACCGCCGTCGCGCTTGTCACCGACGGTCTTGCGGGTGATGGCGATCTGTTCGGCAACGTTCTGCTCGCAGCCCTTGGGATGAGTGGTGGTGCAGATGAAGCCGCGAACCTTGGGTTTGATGATCACGTAAAAACCTCGTTTGCTGTTGGCCCGGCGTGTACCCGCCGATGCTGATGCCCGCTGCGCGGTGGTGGCAACTCAGCGCTGCCTGCCCACATCGAAGCGTATCGTGAGTCTGGCGTTCGAATCAGGTAAAGCAGGCATCGACGCCAGCTTCTGAGCGCTATTCTAGCGATTGTCGGCCACGCTGTCCGCCCCGGACACCGTATCTGTCTCGGTTCGGGGGGGCAACTGGAGCCATGCAGGGCCACTGCCGTATCATGACGCCCTTCTCTTCATATTCGTCTGACGTCCATTCGTGCCCCTGCATGCTGGACCCCGACTTCAGGATGTCCCGCCATGAACGATCATCTCGCGCCCGATGTCGCCGCTCTGCTCGAACGTCGCCAGGATATCTGGCTGGCGCTGTCACCGCTCTGGCTGGAGAGAGACCCACGTGAAGCCGATTATCAGCACATGGCAGAAGTCGTCGAAGAACAGGGCATCGGCTTTCGTGAACTCGAGCAACTGTACCGATTGGAAATGGCGCCGGTGCTGGTACGTGAGCAAGTTGGCATGACGCCAAACTTCAAGGGCTTCGATGACAGCCGCCTACTCTCACGCCTCCTGCAGCACACTCATCGTCTGAGTCGTGGCCGCCGCCTGTTCTGGCTGCTGTTCTCGGGACTGGCCACCATGCCTAGCCGTCATCGTTACGGCAACCTGCTTGAAATCCTCTATCTGCGTGGCAATACGCCAGAATAACTGTTGTTGAAGCAAACTCCGCAGTGATATGCCGGCTACTGCTTTTTGACGCTCTTACATACAACAGCCGAAACGCACAGCGCCCCGTGGCCTTTATGGCCACGAGGCGCTGTGCGTTTCGCCATATTCGTCACTGAAAATAGCAACGACCTACTTCAAGGACGCTTGTGCAACGGGGCTCTGAGCACACCATCTTCTCGGCGCTTCTGCCAATCGGTCAAACTTGATAGCCCTCGGCTGTCACTGATCCGCTCACCGCCTTCAAGTTGCTTGCTCATCCATAGTGCACTGCCATTGAAGCTGTAGATCGGCAGTAAATCTGTCCGCTCGCTGGCCGGCAAGATAGAGCTATTCAGATTATCGAGTACATCTGGATTGCGTGTATTCGCCGCCTGATAGGTCACGACCATATGAAACTGGTTGAGGCGCAATGCCTTGACGTAATGCAGTCGGAGCGACTGCTCGGGCACACCCAATTGACGCAGCGTCAGGTATTTCGCCATCGCAAAGTCATCGCAATCACCGGCACCAGCTCCCAGAAACTCCTGCGGCGTAGCCAGTAATCCTCCTTGCCCCACACGCTGATGTCATCGGTGAAGCGCAGGCGATTGAAGAAATCATTGACCTCTCTCAACTGACGCCTCACCGGCACACTCTCAAGACGCGTCAGCAACTGCTGCCACTGCTGCACGCGGGTCCAGCCACCAGAGCCATAGACCTCAATGAAGCGTCGAGCATCGAGCGCCTGCGCTAGACCCACTCCTACCAAAAGAGGCAGCAGCAACCCGGCCACCAGCCTCTTCCACCAGCGGCGATGAGTCATGACGAGGCATCCTATGCTACTCAGCTAGACTTTCTTTTCATGACATCAACAGCAGGTGCCACATATCCCTGATAGCCATCTGCGCCCACAGACATGACTCGCGCCTGATCCTCTGCAGACTCCACACGCGTGACAATGACCTTGGACTCAACCTGATGCGCCGTCATGCATAGACTTTGCAGTAGCTCGGTATCGACATCTTCACGCTTGAAGAATGCCTGATCGATCTTGACGTAATCCGGACGTAGTGCAGACAGATAACTCAGCTCCTTCAGCTCACGCGCAAAGCGATCGATACCACCACGTGCACCTAAACGACGTGCTCGCCGGAACAGCGTCATGACGCGCTCTTGATGTCTCAGCGCAATACTCTCAGCCACTTCAATATCGAGACGCTGACAGATGTTTGGATGCACGTTCAGCCAGTTGATCAGCCCCGCAAAACTCGCTTCGTCATCAAAGGTTTCTCGCGTCAGATTGAGTGCTAGACGTGGCACCTGAATCTTGTCGATGTTCATCGCCAGCCATTCCAATGCTCTCAGATCAAAGCGCGCCCCAATACGGAAGTGACGGATAACCGGCAGGAAATCACCAGCCCGATGTAGTTCGTCTCCTTCACGTAGGCGTGCAAACAACTCTCTGTGCAACTCACTGCCATCATTGAGCAATACAGCTGCGCCACGAAATCCAAGCCATTGTTATCACCCAAGGCCTTTTCGATGACTTTACGCCACTCGCCACGTGGACGAGCCTGGCCACCTTCCGGTGCCAACCCTACTTCACTGCCCTGCTCGATAGTCTGCAGTAGCGTGGCATCGGCAATCGTGAACATCTGAGTCCGCTGCATGCCCGGCTCACGGCGAACCGCGCCGATTGCACAACTGATATACGGAATCTCAGCCAATGGGTTGGCGTCCATTAGGCTATCAATGTTGTCAGCCAATTCACCCAGGAAGGCTAGCAGAGTCACTTCATCCACTTCCGGCAACAGCAGCCCAAAATCATAGTTGCCCAAACGGGCCGCTACTATTGGCTCACCCTCGAGCTCACGCTGCTCAAGCGTTTGGGCAATCGCACGAATCAAGGCATCACGTCCTTTATAACCTTGTTCGCGATAGACCTCTTCAAGATACCCAGCGCGAAGCAATACAAAGCTTCCCCCCAGCGGCTCGCTTAACCATTCATCGACGGCACGGTTAAGATAGCCACGATTGCCGAGTCCAGACACAGTATCCTGCTCTGCCTGACGCTGAAGACGCGCCAGCTGAGCGGCTTGCGCCTCAAACTGGGTCTGCAGTCGCTGCCCAAGTCGATTGACCGCTGAGGTAATCCCCTTGAGCTCCTCGACACTTGTTTCTTCCAGCGGTGCATCGAAGCGCTGGGTTTCCATCTCATTGAGACGACCGGATAAACGATCAAGTGGGCGCAGCAAACGTCTCATCACCAATGAGGCGATCAGCAGACAAAGCAGTCCACCCACCAACAGCCACAACCCGAGACGCTTGGCTAGTGCCCAGAGTTGATCGTGCCCTTGAGCAGGCTCTCCCGTCAGACTGATTGTTCCCAGCGATGCCCAACCACCAGGCAGCTCCCGGCTCACCGTTTCTACCGAGATGGGAATCAGCTCACGAAACCATGCAGGCGCGTGACTCTCACGCTCAATATCGAAAGAAATGGGCGCTGGTATCGCAACACTTTCCAGTCGAACATCTCTGACATACCCACCGTCTACCGTGGCACGAATCAATGTTTCTGCGCTGGCTGCATCGCCAAGCTCCACATGTGGCACCAACGCGAGACTCAAGCTCTGGGCAAGGTTCGAGAGTTCGACTCGCTGTCGTTCGGCCAGTGAATCACGGGTGTTGTTGACCTGAATGAAGAAGATACCGAAGGAAAATACCAACAGTAGCAACAACATCAAGGTAAACAGGCGGCGCGAAAGACTCATCTGATTTCCTCATCAGCCGTCAGCATGGCCACGGTGCCACTGAGGGTAGTGACACCGTGGGTCACTCAGCCCTGTTGTTGGACTGGTACGGAAACACTCATTGAATCCAGCAATGCGCCTGTCGCAGACAACAGACGATAGTTGGCTGTTTCTAGATCAAATCGGGCGCGAATCAAATTCTGTTGCGAAGTGAAGAGCTCACTCTCGCTGTCCAGAAGATCCAACAGTGTGCGACGACCGATATCGAATTGCTTGCGATAGCTCTCACGCGTATCCGTCGCTGCACGTACGTAGCTTTCGAGATAATCGATCTGACGTTTGAGGTTCTCGCGGGCATTCCAGGCCAGACGAATTTCATCACGCACGTCACGTACGACACGATCATTATCGTGTTCGACGGTTTCCAGTGCGGCCTGACGACCTCGTATTTCGGACTGATCACGCCCACCACGATAGAGGTTGTAACGCATGACCAGTTCAACACTCCAGTCATCATCGCTGCTATCATCCTGATCATAATTATCCGTCAGCGAACGGTTACCTTCGAGACTGAACTCTGGGTAATAATCACCCTTTTCAGCGTTCACTTCGTGACGCGCGGCATCGATAGACACGCGCGCGGAGGCCAGTAGCGGATTACGCTGATTGGCTTGCACGTAGGCACTGTCAACATCAGCGCTGATCAGGCTGGTATCGATAGTTGGCAGACGCAACTCGGACGGCTGCTCACCGACCAGACGCAAATAAGCAGAACGAGAATCTTCTAGATTGTTCTGTGCCGATAGCACGCTGGCTTCAGCATTCGCCAGACGGCCATCAACCTGACGCACATCACTGCGCGCCCCAAGACCAGAATCAGCACGACGCCCTATATCATTGGAAATGCGCAAGTGGGCATCAAGATTGGCTTGTGCATACTTGAGGATTAGCTCGTCGCGCATCACCTGCAGATAGGCACCCGAAGTATCCAATGCAACATCATTGGCTTCTGCGGCCACCTAAAGGCGCTGATAGTCGGCTTCAGTTTCTGCCTGACGAATCCGCTCCAGCGTAGTATCGCCATCCCATAGCAGTTGGCGAATGGTGACATCAAGGCGGTGATAGTCATGCCAATTATCATCGTCTTCTACATTGTCGCTTTCTGAATCAAACCTGCCATAGCCGAGACGTCCAGTCAGATCAACCGTCGGACGATAGGCACCGCGCTGAGTTTCAGCTTCTTCAAGACGCTGAATATGACGTGAGACTTGAAGACGTGTACGCGGGTTTTCCATTACTGCTTTCGATACAGATTCTTCCAGTGTCAATGCCGACGCATGAACGCTAACGCTAATCCCTGCTATAACGCTGAGCGCCAAGAGTGATTTTTTCATTATGAATTATCCTTGAGTACATCTTGCCCTTGATCAACGTTCACGCAAGGCACCTTGCCTGGCGCGCAAAATTGGTTTCATCAGATATTGCAGTACTGTTTGCTCACCAGTGATGACATCTACACTCGACTGCATGCCCGGGATAATCGTCAGAGGGTCTGCATCGGTTCCAAGGTGGTTAAGCTCCGTCAACACCTTGACTTCATAAAAGCTATTACCCTCTTCATCCTGCACGGTATCAGCACTTATCTGCTCAACCTTACCCTCAAGCCCACCGTAAATAGTGAAATCATAGGCCGATAGCTTGACGACTGCAGGCTGCCCAACCCTCAGGAAACCAATATCTTTAGGGACCACCCGAACTTGAACCAGCAACTGATCTTCGATAGGAACGATTTCCATCAAATCTTCGCCAGGTTCAATGACTCCGCCAATAGTATTGATATTCAAGGTTTTAATGGCGCCCTGAACCGGAGATGTCACTAAAGTACGATCAAGACGGTCCTGAAGACTGGTACGCCCTTCACGCAAACGCCCAAGATCTGCCTGAGTTTTGGCAAGTTCATCCGCCGCGCGCGAACGAAATTCCTGTGCAACCCCGACACGATTGGAAATCGATTCATCCAGTTCGGACTGCTTGCCAGGTACCGCAAGGCGTGCTGATTCCAAGTCTCCACGCAGGTCATTCACTTCACGCTGAATCTTGAGCAGATCGACTTGAGAGACAATCCCTTCACGTACCAATGGCGCTGTCATGCCAAGTTCACGGCGTGACAATTGATAACTACGATCAAGACTATTGATGCGGGATTTCAATTCTCTCAGCTCCTGCTCTTTCTGCAGAATCTGCTCTCGTGCACCATTCAAGCCACTATTCAATTGATTGAGATGCGTGCGATACGCTGTCATGGCACGAGAAACAAGCGCTGGGCTACGCGCTTTGAAATCATCATCGAAGGGTAATGCCGCACTATTAACTGTTACCTGACTCTTCCAGTCAGCAGCCGATGCCTCGACCTCGATAGAAGAAAGCTCAGTATCGTATTGCATGATGGTGGCTTGCAGACCATCCAGTGTCGAGACTCGTTCACGCAAATCAGAGCCTGCACTCGTATCATCGATACGCAGCAGCGGCTCTCCCGGCGAGACGATCTGACCTTCCTTGACGTATATCTCACGCACGATGCCACCCTCAAGGTTTTGCACAACCTGAAGGTGTGTTGATGGCACTACCTTACCGGAGCCACGTGTCACGACCTCCAGGCTGGCCTGACTTGACCAGATGATAAATGCGACGATAAACGCCAACACCATCCAGATCAGGATGCGTGACTTCCACGGGGTGGCAAGCAAGACAGCCGAACTGACATCATCCAGATGGTGAAGGTCGCGCTGTTCAATCGATGCCTTATCAGCCACGTTTCACCTCCTGTGGACGTCCAGCGACACGCCCTTCGTTCAGTGCATTGAGCACCTTGTCCTTGGGTCCATCAGCAACGATGCGTCCGCCTTCCATCACGATTACGCGATCTACCACTTCAAGCATGCTGCTCTTGTGCGTCACTAGTACCACCGTCTGACTGCGTGGCAGTGATTTGAGCATGCGCCGCAGACGATGCTCGGCACGGTTATCCATATGGGAACCCGGCTCATCCAGTAGCAGCAACGGCGGACGCATCAACAGCGCACGTGCCAGCAATACTGTTTGACGCTGTCCACTGGAGAGCATGCGCCCACCCTCACCGACCTGACGGTCCAGACCTTCAGGGTGATGGCGGGTGAACTCGGTAACACCTGCAGCATCAGCTGCGAGATCAATTTGGATCTCACTGGAATGCGGCTGCCCTAGCGTGATGTTGTCGCGAATAGAGCCAAAGAACAGCGCGCTATCCTGTCCCGCATGCCCAATATGGCGGCGCACATCAGCAGGATGCAGCTGATTGAGATCCAGCCCATCGACTCTCACACTTCCCGCTGTAGCGCGATACAGGCCACAGATCAGCCGCTGCAAAGTACTCTTGCCTGCACCGATTCGACCGATGATTGCCACTCGCTCTCCAGGCTCAATAGTCAGCGAGATATCCGTGACAGCCGGGGGAGTATTGGGTGCATAGGCAAAACCGACACGATCAAACTCGATGCGCATCTGTAGCTGCTCGCGATGCACATAGCGTCGATCTTCCGCCTCTTCCGGTAATGACATGATCTGCTCAAGTGCACTCATGGCACTGCGCGTCTGACCAATGCGGGTAATCAGCAATGCTAGCTGCCCCAGCGGCTGTAGAGCACGCCCTGACAACATGACCGCGGCAATCAGCCCGCCGACAGATAAGCGTGCATCGGCAATCAGGTAGACCCCGAAAACAACCAGGGCAACCGTGGTCGCCTGAGTCAACGTCATGCTTAATGAACTAACCGATGTTGTCAGATTGCGACTTTTCACACCCCAATGGGCAATCTGCCCGACTGCACGCTCATAACGTCGCTGGGTTTCTCCCTGAGCATTGGCTAGCTTGAGGCTCTCAAGACCAGACACTGCTTCTACGAGGCGAGCATTACGCTCTGTCGCCAGCCGTGAGCCCTTCTCGATACTGCTTCGCAAAGGTTTCTGTATCGCCAAGCTATAGATCAGCAAGATAGTCAAAGCCGCCAACGGCACCAGTACCAGCGGGCCCGCCACGATCCAGATAACCAGCAGGAAAAGCAGTGCAAAGGGAAGGTCAACTAGAGTGGACAGCGTTGCGGAAGTGAAAAACTCTCGAATAGAGTCAAATTCTTGCAGGTGCTTGACGTAACCACCCACCGATCCGGGGCGCGATTCCATACGTAAATTCATGGTCTTGGCAAACAGCTTGGAAGTCAGCAACACCTCGGACTTCTTGCCGGCGGTATCCATGAAATAGGCACGCGTCTGCCGCATCACGAAATCGAATACCATGATGATCGCCATGCCCGTCGCCATGACCCACAAGGTGTTGAACGCCAGATTGGGCACCACCTTGTCATAGGCATTCATCACGAACAGTGGCGATGCAATGGCAAACATATTGATCAGAACAGAGGCAAGGATCACATCGCGATAGATCGGAGCCGACAGTTTTAGAGTCGACCAGAACCAGTGCCCATCGCTTTGCTTGAGTGTCTCAGGCGCACGCTCATCGAAGCGATGTTCTTGCTTCATATAGACGACGCGACCATCGTGACGCGAAGCCAGTGTTTCGATGTCCACTAGCTCGTCGCCTTCAGCCTCCGGCTGGTGGATACGCGCTTTACCAGCGTCGACGTCAACCTCAAGCAATACAACGGCGCGCCCCTCATTCAGCATCAAGATACACGGCATCAACATATCGCTGATGGCCGTGATCTTTTGACTGACCAGCTTGGCGCTAAGGTTAGCTCGCGCTGCGGCACGATCGATAAGCGCCAAGGGCAAACGCCCTTCCTCCATCGGTAGGCCATCGACAAGCACAGCGGCAGACCTTGGATTCCCGTGGTAACGCGCCATGAAGACCAACGCGTTCAAAAGGGGATCTCCCTCCTTTTCTCCAACGGGGTCTGGTCTCAGTGGCGTGGGCTGATCACTCAACCTGTCCTCCTTAGTGGGGCACTTCGTAGGCAGCTATACGGTAAAGTCTAATGCAGGAAAGGGAGATAGCCTAAGCCATCTCCCCTAGTTCCTCATATTTAGCCGTCAATACTGGTCTTGAGGCTGTTGCTATCAAGCAACGACTGGATGATCTGAGTATCAGTATCTCCACCAGAAGTCAGGTCCACATCACTCAAGTTGATTTCCTGAGTCACATTATCCCCATCCGTACCATCAGCACTGATCGAGATATTGGTACCACCAGCGCCGTCTGACTCGAAGTGCAGGAAGCTGGAAAGGCTATTGGCATCCTCGTCTTCCTGGAGAAGGTCAGACAGATCCAGTACATCGCCCCCAGCAACACTGAAATCAGTGATGGTGTCAGTCGCGGTACCGCCCAAGCTATTGGCATCATCCCCATTCATCCACATGAAGATATCGGCACCATCGCCACCGGTCAGAATATCATTGTCCGTTCCGCCGATGAGGGTGTCATTACCGGCACCACCCTGAAGGTTGTCATTACCAGAACCACCCTCCAAACGATCATCCCCAGAACCGCCAACCAACGTGTCATTCCCAGCAAGCCCACGAAGGGTGTCATTACCGGACAGACCAACAATCTGATCAGAAATACCAGTTCCAGAGAGCGAGTCAGACCCAGTGGTACCGATCAAGACATCCTGTTGATCCAAATCAATGAGGAAGTAGGAACTCTCACTATCCCCATCACCATCCGCTACCGTGAAATCAAAGCGTTCTTGTTCCGTCTGTGTAAGACCTGCCGGGGCGGCGTAATTGAAACTGCCATCCTGGAAGCTGAATTCGAGACTCCCACCCAGGTCGGTTGCTACGGTCAGTTGCAGAGTGCTTGCATCAAAGCTCCAATCCCCAGCTGCTGCCTGTACCTCACCAGATTCAGGATCAAACGAGTAAGTCACACCATCCACGACCAGTTCAGAAAGATAACCACCGTCGGCAAGACCAATTTCGCCATCCAGTACCGAGGAGCCAGCAACACCACCCTGCACACTCTGCGTCACTGTATTAGCAATGTATTCATCAATCTGCGCGAATCCATCGAAGACCACACCACCAATGTTTTCGCCAGTCACCCCGTCATAAGCGATAGGATCCAGGTTATCCGTGCTGGCAGTGCCAAGGCCAATTGCATAAGACTTGACGCCATTTTCCGACAGGAAACTCGTCCAGATAGCCTCTTCAGCCCCTCCTATCCCTGTATCAGGATTATTTATAGAAAGAGCAGAATTACTAAAAGCATTAGTTAGTGTATTGGTATTCCCATCAGAGCCATAAGGCGTGCCATCCGAGACGAAGTAAGACACGTACTGACCATTCGTCAGCGCGCCTGGCTGATTGAAGTTATCCATCATTTGCGCCAAGGCTGCATCATAGTTAGTGACGCCGCCTTGCCTATTACGCAGCGTCTCAAGCGCTGACAATGCTTCGTCTGCCGTCGCCCAACCTTCCAGGCGCACTGCTGTGGTCGAGAAGGCCACCAAATTGACTCTTACTTCACCGTATTGATCATATGCCTCTATCAATGTCTTCAGTGAGTCAATAGCACTGTCCAGTCGCGTCTCACCTGTCGTGGTATCGATCGTGGCCATTGATCCAGAGATATCAAGTACCAAGGATAGGTTGGTATCCACGAAAGCAAGGCTATAACTCGTCGGATCTACTGCCAGAGGTGCATCATCTTCGATGCCGATGGTCAGCGTAGCGGTCGAGCTAGCACCTTCGGCATCCGTCGCAAGCACGCCGAAGTCCAGCGACAGAACATCCTCACCATTTTCTGAGTGATCAACCGCCTGACTCAGCGTGAAGGTGTAGGCACCACTATCATCGATAGTCACCGTCGCGACTTCATTGCCATCGGAATCGGTTGCCGTCAGTAACTGAGTGCCATTACCGCTCCAGGTCACGGCACTGCCGCCAGAAATAATCGTCGTGGCCGGCTCTGTCAACACCAGTGACACGCTGTCACTGTCGACATCCGTGACTGTGACCGTGCCAGTGACTGTCGTGGAATCTGTAGTATCGGTAAAGCCATCAGCCGCAGCACTATCCGCGATGCCACCCAGTAGCCCTTCCTCGCTGACTCGTCCCGAAGCATCGGTAACGACAGGTGCGTCATTCGTTCCCACGATGGTGATGACGACATCCTGGGTATCGGTAGCACCGTCTGTATCCGTGACGGTGACGGTGTAGGTCAGAGTCAGCGATTCACCTGCCGAGAGATAATCGAAGCTGTCGTCCACCGAGCTGCCATCAAATGTCCAGTTGAGCGTCCCTTCGTCACTACCGCCCGCAATGATCGAACCAGCATCCACACCCAGCAGGGAGAGCAGATCGTCATTGCTGAGAGCATCGGTATTACCCACGCTGGAAACACTGGTCACACTCGGCGTCACGGTATTACTGAGATCCACATCGGAGACAGTCAAGGTACCGCTGGCAGTCAGTGCTGAATTGGTTTCCGTCAGACTGGCAGATGCGCTATCGCCACTGCTGACGGTAATGTCAGGAGCATCGTTGCGGCCGTTGATGGTGATGGTCAGCGTGGTGCTGGAGGTATCACCGTCAGCATCCGTGATCACGTAGGTATAGACGTCCGTGACCGACTCGCCCAACGCCAGGAACTGCACGTCGTCGAATGCGGACTGATAGCTGTAGGAACCATCCGCTTCAAGGGTCAGTTCACCATATTCACCCGTCACCACGGCTGCCGAGCCAACACTCACCGCAGCGGTATCTGTGCCGGAACTGACAGAGGTCACGCTCACGGCATCAGCACCCAGGGTGTCCGCCGTCGCAGATGAGCCGTCCACCACGTTGCCGGTAACGGCAGCACTGCGATTCTCGTTCATGCTGCGGGTATCGGCGTTGGCCGTCGGCGCGGTATCCAGGACAGTGACATCCAGGCTATCGGCACTGCTCTGACCGGCAAGGTCAGTCACCACGACCGCGAAGCTGTCGATGACGTCGCCTTCGGAATGATCCGCCGCAGTACCATCCTCAACGTAGCTGTAGGAGACGGTCCCAGTCTCGGCATTGTAGCCACTGACCGTCAGCGTGCCTTCATCATTGGAAATCACCACCGGTGTGGTGCTTGCCTCGGTGATATCGATACCCGCGATGGTCACGGCGGCAATGCCTGCCGCAGCGGCGACCGCGAAGGAATCCGTCACGGCCGTCCCTGTTGCCTCAGTCACTTTCTTGTCTTCAAGCGTGATGACCGGCACAGCATCATCAGTACCCGTGATGACAATATCCACGGTCGTCGTGGAACCATCACTGAGCTGCACGACGTACTGCTCAGTAATGGTGTCGTCTGATGTCAGGCCCTGCACAGCGGCGGTATCGTTATCCAGCGTATAGGTCCAGTTGCCATCCGCATCGACTGCGAAGGAACCGTAGATACTGCTGTCATCGGTAGCAGCCGTGAACGTCGGCGCATCATTATCGATATCAGTCGCTGTCAGAGTACCGCTGGCTTCCGTCACACCATCTTCGACAACAGCACCATCATCGGCACTGATGACGGAGGAATCATCAATCGCCTGGACATCCTGGAAGCTGAGGATGGCTTCATCCTCAAGATCGCCGTCGGTGATGACATAAGTCGTATCAGGTACCGGACCGTTGTAGTTCTCACCCGGCGTGAAGGTAAAGCTACCGTCAGAGTTGATCACCAAGGTGCCAACTTCATCCAGGTCGGCAACATCGCCAGCATCATAAGTCCTGCCGTCAATAGTAAAGCTGACAACCGTCAGGTCATCACCATCAACATCGGTATCATTGGACAGGACATTGCCACTGACTGGCGTGTCTTCCTCGACAAGGAACGCGCCATCGTCATAGGCGACCGGCTTGTCGTTCGTCCCCTGCACATTGATCGTGATGACAGCAGTATCACTGTCACCATCCGCATCGGTGATGGTGTACTCGAACTCTTCCTTGGCAACTTCGCCAGTGTCCAATGCCTGAGCCTTCTCGTCATCCAAGGCATAACTGAATGAGCCATCGCTCTCGATAGTCAGACTGCCGTAGGCACCATCAACCGTGACACTGCCGTTATTGTCCGCCAGGGAAATCCCATCAAGCTGAGTGATGGTTACGCCATCGGCACCAAGCTCATCCTGACCACCGCCCAACACGCTGGATATCACGTTGGTATTCAGGATCGCCCCACCGTCCGCCGCCGTATCACCCTCGGTAATGGTGTAGGTGTCGTCGTAGGCCGTTGGTGCTGTATCCAGAATCGTGACATCGAAACTATCCGTCGCCGTCGCACCGGTAACATCCGTCACCACGACCGTGAAGCTGTCGATCACGCTGTCATCACCGGCAGAGTGATCTGCCGCCGTACCGTCTTCCACATAACTGTAAGAGACAGTGCCGGTATCGGCGTCGTAGCCAGTGATGGTCAGGGTACCTTCACCACTGACAATATTGACCGGCGTAGTGCTGGCATTGGTGATGTCCTGGCCATCCACCGTCACCGTGTCGATGCCTGTATCAGCATCGACAGTGAAGGTATCCGTGATGGTCGTGCCACTCCCCTCGATGACCGACTGATCATCCAGAGTGCTGATGGTCGGCTCACCATCGTCAGCACCGGTAATGGTGATATCGACGGTGGTGCTGGTGCCATCAGACAGCTGCACGACGTACTGCTCGGTGATGGTCTGACCTTCGGTCAGCCCCTGTACTTCAGCACTGTCATTGTCGAGCGTGTAGGTCCAGCTGCCATCGGTGTTGACGTCGAAGCTGCCGTAGACACTGCTGTCATCGGTGGCGGCGACAAAGGTCGGCGCGTCGCCGTCTACATCCGTCGCTTCCAATGTGCCGGTGGCCGTCAGTACGTTGTCTTCACTCACGGCGCCAGTATCTGCGGTGAGTACCGGCAGATCGTCAGACCCCGTGATATTGATGGTCAGCGTGGTGGTTGAAGTATCTCCATCGCTGTCTTCCAGCACATAGGTGAAGACATCTTCTGCCTGCGCACCATCAGCCAGTGACTGAGTCTTGGTGGTATCCAGGACATAGGTGTAGCTACCGTCGCTGTTGAGCGTCAGCGTGCCGTAGTCGCCCGTAACGGTGGCGCTGCCTCCGTCCGCAATCCCTTTATCGTCCAGCTTGCATACCATGAATGGCGTATCGGCGCCCAGCGTATCGGCGGTGTCATTGGCGCCGTCGATCACATTGCCCGTCAGCTCACCAGATGCATCTTCATCAATGGTGCGCTCATCCGGATTGGCCGTCGGCGCAGTATCCAGAATCTTGACGTCGAGACTATCCGTGGCCGTCGCACCGGTAATA
Source organism: Cobetia crustatorum (assembly GCF_000591415.1). GTDB lineage: Bacteria > Pseudomonadota > Gammaproteobacteria > Pseudomonadales > Halomonadaceae > Cobetia > Cobetia crustatorum. Next base: position 863 of record NZ_JEMF01000023.1, on the reverse strand, counting down.
TCCGTCACCACCACCGTGAAGCTGTCGACCACGCTGTCATCGCCAGCAGAGTGATCTGCCGCAGTACCGTCTTCTACATAGCTGTAAGAGACAGTGCCCGTGTCAGCGTCGTAGCCGGTCACGGTCAGGGTACCTTCACCACTGACGATCACGACCGGAGTAGTACTTGAACCGGTGATGTCCTGACCATCCACCGTCACTGCAGCGATACCCGTATCGGCCTCGACAGTAAAGGTGTCAGTAATGGTCGCACCCGTCGCTTCGGTCACTTCCTTGTCTTCCAGCGTGACAGCCGGAGCAGCGTCGTCAGCACCGGTAATGACGATATCGACCGTGGTGCTGGTGCCATCAGACAGCTGCACGACGTACTGCTCGGTGACAGTCTGACCTGCGGTCAGCCCCTGCACTTCGGCAGTGTCATTGTCGAGCGTGTAGGACCAGCTGCCGTCCGCGTTGACGTCGAAGCTGCCGTAGACACTGCTGTCATCAGTCTCGGCGATGAAGGTCGGTGCAACACCGTCCACGTCAGTGGCTTCCAGCGTACCGCTGGCACTCAGAACGTTGTCTTCGCTCACAGCGCCAGTATCTGCGGTGAGTATCGGCAGATCGTCAGATCCCGTGATGTTGATGGTCAGTGTGGTGCTGGAGCTATCACCATCGGCATCGGTCAGGGTGTAGCTGAAGACGTCTTCCGCCTGCGCACCATCAGCCAGCGACTGAGGTCGGATTGGTGGTGTCGAGCACATAGCTGTAGCTGCCATCACTGTTGAGTGTCAGCGTGCCGTAGCTGCCGGTAACGACTGCCGCGGCATCGGCCGTGACGGTGCTGCCATCGACGGCAGTGACCGTGGTGGCGTCAGCCC
>NZ_JEMF01000022.1 GCF_000591415.1 Cobetia crustatorum | reverse complement strand
CGTCTGCGAGTGGCAGCCGGGGCGCTTGTAGGTGATGCGAAGAGCCTATCAGCGCTCGTGAGCATCTACCGTTACGATCACGCGTACGCTATCAAGGCGCAGGCGCGTGGTTTCGATGGCATTGTCGAGTGCAGCGCGTTCCTGACGCAGTGCTTCGAGTTCTTCCTCGCGGACTGCCGGATTGTGACTCGCCAGTGCTTCCAAGCGTGAAAGCTCGCTGGTCAGTTGCTCGCGCATCTGCTGCTGAGCCTGCTCGATGATGGTGGGCAGTTCACGCTCAGCTTCCTGCTCGGCATCGCTCATCAGCTTGCGTAGCGTCGCGTGGCTCTGCTTGATCAGGTCGCGCGCGACCGCCTTCTTCACTGGCTTGAGGTTCTTGGACAGGCCGCTGAAGGACACCTTGTCAGACAGGTTACTGCCCGTTTCATCCAGTAATACGCGGATGGCCGTGGGCGGCAGGAAGCGACCCAGACGCAGACCCCGCGGAGCGGTGGACTGCGTGCGGAAGACGACTTCTGTCATCAGGCGGCCGCCGGGAATCGCCGGATGCTTGAGCAGCGCCAACGCGGTATTGCCCATCGAGCCATCAATGATGCGAACCAGCATCTCGCGAACCAGCGGGTGTTCCCACGACAGGTGATGCACGTCTTCACGGGACAGTGCGGTCGCACGATCGCTGGTGACGCTGAAGCCTTCCTCGCCCTTCACTAGTCCTGGCAGGCCATCGAGCATGTGCGGGCCCGGTGCCAAGTAGGTAATGCCATTGCCGAGGTCGCGGCTCTCGATGCCGAAGATATCGAAGGCGCGTTCCAGGTAGCCCGGTAGTGCCTTGTCGTTATCCAGCGTCTTGATGGCTGCGATGACTTCTTCAGCGCGCTCATGGCGACAGGCATTCAGCTCCAGCAGGCGGTTACGGCCTGATTGGCGCTCTGCCTGCAGCGCATCGAAGCGTTCGCGCGTCTGCTCAATGATGCTGTCGACGTCTTCGCTATCCAGCAGCGCCTCTTCCAGCGCGTCACCAAACTGGGCATAAAGCTCACTACCGATGCCGTGCGGGGCACTGAAGGAGTCCATGCCGTCACGGAACCAGCGCAACAACTGAGCGCCCGGTGAGCCTTCAAAGACAGGCACGTGGATCTCGATCGGGAACAGTTGGCCGATACGGTCGAGACGACCGATGCGTTGCTCGAGCTGATCCGGGTGGACCGGAAGGTCGAACATTACCAGATGGTGACAGAACTGGAAGTTACGGCCTTCAGAGCCGATTTCCGAGCACACCAGCAGCTGCACGCCTTCTTCTTCGGAGGCGAATGCAGCAGCAGCGCGGTCACGCTCGACCAGGCTCATGCCTTCATGAAATACCGGTGCGTGTACACCGCCCAGCACGCGTAGTCCTTCAGAAAGCTCACGAGCGGTGTCAGCGGTGTGGCAGATCACCAGCGCCTTCTCGTGGCCGAGGTCTGTCAGTGTTTCCAGCAGCCACATCACGCGTGGGTCGATTTGCCACCACGGCTCGGCGTTCATGCGGTCATCTGGCAGTGCGCGATACATCTCGTCGAGGAACAGCACCACTTCGGGGTGGTTCATGCCGGTCTCGATCAACAAGTCATCGAGATAGTCTTCGTCGCGTTCCAGCTTGCGCACGACACGACGATAGGAGGAGGGTAGTTCCAGCTCATGGACGTGCAGGCGACGTTCGGGGAAGCCTGCGACGTGGCTGCGTGAGTTGCGGAACATCACACGGCCAGTGCCGTGGCGGTCCAGCAGCTGATCGCGCAGTTGACGGCGTGCACTATCACGCTGGACGTCGTCGGCATCCACGTCCATCAGCGTGTCAAGCAGGGCGCGGCTGTCGCTATCGTCCAGCATGGCAGTGAGGCTTTCCAATCCGCTCTGGTCGCTCGGCAGTGCTTCCAGCGCATCGATGGCGACGGCGACAGCGACGTAGCCCTGTTCTTCGGCTTTGAAGCGCGCGATGTCGTGATAGCGCTCCGGATCAAGCAGGCGCAGGCGGGCAAAGTGGCTCTCAAGCCCCATCTGCTCCGGCGTGGCGGTCAGCAGCAGCACGCCAGCGGTCTGGCGAGCCAGTGATTCGACGCAGGCATAACCCGGGCCGACCTTGTCTTCGCTCCAGTCGAGGTGATGGGCCTCATCGACAATCAACATGTCCCAGTCGCACGCCGCGGCTTGTACCTGACGTGATGGGTTGGCGAACAGCCAGTCCTGACTTGCGAGGATGATCTGATTGCCTTCGAAGGGGTTGCGCGTGCCGTAGGCCTTGCACTGCTCTTCATCGAGCAGTGACACGTCCAGCGAGAAGCGGCGCAGCATTTCGACCAGCCACTGGTGAGTCAGGCTCGCCGGCACCAGAATCAGCGCGCGACTGGCGCGGCCACTGAGCAGCAGGCGATGCAGGATCAGGCCGGCTTCGATGGTCTTGCCGAGCCCGACCTCATCGGCCAGCATGACGCGCGGCGCATGACGGCGCGAGACTTCATCGGCGATGTAGAGTTGGTGTGGCACCAGATCGACCTTGGGACCGGAGAGGCCAAGTGCAGGGCTCTGCTCGACACGATGGAAGTGGCGCAGGGTGCGATAGCGCAGATCGAACCAGTCATTACGGTCGACCTGGCCGGTCAGCAGGCGGTCACGTGCCTGGTTGAACTGCATCTTGTCGTTCAGGCGTGCCTCGGAAAGCTCGATGAGCTCACCTGTGGTGTCACCACTGCGCTCGCAGATGTAGATGATCTGACCGCGCACCTCCTTGAAATCGTCCACGATGAGCCATTCGCCATCGTCGGACTGGATGCGATCACCACTACCAAAGGCAACCCGGGTCAGGGGAGCCTCGCGGAGACTGTAGGTGCGGGTTTCTTCGCTGGCGGCAAAGAGGACGGTGACGGTGCGGAAATCGACATTGAGAATGGTGCCAAGACCGAGATCGGCCTCGCCGTCACTGATCCAGCGCTGACCGGGAATGAAATCGCTCATGATGCCTCGGGGTAGGACAAAGACGGGAATCGGGAATACAGGGGCGCGGTATCTTAACGGATCGAAGCCCGTGGCTTAAGCGCCTTTTGTCTTTGTCGTGCGTCTTTGGCATTTCGGCATCAGGAAAAGCGGTCTCTTTCCGGCTGTCAGGGGCGGAGTGATGGTATTCGCGTTAGTGTTTCTCTGGCAGCAGGGTATCCAGTTGGGCGCGACTCAGTTCGCCGATATGGCGCTCGATTAGATGTCCTTCGCCATCAAATACCAACGTCGCCGGTAAACCCTGAGCTTCTGCCAGCCCCATCAGCTGCATTGCGGGGTCGAGTAGCGCATATTTCAGGTTCAGCTGCTCACCTTTCAAGAAGCGTGACACGGCGAGGGGTTGCTCGCCCTGATTGGCCAGCACGACCGTCACCCCGGGATGCGTGTCAGCTTCAGCTAGCAATGGCATTTCGCGACGGCAGGGCGGGCACCAGGTGGCCCATAAATTGACGATGACGCGCTCATTGTGGATCGAGTCGAGTGCCACAGGACGTAGGTCAATATGATTGAGAGTGATGGCGGGCATGCGATCGAGAGATGAGTTGCTACCCAGTGGGTTCAGCTGCTTGAGACCTAGGAATGCGGTCAGGCCGAGCGTCAGGCTGCCGAGCGCAATGACCTGCAGTAGTATCCCCTGACGTCGCAGCAACCACAGGCTGGCGAGTGCGGCGAGAACTAGCCCGCCAATCATGTGATAGCCCGGTTGCCACAGCTTGAGAATATCAAGAGGTGCGCCTTGATAGCTCGACCAGTGCAGTGCGACATAGGTCAGGCGTGCCCCGATGACCCAACCGATCAGTACACGGTTGAACCAGCGCGACAGGCTAAGTGGTGCGGAGGAGAAGGCAGCTGATGATAGTGCTGGCGCGCGAACGCGCTTGAGCAGCCAGATCAACAGGGCGAACTCGCCCAGCATCAACAGCGCTGCCAGGAATGCATAGAGGCGTTCGACGGAAATCAGGGCGGGGCCCAATGCAATGGCATCCATGCGGAGTCTCCTTGGGAGAGCAGCAGGTCATGAGGCAGGCAGCCTCACTCTGGTGAGCGCTGCAGATGAGGTTCTCGAGTATGCGATAATTGGCGTACTGGGACATCCACGTCCTCGATGCTGTTATTACCGGCCAAGGACTTCAGAATGCTTTCACACCATTATGACCGCAGTCGTGCGATCGCCGTCGCCAGTCAGGCCGCGGGATTGATCGCCATCGTGGCATTGGAAACCTGGCTGGGTGATGACGCCCGTCCGTGGCAGGGGCTAGTGTTCGCGCTGATGCTGGCCTGTGGTCTCGGGCTCGCGCTGCGCAGCTACTATCAAAAGCAAAAGGCCCGCCGCGAACGGGAGCATGCCGATCACGAGCGGGCCTTGAAAGCTGGCGATGGCGACTAACCTGAATAGTGGGGTGGAGTGGTGGGCTTTGATGTGAGCAAGAGGCTCATGGCTGTAAGCGGAAGCCGTCACGCTCCATGCAGAACTGCATCAATCCACGCTTTTCATTATCAGACTTATCAGACATGCCAATTTCATAGCGACAGCCGGCATAGGCGTTATGCACCTGTGTGCTGGACGTGCCGTCTTTCCCCCATTGCGCTTGAGGTGCGGCGCAGGCAGTGAGAAGCCCTGCAAGCAGGAATGGTAGAGCAAGGCGCAGCGTTGGCATGTGAGCATCCCTGATGGATGTGAGGCTATCATTCGGACAACAAAAAAGCCGCTGATCAATGATCAGCGGCTTTTTCAATAATATGGTCGGAGTAGCAGGATTCGAACCTACGACCTCTGCCTCCCGAAGGCAGCGCTCTACCAAGCTGAGCTATACTCCGATGCGTCGTGAGCTTGTCTCGACGGAGGTGAATTATACGCAGAGAGCTTTTGTTTGCAAGCCCTTGAGGGCAAAAACTTTTGTGCCGTTCTCGGGTGCTCAGATAAGAGGCTGGCAGTGGGGCTGGAATTGACTTCCGGACCTGCCTGCCTCTTGTGATTTCTGGCGCTCGTCAGGCCTGGCGGCCGACGCTGAGGAGTGCGATCCGCTCTAGGCTGGCACGGAACTCATTGTCAGGTAGTGCCTCGAGTTCTACGAGCGCGTTATCCGCCATTTTCTGGGCGCGACTGCGAGTGTAGTCGAGGCCGCCAGTCGCACGGACGACTTCCAGCACTTCGTCGAGCTGCTCCAGCCCTCCTTTCTCGATAGCACCACGCACCAAGCTGGCCTGCGCTGGGCTACCAACCTGCATGGCGCGAATCAAGGGTAGGGTAGGCTTGCCTTCGGCGAGGTCGTCACCGACATTCTTGCCCATGGTCTTGGCGTCGCCTTGATAGTCGAGCAAATCATCGATCAGCTGGAAAGCAAGTCCCAGGTAGCGGCCGTAGTTCTGTAGCGCACTGACCTGCGCCTGTGTGATCGCCGCGTCAGCTTCCTTGGCGAGTACTGCGCCGGCATGGGCAGCGGCCTCGAACAGCATGGCGGTCTTGCCGTGGATGGTCTCGAAGTAGGCTGCTTCATCGATGTCGGCATTGCCGATGTTGGTGAGCTGCAGCACCTCGCCCTCAGCGATGGTACAGGTCGCGGCAGAAAGAATTGCCATCACCTCCATCGAACCGACTTCGACCATCATCTGGAAGGAGCGCGAGTAGAGGAAGTCGCCGACCAGTACCGATGGCGCATTGCCCCAAGTGTCGTTGGCGGTAGAGCGGCCGCGGCGCAGGCTGGATTCATCCACGACGTCATCATGCAGCAGTGTCGAGGTGTGCATGAACTCGATCAGCGCTGCCAGGCTGACGTGCTGCTCGCCTTGATAGCCTAGCGCTCGTGCGGCTAGCAGTACCAGAACCGGGCGCAGGCGCTTGCCACCACTCTGGATGATGTACTGTCCGATGGTCTGGACCAGCGGCACGCGCGATTCGAGCTGCGCGAGGATAGTGCGGTCAACGGCGGCGAAGTCATCTGCCACTGCCGCGTGAAGGGTCGATGCGTCGGCTTGCATGAGATCGTCGTGCCCGTAGCGAGAGGTGAGGCCGCCGTAGCGTGCCGTTTGGCGGTTATGCTATGGGGCACCTCTATGGGCGTCAAGGCGCGCGCCCGCGCAAGGACGCTGGCTGGCGGTGGGCAAGAGGTCTTTGGCTTGACATTGCTTGTCGAACGCGGCACGCACCGCTATAATACGCGGCCGTGGCTCATCACGCTCCCTGTCAGATGGCTCCAGAAGGGGCGCCACTCGCAGCAGGTCACCCAAGAGCACACCCTTAGATGAGCCCGATGGAGAGAATCATGTACGCAGTTATCAAGAGCGGTGGCAAGCAGTACCGCGTTCAGGAAGGCGAGACCCTGAAGCTCGAGAAGCTTGAAATCGCCACTGGTGAAACCATCCAGTTCGACGAAGTCCTGATGGTCGCCGACGGCGACGACATCAAGGTCGGCGCTCCGCTGGTTGAAGGTGCCAAGGTTGCTGCAGAGGTCGTGTCTCACGGCCGTGGCGACAAGATCACCATCATCAAGTTCCGTCGCCGGAAGCACTCCATGCGTCGTGCTGGCCACCGTCAGTGGTTCACCGAAGTCAAGATCACTGGTATCTCTGCTTAATTGCAGTGCTACCCACCATAGGAGAATTATCCAATGGCACATAAGAAGGCGGCGGGTTCTACCCGCAACGGTCGCGATTCTGAATCCAAGCGCCTTGGTGTGAAGCTGTTCGGTGGCCAAGCAGCCATCGCCGGCAACATCATCGTGCGTCAGCGCGGCACTCGTTTCCACGCTGGTACTGGCGTTGGTATCGGCAAGGACCACACTCTCTTCGCACTGTCCGACGGACACGTGAAGTTTGAGGTCAAAGGTCCGAAGAACCGCAAGTTCGTCAGCATCGTTTCTGCCTGAAACGTCTGACAGCTTACGCAGACTGGCCGATGCCCCGGTATCGTGTGACAGTCTGCAAGGAAGCCCCGCTCAGGCGGGGCTTTTTTGTCGCATGACGGCCCGGGTCGTCGTCAGGAGAGAGCAGCATGCAGTTCCTTGATGAAGCGTCGATCATTGTCGAGGCCGGACGTGGCGGCAATGGTTGCATGAGTTTTCGCCGAGAAAAATACGTGCCGCGCGGTGGTCCCGATGGGGGCGATGGCGGGCATGGTGGCAGTGTTTATCTGATAGGGGATGACTCGCTCAATACCCTGATCGATTTCAAGTTCCAGCGCTATTATCAGGCGGAAAGCGGTATCGCTGGCCAGGGTAGCCAGATGGCGGGCCGAGCGGGTGAAGATTTGCTCGTCAAGGTGCCGGTCGGCACGACGGTGATCGACGAGGAAACGCTCGAGATGATCGGTGATGTGACCGAAGTCGGTCAGTTGCTGTTGGTCTCGCAGGGCGGTCGTCGTGGATTGGGTAACATCCACTTCAAGTCCTCGACCAACCGTGCGCCGCGCCAGACCAGCAAGGGTACCTGGGGTGAGCGTCGCAGCCTGCGTCTCGAGATGAAGGTGATGGCTGACGTTGGTTTGCTGGGCATGCCGAATGCCGGCAAGTCGACGCTGATCCGCGCCGTCTCTGCTGCCAAACCCAAGGTCGCCAACTACCCATTCACGACCTTGGTGCCTAACCTCGGTGTCGTGAAGATCGGTAGTCACCAGCACTTCGTGATGGCCGACATTCCCGGCTTGATCGAAGGCGCTGCTGACGGCGCTGGCCTTGGCCTGCGCTTCCTCAAGCACCTGACGCGCACGCGCTTGCTGCTGCACGTGGTAGATATTGCGCCTTTTGACGAGAGTGATCCGGCCTATGCGGTTGAGGCCATTCTCAAAGAGCTCAAGAACTTCTCGGCGGCACTGACCGAGTTGCCGCGCTGGCTGGTGATCAACAAGGTCGACCTGCTGGCAGAAGAAGATCGTGATGCGCTGGTCAAAGATCTCGTTGAGCGTCTTGGCTGGGAAGGCGAGCTATTCGTCATTTCGGCAGCCAGTGGTATCGGCACTCAGGACCTGGTTCAGGCAGCACACCGCTGGCTGGGCGAGCATCGTCTGCACCTGGCGGAAGATCCTGATGCTGCCGAGGCGCATGCCGCACTGCTTGCGCGCATGGAGAATGAATCTCTGGAGCGCGTTGAAGAGCGTCTGACGCGTCGCAAGCGCAAGAAAGATGATGAAGTAGAGGACGATGACGACTTCAATGAAGACGATTACGACGTCGAAGTCGAATACGCGCCCTGAGCTTGATGTGCTTTGACGCATAAGCTCTCTGAGTCTTGTGCTTCCTGAGCGTATGGTCGCATCGGTACGTATCAAACGCCCCGCCTCGAGCCTTTTGGTTCCGAAGTGGGGCGTTGTCATTTCAGTGGCTTCACTTTTTGACCTCGGCCGAGGGAGAGATGACAGCAGGCGGGCGGGAGCGGACAATGCCGGTAGCTTAAAGAGCATGTGTCAGGGCGACAGGCCCATATCACAGGAGGAAGTGCGGTGGCGGAACAGCAGGCGGCGGGAGTGGAAGCAGCGGGGAGTCAAAAGGGGCGCGAAGCGCTAGCCAGTGCGCGCCGAATAGTGGTCAAGATTGGCAGTGCACTGCTGACCGACGATGGTCGCGGGCTTGATGATGCCAGCATCGGGCGCTGGGTTGATCAGATAGCCACGCTGCATGCGCGCGGTATCGAGGTGATCGTCGTGTCCTCTGGTGCCATTGCGGTGGGCATGTCGCGGCTCGGTTGGACGGCTCGTCCCAGTGGCGTGCATGAGCTGCAGGCCGCCGCTGCCGTCGGCCAGAATGGCCTGACCCAATGTTACGAAGAGCACTTCCAGCGTCATGGCCTGACAACCGCACAGATTCTGCTGACCCACGATGATCTCTCCAATCGCAAGCGCTATCTGAATGCACGCTCTGCATTGAGAACGCTGGTCGAGTTACGCGTGGTGCCGGTGATCAACGAGAACGATACCGTGGTCACCGATGAGATTCGCTTTGGTGACAACGACACGCTCGGTGCGCTGGTGGCTAACTTGTTGGAAGCCGATGCACTGCTGCTGCTCACGGACCAGGAGGGATTGTTTGATGCCGATCCGCGCCATGATTCTTCAGCCAAGCTGATCGAAGAGGCGCAGGCGGATGACCCTATTCTGGTCAAGGTGGCTGGTGGCGGCGGTCTGCTGGGTCGTGGCGGCATGGCCACCAAGGTGCGTGCAGCGCGTCTGGCTGCACGGAGTGGTGCACTGACCGTGATTGCCTCTGGCCGTCAGCCGGAAGTGATCACGCGTCTGGTCGCTGGCGAGCGATTCGGCACGCTGTTGCTGCCAGAGCATGCGCCGATTGCGGCGCGCAAGCGTTGGCTGGCAGGCCAGCTACAGGTGCGTGGCACTCTGACGTTGGATGCCGGGGCCGTGAATGTCCTGACCACTCGTGGCTCTAGCTTGCTGCCGGTGGGTGTGAAGAAGGCTGAAGGTAGCTTTCGTCGCGGCGACATGGTGCAGTGCGTTGATGAGTCAGGCGTGAGGATTGCCAAGGGGCTGGTCAACTACAATGCAGAGGATGCCGGGCGAATTCTGGGGCTGCCAAGTCATCAGATCGAGGCAGCGCTGGGCTATATAGAAGCCCCTGAGCTGATTCATCGCGATAACCTGATCGTGCTGTGAGATATGGCTATGCTGGCGGTAGGCATGTGCTGCCTGTCGCTAGCGATCTGGCGGCCGGTCATGCTAGAATTTGCCGTCCTGTCGGGTGCTGGTCCATCCCGATGGCGAAGACTTGGTGGGGCTTCCACGCCAAGTCGCTGATTTTCCGAATGCTTTCCGAAGTATCAGGTGAGACATTTGGGAAGTGATCGGACTCGCTGTCGCATCGCGACAATGTCTTCCAAATTCAAGTTCATGAGTATGCGCCCAAGGGTGGACTCATAAGGAGCATTTAAAGTGGCAAATACTAAGCAGGCACGTAAGCGCGCTCGTCAGTCTGAAGTTCGTCGTCAGCACAACTCCGCACAGCGTTCTGCCGTGCGTACCGGTGTCAAGAACGTGCTGAAGGCTGTCAAGACCGGCGATCACGCTGCGTCCATGGCCGCTTTCAATGTCGCGCAGAAGGTCCTCGACCGTTACGCCGACAAGGACATTCTGTCCAAGAAGAAGGCCGCTCGCGTCAAGAGCCGTCTGAACGCACGCGTCAAGGCACTGGCTGTCTAAGACGTGTTCGCGTAAAAAAACCGGCTTCGGCCGGTTTTTTTGTGTCTGTCTATCGTGTGGCATGGCGATCATGTGCGCCGTGCAACGACATAAAGCGTCGAGAAGTCCCGTGAAGATCGTGTCATGACAGGGAATCGAGAGAGGTGTCAGGGTGAGCAAGCCGCAGGATGAGTCGCCCGCTGCAGGGAAGACCGCTACGCAGGCAAGTGCACAGGGTGAGACCGCTTCAGGCGATAGCCTGCCGGTGCGCGCCGGACTGTTGCGCTCGGGGATGATCGTCAGTGTGATGACGATGCTCTCTCGAGTGCTAGGGTTGGCACGCGATGTCATCATTGCCAGCTTGCTCGGAGCGGGGAGTGGTGCAGACGCCTTCTTCGTCGCCTTCAAGATTCCCAACTTCATGCGTCGCCTGTTTGCCGAAGGGGCTTTCAATCAGGCCTTCATTCCGGTGCTTTCCGAGTACGCCACTCGGCGCACGCGCGAGGAGGTTCGCGAGCTGCTCGATGCGGTCAGCGGTAGTCTCGGTGTTATTCTGGCACTAATTACCGCACTGGCTATGCTATGTGCGCCTTGGCTGGTGTGGGTGTTTGCGCCAGGCTTCAGTGAAGATGCCGGTAAGCTCGCTCTCACTGGTGAAATGCTACGACTGACCTTTCCCTATTTGCTGCTGATCTCGCTGACGGCCTTCTCTGGTAGTGTGCTCAATACCTGGAATCGCTTCGCGGTCCCTGCGATTACTCCAGTTCTGCTTAACCTGAGTTTGATCGGAGCCGCCTTGCTGTTAGCGCCACGCTTCGAGACGCCGGCCATTGCGCTGGCATGGGGAGTATTGATTGCGGGGTGTGTTCAGCTGTTGTTCCAGGTGCCCTTTTTGCTGCGCCTGGGGCTGATGCCCAAACCGTGGCCTAATTTTGCGCATGAAGGGGTGCGGCGTATTCTGAAGCTGATGACGCCGGCGTTGTTCGGGGTCTCGGTCTCGCAGATCAATCTGCTGCTTGATACGGTACTGGCGTCGTTCCTGGTCACGGGTAGCGTGTCCTGGCTTTATTACTCGGACCGCCTTGTCGAGCTGCCACTGGGCATCATCGGCATTGCGATTGGTACGGTCATTCTGCCGGCGCTCTCCAAGCGGCATGCCGAGCAGTCGCTGGAGCACTTCCAGAAGATGCTCGACTGGGCGCTGCGCTCGGTATTATTGATCGGCGTGCCGGCAGCGTTGGCGCTGGGGGTACTGGCGGAGCCGCTGTTGATTACGTTGTTCCACTATGGGGCGATGACCGACAATGATGTCGTGATGTCGGCCCAGAGCCTGCGGGCCTACAGCTTCGGGCTGCTGGCCTTCATGCTGATCAAGGTGCTGGCGCCGGGCTTCTATGCGCGGCAGAACACCAAGGCGCCGGTGAAAATCGGCATCATCGCCATGATTGCCAATATGATCTTTAACCTGATATTGATCGGGCCGCTGGCGCATGCTGGGCTTGCATTGGCCACTGCTCTGTCAGCCTTTCTCAATGCTGGCTTACTTGCCCGGGGCTTGTATCGCGAAGGCGCACTTCGATTCCAGCCCGGTTGGGGGCGTTACTCACTGACCTTGCTTGGCGGTTGCGTGCTGATGGGCGGCGGGCTGATGTGGCTGTCACCAGACTGGACGACCTGGCTTGGTTGGGGCCTGTGGGAGCGCTGTGCGATGATGGGAGCATTGGTGGTGGGCGGCATATTGGCGTATGGCCTGTGGTTAGGGCTTTGTGGTGTGCGTCCGCGACACTTCCGCATGCAGGGCTAGCAGCTGGCCTTGCGTGACCTCGCGTAGAGTCCGCTGTGCACTTCGGCGGACGTTCTGTTCCCGTTGATTTTCGCTTACGGGGCTTGTGGTGGCTGTCAGCGCCGCGCCCTCCGCTATAATCGACCTCTTTCGGCGGCTTGTGTGATGCACGCATGGACTTGATCAGAGGACTGCACAATCTCGCCCGCCTGCGCAAGCAGGATGGCAGCCGCGGCTGCGTGGCCACCATCGGTAATTTTGATGGTGTTCACCTCGGGCATCAGGCGATTCTGGAACAGCTCCGGGAACGTGCGGCAGCTTACGGCCTGCCGGCGACGGTCGTGGTATTTGAACCACAGCCGCGCGAGTTTTTTGCCGGTGCCAAGGCGCCGCCTCGTTTGACGCGGCTAGCAGATAAAGTACGCCTGCTGGCACAGCACGGCGCTGAACGCGTGCTATGCCTGCCCTTCAATGAGGCGCTGCGTTCACTGTCGGCTCGCGAGTTCATCGAGCAGGTACTAATTGATGGCCTTGGGGTGCGTCACCTGGTGGTCGGTGATGATTTCCGCTTCGGCTGTGATCGTGCCGGCGATTTTCCACTACTGGAGCGCATCGGTGCGGCCGAAGGTTTTGCGGTGGAGCATACCCGCACCTTCGAGGTCGCAGATGAGCGCGTCTCGAGCACCCGGGTACGCAAGGTACTGGCCGATGGCAACATGACGCTGGCCACTGAGCTGCTGGGGCGCCCCCACTGCTGGCAGGGCCGTGTGGTTGCGGACCGCCAGCTGGGACGTACGCTCGGCGTACCGACCGCTAATCTACCGCTGCCGAATGCACCGCTCTCGGTGTCCGGCGTCTATGCGGTAATAGCGCATCTGGCTGACGGGCGCTCCTGTCCAGCGGTGGCCAATATTGGCTGGCGACCCACGGTCGGTACGCCGCGGCCGGTACTCGAAGTCCATCTGCTGGACTTCTCGGAAGATATTTATGGTCAGCGATTAGGTGTGAGCTTTTGCGCTTTCTTGCGGGGCGAGATGCGTTTCGATGGTCTCGATGCCTTGAAGGCCGCGATCTACTCTGATATTGCGCTGGCTCGGCGCTTCTTCGCACTGGCAGCGGGTGATACACCGGCTGTTGATGAGCGTGAGATGCACCACTGCATTACCTCGATGGCTGACCTGCCGCTGGCCAGCTGTCCGCTGAGCGCGCTGATGACGCGTGCTCAGGTGACACCCCTACACGGCACTGCTGAGGTGTCTGATTCCACGGCTCGGGAAGCGCAGGCTTCCCGCCCCCACGACGGCTGACCCGAAAGGCTATGAGCGACTACAAGCACACCCTGAATCTGCCCGATACCGACTTCCCGATGCGTGGCAATCTTCCCAAGCGTGAGCCGGATCAACTGGCACGCTGGAGCGAGATTGACCTTTACGCGCGTCTGCGTGAAGCAGGCAAGGGCCGTCCGAGCTTCGTGCTCCACGATGGCCCTCCCTATGCCAACGGCAATATTCACATCGGTCATGCCGTCAACAAGATTCTCAAGGACATCATCGTCAAGTCCAAGACGATGGCGGGCTTTGATGCGCCGTACGTGCCGGGTTGGGACTGTCATGGTCTGCCCATCGAGCACAAGGTCGAGACGACCCACGGCAAGCATCTCGAGTCCGAGAAAGCCCGCCACCTGTGCCGTGAATACGCCGGTGTTCAGGTCGAAGGCCAGAAGCATGAGTTCATTCGTCTCGGCATCGTCGGTGACTGGGGCAACCCGTATCGCTCCATGGACTTCGCCAATGAAGCCGGCGAGATCCGTGCGTTGGCCGAGATGGTCAAGGGCGGTTTCGTCTTCAAGGGCCTGAAGCCGGTCAACTGGTGCTTCGACTGCGGTTCTGCGCTGGCGGAAGCCGAAGTCGAGTACGCTGACAAAGCCTCTGATGCCATCGATGTTGCTTTCACTGCCGATGATTCGGTGGTGCTGGCCAAGGCCTTCGGGCTCGAGTCACTGAGCAAGCCGGCCGCCGCCGTGATCTGGACCACCACCCCGTGGACCATCCCGGCCAACCAGGCGCTCAACGTTCACCCGGACTTCGTCTACTCGCTGGTCGATACCGGCGAGCGCCTGCTGGTGCTCGCCGAAGAGCTGGTCGATGACAGCCTGGCGCGCTTCGGTCTGAGTGGCGAGACGCTGGCGACCGTCAATGGTGCGGCGCTTGAGCTGATCAACTTCCGTCATCCGATCTACGATCGTCTGTCGCCGGTCTACCTGGCTGACTATGTCGAGACAGGTGCCGGTACCGGTATCGTCCATTCCGCGCCGGCCTATGGCGAAGACGATTTCCATACCTGCCGTCGCTATGGCATGGAATTCGATGAGATCGAAAGCCCGGTGCAGGGCAATGGTGTTTATGTACCTGACCTGCCGGAATTCGGTGGTCAGTTCATCTGGAAGGCCAACCCGAACATCGTCGCGCGTCTCGAAGAGCTTGGCGCACTGATGGCCCACGAGAAGATCACTCACAGCTATATGCACTGCTGGCGCCACAAGACGCCGGTCATCTATCGTGCAACAGCGCAGTGGTTTGTCGGCATGGATATCGCTGGCTCCGACGGTGTGACGCTGCGCGACAAGGCGTTGTCTGCCATCGAGGAGACTGCCTTCATTCCTGCCTGGGGTCAGGCGCGCCTGAAGAGCATGATCGCCAACCGTCCTGATTGGTGCATCTCGCGTCAGCGTAACTGGGGCGTGCCGATCCCGCTGTTCCTGCATCGCGCGACTGGCGAGCTGCATCCCAACAGCGTCGAGCTGATGGAAGCAGTCGCGGACCGTGTGGCCGAGAAGGGCATTGATGCCTGGTGGGCGCTCGACAACCAGGAGCTGCTGGGTGACGAGGCTGAGCAATACGAGAAGGTTACCGATACGCTGGACGTGTGGTTCGATTCCGGAACGACGCACTGGCACGTACTGCGTGGCTCACACCCGCATGGTCACGCTGAAGGCCCGCGTGCCGATCTGTATCTGGAAGGGTCGGATCAGCACCGTGGCTGGTTCCACTCGTCGCTGCTGACTGGTTGTGCCATCGATGGCCATGCCCCGTACAAGGCACTGCTGACGCATGGCTTCACTGTCGATGCGCAGGGCCGCAAGATGTCCAAGTCGGTCGGCAACGTCGTCGCGCCGCAGCAGGTGATGGACAAACTGGGCGCCGATATTCTGCGTCTGTGGGTGTCATCCAATGACTACTCCGGCGAAATGGCGGTGTCGGATGAGATCCTCAAGCGTACCGCCGATGCCTATCGTCGTATCCGCAACACCTCGCGCTTCCTGCTGTCGAATCTGAACGGATTCGAGCCAGCGCGTGATGTGGTGGCCTTCGACGACATGCTGGCGTTGGACCAGTGGGTAGTCGACCGTGCCGCTCAGTTGCAGGCGCGTGTTGAGCTTGCGTATGAAGAGTATCGCTTCCTCGATATCTATCAGCAGGTGCTGACCTTCTGCTCGCGTGAGCTTGGGGGCTTCTATCTGGATATCATCAAGGACCGCCAGTACACCACGCAGCCGGATTCATTGGCGCGTCGTAGCTGCCAGACCGCGCTCTATCATGTGATCGAAGCGCTGGCACGCTGGATGGCGCCGATTCTCTCCTTCACCGGGGAAGAGATCTACGCCAACATTCCGGGCCCGCGCAAGGACACCATCTTCCTCGAAGAGTCCTACACCGGCCTGACCACGCTTGCCGACGACGCTGCGATGGGGCGCGAGTTCTGGGAGCAGGTGTTGCACGTCAAGCAGGCGGTCAACAAGACACTGGAAGCGGCGCGTAACGAGGGTATGGTCAAGAATGGTCTTGCGGCTGAAGTGACGCTGTTCGTCAATGATGAGCTCAAGACACTGTTGGCCAACCTCGGTGATGAGCTGCGCTTCGTGATGCTGACCAGCGGTGTTGAACTGGTCGCACTTGAGTCCGCAGGTAGCGATGTCGTTGACACCGAAGTGGCTGGCTTGAAGGTTGCCGTGAAAGCGAGCGAGCATGCCAAGTGCGAGCGCTGTTGGCACCATCGCCCGGAAGTTGGCACGCTGCTGGAGCACCCGACACTGTGTAGCCGCTGCGTGACTAACCTGCCGGACGGTAACGGCGAGACTCGCCACTTCGCGTGATCGACATGATGCGGTAATTGCGCCGGTCGTTTTATTGATCGACGCCATCGAACGCCGGGCTCAGGCCCGGCGTTCGTGTCTTGCAGCTGTAGGCCAATTTCATGGGTGGATGTCTCAGGCATCCCCGACAGGAAGGCAACATGACTTCTTCTACTCAAGACCCCGCCAGCGATACGCCGTCAGCAGCCAACCTTCCGATGCGCTCGCCATTGCGCTGGTTGTGGTTGTCTCTGACCATCGTGGTGCTGGATCTGGCGACCAAGTGGCTGGCCAGTAGTTCGCTGGTCTACGGGCAGGCCAATGAGGTACTGCCGATCTTCAATCTGACGCTTTTGCACAATACAGGGGCAGCGTTCAGCTTTCTGGCCGCTCATGATGGCTGGCAGCGCTGGTTGTTTGCCGGTATTGCCGTCGTTGCGGCCGTTGGCCTGAGTATCTGGCTGACTCGCCTCAAGCGTCACGAAACCTTCACGGCGCTGGGCATCGCGCTGGTACTGGGTGGCGCACTGGGCAATCTCTATGACCGAGTCGTGCACGGCTACGTGGTGGACTTCCTGTCCTTCCACTGGAACGGTGCCTTCTTCCCTGCCTTCAATGTGGCGGATGTCGGTATCAGTCTGGGTGCCGTGGCACTGATTATTGAATCCTTCCGTAGCCGCTCTGAATGAGTGGCCAAGTCGAGGTCGACATGAGCGAGCATCGTATCGCCGATAATATGGAGGTCAGCCTCCACTTCCGTCTACGTCTGGAAGACGGCACCGAGGTAGATTCCACCTTCGACAAGACGCCGGCTACCTTCCAGGTCGGTGACGGTAACCTGCCGCCGGGCTTCGAACGTCCGGTCATGGGCATGGCAGCCGGAGAGACGGGCAGTTTCACCGTCACGCCGGAGCATGCCTTCGGTCAGCATAACCCGCAGAATGTGCAGGTCGTGTCGCGCAAGAACTTCGATGAAGAGATCGAGGTCGGCATGGTGATGTCCTTCGCGGAGCCTTCCGGCTCTGAGCTTCCGGGTATCATCCGTGAAATCGACGAGCGTGATGTCAAGGTCGACTTCAATCACCCGCTGGCCGGGCGTACCCTGACCTTCGAGGTCGAGGTGTTGTCAGTCGCCCCCGTGACCACGCACTGAGTCTTCTTTCCTCAGGTGCGCTCTCCGTGAGTGCTGCCTGCCATCAAGCGGAGCCTGTCATGCAGATCAAGCTGGCCAACCCGCGCGGTTTCTGCGCCGGAGTGGATCGCGCCATCGATATCGTCAACGGGGCCCTCGACGTGTTCGGGCCACCGATCTATGTGCGTCATGAGGTGGTCCATAACCGCTTCGTGGTCGATACGCTCAAGGATCGTGGTGCCATCTTCGTCGAGGAGCTTCACGAGGTGCCCGATGACGTCATCGTCATCTTCTCGGCGCATGGCGTGTCGCGTGCTGTTCAGGAAGAAGCCGAACGTCGCAATCTAAAGGTCTTCGATGCGACCTGCCCGCTGGTCACCAAGGTGCACATGGAAGTGCTGCGCTATGCGCGCAAGGGCCAGGACTGTGTGTTGATCGGTCATGCTGGGCATCCTGAGGTCGAAGGCACCATGGGGCGCTACGATACTTCGAAGGGGGGAACGATCCATCTGGTCGAGGACGAGGCTGATGTGCAGCGTCTAGAGGTCAAGGATCCTTCTCAGCTAGCGTTTGTCACTCAGACAACCCTGTCGATGGACGATACCGCCAAGGTGATTGATGCGTTACGTGAGCGCTTTCCGGCGATTCAGGGGCCGCGCAAGGACGACATCTGCTATGCCACGCAGAACCGTCAGGATGCCGTGCGCATGCTGGCGGAAGCGTGCGATGTCGTGCTGGTGGTCGGTAGTCCCAACAGCTCCAACTCCAACCGTCTGCGTGAGCTGGCAGAACGCATGGAAACGTCGGCATGGTTGATTGATGATGCCGCGCAGATCGACGCTAGCTGGTTTGAGGGTATCGGTAGTATCGGAATCACTGCAGGGGCGAGCGCGCCTGAAGTACTGGTGCAGGGCGTGATTGATCGCCTGATGGTGTTGGGAGCTTCCGCTCCACAGGAGCTTGATGGGCAAGAGGAGAACATCGTCTTCTCCATGCCTAAAGAGCTGAAGGAGCGTCTGATCGCATCGGATCAGATTCGTGAGTTGTAACCTTAAGTAAGCTACTTCTCATGCAAAAGCCGCGACTCTGTCGCGGCTTTTTTTATGTCATCTCCCCGAAATCAGCCGAGCAGCTTGGGGTTTTTCAGTTGTCAGGAAGCGCTTGTCGGTGCCGGATCGTTGATGTGGCAAGGAAGAATTGAAAAAAAATGTAATGCTTGGTTACTAAAATGATACATAATGGGAGCATGGTTCGTACTCTGGAGAATTGCTCATGCTCGGTCTTCCTTCCCACTCCGGTGTCATTAGTGCGCACGCACGACGTGGCAAGGCGGGGGTGTGTGAAGGGATGACGAAGAGAGGAGTGCAGGGCTTCACCTTGATCGAGCTGATGATGGTCGTCGCGATTATCGGAATTCTGGCAGCCGTCGCCGTGCCGTCTTATCTCGGTTATGTGGAGCGTAGTTGGCGCTCTCATGCCCAGCAAGCTCTAGGTCAGCAGGCAAGACAGCTACATGGTTTTTACTACCAGAATTTCTCCGAGGCCCCTGTCAGTGAAGGAAACCTGCCTGCGGACGGTGTCAGTAGAATCGAAGATGGCGGCGGGAATCTACGCTATATCGTGTCGTATCGCAGTCTTACGCCGACCGCATTTGTGCTCCAGGCTACACCGCAAGGTTCTCAGCTTAATGATGATTGCGGAATATTGTGGATGGATGAGGCCATGAATACCGGAGCCGAAGGCGGAGGGCGGTGCTGGTGATAAAGGAAAGATCTGACTCCCGACACAGGGCCTGGAGGGAACACCTTTCGAATAGACCCGAGCGGCAAGGAGAATTGGACATCATGCGTCATTCTCGCGGTTTCACTCTGATTGAGCTGGTGGTGACAGTGGCGATCATCGCCATTATTGCTACCTGGGCGGTGCCTGCCTGGCAGGGCATGGTGCAGCGCTCTCAGGTGGAGTCTGACGTGCGTGCGCTAACGCATGCGCTGGGAATGGCGCGTAGTACGTCTACGACGCGAGGCTTGCCTGTGAGTGTCTGTCCTTATGCGCCGAGTGTCGCCACGCCAAATCCTACCGACTGTGATGGCGACTGGTCGAATGGCTGGGTGGTGTATGTCGGTAGCGCTGCCAGCTTTGCGCTAGATGACCGGCTGTGGATCCATCAAGGTAGCAATGCCGTGGCGCAGTCGGGTGGCGCTGCTCGAATCACGTATAACGATCGCGGTACGTTGACCAGTGGTAACAGCACCTTGGTCTTCTGTGCAGCGGCGGATGCTACCTCTGTCGTGGTGGCACCTTCTGGCCGCGTACGCCTGGAAACAGGAGGGGACTGCTCATGAGGCAGCAATTCCACATCATATCTAGACGTCATCCCTCTGCGCGCACTCAGCGGGGCGTCGGTCTGATCGAAGCTTGGTGGCTGTCATGTTGCTGGGAGTCTCTCTTTTAGGGTTAGGGCTCTTGCAGGTACAGACGTTGCAGCACCAGCGCGTTAGTTATAGCAATACGGTTGCTCAGTTGCTGTCGCTGGACATGGCAGAGCGCATTCGCGCGAATCTCGAGGCCATCGATCAATACGATGGTGCCGTGACCACGAATGCACCGGAAGGGGGGTGTTCCTCAGACTGCGCGCCGAGCGGACTGGCGGACCAGGATGTCATGGACTGGCGTGATGCCATTGTCGGCTCCACGCTAACCAGCGGAGTTGGCAGCGTGGATGCCACTGAGAGGCTGGTGGGAGGAGCAGGCATTGGTGTGCATGATGTGAGCGTTCAGGTGCAGTGGAGCGATCCCATCAGTGGTGGTGTCGACTTACAGACGTATCGTTTCGAGGTGGAGCCATGAGTCTCTCTTCTTCCGGTGTTTCACGCCTTGGACGTCAGGCAGGCGTCGGCCTCGTTGAGCTGATGATCAGCCTGGTGCTGGGGCTATTGATCACGGCGATGGCAGTACAGATGTTCGCGACATCACGCAGTACGGTCAGCACCCAAGAAGCATTGTCCTACCTGCAAGAGTCGGCGCGCTATGTGTCGTTCCGCCTGCAACCGCTGATGCGCAATGTGGGTTATGCCGGATGCGCCAATAGCCGCGATATCACTAATTCAAGCTCCGTGGATGCTGCGCACGATCTAACGGCACCGTTCGGTGGTCAGCAGCGTACTCAGCGTAGTCTCAGCTACTTCAATCTAACGTTTGTCTCGGCGAGCAAAGACGGCAATGAGACGACATTGACCAGTAGCATGAGCTCTCTAGGCGGCCCTCTATCCGTTCGTAACGGTAGTGAATCCGGGTTTGTCGCAGATGAGTTTGCGCTGGTCAGCGACTGTAACAGCACGGATGTCTTCAAGGTTTCGGGCACAACGCAAGGACGCGTAGAAACTAACGACACCCTGTCTCGTTCTTACGGAAGCTCCCTGTCTTCTAACGCCTACCTCTATCCGGTACAAGCTTGGGATCTGAGGCTCGACGATCAGGCCACTGACTCAACCGTGCGGGCGCTGTATATCGATCGCATCAACGCCACCTTCGCTCGTGAGGAGCTGGTATCCGGCGTGCAGGGATTTGATGTGAGCTTCAGCCTGGACACTACGGGGAATGGCAGCGTGGATCGCGTCAAGGTGCCGGCGGCGACAGTGCGTAGCGAGAGCAGATGGGATGAGATTCGTCGTATCGAGATAGCCCTGACGCTCGAAAGCCTGCCAGGCGTGGTACCAGGGGGCGATAACAACGGTCGCCTGACGCGCACCTTTAATCTCACCTTTACGCCGCGCAACCTTCAACTGAGGGATAGCTGATGATGGCTAACAAGCATTCCATTTCTGCTACTCAAGTTGGACAAGGGCCGGTTCGTCAGCAGGGAATTGCTCTGCTGATTGTGCTGGTCATGTTGGTTGTCATTGGTTTGCTTGCGGTCACTGGGGTCGAGGACAGCCAGCTACAAACCCGCATGGCGGTCAATAGCCGCAACTTTGAGCAATCTTACTACAACGCAGAAACCAGTCTCAGTATTGGTGAACGTGCACTTCAGGAAAGCCTTGAAGATGGTGCCTGGGAGCTAGGCAACTTTGATGACTCGGCGGGGTTGATGCTGGCATTGCCAGAGGATGTCCCCCCGATCAATCCGCTGTCGGAAGCGGATTGGCAAGCCAATGGCATTCAGACACTCGATGATGTCACTGGGGCCGTTATCGGTGCCTATGTGATCGAGTACCTGGGCAAGGTTGGTGAGCCGCCCTTGAATCAAAGCAATGAACTCAATGCCGTGGGCACCCGACTTGATGCTTTCCGTGTCAATGCGAGGGGGGGCGGCGGAGGCAATGGCGCTTCCTGGACGGTGGTGCAAAGCGAGCTGGAGCTGGGCCCCTATTTCTGAGAGGAGCATTGATATGCGTTATCTGCTGAGTGGTGCCTTATGCCTTTTCGCTTTGCCTTGCCTGGCGGCCCCTGGTGAAATTGCTCGTGCGCCGGTAACGGAAGCGACCGGCGTTCAACCCAACATCCTGTTTATCCTTGACGATTCGGGAAGCATGGAGTGGCAGGACACGCTCAATAATGGCGTGGAATATTGGGGGTATCAGCCAGCTTCTTCCATATTGACCGGGAGTGGTGTCTATACCATCAATAGGTTTGGCACCGTCAGCCATCAGTCCCAGACGACGGTGGCCAAGGCGATCGGTTCTTGCAACGGTTTCAATGTGCTCGCCTATAACCCCCAGCTGACTTACTCGCCCTGGGCAGGCAAGGACAGATTGGGAGTCACCTACACTGACAAGACTCTGTATACGGCACGCTCTGATCCTTACGAGCCGACTGAAGTGGTCAATCTGTCCGGGGTCTATTACATGCCCTGGTCGGATGATGACGCTGATGGTGAATACGACTTTGGGGAATGTGGTCTTTATCGTACCGGGAACAATCTGTATGTGGATACCACCAAGCAGGTTGTGGTCAGTCGACTGACCGCAGCGCAGCAGATCAACTTCTCCAACTGGTTTACTTATTATCGTGACCGGATGTCTGTCGCCAAGGCCGCCATGGCCGGTGTCATCAATACCAATGAGTCGCGCGTTGGCTTGAAAACCATCCAGCAGCGTAATGATCGCAATGTCGCTGACATGACAGACTCAGATGAGCGCGATGCACTGCTGGAAAAGCTCTTTACCGCATACCCTTCTGGTGGGACACCTTTGCGTTCGGCTCTCAAGAGGGCGGGGGAGTATTACGCGGGCACAGGAAATAATGCGCCGATCTTGAGTGCTGATGAAGGTGGTATGTGTCAGCAGAATTACGCGATCATGATGACCGATGGTTACTGGAATGGCTCCAGCCCCGGGGTGGGTAATGCCGATGGTGGAAGCGGCACCTTCATCAATGCCAGCCATCGCGATACCTATTCCGATACGCTGGCAGATGTGGCGATGAAATATTACCGCACTGACCTTCGCTCGGACCTTATTGATAGCGTGCCGACAGTACCTGGTGTGGACGAGAACTCTGCCCAGCATATGGTGACTTACACCGTCGGGTTCGGTGTCGATGGCACGCTGTCGAACAACCCGGACAGCCTCACCAGCACATTCTCCTGGCCGCAGCCTGTTGCCGATACCAATACTACGATTGATGATCTACGTCATGCTGCCTGGAATGGTCGGGGTGAGTTCTTGAGTGCAGCGAATCCTCAGGCATTGATCAATGCGCTCAATAACATCGCACAGTCTATCGCTGGGCGCGCTGCCAGTACCGGTAGCCTCGATATTACTACTAGTGGACAGAGCAGTGATGTCTATCTGGTGCAGACGACCTATGATCCTTCCAATTGGTCTGGTGACATCGTGGCACGCAAGATTGATAACAATGGCGACCTGCTGGAAGAGGCACAGTGGTCTGTTGCTGATTGGCTGCGCGACGATGCCAGCCGCAGCGGTAATCGCCAGGTGCTGACGTATAACCCGGGTATTGCCGATGTGGATGAGAAGGCGTTCTTCTTTGACATCGAGGAAGCAGGTTCACTTGAGGCTGAGCAAATCCTTGATCTGATCGGTTTCCTCGATGAGTCCCTGTTGTCAGAGTCTTTATTGATATCAGTCCGTGAAGCGGCCAATGGTGTGACGACAGGCCTGGTAGGGGGGCTTCTGGGAGGAGGCGATAGCCTGCTGGGCGGATTGGGTCTTGAGGGCGGTCAAAGTGGGGTGTTGGACCTCGTCGGAGATACCGTTACTCAGCTGACAGGGCAGATCCTGGATACCACTGGCACCTTCCTCAAGCTCAATGGTGTGGCGACGGCGGTCAAGACGTCAGAGCTCGAAAATCTGATCGGCTACCTCAAGGGTGACGACGAGTATGAAGGTAGCTTGTTCAGGGAGCGTAACGGTAACTATCTGGGTGACATCGTGCATGCATCACCCGCGATAGTTGGGCCGCCATCAGCCAGTTACAGCAATGACATGGAAACCTCTTCCTATAGTGCCTTCAAGACGCTTCATGAAGACCGTCAATCCATGGTCTACATCGGCGCCAATGATGGAATGCTGCATGCGATAGACATGAGTTCGGGTGAAGAGAAATTTGCTTATATGCCATATGCCACTTTCAGTATCGATAATGGACGCGGCATTCGTCAGCTGGCGGATGAAGATTATGTTCACCAGTATTATGTCGATGCCACGCCAGTCGCTCGTGATGTCCACGTTCAGTTATCAGATGAGGACACTGCCAGCTGGCATTCCCTGTTATTGGGTGGGCTGGGGGCCGGTGGTAAGGCGATCTACATGCTGGATATCACGGATCCTGACAGCTTCGACACGCTTGGTGAGTCTGGTGGTACATCTCCTTCAGAGGTCGTGCAATGGGAATTCACCCACGAAGACCTGGGATACACCTTCAGCGATATTCAGGTAGCACGCCTCGACGATGGGGCTGGTACGCCATTTTCGGCAATGGTTATAACGCCGACAGTGATGGGCGCGCAAAGCTGTTCATCGTCGATCTGGAAAATCCTGACAACTATGCTTTGCTGGATACCCAGCAGGGAAGTAATGCTGGCGGCAGCTGTACTGCCTCGAACAGCGATTGCAATGGCATGTCGAGCCCGGAGCTTGCGGATATTAACGCCGATGGCATTACCGATTGGATCTATGCCGGTGACCTGCACGGCAATGTCTGGACCTTCGACATGCGCCAGTTCGCGCTGGATACTGTGGGCAGTGGTCAGGTCTCACGTCTTTTCCAGTCGTGTGCCGTTGCCCTGAATAGTGCCTCCGCGACCTGCCCTGTAGCCTCACGTCAGCCAATCACCTCACGGGTCGCCGTGGCGCGGAGTGGCGTTTTCCATAGCACCGTCGATACCCCGTATCTGAATGTCTACTGGGGAACAGGACAACTGGTCACGCTACAGGATGCCGTCGATACCTCCGAGCAGGCGTTCTACAGCGTATTGCATACCGGTGCTTCCACGCGTCGCTACCATGGTGAGTTGGTCAAACAGAGCTTCTCGGACATATCCGGTGTAAGTGACGCACGCACGGTTACTGGGGTCAGCGTCGACTATGCCAACCTGAATAATAATGGTGCTCAATATGGATGGCATGTCTCTCTGCCAGACTCAGGTGAGCGCATGGTCACCATCCCGGCAGTCAGAGGCGACCTGATTGTCTTCAATACCACCATCCCGGGCAGTAATGGTCCCTGCACGGGAGGGGCCAGTGGCTGGCTTAACGCACTCAGTCTACGTAATGGTCTGCAGCCGTCGCGCAGCGGTAGCAATGTCCAACAGGTATTTGATTACAATGACGACGGCACGGTGAATGCCAGTGACAACGTCAACGACCAGGTCGTATTGTCGATCAGAGTAGACGGTGAGCCGACATCGCCTAAATTTGTGGGCGATACCCAGTTCGTAGGCCTGGGCGGTACCACGACAGTGCTTCCGACAGTGATGGACTTTGGCATCGGCGGGCTCGAGGGTCGGAGCGCCTGGTATCAGCTGCGTTAGGAGAACCAATGATGAACGATGCACGCTATCTCGTAGATAGACCCTCTCGCTGCACCGTGTGGTTGGCGATGTTGGCAGGGATGGCAATGATGGGTATGAGTTCGACGGTACTTTCCGCCGGGTTGGCCATCGAGGTGGATGGCGAGTCAGAGATGACGGGTGTCATTGACTCTATCGAAGGCAACCAAGTAATGCTCGACGATATCAGTTTCGTGTTGGTACCGGCATCGCGAGTGCTGACTCGCAAGGGGCGGGAGCTGAAGAGCTTCCACCTGCAGAGAGGACAGGAGGTGCGCATTCTCTTTGACCCACGCAGTGAACCGCGCGCCATTCGTGATATCACGCTGTTGAGGCGGGGTGGCTGATGCTTATCAGACGACAATCGGGTTTTGGGCTGCTGGAGATCATGATTGCGGTTGCCATCATCGGCATTCTCGCCTCCATCGCTTATCCGAGTTATCAATCCCAGGTCGAGCGATCACGACGTACTGACGCCACGACAGCGCTGCTGGCATTGGCCCAGATGCAGGAGCGCATCATGGCGACCTGTGGTGAATATGCGACTGCCAGTGTTACGGATGCCACCAGTTGTGGGGATGCACTGGGAGGAGGTGGTGAGGGGATAGGGTTGGGGCAGGCTGATGCGGTCAGTGAAGAGGGCTTCTATTCCCTGGCCGTCGCAGGAGACGCGGACAGCTACAAACTGACGGCGACTGCGCAGGGAGCGCAGGTCAATGATGAGGACTGCCAAACCTTTGAGCTGACAGAATTAGGGGTCAAATCTGGAGGTGTACTAATAGACCCGAATACGCTCGAAGATAACGATTGCTGGTAGATCTGGCTACATCCTCAATGTGCGTCGCCCCCGAGCCTGGTCATTCGTGACCGGGGCTTTTTATGTCAGTTTCCGGCGCTTGGAGGCATGTATGCCAGTGAGGAGGGCAGGGGAATCTTGTTGTTACGTGTCGGCTGAGTGAGAATGTGTAACTGATTAATAACGAATGTTTGCATATGGCTGACCCGCCGATACCCTCTGATGGAAGCGCCTGATGATGCCTGTTTACCTCTCCACTGTTGGCAGCCTTACTGGTAAGCGAGTCTACATGATGCGTGGCTTTACCCTCATTGAACTGATGGTCACGATTGCCGTGTTAGCTATTATCTCGACCATCGCTGTACCTGCTTGGCAGGGCTTTATCGCGCGCCAGGAAGTAGCTAGCACGACAGAGACACTGACCTCTGCGCTTAATTATGCTCGTAGTACGGCTGTCACCCGCGGGTTGCAGGTATCAGTATGCCCGCTCAGTAATGACGGTAGCCGCTGTGAAGCGACGACTGAATGGAATAATGGCTGGGCTGTGGTGCTGGGGAGCCCAGCAGATGCGCTGAGCAGCTTCAGCAGCAACAAGGTTGAAGTGCTACGTGAGCATGCTAGTGGTGCATTGGTGCAGAGCGGTACTAACAGCATCTCCTTTGATGATCAGGGGGCTGCCAGTAACACCACGCGACTGTTGATTTGTGGGACAGCCACCTCTGCGGCCCATCGCCAGCTAGAGCTGTCGGTCATCGGGCGCTTGGCTCCGGAAGCGTACGGTAATGGGGGAATGAGCTGTGGGTAAGAAATGCTGGCCAGTAAAAGCTACCGAACGAGGCACCAGCTTGATTGAGGCGCTGATTGCCCTGCTGCTGATGGGAATTGCCCTGCTTGGTTTTGCGTTGATGCAAATGGAAACTCTACAGGCCAATAGCGAAAGCTATGCGCGTACAGAGGCGCGTATTCTTCTGATCGGCATGGCGGAGCGTATCCAGGCCAACTCAGAGGGAAAATATTTGGGTGGCAGTACAAAAGAAGCAGAAAAGCAGACGGGAATTACCAGTAATGACGCGTTGGCGGCACATGATGTCTGGGCCTGGCAGCAGGAGCTTACCGCTAGCCGCTTGAGCAGCCCGGTGGGTAACATCGCCGGTAATAATAGCCTCCTCGAGTTGACCGTAAGCTGGCAGGCAGCAGCCGATAAGGGCAGTGCTAGCGATACCGATGCACAGACGCTTAATGAAACTCTCGAGGTCCGGGTCGCGCCATGAAGCCATTACTTACTTTTTGTTGCCGCCAGCATCGCCAGCAAAGCTTCCACCGTCAGCAAGGCATGGGACTGGTTGAGCTGATGCTGGGCCTGGTGTTGGGGCTTTTTATCACCGGTATGGCACTGCAGTACTTTCTGACTACGCGCACTACCGCGACGACTCAGGAAGCGCTTTCTTATCTGCAGGAGAGCGCGCGGCACGTTTCTCATCGGCTACAACCGGTGATGCGCAATATCGGATTTTCGGGCTGCACGCCTTTGGGAAGCGTGAGCGACAATACTGGCACTCATGCACAGCCACTAGAGGTGACAGCGGTTATTGATGAGGGACTGAGCTATGATCGCCTGGCCATGCAAATTCCGGCACTCGCACTCGCTAGTGATGGTCAACGTGGTTGGCAGCTCTCGTCATCTGCAGCGCAGGGGGACAGGGTGTTGAACGTCAAGAACTACAGTGGCGAGCAATTGGCATCTGGCAGTTACGTGATGGTGAGTGACTGTGAAAGTGGTGATATCGACACCATCAGTGCCAGCGACGATGGCAAATTGTCATTGGCCAATGGTTTACAACATGGTTACGGCGGCAATCAGCAAACTCGTCCCTTCGTTTATCCTTTCGAGCGTTGGTATCTGGTGATGCTAGCCCCGAGCGATGATAAGGCGCAGCGGCTTTGTCTTAGCTCGGATAATGCATCGGGTAATGGCCCTGCAGCAGGCTGCACTGAAGAGCTGGCCAGCTACGTGAATGATATGGAGCTGAAGTTCGATATCACTGCGGGAAGTGGTTACGCCGTAGACCAGACTGCTGCCGAAGTGGGGAGTCGTTGGAGCCAGGTGCGTCGCATTCATCTTGATCTGACACTTAGTACTCCGCCTTCACTCCAGGTGGAAGGTGAGGCGGGTGGTGCCATGCAGCGCATTTTCTCCATGACCTTTAGTCCACGGAATCTCGGTTTATGAATGCAGGGCTTTCTTCAGCGCGACAGCAGGGTGGCATGGCACTATTGATGGTGCTGGTCATGTTGGTGGTCGTGGGTTTGATGGCTGTTTCGGGCAGCGAGAACACTCAGTTGCAGACTCGGATGACGGTCAATACTCAGCGCTATGATACTGCGTATGCCAATGCCGAAGGCTTGTTACGAGAAGCAGAAGCCGCATTGGAAAATGGCAGTATCCCGCTAGGTGAATTTTCAGAAACAGGAAAGAAAGGTCTCTATGATTTGACGGCGGCTGGTGTCGAAGCCCCAGGCAATCTGCTCACGCCAGGCGGGTGGGATGGCCTTGGTCATTTAGATGCTAACGTGAGTGGCAACTACATCATTGAATATCTGGGCAGTACCGTTCAGGGGATTCTCAATGCCGATAATATGAATAATGCTCTGCCTGAAAACGGTTATCGCATTACGGCCGCCGGTTGGATGGGCAGTGAGCGCTTGGCGCTTGCGGTCGTTCAAAGTGAAATCGTACTGGCACAGTAAGGGAACTATCAATGACACAGCGTTACTCGCGTTATCGTCTGCTGCCAGCCTGCGGCCTGGTACTCGTCACTACTACAGCTTCGCTGCTTCTGCAGATGACGAGCGTACGCTTTCACAGCTTCCTATTACTCAGAATGTCGGTGTCACACCCAATGTACTGTTGATGTTGGATGACTCAGGCTCGATGTCCTTTGAGGATACTATTGCGGGTGGGGAATCGGCTCGAGGCTATGATAAATTATATGGAGATCTTTGGTACTGCACTAGGAGTCGTGGATGTGGGAATTATAGTCCATATTGGGTGAGGATTTTTTCACAATATGATCTTGACGATCGACTATTTTGTGCTTCCTATAATTCACAAGCATATAATCAAAATATTGAATATCAGCCTTGGAAGCTCGAGTCCAGTGGTTCTCGTGCTCCTCAAAGTGATCCTAAGAAGGCGTTGATTGATTATGCCTTGGGATATAATGCTAGTAATATGGTGGACCTGACAGATAGCAGGGCAGATTTTTCCTATTACATAGACAAGGAAAGAAGTTGTGATTTTGAGCGTAAAGTAATAGACCTTACAAGTGCTGAGCAGCAGAATTATGCTAATTGGTTTACTTACTATCGAGATCGCTTGAGTGTTGGGAAAGCCGCAAGTCTTGAGTTGTTGACCGGCACTCAATATCGCACTGGCTTCTTGACGATCAATCCCAATGCTAACACTGCTCAGCGTGTTGGTGTAGATGGGATCATTACTCAGATATTGAATACGGTATCTGGGTTGTTGAGTTCGGTTACCGGGGGGGTATTGGGAAATACTAGCACCAATAGTCACTTTGATGAACTCCGAGCGGCCATAGAGAAAAGTGTCATTAGTAGTGAGAACTCATACCGAGGCACACCCTTGCGTGAAGCCCTTTATCGTGCAGGAGAATACTATGCAGGTAGATATTCACGATTAGGATCATCTCCTATTTTAAGTGCTGATGAAGGAGGTATGTGCCAGCAGAACTTTACTATTTTGGTGACTGATGGTTTCTGGAATAGAGAGAGTAGTGGTAGCGACCGTAACAATGTCGAGGATATTGGCGATGCTAATGGAGATAGTCGCCGTTGGTATTATTCCAATGGTAATTATGGTGGCAAGACAACGCTTGCAGATGTTGCCTACCACTATGCCCATAATGACTTGAAGACGACATTAGGCAGTGGAAGTTATGAAGATCAAGTAATGACTACGTATACAGTAGCTTTTGGCGTCGACGCCGATAATAGCAAGTGGAATACCGCGTTGACGAATGGCGCGCCAGGCTACGTTCAAGAGTCTACCTCCAGCACTATCGATGATCTCAAGCAGGCGGCAGAAGATGGTGGTGGCCTTTACTTCAATGCCGCTGACCCTGCGGCGCTGGTTGATGCACTGGCGGCCATTTCCCGCGACATCGTTGCACGAGGCGAGAGTGTCAGCGGCGTGGCGACCAATCTGAGTACTGCCGAGGTCGAGGCAGGTGGCGCGATATTACAGGTCAGCTACTCACCGGCCAGCTGGTCGGGAGAGGTAATGGCAGTATCAGCCGTTACGCAGGGGGACTCCGATTCCGATATTGATGTGGTGGATAGCGATACATTCGAGGCAAACCAGACATCTCCATTATGGAATGCCTCGGATAGGTTGACGGCCAATCTCAAGGGAGCAGGCGTTGCCAATCGAAAGGTCTATACCGCCGATAACGGCTCAACAGTCGTGTTCTCGGAAGGCAACCTCACCAATGTTCAGCAGAAGGATCTAGAGCGCTATGCTCCCGATGACTTGAGCAAGAGTGAGGGGCGTGAGGCGATGGTCGCCTGGCTCAAGGGGAGTCGTGCGCTGGAAGGCAAAGGATTGCGTACCCGCCAAGGGAGTGTTCTAGGCGATATCATTGGCTCCTCACCGGTAGTCATCACGCGGAGCAATGACAATAGCCAAGGCAGTGTTTTCGTCGGTGCCAACGATGGCATGTTGCATGCCTTTGATCTTGGTACAGGCGATGAGCAATTCGCCTACATTCCTGAGCTGCTGTTTAGTGAAGAAAACGGAGAAGGTCTCGGCTATCTGGCGAGCACTGGTTACCAGCATCGCTATTATGTCGATGCCGTCCCGCGAGTGACGACATTATCCGAGGGTAGTACCTGGCTAGCTTCTGGATTGGGCGGCGGTGGCCGTGGAGTTTTCGTACTCAATGTCACGGATGCCGTCAAAGGCAATGAGATCTCGACCACTGGGCTGTCAGGTTGGGAATTTGGGGCTGACAATAATCGCAATGGTCTCAAGGATAAGGATATTGGCTATGTCTATGGCGAAGTTCATGTTGGTCAGCTCAACAATGGACAACAGGCATTACTGGTCCCCAATGGACTCAAGCCGGAGAACGACCAGGCCTCCGCCACTCTGTTTCTGCGTGAGCTGACGACTGGCACTGCGATTGCCAAGCTTGTTGGCGGCAGTGGGGCAGGAGAACTCACCAGCCTTCAGGTCGCTGATCTTGATGGCAACGGAGCGGTCGACTTTGCCTACGGTGGTGATATGCAGGGACGGTTATGGAAGTTCAATCTCAGCGAGAAAGATCCTTCTGAGTGGAGTGCCAACCTGCTTTTCACAGCCACCTGTGATGTAAAGAGCTGTGGAAGTGGAAGTGTTCAACCGATCACGGTCAAGCCGACACTGAGTCGCCTTACTGGAGTGACGCACACCATGAGCGAGCCTAATTTATTAGTATCCTTCGGCACTGGTGAGCAGCTCTATACGCCGATTGATGATGATGTGGCCACTCAGCAAAGTCTCTACACCGTGCTGGATGATGGGCAGCATCTTGGATTGGGGCGTAATCAACTTGAATCGCGTGCCTTTGACGAGCAGCAATACAGCGAAGGTGAATTGGTAGGCCGTACATTGAATGGTCAGCTCTTTGATTATGGCCAGCAACTGGATAACAGTGATTCTCGCTATGGTTGGTATCTGGACCTCACGGATGCAGGGGAAGAGGTCATCCAGCCGGCCAGCCTGCTAGGTAATCTTCTGGTGGTTGCAACTCGCACGGACGGTGGCGGCAGTAATTTCTGTGAAGCCAATAGTAGTGGTTGGCTGATCGCGGTAGATGCGCAAACAGGTTTGCCGTCCTACGACAGCGGAAACTCAAGCTATGTGCCGATTTTCGATCTCAATGAAGACAAGAGCTTCGATGTCGGTGATCTGATCGGAAAGGTGGATGAGAGCGGTCCCGAGGTTGGTAATATCGTGGTCAGCATCAAGCTCTCTGGAGAGCCTAGCGGGCTGACCAGCATTGGCAATCATGTCTTTGTGGCAACTGGTGCCAGTGGGAGTGAGCCAGGGGCGGTCACTCCGCTCGAGCTGAATGTTCAGACATCCTCTGCGTCAGGCCGCGTGTCCTGGTATCAGCTACGGTAAGTCACTTAGTGAGGCGCAGTGTTCTCACTTCTTATCTCAGCCATCGCAACTTGTTGCGGTGGCTGTTTAATGACAGGAAGCCACCATGTCCAAAAGATTCATTACGAATTTGCGTGCTGCTCGTCATACAAATATTTATTGGAAGCAGTGTGGTTTTAGCCTGATCGAGCTCATGATCGTTGTCGCGATTATCGGCATTCTGGCATCTATCGCATACCCCGGTTATCAGCGTTATGTACTGCGAACTCATCGTGAGGATGCACACATTGCGCTGGTCACACTTGCCCAGGCTCAGGAGCGTTACATGGCGCGCTGTGGCGAGTACTCCCAGAGCATTGGTGGAGATGCGAGCTGCGACGCCGATGGTTTGGGGCGTGGCACGACATCACCGGAAAGCTTTTATACGCTAGGCATCAGTGGCAATGAGACGGCGTTCACGCTCAAGGCCACGGCAATCGACGTGCAGGCTCAAGATACTGAGTGCAAGACATTGAGTCTGAGCAGTACCGGTCGGCGCACGGCAGAAGGCGGGGGAGACTGTTGGTAGCGGATTGCTTGCTAATAGGCTGGAGGCATCCGTGTGACTTGTGGATCACTGGCTGCAGGGTATGCTCGTAGACTCTCGCAATTGACGGTAGGGGCAGACAGGCGTGAATGATTTTGTAGTGGTAGGCGGGGGAGTGATCGGCATGCTGACTGCGCTGGAACTGGCGGATGGTGGCGCGAGTATCACGCTTGTCGAGCGAGGTCAGTGTGGTCGCGAGGCTTCCTGGGCGGGTGGTGGGATCGTCTCGCCGCTTTATCCTTGGCGTTATAGTTCACCGATCTCACGACTCTCAGCATGGTCCGAAGGGTTTTATCCTTCGCTGGCCGAACGTCTGCTCGAGTCCACGGGCATTGATCCTGAATATCGTCAGCAGGGGCTTTTGTACCTGAATGTCGAGGACGCCGAGACAGCGCTTGCCTGGTCTGAAGAATATGCCAAGCCGCTGACTCGCGTTAATGCAGATTTCCTCTACGACAAGGCACCCGCCGTCGCCCCTGGATGTGATTCCGCGCTATGGATGCCGACGTTGGGTAGCATTCGCAATCCGCGCCTTGGCAAGGCCTTGCGTGCGGCGCTTGAGGCGCATCCACGTGTGCGTCTGCTGGAGAATGTCGCGGTCAAAGGCATTCTGATGCAGGACGACACTGCTATCGGCGTACAGACCGCCAACTCGGTGCTGGCAGCGGGGCAGGTCGTGGTCTGCGGCGGTGCCTGGAGTCGCGAGATTCTGAGCGAGGCAGGCATGGCGCTGCCGGTGCGTCCGGTACGTGGCCAGATGGTGCTGTTCAAGGCGCCCAAGGGGCTGGTGGAGCGAGTGGTGCTCAAGAATGGGCGCTACGTGATTCCGCGCGCCGATGGTCGTATCGTGGCAGGGTCCACGCTAGAGGAGGTCGGCTTCGACAAGACGACCACCGCTGAGGCGCGTGAATCGTTGGTCAAGAGTGCCTGTGAGATCATTCCGGCGCTGGCGGAGTGTGAGGTCGAGCATCATTGGGCAGGTTTACGCCCTGGCTCCCCCACTGGCACGCCGTTCATTGGTGCTGTGCCAGAGCGACGCCATCTGCATGTCAACGCCGGTCACTATCGCAATGGACTAGTGTTGGCGCCGGCATCGACTCGCCTGCTGGCGGACCAACTACTCGGGCGCACGCCGATTGTTGATCCCGTCCCCTATCAGCCTGTTACGTTGTTGGCCCAGACGCCGTCGGAAGATGCGACGACGCACTGGGCTTGATCGCGTGCTTGGACAACCTGTTCGGGCCAGGGATGTTGGCTTACTTGCGCGGCCCTTCCTCCAGAAAGTGCTGCTGATGCTCATTGCAGCAGAAGGTGAGCGCCTCATGGCGAATGGCATCGTCTTCCGGTAGATGCAGATCGCAGTAGGCGCAGCGCACCATGTTCTGGGCTTTACGCTCAGTAGGTTCGCCATGCTCGCTGTGTTCCTGACCCAGCTTCCATTGGCGATACATGCGGTAAAGGCGTAAACCCGCCCAGAACAGGACGACGAAAACCAGCAGACGGATGATCAACAGGCTCATTCCTATATAACTCCCTGGTGAGGTGACGCGAGCGGCTTTTGCCAGCGGCGTGACCTTGCGGGACAATGGCGGCCATCATGAATTCAGATGGGCCGGTACACGGCTCAATCGTCTGAGCCAGATGTCTGGCCACAGTGTACTGGCCCCTTATCGAACCGCCAATCGAGAGATCCTTACCGCATGCAAGATCTGACTCTGGTAATGGCCCAGCTCGACCCGCTGGTCGGTGATATTCCCGGCAATACTGAGCGTGCCATTGAGGCCGTTCGTGAAGCGAGTCTTGAGCATAAGGCCGATGTCGTGGTGCTACCCGAGCTATGTCTGACGGGCTATCCACCGGAAGACCTGCTGCTGCGCGACTCCATGGAAGCACGTCTTGAAGAGGCACGTGCGCGCATGGCAAAGAAAGTCGCGCGTGGCGTGATGGTCATTGTCGGCTACCCCGGCATGCGGGATGGCCAGCGTTATAATCTTGCCGGTGTGCTCAAGGATGGCGAATGGATCGCCGAGTACGCCAAGCAGGCGCTGCCCAACTATCAGGTCTTCGATGAACAACGTTATTTCACACCGGGTACTGAATCCTGCGTGGTGGAATGCCGTGGCGCTCGTCTGGGCATCGTGATCTGTGAAGACCTGTGGGACGGCACTCCGACGCGTCAGGCCCGTGACGCGGGGGCTGATATCCTCGTCAGCCTCAACGCCTCCCCCTATCATCTTGAGAAGCCGGCTGAGCGCAATCGTCTGTTTGCCAAGCGTGCCGCTGAAGTGAGTTGCCCGCTGGTCTACGTCAATCAGATTGGCGGCCAGGATGAGCTGGTCTTTGATGGAGGCTCCGCGGCGATCGATGCCGATGGCAAGACCTGCGTTCAGGCCCCGTGGTGGGATGTCGGCCTGATGCCGGTGCAGTTCCTCAAGGAAGAGGGTGGCCGCTGGACACCCCAGTCTGGTGAAATCGCCGAACTGCTGTCACCGGAAGAATCTCTTTACTGCGCACTAGTCACGGGCCTGCGTGACTACGTCAACAAGAGTGGCTTCAAGGGTGTGGTACTCGGGTTGTCCGGTGGGATCGATTCCGGTCTGTCACTGGCAATTGCTGTCGATGCGCTGGGCGCAGACCGCGTGCATGCCGTGATGATGCCGTATCACTATACGGCGGACATCTCGAAGGAGGACGCTGCTGAGCAAGCCAAGCTATTGGGCGTGAGTTATGAAGTGATGCCCATCGCCCCGATGGTCGAGGCCTTTACCGAAACGTTGGCCGAGAGCTTCGCGGGTAGCGAGCGTGATACCACTGAAGAGAATTTACAGTCCCGCTGTCGCGGTGTGCTGCTGATGGCCATCTCCAACAAGAAAGGGCTGATGGTGCTGACGACTGGTAACAAGAGTGAGATGGCGGTGGGTTATGCCACGCTCTATGGCGACATGGTCGGTGGCTATAACGCGCTAAAGGATGTCTACAAGACGTGGGTGTTCCGTCTCGCCCATTGGCGTAACACCATGGGGCCGGCGATTCCTGAGCGTGTCATCACGCGTCCACCGTCGGCGGAGCTTGCTGAAGATCAGCTCGACAGCGACTCGCTGCCTGATTACGACATCCTGGACGCTATTCTCACTCACTATATCGAGAGTGATATGAGTGCTGAGGCGATTATCCGTGCTGGCTTTGAGGAAGAAGACGTCTATCGGGTAGTACGCTTGGTCGATCGCTGTGAATATAAACGCCGTCAGGCGCCGGTCGGTGTGCGAGTTACACCGCGTGGTTTTGGGCGTGATCGCCGCTATCCGATCGTCAATGGCTGGGCCGCCGGCGAGTGATTCCGCTAGTGGTTATCTTTTGATCAGCAGTGGGTGCCATGCTGATTGACGCGTGAGAGCATAAAAAAGCCCGTGATCAATGATCACGGGCTTTTCGTTTGCGGCCATGTATCTGGCGCCGCGCAGGTACAGCTGCCATGCTTTGGATGGTGCTTGAGTTATACGGTGAGCGGGTCAGCGTTAACGTAACGAGGGTCGAAGGTGCGACCATCCAGACGCTTGTTGTCCGGATCATTCTTGATCAGCACCTTGAGAGTCTCGCTGGCGCGGTCACGTAGACCGAGCCCCAAGTACCCTTCTACCATCACGGCCAGCGCATCGCGGGTGGCAGGAGTGTTAGGGTAGTGCTCGATAACCCACTCGCCACGCTTCACAGCAGCTAGATAGGCCTGTTTGCGCAGATAGAAATCAGCTGTCTGCAGCTCGCCACGTGCCAGCACGTTGCGCAGATAAATGATGCGCTGACGCGAATCTGCTGCGTAGGTGCTGTTGGGGAAGCGACGCACCAATTCGCCAAAATCGATATAGGCATCACGCGTAGCCCCTAGATCGCGGCGCGAGATGTCGATCAGGTCCAGCGCTTCCAGACTGAATCGTCCTGCACTGTACGCTGCCAGACCACGCATGTAGTAGGCATAGTCGATCTGCGGGTGATCAGGGTGCAGGCGAATGAATCGACTGGCTGCGGCGCGTGCCGCTTCCCAGTTGTCGACCTGGTAATAGGCATAGATCAGTTCCAGCTGCGACTGCTCGGCATAGCTACCGAACGGGAAGCGAGTATCCAGGGCTTCAAGTTGCTGAACCGCTGAATTGAAGCGGCTGGTGTCCAGGGAAACCTGAGCCTGACGATACAGGTCCTGTTCCTGGAGATCCGGTGCCGGCTCGGAGGTCGCACAGCCAGCCAGCAAAGTGCTGGCCAGGGCGAGGGCAGTCAAGGGAAGAGCGCGCATCGGTTTCCTCATCTCGGGCAATCCATGGCGGGCATGCTAGAATCCGCCGATCCGCACTTACTATAAAGCAAAGGCCCTTTCCTGCGAAACGGCCTCAGAGAGCAATATGGCAGACACCATTAACCGCGAAGAGCGAATTCCGGAAACGATGATTGGTATGCGCTTCGATCAGGCATGTGCCGAGATCTTCTCCGACTATTCCCGTGAGCGCCTCAAGCACTGGATAAAGACCGGTGTGTTGACCCTCGACGGCGCCGCCGTAAAGCCCCGCGAGAAGGTCTATGGCGGTGAGCGCCTGTCCTTGAACGCCGAGCTTGAAGAAGAAGTCAGTCACGGCCCTGAGGATATCGAATTCGAGATCGTCTTCGAAGATGACGATGTATTGGTCATCAACAAGGACCACGGCATGGTCGTGCATCCGGGGGCCGGTAATCATGATGGCACCTTGCTGAACGCTATCTTGCACCACTGCCCGGGCAATTCGATGCTGCCGCGCGCTGGTATCGTGCATCGTCTCGACAAGGACACCAGTGGTTTGATGGTGGTCGCCAAGTCGCTGACGGC
Source organism: Cobetia crustatorum (assembly GCF_000591415.1). Lineage (GTDB taxonomy): Bacteria > Pseudomonadota > Gammaproteobacteria > Pseudomonadales > Halomonadaceae > Cobetia > Cobetia crustatorum. The sequence goes on along the minus strand of NZ_JEMF01000022.1, from coordinate 10,841 downwards.
ACAGACTGAGCTGGCCGAGCAGTTGCAGGCGCGTACCGTATCGCGTGAATACGATGCAGTCGTGACCGGTGTGATGACGGCTGGCGGTACCGTGGATGCGCCTATCGGCCGCCATCCCAAGGACCGCAAGCGCCAGGCAGTCACGCACAGTGGCAAGCTGGCGATCACGCACTATCGCGTGGTTGAGCGCTTCCGCGGCCATACCCATGTCCGCTGCAAGCTGGAGACAGGGCGTACGCATCAGATTCGCGTGCACATGGCGCATCAGCGCTATCCGTTGGTCGGTGATCCGGTCTACGGTGGTCGTTTCAAGTTGCCGCCGGGTGCCAGTGATCCACTGAAGGAGCTGTTGCGTCAGTTCCCGCGTCAGGCGCTGCATGCACGTCGCCTTGCCTTCATTCACCCGATTACCGGCAAGGAAGTTGAATTCCGCGCGAGATGCCGGGTGACATGCTGGTACTGATCGACTATCTCAAGGAAGACATCGCCCGCTGATTTTGTGCTGGCGCTGTGACGGTCGAGGAAAAATGCCGATTGTCACAGTGCTGGCTCAAGGAGATGACATGCACGACAGCCAGCGCCCGACCCTGATTTTGCCGGATTGGCCCGCACCCAGTCCGGTGCAGGCCTTTGTCACCACGCGCGAGAGTGGCCCAAGCCAGGGCCCTTTTGCCGGCTTCAATCCCGCGCTGCATGTCGGTGATGACCCGATAATGGTGGCGCGGGTGCGGGAGTTGCTGGCGGCAGAAGTTGATGATGGCCGCCCGTTGGCCTGGCTCGATCAGGTGCATGGCACTCAGGTCATGGATGCCTTCGAGGTCTGCCACGGTGAGGAGCATTCTGAAACAGTCGTAGCGCCGCGTGCAGATGCCTGTGTCAGCACCGGTACGGGACAAGCCTGTGTCGTGATGACGGCGGATTGCTTGCCGGTATTGTTCTGCGATCGCCAGGGCACTCGTATCGGTGTGGCACATGCTGGCTGGCGTGGATTGGTAGAAGGTGTGCTCGAAGCCACGGTTGCGCGACTCGGGGAAGACCCTGGTGAGCTGATGGCTTGGTTAGGGCCGGCCATCTCCAATGCGCAGTTCGAGGTGGGCCCTGAAGTACGAGATGCTTTTCTGTCTGATCAGCCAGCAGCGGAAGATGCCTTCGAAGCTAGCCCTTATCGGTTGGGTCACTATATGTGTGATCTTTACAAGCTGGCACGTCTGCGACTTGAGCGTGCTGGTGTTGGCCATGTCAGCGGTGGGCATTTCTGTACTGCATCAGAGCCGCGCTTCTACTCCCACCGTCGCGATGATGGTGTGACAGGGCGCTTGGCTACCGTTATCTGGCTGCGCTGAATTGCCTTGATGGACTCGTTGGGATTAGCTCGCATGAGCTGATAGCGATTATTGTCCGCACAACGCCCCACCCACTTGAATGATTCAGGTGGGTGGGGCGTTGTTGTTTTTACCAGAAGGTGCTTTCGAGGTGATCTGGATCAGGAAAGTCACCATGTATGCTGCATTGCCGCGAAAGCTCCCTTGAAAGCCACTGGGCAGCCCCCATCTTGAGTGTCAGATACGAATTGTTACAGGCGAAGCTCCTGAGAAAAGGAGTACCGCCATGACTCTCAGGAGAAGCACCATGCGCATAGATAAACTGACCAGCAAGCTACAGAACGCATTGGCCGATGCTCAGTCCCTCGCCGTCGGACGTGGCCACAATGAAATCCATCCTCAGCACTTGTTGCTGGCGTTGCTGGAGGACCGTGATGGTGGCCTCAAGGCACTGGTTAACAAGGCCGGTGGTGATGCTACAGCGCTGATGAGTGGCCTGAAGCGTCAGCTGGATGATCTGCCAACCGTCTCACAGTTCGATGGCAACGTCGCACCTTCTCAGGCACTCGGCAAGTTGTTGAATCTCGCGGACCGCGAGGCCCAGAGGCGCGGCGACCAATTCATTGCCTCCGAGCTCGCGTTGCTAGTCGCGCTAGAGCTGGGCGGTGATCTTGGCAAGCTGTTCATCTCTTCCGGCGTCAAGAAACCAGCACTGGCATCGGCGATTGATGCCCTGCGTGGTGGTGAAGCCGTGGGGGATGCAGACGCGGAGAACAATCGCGAAGCGCTCAACAAGTACACCATGGACCTGACCGAACGTGCGCGTGCCGGCAAGCTGGACCCTGTCATCGGGCGCGATGAAGAGATTCGTCGCACGATTCAGGTATTGCAGCGCCGCACCAAGAACAATCCGGTACTAATCGGTGAGCCGGGGGTGGGAAAGACGGCTATCGTCGAGGGGCTTGCCAGTCGCATCGTCAATGGCGAAGTGCCGGAAGGTCTCAAGAACAAGCGTGTGCTGTCACTGGACATGGGCTCGCTGCTGGCGGGGGCCAAGTTCCGAGGGGAGTTCGAGGAGCGCCTCAAGTCGGTGCTCAAGGAGCTGTCGCAGGAAGAAGGGCAGGTCATCCTGTTCATTGATGAGCTGCATACCATGGTCGGCGCGGGCAAGGCCGAGGGCGCGATGGATGCCGGCAACATGCTCAAGCCGGCGCTGGCGCGTGGCGAGCTGCATTGTGTCGGTGCCACCACGCTGAATGAATATCGCCAGTACATCGAGAAAGATGCTGCATTGGAGCGTCGTTTCCAGAAGGTACAGGTCGACCAGCCCAGTGAAGAAGACACCGTTGCCATTCTGCGCGGCTTGAAAGAGCGCTATGAAGTGCACCACGGTGTCGATATCACTGATAGCGCCATCATTGCGGCGGCACGGTTGTCCTCGCGCTACATCACGGATCGCCAGCTGCCGGACAAGGCGATTGATCTGATTGATGAGGCGGCCTCACGTATCCGCATGGAGCTGGACTCCAAGCCGGAGGAGATGGACCGTCTCGATCGTCGCCTGATCCAGCTCAAGATGGAGCGCGAGGCGCTCAAGAAGGAGACGGATGAAGCCGCGCTCAAGCGTCTCGATGCCCTGGAAGTGCAGATCACTGAATTGGAGCGTGAATACGCGGACCTCGATGAAGTCTGGAAGGCCGAGAAAGCCAGCATTCAGGGTGCGGCCCAGTTCAAGGCTGAGCTTGAGCAAGCACGTATCGATCTTGAGCAGGCACGACGCGCAGGCGACCTCAGCCGCATGTCCGAGCTGCAGTACGGTGTGATCCCCGGTCTTGAGAAACAGATCAGTGAGGTGGGTGAGGGTGAGGCAGACACCTCGACTCACGTATTGCTGCGCTCCAATGTCACTGAGGAAGAGATTGCCGAGGTTGTCTCGCGTTGGACCGGCATCCCTGTTTCCAAGATGCTTGAAGGTGAGCGTGACAAGCTGCTGCGCATGGAAGAGGCGCTGCACGAGAAGGTGATTGGTCAGGACGAGGCGGTAATCGCGGTGGCCAACGCGGTACGTCGTTCACGTGCGGGGCTGTCGGATCCGAATCGTCCCAACGGCTCCTTCCTGTTCCTCGGCCCGACTGGCGTTGGCAAGACCGAGCTCTGTAAATCGCTGGCCAACTTCCTGTTCGATACCGAAGAGGCGATGGTGCGTATCGACATGTCGGAGTTCATGGAGAAGCACTCCGTGGCTCGCTTGATCGGTGCGCCTCCCGGCTATGTCGGCTACGAAGAAGGCGGTTATCTGACCGAGGCTGTGCGTCGCAAACCGTATTCCGTGCTGTTGCTGGATGAAGTGGAGAAGGCGCATCCGGATGTCTTCAATATCCTGTTGCAGGTGCTGGAAGATGGCCGTCTCACCGATGGTCAGGGACGTACTGTCGATTTCCGCAACACTGTGATCGTGATGACCTCGAATCTGGGGTCTGAGATGATCCAGCGAATGAGTGGTCTCAATGGTGTAGTTGAAGGCGAGACAGAAGGCGAAGCTGCTGATAAAGCTGCTTTCCAGTACGACGACATGAAAGCCGCCGTGATGGAAGTGGTAGGCAATCACTTCCGTCCTGAGCTGATCAACCGCATTGATGAGGTCGTCGTCTTTCACGCATTGGGACAGTCGCAGATCGCCTCGATCGCTGGCATTCAACTGGGACGTCTCAAGGCGCGTCTGGCAGATCGCGACCTTGGCTTCGAGATCAGCGATGCGGCCATGGCGTTGCTGGCCAAGGCGGGCTTTGACCCTGTCTATGGCGCTCGTCCGCTCAAGCGCGCAATCCAGAGCCGTATCGAGAACCCATTGGCACATTCGCTGTTGGCCGGTGACTTCGTGCCAGGGGATATCATCCATGTGGCGGAAGAGGGCGGTGAGCTGACCTTCACGCGCTAAAGTCACATCATCATCGACGCCTCGCGGGCGGCTGGCAGTAATGTCCAGCAGGCCGCGGGGCGTTGTCATTTCCGAGGAGTGGTCGTGTTCAGGCAATTACGTACACACTCATGTGAAATTGATGAGGCAGTAAATTGCGAAATAATGACTGATGGTGATGTCTTGCGCATGGATGTGGCGACATTTTGCATCTTTGGCGTGGCTTTTGGCGCAAGCGACGCAAAGTGGCGTAAGGGGCAGTTGACAGCCTCTCGTGGCTGTTGGACTCTTGACCATTCCTGATTGCGGGCGCGGCCTTTCGAGTGACCCTCGAAGTACCGCGTTAAGGACAGACGCTGAGTCTCTGTCCGCCTGTCGAAGGATACGCCGGTCCGGGTACGCCAACCGTACCGACCGGCCATCAGCCCCGACCGCATCCAACCGATGCGACAAGAGTGCAGGCCCTAACCGGGCCTCAGACGCCAGGGTTTGGCATCAGGTGCCGTGACAACACGGCAGCGACATTCAGGTCGCACTCGATCCGGCTTGCGTATTGCCGCCGGACGCACTCGAGACCTCCAGGGGAGAATAATCAAGTGGAATTGCTTTCTGGCGCTGACATGATCGCCCGTGCCCTGCACGATGAGGGCGTGGAATATATTTACGGCTATCCCGGGGGAGCGGCGCTGCATATCTATGACGCCCTGTTCCGTCAGGACAAGGTTCAGCACATCCTGGTCCGTCATGAGCAGGCTGCTACCCATGCGGCTGATGGCTACGCACGTGCCTCCGGCAAGCCTGGCGTGGTACTGGTGACCTCTGGTCCCGGTGCGACTAATGCCGTGACCGGTATCGCCACCGCTTATATGGACTCGATTCCGATGGTGGTGTTGTGCGGACAGGTCGCCAGTCACCTGATTGGCGAAGATGCCTTCCAGGAAACTGATATCGTCGGTGTGACTCGGCCCATCGTGAAACACAGCTTCTCGATCAGGCACCCGAGCGAAATCCCGGGCGTCATCAAGAAGGCCTTCTATCTTGCCGGCAGTGGTCGCCCCGGGCCGGTCGTGATCGACATTCCGAAGGATATGACGGCACCGACCGAGCGCTATGAGTACAGCTACCCGAAAAAAGTACGCATGCGCTCCTATAGCCCGGTGACCCGTGGCCATAGTGGTCAGATCAAGAAAGCGGTTGAGCTGATGCTCAAGGCGCGTCGCCCGTTGTTCTTCACTGGTGGTGGCGTGGTGTCTGGGCGTGCCTGTGAGGCGCTGACCGACCTGGTCCGCCGTCTCGGCTTCCCGATTACCACCTCGCTGATGGGCATTGGTGCCTATCCGCAAGGCGATCGTCAGTGTCTGGGCTGGCCTGGCATGCACGGCTCCTACGAGTCTAACAATGCCATGCACCATACGGATCTGATCATCTGTATCGGCGCACGCTTTGATGACCGCGTGACCAACAACACCTCGAAGTTCTGCCCGACCGCCAAGATCATTCATGTCGATATCGACCCGAGCTCGGTCTCCAAGACCGTGCGCGCCGATGTACCGATCGTCGGTCCGGCGGACGCCGTGATCAACGAGATGATCAGCCTTGTGCAGGGGCGCGAGCTGGCCAATCCTGAGGCGCTGGCCGCCTGGTGGACCCAGATCGATGGCTGGCGTGCCGAACGTGAAGGCAAGCTCTACGAGCCGGCTGCCCCGGGTGAGCCACTCAAGCCTCAGCAGGTCGTTGAGGCGGTGCACCGCGTGACGCGTGGCGAAGCCTTTGTAGCGACCGACGTCGGTCAGCATCAGATGTTTGCCGCGCAGTACTACAAGTTCGAACTTCCCAATCGTTGGATCACCTCCGGTGGGCTCGGCACCATGGGCTTCGGCTTCCCGGCGGCCATGGGCATCAAGATGTCTTACCCGGATGACGAAGTGGTGCTGTTCACTGGTGAAGGCAGTTTCCAAATGATGATGCAGGAGTTCTCGACCTGTAAGCAGTATGGTGTCGGGGTTAAGATCATCAATCTCAATAACCAGTCGCTGGGTATGGTGCGCCAGTGGCAGGACTTGAACTACAAGTCTCGCCATTCGCATTCCTACATGCAGTCGCTGCCGGACTTTGTCCAGCTGGCGGGTGCCTATGGCTTCCGTGCCATCAAGGTGCACACGGTGGAAGAGTTGGAGCCGGCGCTGGAAGAGGTCTTCCGCAACAAGGACGAGCTGGTGTTCCTCGATGTCTATGTTGACCCGCGTGAACACGTCTATCCGATGCAGGTGCCTCTTGGCTCCATGCGTGACATGCTGCTTACGAAGACGGAGCGGACCTGATGCGACATATCATCTCCATTCTGCTGGAAAATGAACCGGGTGCGCTGTCACGAATCGTCGGCCTGTTTTCACAGCGTAACTTCAATATCGAAACCCTCAACGTGGCGCCGACGGAAGATGCAACGCTGTCACGTCTTACGGTCACCACGGTGGGTGAAGATAAGGTCATCGAACAGATCACCAAGCATCTCAACAAGCTGATTGATGTGGTCAAGCTGGTAGATCTGACCGAGGGCAGCCACATCGAGCGCGAACTGATGCTGGTCAAGGTCAAGGCATTGGGTGCTCAGCGTGACGAGATCAAACGGACGGCGGATATCTTCCGTGCCCAGATCGTCGATATCACGCCGAGCCTCTATACCATCCAGATCACTGGTGACACCGGCAAGCTGGATGCCTTCCTGGCGGCAATGCAGCCGGTGGGCGTACTGGAAGTCGCGCGTACGGGTGTTTCTGGCATTGCACGTGGCGAGAAGGTGCTGAGCCTGTAAGACAGGCATGGGCAAGATCGCAAGATGAAAACGGCGCCCTTCGGGGCGCCGTTTTCATCTGTGCTTCCTTTCTCGGTCTATTGGATTCCGGCGGATGAGGTTTTCAATCGGTGGTGCGTAATGGACTGTTAGGCAGCTCATCCCAGAGGGCGCGCACCAATGGGTGCCGCAAACGCTTCTCCTGCACGCACAGTCCCACCTTGTAAGGTGTCAGCGGCGGATCGACTTCGAGGATACGTACCTGATCGGCCAGCGGAGAGTTGTCGAGCACTATCTGTGGCACCACGCCGATGCCAAATCCCAATCCGACCATGCTGACGATTGCTTCGTTACCGGCGACTTGAGCGTATAAGCGCGGTTTGATGCCTCGTGTATGACACCAGACATCGAAGCGCTCACGTGCGAGACCAGTCTCCGAAAGAATCATCGGCACGCGTGCCCAATCGATACTTGTCTCGTCTGCACCTGTCTCATCGATGCCTTCAAGCTGTTGGCCGGGGCCATCACGGCGTGGGGCGATAAAGCGTAGCGGTGACTCGGCAAAGTCAGTGAAGGCAAGGCGGGCTGGCAGTACATCGGGGCGAGCGGCAATCGCGAGATCCTCATGGCCCATCAATACACGCTCCAGCGCCACTGCCGGGTCACCTGTGTGCAGTTTCAATTCCACATGTGGATGACGAGCGCGAAAGGCGGCGAGAATGTCGTACAAGAAACTATAGCTGGCGGTCACCGAGCAATAGAGAGATAGCTCTCCGCGTAGCTCGTTGCTGTCCTCCAGCAGTGACTGACGTATGTCATCCCACTGATTCAGCAGTTCGCGAGCATGACGTCGGAAGCGTTCGCCGGCGGGCGTCAGAGCGACACTGCGGTTGTCACGTTCGAATAAAGTGACGCCCAGGTCTTCTTCCATGGCGCGAATGGCGCGCGACAGCGCTGAGGCGCTTAGATGGCAGGCGGTACTGGCGCGTCCGAAGTGAAGCGTCTCGGCGAGGGTCAGGAATTGCTTGAGTTGGCGATTGTCCATTCCGGAGGTCCGCTGTCTGTGAGTCCTGGGGTGAATAGCCAACCCCTGTCGTTGCAATAATCGGCATGTGGTAGTGCAAATATAGCATTTTACGCAACGATGGGCGGCGGGTAAGGTGGAGTCATCGCCGCGCAAGAGGGGGACGGCAGACCTTGATCAAAGTCGCAAGACAGGTTTTGATCATCAGGGTGCACGACCTCCCGAGACGCAGAGCGGCCCAGGATAGTTGGTCGTCGGCGCTGGACACTGCTGAACGCTTCTCCCGATAGGCGAGAGACGGCAAGAACAACAGACACGCTATTTCATGATTTCATGCCATCCATTTGTATGGATGTGCCGCCAGGAGCAATGACAATGAAACTTTATTACGACAAGGACTGCGACCTTTCCCTCATTCAGGGCAAGAAGGTGGTCATCCTCGGTTACGGTTCACAGGGCCACGCTCATGCGAACAACCTGAAGGAATCCGGTGTCGACGTCACTGTTGCTCTGCGTCGCAGCTCTTCCAGCTGGTCCAAGGCTGAAACAGCAGGCCTGAAAGTCGCTGAAGTTGAAGATGCCGTCAAGGCTGCTGATGTGGTCATGATTCTGGCGCCGGACGAAAACCAGAAGGCTATCTACGAGAATCAGGTTGAGCCTAACCTCAAGCAAGGCGCGACTCTTGCCTTCGCTCACGGCTTCAATATCCATTACAACCAGGTGGTTCCGCGCGCTGACCTCGACGTCATCATGATCGCGCCGAAGGCCCCGGGCCACACCGTGCGTTCCGAGTTCGTCAAAGGTGGCGGCATCCCTGATCTGATCGCCATCCACCAGGATGCTTCTGGTCAGGCCAAGGAAATTGCCCTGTCTTATGCTGCCGGCGTCGGTGGTGGTCGTACCGGTATCATCGAGACCACTTTCAAGGACGAGACCGAAACAGATCTGTTCGGTGAGCAGGCAGTCCTGTGTGGTGGCGCAGTCGAGCTGGTCAAGATGGGCTTCGAGACCCTGACGGAAGCTGGCTATGCACCGGAAATGGCTTACTTCGAGTGTCTCCATGAGCTCAAGCTGATCGTCGACCTGATGTATGAAGGCGGCATCGCCAACATGAACTACTCCATCTCCAACAATGCGGAATATGGCGAGTACGTGACGGGGACGGAAATCATCAACGAGCAGTCCCGTGTGGCTATGCGTAATGCACTGAAGCGCATCCAGAGCGGTGAATACGCCAAGATGTTCATCCAGGAAGGCAACACCAACTATCCGTCGATGACTGCACGTCGTCGTCAGAATGCTGAACACCCGATCGAGCAGACCGGTGAGAAGCTGCGTGGCATGATGCCGTGGATCACGGCCAACCAGCTGGTCGACAAGTCACGCAACTGATCCTTCCTTCTGGATCTGGCGTGAAATGAGCGGGGCGCTCTCCATCAGGAGGGCGCCCCGCTTGCGTTTATGCGTATCTATCGGTAATGAGTCGATGAGGAAAGTGACAGTCAGCGATGAGGCCGCTAGGGTGTCAGCACTATTCGCGGTCACTGGCAGGTGTAGAATGACGTTACCCTGCCACGACGAGGCAAGATGCAAGGAATCCCATGACTGACGACAATCGACATCCCGGCGCAGAAGATGCACCTGAAGAGCAGCCACGCCGCACCAGTTCCGTGCTGGACAAGGTGGTGGAAGAGTTCACGGATGACAGTGAGGTAGTGGAAGATACGGTTGAGGATGGCAAGCCTGTCAGACGACGTGGTATCTACCTGCTGCCCAACCTGTTTACCACCTCGGCGTTGTTCTCCGGTTTCTTTGCGGTGGTGTGCGCACTGAACGGTGAGTTTGCCAATGCCTCCATTGCCATCTTTGTCTCAATGGTACTTGATGGCCTTGACGGACGAGTGGCACGCCTGACCAATACTCAGAGTGCTTTTGGCGCCGAATATGACAGCTTGGCAGACATGCTGTCTTTCGGCGTGGCGCCAGCGTTGGTCACATTCAGTTGGATACTTCAGGATGTGGGCAAGATCGGCTGGATCGCCGCCTTCGTCTATGTGGCCGGTGCAGCGCTGCGCTTGGCGCGCTTCAACGTCCAGAGTGGCTCCACTGACAAGAAGTGGTTCATTGGCCTGCCAAGTCCGGCTGCCGCCGCATTGGTCGCTGGCTGCGTCTGGACGATGCACAACTTTGATGCCGAAACCTTCGCCTTCAAGTCACTGATGGTCTTCGTGGTGGCAGCTGCCGGCATCCTGATGGTGTCAAATATCCGCTACTACAGCTTCAAGGAGATCGATCTCAAGGGGCCGGTGCCCTTCGTGGCGCTGCTCGCTATCGTGCTGGCCTTCGTGGTCATCTCACTGGAGCCGTCCGTGATGCTGCTCGGCCTCTTCGCTCTCTATGTGGCCAGTGGCCCAGTCATGGCGCTAGGGCGCAAGATGCGCAGCAGCAAGCAAGGATAAGCAGGGGAGTGTGATCTCTGATATTCGGCCCGCCATTCATGGCGGGGCCGAATGCGTTCTTGGGGACTGGAATTCAGGCATGGTGGTGGAAGTTGTTGAGCGCGGCTAAGTAGAGGGTATGTAGTAGGGGCGGAGCAGGATTGGCAGAAAGTCTGTTGAAAGGGGGTAGATAGAAGACGGGGTAGAGAGAAACCATAGAAGGAGCAAAAAGGCAGATGAGAGCCTGGACTGGCGTGGGTAGTGCCTTGCCTGATCAGGCATGACAACTGAATGACAATCTCTTCAAAAAGGCCTTGCGCTGAACCGGCCCGGTGCGTAAAGTACGCAT
>NZ_JEMF01000021.1 GCF_000591415.1 Cobetia crustatorum | reverse complement strand
GGGTTCTTTGCGTGTTACATAGGTTGCGCTCGATAATACTATCGAGCGCAACAGTGCCTTACTGAGTCAGCAGACTGATGTCCGCCACACCCATGAACAGGCCTTGCAGGCTGGCCAGCATCGCCAGACGATTGGCACGTACGGCCGCATCGTCAGCATTGACCATGACCTGATCAAAGAAGGCATCGACCGGCGCGCGCAGGCTGGCCAGTGCATCGAGAGCCTCCTGGTAGCGCGCAGTCGCGAACAGCGGTGCCACTTCGGCGCCACGTGCTTTGAGGGCTTCTGCCAGCTCTTGCTCGGCAGTTTCGCTCAACAGACTTGCGTCCACCTCGGTACGGCCATCGTGCTCGGCCTTGGCAAGGATGTTGGACACGCGCTTGTTGGCAGCAGCCAATGCGGCCGCTTCCGGACGCTCACCGAAGGCGTGCACTGCGCGCAGACGACGTGCGAAGTCCAGCGGGTTGCTGACCTTCAGCGTGCGTACGGCCAGATACAGCTCGGCACCCATGCCTTCGTCATTGGCCCAAGCGCGGAAGCGATCGAGCATGTACTCAAGCACGTCCTCGACTAGACCCTCGGCCTTGGGCAGATCACGATGCTGTTCGGCGCTGACGGTCAGCAGCTCGCGCAGGTCGAGATCCAGTTCGCCCTTGATCAGGATGTTGAGCACCCCGATGGTGGCGCGACGCAGTGCGAACGGATCTTTGGCGCCCGTCGGACGCTGACCGATACCGAAGATGCCGGTCAGGGTGTCGAGACGGTCTGCCAGGGCGACCGCCATGCCTGCCTTGGTCGTGGGAATCGCATCGCCGGCGAAGCGCGGCAGATACTGTTCTTCCAGCGCACGCGCGACGGTGGCATCTTCGCCATCGTGACGGGCGTAGTAGTGGCCCATGATGCCCTGCAGTTCCGGGAACTCCAGCACCATCTCGGTGACCAGGTCGGTCTTGGCCAGCTGTGCGGCGCGTGCGGCGTGATCGATATCAGCACCGATACGTTCAGCAATATGACGTGCCACGGCTTCGCTGCGGCGTGCCTTGTCAGCCATGCTGCCCAGCTTCTGCTGGAAGACGACGCTCTCGAGCTTCTCGCGACGCGATTCCAGCGTGCTGCGCAGGTCGGTCTCGTAGAAGAAGGCGGCATCGCCCAGACGCGGACGAATCACCTTCTCGTTACCGGAGATGACCTGCTGCGGGTCCTTGCTCTCGATATTCGCGACGGTGATGAAGGCCGGCATGAGCTTGCCGTCATCATTGAGCAGGTGGAAGTACTTCTGATTGGCCTTCATGGAGGAAATCAGGCACTCCGATGGCACTTCCAGGAAGCGCTCATCGAAGGTGCCCGTCAGTGCGACCGGCCATTCCACGAGGCCATTGACCTCGTTGAGCAGCGCCTCGTCGATGACGGCGTTGGCACCATAGACTTCTGCTTCGGCCTGGACCTGCTCGCGAATACGCTCGCGGCGTACCTCACGGTTGGCCAGCACACGGGCATTTTCCAGCACGTCGAGGTAGTCCTCGGCGTGGGCCAGAGTGATGGCCTGCGGGGCGTGGAAGCGATGACCGAAAGTGGTACGGCCAGCATTGAGGCCGAGTACGCTCGAATCGATGACTTCACTGCCGTACAACGCGACCAGCCAATGTACCGGGCGTGAGAATTCGATGCGCGAAGCACCCCAGCGCATGTTCTTGGGCACTGGCAGACGCGCCACCACTTGCTCAAGCATGGTCGGCAGCAGGGCGGAGAGATGCTCGCCCGGCTGGGTGTGACGGTAGCCGAGCCAGGTACCCTTGTCGGTTTCCAGCTCAATCAGATCACTGACCTCGACACCACAGGAGCGGGCAAAGCCTTGCACTGCGCGTGTCGGCTCACCGTCCTTGAAGGCGGCGGCCTTGGCCGGGCCGCGCTTCTCTATCTCACGGTCCGGTTGGCGCTCGGCCAGTGACTCGATCATGACTGCAAGACGACGCGGGGTAGCGTAGGCGCGGACTTGGCCGAAGGAAACTTCAGCGTCGCGCAAGCTATCGGCCAAGCCATTGGCCAGGCTTTCAGCCAGTGCATCGATGGCGCCCGGCGGCAGTTCTTCGCAGCCCAGTTCGATCAGCAGAGTATTCACGGAGGCCATGCTTACGCGTCTCCCTCGGTAATGGTGTCATCGGCAGCGAGCAATTCATCACGCAGCGCCTTCGGCGCCAGCGGGAATCCTGCGGCCTTGCGGGAAGCGTAATAGGCGTGCGCCACATCACGTGCTAGCGTCCGGACGCGCAGAATATAGCGCTGACGCTCGGTGACCGAGATGGCGTGGCGGGCATCCAGCATATTGAAAGTATGTGATGCCTTCAGTACCTGCTCGTAGGCTGGCAGCGGCAGATTGGCGGCTAGCAGCTTCTGGCACTCACTTTCGCTGTGATCGAAGGCAGCGAACAGCTCCGGCACGGCAGCATGCTCGAAGTTGTAGGCGGACTGCTCCTTCTCATTCTGCAGGAAGACATCACCATAGGTGACGACCGAGCCATCCGGTGCGGTGGTCCAGATCAGGTCGTAGACGCTGTCCACGTCCTGCAGGTACATCGCGATGCGCTCAAGACCGTAGGTCAGCTCGCCGGTGACCGGGAAGCATTCGATACCCCCTGCCTGCTGGAAGTAGGTGAACTGCGTCACTTCCATGCCGTTGAGCCACATTTCCCAGCCGAGGCCCCAGGCGCCAAGCGTCGGAGATTCCCAGTTGTCCTCGACGAAGCGGATGTCGTGGACCAGCGGATCAATGCCCAGACGCTCCAGTGAGCCCAGATAGAGCTCCTGCAGGTTAGCCGGTGACGGTTTCATCACCACCTGGAACTGATAGTAGTGCTGCAGGCGATTGGGATTTTCGCCATAGCGGCCGTCGGTAGGACGGCGGGAAGGCTGCACGTAGGCAGCGTTCCAGGTTTCAGGTCCGATGGAACGCAGGAAGGTCGCCGGGTGGAAAGTCCCTGCCCCAACCTCCATATCCAAAGGCTGCAGGATGATGCAACCCTGTTCGGCCCAGTATTGCTGCAGGGCCAGAATCAGGCCCTGGAAGGTTTTCACGTCTGGCTGTGTCATTGGTGAAGCCCGTTGGCCCATGAATTCGAGAACTGCCAAGTATACAATCCCCGCTTATAGGGTTATAGGCCGCAGATGAAACCGAGTGCGTGCCATTTCCAAATTCTGATGCGTCGCGTCCATGCACGAACGCATTGCGTACAAGCCTCTAGAGGCTATGGGAGCTCAACATGATCGTCGTTACCGGAGGTGCCGGCTTCATCGGTGCCAACATCGTCAAGGCACTCAACGACCGCGGCCGTACCGACATTCTGGTGGTGGATGACCTGAGTGACGGTACCAAATTCGTCAATCTGGCGGATCTGACCCTCGCCGACTATCTCGACAAGGACGACTTTCTGATTCGCGTCCAGTCGAGCCTGATGGGTGAATACGCTGAGCTTCCGAAAATCGAGGCGATCTTCCATGAAGGCGCGTGCTCGGATACCACTGAGTGGGATGGCCAGTTCATGCTCGAGAATAACTTCGAGTATTCCAAGGTGTTGCTCAATTTCTGCGAGGCAAACCAGATCCCGCTGCTGTACGCCAGCTCTGCAGCGACCTATGGCGATAGCCAGGTCTTCAAGGAGACGCCGGAGTTCGAAGGGCCGCTTAACGTTTATGGTTACTCCAAGTTGCTGTTCGATCAGCATGTCCGTCAGCGCTGGGATAGCTTGACCACCCAGGTGGTCGGCTTCCGCTATTTCAACGTCTATGGCCCGCGTGAGCAGCACAAGGGCAAGATGGCCAGCGTGGCCTATCACCATCACACCCAGGTGAAGGCGGGCGAGAACCCGAAGCTGTTCGGCGCCTACGATGGCTATGAAGCCGGCATGCAGAGCCGTGACTTCGTCTACGTCGGTGATGTGGTTGATGTGAACCTGTGGTTCCTCGATCACCCGGAAGCCTCCGGCATCTTCAACCTGGGCACCGGCCGTGCCGAGCCTTTCAAGGCGATCGCCGAGACCGTCATCGAGTACTACGAGAAGGGCGAGATCGAGTACATCGACTTCCCGGAAAACCTCAAGGGCCGCTATCAGAGTTACACGCGTGCCGACATTGGCAAGCTGCGCAAGGCGGGCTGCAACGTCGAATTCAAGACCGTCGCCCAGGGCACCCGCGCCTATCTCGAATGGCTGAATCGCTGAGCTTGAAGACCTGCATCGCAAGTGTGATGGGGCAGGCGAGCCGAGATGGCGAGCATCCGCAAAGAGGGTTGGCCGTGAAGAGGAGCAAGGCATGAGTGAGCGCATTCTGGTGGTCGGACCTAGCTGGGTCGGCGACATGGTGATGGCGCAGAGCCTGTTCATGACGTTGAAGCAGCGCTCGCCCGGCTGCCGGATCAGTGTGCTGGCGCCCGCCTGGTCGCAACCGATCATTGAGCGCATGCCCGAGGTGGAAGAGGCATTGGCGCTGCCAGCAGGGCATGGTGACTTTGCTCTCAAGGCGCGCTGGCAGCTGGGGCGCGCGTTGCGTGGGCGCTTTGATCGCGCCATCGTACTGCCGCGCTCGTGGAAGTCAGCCTTGGTGCCGTTCTTCGCCCGTATCCCGGTACGCGTTGGCTTCACCGGTGAGCAGCGCTACGGCCTGCTGACTGAGTGTCGCAAGCTCGACAAGTCGGTGCTCGATCAGACCGTCAAGCGCTTCACCTCGCTTGGGCTACCGGTCGTTGAGGCCAATCCACCTGCCAATATCCTCGAGCCGCACCTTGAGACAGATAGTGCCAACCAGGCGCGCCTGCGTGGGGAATTGGGGCTGGTCGCACCGCCCAAAGCCATCATCGGCATGATGCCGGGGGCGGAATATGGCCCAGCCAAACAATGGCCGCTGGCACACTTTCGTGCGCTGGCAGAATCCTTGACTCAGGCAGGTGCAGAGGTGCGTATCTTCGGTGGCCCCAAGGATGTCGCGGCAGGGGAGGAGATTGCCCAAGGATTGCCGGGCGTGCATAACTTGTGCGGCAAGACGCGGCTGGCAGATGCGGTGGATCTGATCGCCGAGTGTCAGGAAGTGGTTAGTAATGATTCGGGGCTGATGCATGTCGCTGCTGCTGTTGGGGCCCGCATTCAGGGAATCTACGGCTCCTCGTCGCCACATTACACGCCACCGCTGACGGCCAATCGCGAGATTCACTGGTTGGCGCTGGAGTGTTCGCCGTGCTTCAAGCGCGTATGCCCGCTGGGACATACCAACTGTCTGAACCATCTGCCGCCTGAGCGGCTTCTGGCAGCGATCACGCTTGCCGATGACAACCAGGAAGCTCTGCCTTCGTGATGACGCCATACACCCTTGATGAGGACTGCCGGTGAGTTCGCAGCACATTCGCACGACAGAAGACCTCATTCATCCACGTATGCGTGGCGCCATGCGTCGTGCACATCGTCTCGAGGCGCTACGTGGCTGGTGCGAGAAGCATCTGATTCTGCCGTTCAGTCGCGGGTGGTTATCGCGTTGGCAGGCATCACGCTGGCGCCATGGCGGACTTGAACGGCGCGGATTGCCACGCCACGCGGTGGAGTCTGTTCTCGGTCAGGAGGCGCTGACAGTCTGGGTCAATCCGCGAGAACTGGTGCGCGACGTCAACTTCGGGCGTGACAAGCGCAGGCGGCCGTCCTCCAATGCCTTTATCTGGGATGGCGAATGGGACCTGCGGCGTGGTGCTTTTCGTCACGGCACGCGTTCACGCTTGATGCGTGATCTGATCGAACATGGTGATGATCTCACGGTGATCGAGCGCTATCAGCGTCTGAAAGCGTTGCTGGAGGCCGGCAAGCCGTGGTCATCACCGCGTGATGGCCTCCTGCTGGATAGTGAGGCACGTATCCTGGGATATCTGCAGTGCTATCGTGGCTACCTGCAGGACATGTCACGCAATGGTTTCCGTCAGGGCATCACCAAGGATGAGATGGGTGTGGCAGTCTCGCGCGATGGCCGTCTGCTCAAGATCAACCGGGGACTGCATCGCTTGGCGATGGCGCAGCAGGTGGGCGTACCCAGCGTGCCGGTGGTCGTGAAAGCAGTGCATCGTGAATTCTGGGAGCGGGTCACGGTGGGCGCTGAGGGTGACGAAGCGCTACGCCTTTTGAGCGAGGCCCTGCGCGATTGTCATCCTGAAAGCGAGGCAGGTCCACTGGACCCGACGGCCTACCCTGACCTGAAGATAGATGAGGGGTGGCCTGATCTACGCGATCTCGATGATTGATATTTTTCCGATAATGCATTGATTTATAAAAATTAAAAAGCCTGTTTCATGTGAGATGTTTCACATGAAACAGGCTTTTTTGGATCTTGGCATATTTCTGTACTGCCACGTATCTTGAGCGAGCTATCTTGAGCGCATCAATCGCCGATAAAGCGCGAGATAGGCCTCGCCCATGGCGCTGGGGGTAAAGCGGGCAAGATGAGCACGCGCACCAGTGACGAGTCGCTCACGGCGGGGCGCATCCTCGGAGAGCGCTGTAATAGCTGTTGCCAGTGCTTGAGCATCCTGACCGGGTACCAGCACGCCAGTCTGGTCGTCATGCACGATATCGGGAATGCCATCCACGTTGCTGGCGATGACAGGGACACCGTGATCCATCACATCCAACAGGATAGAGCCCAGCCCTTCATTGCGTGAGGGAAAGGCAAACAGATCAAAGGCGTCGAGGTAGTCGCCGACATTGGTGTGGAAACCTTCCCAGACGAGGTTGTCGAGATCAGCACTTTCCGCCTTGAAGGCCGCCTCATCTTCCCCTGCACCCAGGCAGACGAACAGCAACCCGGGATGACTCGCGCGCAGCAGACGTGCGGCCTCGATCAACAGGCGCTGGCCCTTGTGACGATCTACCAGTGCGCCAACATGCCCGATGACGAAGCGGCCTCCTGCGGGCGTATTGCCGAAGCGCGCACGTAGTGCCGCCACGGACTCGGAATCACTGGGCAGATGGGCGAGGGTGCTGGGGATCAGAGCGGTTTCGCCCCAGTGACGCTCGCGCAGATGTGCTTCGATTACCGAGGAAATCGCCACACGGCAGGCCGCAGCGCGATAGGTCAGTCGGTTGAAAGCCTTGTTCTTGACCGGCTGAGGTACACGACGCGTCAATAGATAGGGAGTCCCTGTCAGGCGCTGGTGTAGCCATGCCCAATGCACCGCCTTGGCTTCATGCGCATGCACGATATCGGCGCGTGGCCGACCGCGATGGCCCCTGAAGCGCCCGCTGATTTCGATCACCTCTACCGTGACGGGCAGCTCAAGTGCCGCCAGTTCGGTAATCAATGGCGAGCCGGTGAGGCATACCAGCGATTGGTTGATTGCCTCACCTTCGGCTGTGCGCCGCGCTAGATCCGCGATCAGATTCAGCGTCTGACGCTCGCCGCCGCGAAACCCACGTGCCAGATTGACGTGACGCACGTGAAGAGGGCGCATCATGGAAAGGGCGGCGTTTTCGGGCGTGGCAGTCGTGGTCACCATACCTTGTTGAAATCCTCTGCCTCGCGCACCTTGGCATCGCGCTGGAATTCGAGCAGCTTGGCGTATTTCAGATAGGCGTTGACGCTGGCGGACAGTGCCACCGAGAAACCATCCACGCCATCGCGGAAGCCCGCCTGGAAGACGAATTTGCGCATGAAGGCATTGCTGCCATGCAGGAATGGCGTGAATGCGTTGGCGCGTTTTCCCTTTTGATACATGATCTTGGCGGCGCGATTCGAGAAGCGGCCGCTGGCCTTGACGAATAGCTCACCAAGATTGGCGAAGCTATAGTGCTCAAGGTCCGCGTCCAACTCACAGGGGTTGGTGGCCTGTACCGAGCTGTGTTGGCGCGAGTCACGGAAGGCTACCTTCTCGCGGTCATAGAGGCGCAGGCAGTAATCAGGGTACCAGCCAGCGTGACGCACCCAGCGTGAGCCAATGAAGTTACGACGGCGCAGCGCGAAGCCATCATGCGGTGTGCTATCGAGCGCTAGGCCATGAATGGCTGTGACGGCACCGTCAGTGAGACGCTCATCAGCATCCAGGGACAGCACCCAGCGGTGCGTCGCTTGCGCCGGGCCGACATTCTTCTGTGGCCCATCCCCGAGATAGGGTTGATCGATCACGCTGGCCCCCATGTTGCGCGCCAGCTCACAGGTCGCATCACTGGACCCGGAATCGACCACGATCAGCTCATCGCAGACCTGTGCCAACGAGCGCAGGCAGTCTTCGATGTTGTGTGCTTCATTGAGCGTGATGACGCAGCCCGTGATCTTGTTACTGGTGGAAGTGCTCGCGCGATCGGGATTCATGGCGGGCGGGGTCTCGTCGGCTGAATTCATGACGGTCTCATTCGTGGCAATCTCGGACATGACGCGCTTGGCCTCAAGGTCGATCTCAAAAGACGTTTCCTGCCAGTATCGTACACTGCCTGGCGGGCAGTGCCCTTAGATGGCCTGGTCGGTAGAGTGATAGGCTGCGTGAATATGCGCCAGGCAGGCAGCATGATGATCTGGGCAGAAACGTGCGAGCGAGCGAGCGAGACGGGACAAATTGGCTCCGCGCCAGCTTGCACCCTGTGGCGCATCGTCGTGTAGCTGGCAACGATCCAGGTCGATCACGTAGACGTGCCCAGTCTCATCAACCAGCAGGTTGCGCGCATTGAGATCGACATGCTCAAGACCCGCATCGTGCACGGCACGAATGGCGCGACCGGTGGTGTCGAGTAGAGTGAGCATGGCCGCTGGCATTGGCTCGTTGGTGGACAGCTCCAATGCCTGTAGCGTCATCAGGTCATCTGCGAAGGCATGCGCACCGGGAATCAGCACCGTGATCAGCGCCGCTTCGTAGGTCAAGCCATGACGCCAGACACAGGCACCAACGGGTTCTGGCACTGGCAGGCCCTGACGATGCAGCTGGGCCGTCAGGCGCAGTTCAGCGAAGGCGCGGGTACGCTCCAGTCCGGTATAGACGTAGCGGTGACTGGCAAGTTTCGCGATCAGGCCTCCGCGTCGATAAGGGCGAAGTGCCCACTGTCGGGCCAATGCTTGAGCCGGGGATTCATGCTGTAGCGAGGCCGGTAGCCGCGCGGGCGCGAGGAATAAACTGGCTCCTCGCCCCGGAGCTTCACCGGTCACGGCAGCGTGTTTACGCCAGAACGATGGCGTGAACCAGTCCGGCGTCATTTGTGGCGCTGTTTCGCCATCATATAGAATGTAGGCATTCTCATTTCGGAAAACTGCCATCCGCATGAAGCATCCTCTTCCAGCCCAGCCCGCGCATATCTGCGTGCTCCGGCTCTCCGCTCTCGGCGATGTCTGCAATCTTGTGCCGACGGTGCGTGCCTTGCAGCGCCAATGGCCTGAGGTACGCGTTACCTGGATCGTCGGCAAGGGGGAGCACAGTCTACTGTCCGGCCTTTCCGGGGTCGAATTCGTGGTCTACGACAAGTCTACCGGGCTTGCCGGTATGCGCTCCATCTGGCGTCAGCTCAAGGACACTCGTTTCGATGTGCTGTTGCACATGCAGCAGGCGCTGCGTGCGAGTGCGTTGTCGCTCGGCCTCAAGGCTGATGTGCGCATCGGTTACGACCGTGCACGCGCCAAGGACTGGCAGTACCTTTTCACCTCGCATCAGCTGGCGCCGCGTGAGCGTGCTCATGTCCTGGAGTCGTTCATGGACTTCGCGCGCACACTGGGCGTTGAGGACTGTCGTCTCGATTGGCATCTTGACGTACCTGATGAAGCTTACGTCGAAGCCGCGCGAGTGACGGGGGAAGCGCCGTATCTGGTGATCAGTCCCTGCGCCAATCCGCGTCTGCGCAACTTCCGTAACTGGTCAGCTGAAGGTTATGCCGCGGTGGTGGATCACGCCTGGCAGCAATACGGCATCCGCAGCGTGATGACAGGAGGCGGTAGCCCACAGGAGCGAGAAATGGGCGCACGCATCAAGGCGATGGTCAGTGAGGGCGCCGTCATTGATGCGATCGGCGAAACCTCGCTCAAGGGCTTGCTGGCACTGATCGACCGCGCCGTCGCCGTGATCGCGCCGGACTCCGGCCCCGTGCATATGGGCAATGCCCTGAATACGCCGGTGATCGGTTTGTACGCCACGACCAATCCTGAGCGCGCCGCGCCTTATTGCTGGCAGCATCTGGTGGCCAATCGCTATCCGGATGCGGTGGAGACGTATCTGCACAAGCGCATGGATGAGATCAACTGGGGCCAGCGGGTACGCCATCAGGACGCGATGAGCCTGATTCGTGCTGAGGATGTCATCGCGCGGCTGACCGAGTTGCTGGCGGATACTGACGGCGTCGTGAGCCATCAAAGCTGCGAACGACTCCCGGTGCCCACTGTCTCAACAGACACCTTTGTTGATGCCGCCCCTTCTGATTCCCCCTCTGCACGCGGAGACGCCTGATGAAGCTTGACCTGACTGCGCTGGAACAGGCTCGCCTGCTGATCGTGGGTGATGTGATGCTGGATCGTTATTGGCACGGCGGTACCTCACGTATCTCGCCGGAAGCGCCGGTGCCGGTGGTCCGTGTCAACGAAAGCGAAGATCGCCCCGGCGGTGCCGCCAACGTTGCGCTGAATATTGCCTCGCTGGGAGCGCATGCCACCTTGGCAGGCGTGGTGGGCCAGGATGACAACGCCGCCATCCTGACGCGCGCGCTGGAAAACGCCAATGTCATCACGCGTTTTCAGTCCAGTGACAGCGTACCGACCATCACCAAGCTACGCGTGATGAGCCGCAACCAGCAGCTGCTGCGGCTCGATTTCGAGGAGCCGCTGCATGAGGTGGATACCGATGAGCTGGTGAGTCATGTCGAGGCGGAGCTGGGCGCCAGCGGCGTGATGATTCTTTCCGACTACGGCAAGGGTACGCTGAACCAGGTCGAGGTACTGATTGCCGCAGCGCGAGCTGCGGGCAAGCGTGTGCTCGTCGATCCGAAGGGCAGTGATTTCTCACGCTATCGTGGCGCCAGCATCATCACGCCCAATCTGACCGAGTTCGAGACCATCGTCGGCCCATGCCGTAGCGATGAAGAGCTAGCGGAGAAGGGCGAGAAACTGCGCGCTGAACTGGCACTGGAAGCGCTGCTGGTCACGCGTAGTGAAAAGGGCATGACCCTGATTCGCGAAGGTCATGCGCCGCTGCATCTGCCGACGCATGCGCGTGAGGTCTATGACGTCACGGGTGCCGGTGACACCGTCATTGGTGTGCTCGGGCTGGCACTGGCGGCGGGCCATGCCTTCCCGGAGGCTGTGATGCTGGCCAACCTGGCGGCGGGACTTGTCGTCGCCAAGCCGGGTACCGCAACACTGTCGGTCGCTGAGCTCTATACCGCGCTGCATGGCGACAAGCTGGCAGAGTTTGGCGCGATTCAGGAGCATACGTTGATTCCCGCAGTACGTGCCGCACAGGCACGCGGTGAGCGCGTGGTCATGACCAACGGTTGTTTCGACATCCTGCATGCTGGCCACGTGGCCTACCTGCAGGAGGCCGCGCGTCTCGGTGATCGCCTGATTGTTGCGGTCAATGATGATGCGTCCGTCGCACGCCTCAAGGGCCCGACACGTCCGATCAATCCGATAATGCGCCGTATGCAGGTATTGGCCGGTCTCGGGGCGGTCGCTTGGGTGGTGCCCTTTGCGGAAGATACGCCAGCGCGCTTGATCGAAGCTGTGCTCCCCGACGTGCTGGTCAAGGGTGGCGATTATCTGCCTGAAGAAATCGCCGGGGGCGAGGCCGTGATTGCCAATGGGGGTGAGGTGCGTGTGCTTGGTTTCGAGGATGGCGTTTCCACCACCGCGATGATCGCCACTATTCTTGATCGCGAGGACTAGGTGTGAGCCTTGCCCGTGGCCTCTATAGTGCTGCCCTGACCCTGCTGTCGCCATTGATCTGGCAGCGGGTCTGGCGCGAGCATGATGACCAGCATCCGCGTTGCGAGCGGCTGGGCATCATTCCAGCAACCCCTTCAAGCACACCCGCGCTCGAGAGTCCTATCTGGCTACATGCTGCCTCACTGGGTGAGGTGGTGATGGTAGCGAGTCTTGTCGAGGCACTGCGCCGTCGCTATCCCACGCGACCGCTGGTAATGACGACCATGACTGCCACAGGCGCCGCACAGGCCGCGCGGCTTCTGCACAGTCCTGAAGGCAGTGCGGTGCTGGCGCCTGCTCGTCATCACTATCTACCCTTGGACTTCCCGTGCACCGCACGGCGCTTCGTCACACGCCTGCGTCCGGCGCTTGCCATCCTGGTGGAAACCGAGCTGTGGCCGAATCTGATGGCGGCATGTGCCAGAGAGGGGGTGCCATTGGGCGTCGTCAATGGACGTCTATCACCGCGCGCTTTCGATCGCTATCGAAAGGTGGCGAGCGTCATGCGCGAGAGTCTGGCGAATGTCAGCTGGTTGGGCGCCAAGGCGCCAGAAGACCTGGAGCGCTTCATTGCACTCGGGCTACCGGCTGCTCGCGGCGTCACGGTGGGGTCACTCAAGTTTGAACTTGAGGTCTCTCCACAGGTGATCACCAGCGGACAGGCACTGCAGGTGCAATTTGATGGGCGCCCAGTCTGGATTGCGGCTTCAACGCATGAAGGTGAGGATGCTCAGATACTGACGGCGCATGCGGCGGTACGAGCACAGCACCCTGACGCGTTGCTGCTGCTGGTGCCACGCCATCCGCAGCGTTTCGAGGCGGTAGCGGCTCAGAGCGACACGTGGTGTCAGTCACGAGAAGAAACGAATCTACGTCGCAGCCACATGCATGCTGCAAGCTCGTTGAGCGACCCGGCCATTTCGGTACTGGTGGGTGACTCTCTGGGAGAGTTGCTCACACTGTACGCTGCCAGTGACATCGCTTTTGTGGGCGGCAGTCTGGTGCCTGTCGGTGGCCATAACATGCTTGAACCTGCTGCGCTGGGACTACCCCTGTTGAGTGGCCCGTCGCTGGCTAACTTCAACGAGATCGCTGAAGTGATGACGGAAGAAGGTGCGTTGCAGGTGGTGGCTGATAGTGAGGCATTAGCGGTTGCCGTCGCCGCACTGTTCGCGGATAACGTAATGCGTAAGCAGGCCGGTGAAGCGGCCCGTCAGGTAGTTGCACGTAATCGTGGCGCACTGTCAGGCTCCTTGGCGGAGATTGCCATCTTGTTGCCCGCATGAGTTGGTTAGCGCGCCTTTTGCGGGCACTAACCGATTTTTCAAAACAAAAGCGCCGCACAATTGTGCGGCGCTTTTGTTTTTATAGCCCTTCGCTCAGTCGATGCTTGGGTGGCAATCAACCATCTCTGCTGTCACGCACAGCTCTGGGTCCAGTGTGCCCAGGCAATCACGCGCTGCCGGATGGCTATTGCTGATCACCACATCGAAGTCGCTGAGTGGCGCGATAAAGGCGGGCCGCACCATTTCAAATTTACGGGCATCGACGATCAGAAAGCGCTGCATGGCACTTTCCAGCGCCGCCTGCTTGGCGGCCACTTCATGGAAGTGAAAGCAACTGACGCCACGGCTGGCATGTACGCCGCCGGCCGAGATGAAGGCCTTGTTGATCCCGAGGCGACGGATCGTTTCCGGCATATCGGTGGCGGTAAAGGACTGGGTAGCGGCGTGAAACAGCCCACCGAGCATGACCAACCGAACGCCGGGCAGATGACCAACCGCATTGGCAACATTCAGAGCGCAGGTCACTAACGTCAATGTCTGCTGGCGGTTCAGTGCTGCAGCCAAGTGGACCAGCGTCGTGCCGCAATCGACATACAAGGTGTCACCATCCTCGATATGACTCGCCAACTGCTGGCATAGTGCTTGCTTTATCGGAGCGCTGGCATCGATTTCACGCTCCAGGCGATAGACGCTACCAGCGGAAGCCTCTGCCAATAGCAGACGGCCGCCAAGAATCTCCAATAGGCCGTTGCTGTGGGCCACATCGCGGCGAATAGTCATCTCCGAGACACCACATAACTGTGCCGCGTCACTCAGTGGTAGAGGGCTACCCTCACGCAGGATGGCCTGTAGGCGATCGAGACGTACAGCGCTGTGATTGTTCATGCGGCAGTGTCCTTTTTTGCCGATAACGATGATGAAGCGTTGGCCGAAGCGTGGCGCTGTCGAGTCACGCGATGTGTCGCGCAGAGATGATAAACCACTGACATACAGGGAGAACCTGTAAATCGATGGCAAAGGTCTCACGAAGCCACTGTATGGCAAGTCGGAAAATGTTCAAACGAACGTATTGACTATTTGGTCAGTATGTGACTTTTTGAACATGTTGAGAATGCAGAGTAACACTGTCATCCGTTGAGAAACGCTCGGTTGATGTCGTATCTGCACAGCATTTCCCATAACAACCACAAGAACATTCAGGATCCTTCCAATGAATCCCCTCATGAGTCTGGTCGGGATGGCATCGCTCATCCTTATCGCCGTGGCACTGTCATCGAATCGACGTGCTATTCGGCTTCGTACGGTGGGTGGCGCCTTTGCCATCCAGCTGGCTATCGGTGCCTTTGTGCTCTACACGCCTTTTGGCAAGGATGTATTGGCGGCGGTGTCCGGTGGGGTCAGTCAGGTAGTCAACTATGCCGATCAGGGGATTAGCTTCCTGTTTGGCAGCCTGGCCAATCCCGGTAGCAGCGTTGGCTTCATCTTCGCGATCAAGGTGCTGCCGATCATCATCTTCTTCTCTTCGCTGATTGCAGTGCTCTACTACCTCGGCATCATGCAGTGGGTGATCCGCCTGCTGGGCGGTGGTTTGCAGCGACTGTTGGGGACTTCGCGTACCGAGTCATTGTCCGCGACCGCCAACATCTTCGTCGGACAGACCGAAGCACCGCTGGTGGTCAAGCCATATCTGGCCAGCATGACGCGTTCGGAGCTGTTTGCCGTGATGTGCGGTGGGCTGGCATCGGTTGCAGGCTCCGTGCTGGGCGGTTACGCAGCACTCGGTATCCCGATGGAATATCTGGTTGCGGCCTCGTTCATGGCAGCGCCGGGTGGTCTGCTGTTCGCCAAGTTGCTGCTGCCGGAAACGCAGAAGCCGGATGATTCCATCGCAGTGGCTGACGCCACGCTCAAGGATGATGATGCGCCATCCAACGTGCTGGACGCTGCGGCATCTGGTGCATCTTCCGGCTTGAAACTTGCCGCCAATGTCGGTGCGATGCTGCTGGCCTTCATTGCATTGATCGGACTGATCAACGGCATTCTCGGTGGTGTCGGTGGCTGGTTTGGCATGGGTAGCCTGAGTCTCGATATGATTCTCGGCTGGTTGTTCTCGCCGTTGGCGTTCCTGTTGGGGGTGCCGTGGAGCGAAGCAACGCTGGCCGGCTCCTTCATTGGCCAGAAACTGGTCGTGAACGAGTTTGTTGCCTACATCAATCTTGCGCCTTACCTCAGCGGCGACACTCTTGTCGCGGCCACGGGGGCGATCATGACGCCCTATACCATGGCGGTGCTGTCCTTCGCATTGTGTGGCTTCGCGAATTTGTCGTCGATCGCCATTCTGCTTGGGGGGCTCGGTAGCCTGGCACCGACGCGTCGTCACGAGATCGCAAGCTTGGGTCTCAAAGCGGTACTGGCGGGGACATTATCCAACCTGATGTCAGCGGCGATCGCTGGCTTCTTCCTCGCACTGGCGGCCTGATCGTCAAGCTGCCGCCTCTGCCTGAAAGGTATTGGCGGCAGTTGGAGAGGAGGGTGCGCTGATCGACATGGGTGTGAAAATATTCACACCCATGGCATTGGCTAGTTGAAAACCCTCCAAATGTCGGTCTGTCGTTTTTGCGAGGAAGTGCTAACATCGCCGCCTTTCTAGATTGGGCCCTGCGAGTGTTTTGCCCTCTGCATGCTCGATCAGACCGATAGTGACAAGACCCGTTCAGCGGGCAATAACCACAAGAATTCGAACAGTCGAATCATTCAAGACAGGATCGTTACGCGATGACTATGCTCAAGACCGTCGCAGCCAGTGCGCTGGCCGCTACTACCCTGCTGACCGCCGCGGCGCCGGCACAGGCCACCGATTTCAATGGCGATATCCATGCCAATGATTACAAGTGGCTGACCTTCAATCTGATGCGCAGCGAAGACAACCGCCTTCCGTTCCGCAATAGCGAAGATACCTACCTGGAGATGGAGTTCGGTGGCCGCTCGGGTATCGTCGACCTCTATGGCTACGTCGATTTCTTCGACATCTTCGATGACAGCTCTGATGACCAGAATGGCGGCGACAACTTCTTCGCCAAGTTGGCCCCACGCTTCTCACTGGACGCCATGACCGGCTATGACTTGTCCTTCGGTCCGGTGGATGAACTGTATATCGCGACCGTCACCAATATCGGCGACAACGGTGAATTTGGCGGTCTGTGGGAGCACTACGTGGGTCTGGGCAGTGATGTTCAGGTGCCGTGGTTCGGCAAGATGGGGTTCAATCTCTACGCCCGCTACGTGCGTGAGAACTACGGTGGTGAAGACGAAAGCAAGTGGGACGGCTACATGGCGTCCACCAACTGGTTCAAGCCGTTCGTCAACTTCGAGGATGGCAGCTTCATCGCCTATCAGGGCTATCTGGATTACAAGTTCGCGGCCGATGAAGTGGGCAGCCAGGTGGGGCGTAGTGACAGTAGCTCGAGTGGTTCAACGGCATCTACTACCATACTCAGCGCTTTGCGCTGGGTTATGGCCTGAAGTACTACAACAACATGGCGTTCTTTGTCGATGGATCTCCATCGCCCGTTGGGACCCAAGACACCACTGGCTTCGGTAACTACTTCAGTATCAACTATAAGTTCTGATCGCTGCGTCATGTTCTGATGATGCTATTGAATCAGTATGAAAAACGGGAAGCCCTATCGGGCTTCCCGTTTTCTTTGCGTTTTACGTCCCACGAATGCCTTGTTGACGCGCGGGCGATACCAAGAGACAGCTAGCGGAATTCGACCTCAGTCACCTCGACACGTACCAACTTGCGACTCCATTCTCCTTCGGGAACCGTGACGCGTACCTCGCGACTGTCACGTGTCTGGCCGGGGCGCAGATAGGTCTGCGGCAAGCGATACTCACCGACCCACAGCGGTACCTCGCGCGTCGCCAGCAGGCGCCCATCATCAGCATAGAGGCGCAGCTTGGCCTGCACACCAATGATGCTCTGTCCCGCGGTATTGTCGAGCTCGAATCGCAGCACGGCCTCATCATCTTCACGTTCACCTTGGCAAGGCGAGCCACCAGACCATCACGATGACCTTCGCTCAATAACTGAGGGTTGGCCAGTGCACTGTCGTTAAGGCGCGAAGCGGGCTGAGCCTGTCTGGCACTCGATGAAACAGCGATGCTGTCTGACGAGTCGCCGCCACGACCGACTGAGGCACTGTCAACAGGAGCGCTACCGACAGGTGCAACGGCCGCAGTGACCGGGATGGCCGCCGAGGTTGGTATCGTGTTGCCGGAGGTGACTTGCGACGCTGCGGTATCGGGCGCATCCAGCTGGTATTCCCAGCTGTGGTCTGGCTTGAGCAGTACCTTGACGCCATTAGCGAGTGTCACGGTGACTGGCGTACTGATGGGCAGATTGCTGTCGGCCATCAGTGCTGGGCTCATTACTGCACTGGCCAGCAGTGCCAGCTTCGCCATGCGCATGCTGCGTTTGAGAAGCGAAGTCATCATGCGAGCCTCCTTAAGCGGTGATGCGTTCGACACCGTTTTCGCGACCGATGAGCAGTACGTCAGCACCGCGGGCGGCAAACAGGCCATTGGTGACCACACCGACGATGGCGTTGATGCGCGCTTCCATGGTGATCGGATCTTCAATGAGAAAGTTGTAGCAGTCGAGGATACGATTGCCGTTGTCGGTCAGCACACCGTCGCGATAGACAGGGTCAGCGCCCAGCTTGACCAGTTCACGCGCCACGTAGGAGCGGGCCATTGGGATGACCTCGACCGGCAGCGGGAAGCCGCCGAGGATATCGACCTGCTTGGAGCCATCGGCGATGCACACGAAGCGCTCGGCACAGGCAGCGACGATCTTCTCGCGAGTCAGCGCAGCACCGCCGCCCTTGATCATCGCCAGGCGCGGATCAATTTCGTCAGCACCATCGACATAGACCGGTACGGTGCCGACATGGTTGAGCTCGAAGACATCAATACCGTGGCCTTTCAAGCGTTGAGCGGTAGCTTCGGAGCTGGCGACGGCACCGGCGAAGTCATGCTTGACCTCGGCCAGGGCATCGATGAACAGGTTGGCAGTAGAGCCGGTGCCGACGCCGATGATGGTGTCGCGGTTCAATAGCGGGCGAATCTCGTCAAGTGCAGCGCGGGCCACGGCCTGCTTCAGCTCATCCTGGGTCATGTCATACCTCGGGTCGGGGGAGATGGATCAGTCGGCATCAAACGCGTAACAGGGCGATGACGTGCCATCACATCGCATGGAAAACACGTAACGCAACGTCAGAAAACGCCATATTATAACGGTAAACGTCACGATGGCGCTGGACGCTCTCGCCAGCGGTCTGATAACAATGGGAGTCGGTCGCGCCAATGCGGCCCGCGCTGTGACACATCAGGACATTCCCATAATGCTCGAACACTACGTCAAGAAAATCCTGTCGGCTCGTGTTTACGAAGCCGCTCATGAAACACCGCTCTCTCCGGCGCCTTTGTTATCCCGTCGTTTCGGCAACAACATCTTCATCAAGCGTGAAGATCTGCAGCCGGTGTATTCCTTCAAGATTCGCGGCGCCTACAACAAGATGGCCATGCTGACGGAGGCTCAGAAGGCCTGCGGCGTGATTGCAGCCTCAGCGGGCAATCATGCGCAAGGACTGGCGATGGCCGCCAAGTTGATGGGCGTGAAGGCCGTCATCGTGATGCCGCGCGTGACTCCAGAGATCAAGGTTCAGGCAGTGCGTGAGCGTGGCGCCCGCGTCATTCTCAAGGGCGATGCCTTCCCTGAAGCGCTGGCACATGCGCGTACGCTCATCGATGAGCATGGCTACACCTTCATTCCGCCCTTTGACGACCCGGACGTGATCGCGGGTCAGGGCACGGTCGGCATGGAAATTCTGCGCCAGCATCCCGGTCACATCGATGCGATTTTTGTACCGGTAGGTGGTGGTGGCCTGATTGCGGGTGTATCCGCCTACGTGAAGTATCTGCGTCCTGAGACTCGCATCATTGGCGTAGAGGCGGAAGACGCTGCTTGTCTCAAGGCGGCAATGGAGGCCGGTGAACGTGTGATTCTGGATCAGGTCGGCGTATTTGCCGAAGGCGTTGCAGTCGCGCAGATTGGTGAAGCACCTTTTGAGATCATCCGTCATACCGTCGATGAAGTGATCACTGTCAACACTGACGAGATATGTGCGGCGGTCAAGGATATCTTCGAGGACACTCGTGCTGTCTCCGAAACCAGTGGCGCGCTGTCACTGGCGGGTCTCAAGAAGTATGTGCAGCAGACGGGAGTGGAAGGGCAGACGTTGGTCTGCATCAATTCCGGAGCCAATACCAACTTTGACCGCCTGCAACATATTGCCGAGCGGACTGAGCTGGGCGAGCAGCGCGAGGCAATTCTCGCGGTGACGCTGCCGGAACGTCCCGGGGCTTACAAGCAGTTCTGCAAGGTGATTGGCAAGCGCATGGTGACCGAGTTCAACTATCGCTATGCCAATCCTGACGAGGCACATGTGTTTGTCGGCGTGCAGGTCAAGCCGGGCGGTGAAGACCGTGCGGCAGTAGTGGCCAAGCTGCGTGAATCGGGCTATGCGGTTGAGGACCTAACCGATAATGAATTGGCCAAGCTGCATACGCGTCATCTGGTGGGCGGTCGCACATCAAGCAGCTTGCCTGAAGAGGTCTATCGTTTTGAGTTCCCGGAGCGTCCGGGAGCGTTGATGAACTTCCTGACTCACTTGCCGGCAGACTGGAATATTTCGCTATTCCATTACCGTAATCATGGTGCCTCGCATGGCCGTGTCCTGATTGGTATGCAGGTGCCCAATGGAGATCGTGAACGGGTCGAAGAGTATTTCACCGAAATTGGTTATCGCTTTTGGAAAGAGAGTGACAATCCTGCTTATCGACTGTTCCTGGCTTAAGTTTTCTGTTTTGAGTATCACTGAACCAGCGATTATTAGTTAAGTCTTGAATGAGAAAATCCCCTGCTTCTCCTATGTGGAGGCGGGGGATTTTTTATGTGTGATTGTCAGCAATGCCGCATAGAATTCTTCTGTGATCAGTGGAAATGATACAGAACGCTGTTTTTTCTTCAGGCCTTGCGGCTATTGACGGCAGTCTGCGGAAGGCTACGTGGAAAAACGTTCATTCAAACGGTTGCTTGGCGATTGTCATGCTGCGATCAGATGCCTATCATCTGAGCACTGTCAGGATGACAGTCATCGACAACCGTCACGCGAAAGCCACCGACGATATAAAAAGAAGTCCGCTCTCATGAAACGTAAGCCCGACCTGGTCATGGCCCTGGTGTTCATCTTCGGGATTGGTGTTGTCGCAACCGGCTACGCCCAGACTGTGATGGGGTCCTGAATCCCGCACTGCCGCCTTTCTGGCGGCAGTGGTGTTTCTAGAGGAAGGCTTCTCTCTGGCCCCTCTCTGTGTGTGACTCTCTCGCACCATTTCTTTTTCCCCCGCTCCCCTTCACGACTCGACTCGCATGCCTTCAGTCTTGACGGCTGGGTCGCACTATCTCGCGATCACTCACGATGGCGTCCAGCGGGACATCCCAGGGCTGCACCGGCAAGGCCGGCACCTTCTGACAATGATGCGCCAACCCGATCAATCGTGGTCGCGGGCCTGGACGGCGAGTGAAAGCAAAGCTGCGATCGTAGAAGCCACCGCCCATACCGATACGCGCGCCGGTAGCATCGAAGCCGACTAGTGGCATCAACACCACATCCAGCGCCCAAGCCGGTAGTCTGCGACGTTTATGTGCACCAAAACGGGTGTCGGGCTCGGCGATGCCGAAGCGGTTCTTGACCAGTGGCGTGCTGCTGTCATAACGCACAAACCAGAGTGAGTTATCGGCGAAGGGGCGTAATACTGGCAGGTAGACGTGTGCGCCGCGGCGAGTCAGCCATTGGCAGAGAAGCGTCGCGTCGATTTCGCCATCGTTTGGCAAGTAGAGGGCGACGGTGCGGGCACGCATTAGCTCAGGCAGGCGCTTCAGCTGGCGAAATAGAGCATGTTCTGCACTGCAACGTTCGCGTAGTGATAGATGACGTCGGCGTTGGCGCAACAACCGGCGCAGGGCGCGGCGGTCAGCCTCAGAATGACTTAACTCGGCCGGCAGAGGCCAGAGAGTCGTGCTGGGTGCAGAAGGGGAAAGCGAGGGCGAGTAGAGGCTCGCAGGTGCGGCGTATACCGTTGGGGGCTTGCGCATGCCTGACAATCTCCGTCAGGCAGGGTTCTCCAAGATGCCGTTGTTACCGGGGGCCCTGAACCTAGCGGTTCAAGGTGGGTAGTCCCGCGCAGTACATTAGGCGTTCCGACGCACGGACATGCACACAGTGCTGCACAGTGGACTCCCTGGGAATAGCTTATAAGCTCGAGGGACATCGGCAACTGACGTACACCCCAGAGAACTCTTCCAGTCTACCAAACCCCGCCTGTTGGCCCAAGGACTAATCCTGCCCGGACTATTCTGGTCTTGATGAAGATCAGCTATTTGATTCTGAAGAATTTTTTCGCTCGGAAGCACGTTGGGCGTAATCTGCCGGCAGCTGATTCAGTGCGGCATCAAGCTGACGATCAAGAACGGCAAGGCGTGTCTCGAAGTCGTTTTGCAGGGCGCGCTCGCTGTCACGGCTATTGATCAGCTCGTGCGAGATATTGAGCGCCGCCATCAGCGCGACCTTGTCGGCACTGATGGTATTGCCACGCTGCTGGATACCCTGCATGGCGAGATCCAGATAGGCCGCCGCACGGGTCAGGCCGTCTTCCTCGCCAGGCTGACAGCTGATGGTATAGCTGCGACCGAGCAGGCTGATCTCGGTGGTGTTGCGGGGCTTGGCAGGTTCGCTCATGTCGGTCCTCTCGGGCCATGTCCGGCGTCGTCCAGATTGACGGCGGCGTCCTGCTGACTGCGCGACACCGTCGCAGCGAGGACGGCAAGCCAGAAGGAGGGCCAGTGCGGTAAGATGGGGGCATTCCCGAGCCACTATAGAGAGCCGCTTCTAGGGGGTCAACGCGCTACGTAGCGCGGCCGCCTTCGAGCTTCTACTCATTTTGTCGCGTTCAGTCTATGCACTCAGTCTGTACCTTCTGGCTTGGCAGGTATTCTGCTCATATTCCTAACTCACTGACTCAACGGACCCGCTCCATGGCAATCATCAATGACACCTTCGATTTCTCTCTTGTCGCTGACCAATTTCTGGCTCACGGCAGCCTGAATAATCCTTCCTTCCTTGATGGCCAGCTGGTTGCCGCACTGGCGCTGGATGACATCAGTGCTGATGACTGGTTGAACCGTGTGTGTGCGGCGCTCGGCGTCGAACAGCCCGCCACGCGTGAGGCTGGCGAAGTCTTTCTTGTCTGGCGCACGCGCAATCAAGAGCGTCTGGCCGCCAGCGAGATGAGCTTTGAACCGTTACTGCCGGATGAGATGTTCTCACTGGCTGAGCGTGCCCAGAGTCTGCGTGAATGGACACTTGGGTTTCAGGAAGAGCTATCCAGCGCTGATAGCGAAGCTCGTGAGGGCTGGAGCCGAGCGCTCAAGGACGCACTAAGCGATGTCGAGTCTATCTCGGCCGGGCTGGAAAACGGCATTGATCTTGACGACGACAACGCCGAGGACGAAGCGGATCTCTTTGCACTGGCTGATCACGTGCGCATGGCCGCGTTGCTGCTCTATACCGAGCAGCACCTGGGTCAGCCGGACGTCGAGAAGCCGAGCGATGACCAGCTGCCGGAAGGCGGCCTCGAAGGTAGCCTCGGCATGAGTTCTCGGCAGGACACGCATTAAGCCTGTCACGCACCAGGTCGATCGCGTGCCAAGTCGACCATGCCCAATACTGAGCTCATCGCCACTTGATTGACTGCATGCAGAGCTCGTCAGCGGTCTGGATTTACGAGGCCGCTGACCCCATCAAACATATCTTGCCTTTTTGCGACTCGGACGGGCCATGCCCGGCGGGTTCTCGACGGAGATTGCCATGACGACTGCCCCTGCCATCCTGACCGCGCCTGCCGCCCTGACGGCGGAGAACTTTCACGCCCGCCGTCAGCGGCTGATGGCGCAGCTGCCGCAAGATGCTGCTGCGTTGGTACTGTCGTCCGGACTTGCCCAGCGTAATCGCGACAGCGAATACGCCTTCCGTCAGAACAGCGATTTCCACTACCTGACGGGTTGGCCGGAACCTGAAGCAGCCTTGCTGCTGTTGCCTGGCCGCGCCGAGGGCGAAAGTGTGCTGTTCTGTCAGGAGAAGGATCCGCTGGCCGAAGCTTGGACGGGCATTCGTGTCGGTGCTGAAGGTGCTGTCGCCGAGGCAGGCTTCGACCAAGCCTTTACCAATGACGCGCGTGATGAGGTGCTGGCGGGGCTTCTGGATGGCCGCCAGCGTCTTTACGTGCTGTTTGAAGACGAGGAGGCACTCGTACTGGCTCAGTCGCTGCGTGAGGAGCTGGCCGCTGGCGTACGTCGTGGTGCGCGCCCACCGTCCGCCTTTGAAGACCTCGCTCCCTTGCTGCATGAGCAGCGTCTGATCAAGGACGAGCGTGAGATTGCGCTCATGCGCCACGCGGCTGAAATTTCGGCACGCGCTCATGTGCGTGCCATGCAGATTAGCCGTGCCGGCTTGCATGAGTATCATCTGCAAGCCGAGATCGAGCATGAATTCCAGTGGCAGGGTGCACCCGCGCCAGCCTATACCAGCATCGTCGGTGGGGGGGGGAACGCCTGTGTGCTGCATTACATCGAGAACCGCGCCCCGCTGGTCGAGGGTGAGTTGGTACTGATAGATGCAGGCGCTGAGTTCGCGCTCTATGCCGGTGACATCACGCGTACTTTCCCCGTCAACGGCCGCTTCAGCGAGCCGCAACGCCTTCTTTACGACGTGGTACTCAAAGCACAGGAGCGCGCTATCGCGGCTGTCGTGCCGGGTGCAACCCTGGTCGGCATTCATCAGCAGGTGGTGCATGACCTGACGACAGGCCTGGTTGAACTGGGGCTGCTGACAGGCGATGTTGATGAACTGATTGGTGATGAGGCTTATCGCCGCTTCTATCTGCACTCCACCTCTCATTGGTTGGGACTGGATGTGCACGATGTCGGCAGCTATCGCGAGAATGGCGAACCGCGTCCGCTGGTACCGGGGATGGTGCTGACCGTCGAACCGGGGCTTTATATTCCTGACGAGGCAGATATTCCGCGTGAATATCGCGGCATTGGCATTCGTATCGAAGACGATGTGGTGGTGACGGGTAACGGCCATGAGGTGCTGAGTCATGGCGTGCCCAAATCCGTCGCGGCCATCGAGGCCCTGATGCGCGAAGGAGCGTAGTCACATGAGCGAGCGTGAGGCAGGTCATCCGGCAGAGAGCGCTGACGGTATCGAGGCGCAGGCAGAACACTTTGACGTCGTGATCATTGGCGGTGGCCTGGTCGGCGCGAGCCTGGCCTGTGCATTGGCACCCCTGATGGAGCGTCATTCAGAGGCGTGCTCACCTCAGGCCCCGTTGCGTGTTGCCGTCGTGGAGGCGAACGAGTTGTCTTCTGCGGCGGACATGCCGCGTTTTCAGCCCAGTTTTGATGCCCGCGCCAGTGCGATTGCCGCGGGTTCGCGCCAGCGTTTCACGGCCTTCGGGCTGTGGGAGGCCATGCAGGAGCATGCCACGCCCATTCGCACCATTCATGTCAGCGAACGCGGACATCTGGGTGCGACGCGCATGCGGGCCGAAGAGATTGGCGTACCGGCGCTTGGCCATGTCATCCCGAATGCTTGGATGGGGCAGGTGCTACATCGACGACTGGCTGAGCTGTCGTTGGCCTGGTATTGCCCAGCCCGCGTGGCCGAGATTGTCGTCACTGCCGATGGCCACCATCTGATGCTGGAGGATGGTCGCCAGTTGGTGGCCGGTTTGACGGTGCTGGCAGATGGTGGCCGCTCGGGTCTCAAGGAGCGACTCGGTATTCACAGTGCAGCGCAGTCTTATGAGCAACACGCATTGATCGCCACGGTAGAGATGAGCCAGCCGCATCAGGGCGTGGCGTACGAACGCTTTACCAGCGAAGGCCCCATGGCCTTGCTGCCGCTGGCCGGACGACGCATGGAGCTGGTCTGGACGCGGGAACCAGATGATGCCGAGCACCTGATGACCCTGCCGGACAGCGATTTCTTGACGGCATTGCAGCGTGCCTTCGGTGAACGGGCAGGGCGCTTTCGTCGCGTCGGTCAGCGGCATACTTATCCGCTGTCATTGGTGCGTGCCAGCGAAGGCACGCGCCCCGGACTTGCAGTGCTCGGCAATGCCGCGCATTCGCTGCACCCGGTGGCAGGGCAGGGCTTCAACCTCGCGTTACGTGGCGTCACGGATCTGGTAGCTGCCATTGAGGCAGGGCAGGCACGTGGTGAGCCTGCCGGTGCCAGCAGCGTGCTGAGTGATTTCGAGACACGACGCAGTGATGATCGCGATAACGTGGTGCTGTTCAGTGATGGACTGATTCGCTTGTTCGGTGTTGATAGTCGCTGGCTGGGGCATGCACGCGCAGCGGGATTGATTGGGCTCAATCTGATTTCCCCGCTCAAGCGTCTGCTGGCCAGACGTTCGATGGGCATTGAACGCTGATCAATACCCAGGCCTCTCTTCAATGGTGATCATGCTGAGAGTAGGTGCTCACTTCTTGTGTCGAGGAGTAAGCGTTTCTTGAAGGCATCAGGCAGCACAATGCGGATATTTCACGAGGGAGCAGGCATGAAGGACAGTCGGGCAGCGGGTGCAGAGCGGGACACGGATGTCGCCATCGTCGGGGCCGGTATTGTCGGCGCTACCCTGGCGTTGCTGCTGGGGCAGGCGGGTCTGCGTGTCATGCTGATCGAAGGCCGTGAATCTCCTGCCAGCTGGCAAGCAGACTCCGCCCCTGAGCCGCGTGTCAGCGCTCTTACGCCGGTGTCACAACAGTTGCTGACAGGGCTCGGTGTCTGGTCGACAGTCGCCGCCAGTCGTCTGATGCCCTATACCGGCATGCAGGTCTGGGACGCGGAAGGCAATGGCGAGATTCGTTTCAGTGCCGAGGACAACGGCGTGGCACGACTGGGCCATATCGTCGAGAACCGCGTCACCCTGGCGGCGCTGGAGCAAGCGATTGACCGTTGCCCCGCGATCACACGCTGCTATGGGGTGCGTGTCAATGATTTGGTATTACCAATTTCTGGCTCTGCATCAGTAGTGAGCGCTTACTCACTTGAAGATGCTAAAGCCGTCAGTCTGACGCTTAGCGATGGCGGCTCTGTCAGTGCTGCGCTGGTTGTGGCGGCAGATGGCGCGCGTTCCGGGTTGCGTGATCTGGCGGGCATTGCCACGCGTGAGCACGACACTGGCCAGGTGGCGCTCGTCACTACGGTACGCACCGCCTTGCCGCATCAAGCCATCGCGCGTCAGCGCTTTCTACCAACAGGGCCATTGGCATTCCTGCCGCTGGCGGTGAATGATGAATGGGCGCAGCCGTCGGAAGCAGCCCCTGCCGCACAGCGTTATTGCTCCATCGTGTGGTCGACCACGCCAGAGGAAGCTAGTCGTCTGCAGGCGCTCTCGGATCGCGCCTTCTACAGTGAGCTTCAGACGGCATTTGAAGACACGTTAGGTACCGTGGAGTGGGCAGCTGAGCGCTTCAGCTTCCCGCTGTATCAGCGTCATGCCGAGGAGTATGTTCTGCCGGGGCTGGCGCTGGTCGGCGATGCTGCACATGCCATCCACCCGCTGGCCGGTCAGGGCGTCAATCTTGGCTTGATGGATGCTGCGGTGCTGGCGGAGGAGCTGTTAGCCGGCCATCGACGCGGCGTGGCACTTGGTGATGAGCGGTGGCTCAAGCGCTATAGCCGCCGCCGTCGGAGCGATAACGCGCTGATGCTGAAGATGATGGATGGCTTCCGATTGCTGTTCGGCAGCCGCCAGCCTGGCGTGCGGTTGATCCGCAACCTCGGATTGGGCTGGGTTGATAATCGCAGCGAACTGAAACGTATCTTGATGCGCCAGGCGATGGGCGAACGTGGCGAACTGCCCGATAGCTGCAAGCCTCGTTAGTAGTAAGTACTCGCTGACAGAAGCGCGATGATCGCTGAAAGCATGCTCACGAGTGTGATGACAAGAAGGCCCCGCCAATTGGCGGGGCCTTCTTGTGAGAGGCATTTCCATGAGGAGGTGTTGGAGCCCAGTCAGGGAACCGGCCGACGTGTGTGATCGTTACTGATCAGGTGTCGCTGGTGCCACTGCCTCGAGTGCTGCGCTGCGGTCTAGCACATTCATGCCCTTGAGCAGATTGAGTGCCTCACCCAGCTGATAGTCGCTTTCAGCGACGACCGGGCTGGTAGGTGCCTTGCTCTGTACGGCTTCGCTTTCACCGTTGGCGTTATCGAGACGGCCATCGAGGTCTGCCTCGCGTACGCTGAAGTCGCGGCGCGTATCGCGCTCCAGCCGTCCGCGCACGACCTCGACATCCGGTTGGATACCTTCGGCCTGGATGGAGCGACCGCTGGGCGTGAAATACAGCGCCGTGGTCAGCTTGAGGCCATCACCATTGCCCAGCGGCATGACGGTCTGTACCGAGCCCTTGCCGAAGCTGTCGGTGCCCATGATGATCGCGCGACGCTGGTCTTGCAGAGCACCGGAGACGATCTCTGCAGCCGAGGCGGTGCCGCCATTGATCAGCACGATTAACGGTATGTCGTCCGCCGGCGTATCAGCTTGGCAGAGAAGGATAGCTCGCTGTCGGGCAAGCGGCCTTGGGTATAGACGATGCGGCCGTTGGATAGGAAAAGATCGCTGATCTCTACCGCCGCCGACAACAGGCCGCCGGGGTTGTTGCGCAGGTCCAGCACGAGCCCCTTGAGCGATGTCGCATCATTATCCTTGCGTAGTTGCGCCAGAGCAGTGCGAGCTTCATCGCCAGTCGCGCTCTGGAACTGGCTGATACGCAGATAACCATAGCCCGGATCCAACAGGCGATGAGTCACGCTGCTGCTCTTGATGATAGCGCGCTCCAGTACCACCTCACGTGGCATGTCGGCCCCTTCGGAGAGAATCAGCAAACGAATGCGTGAGCCGGCATCGCCGCGCATCAGTTTCACGGCCTCAGACATCGGTAGGCCATCCAGCGGCGTGTTGTCGATCTTGAGAATGACATCACGCGGCTGCAGGCCGGCCCGAGAAGCGGGCGTGTCATCAATCGGCGCGATGATCGTCAACTTGCCGTCGTCTTCCATGCCGACTTCAATACCAATGCCACCGAATTCACCGTCAGTGTTCTCGCGCAGATCTTGCCAGTCCTGCTGGTCGAGATAGGAGGAATGCGGGTCGAGCCCTTCCAACATGCCGCGCATGGCATTTTTCAGCAGTGTGCGGTCGTCGACTTCATCGACATAGGTGCGCTTGATGCGCTCGAACACCTCGGCAAAGGTACGTAGCTCATCCAGTGGTAGGCCTTCGGCCTGAGTCGGAGCTGTTTCGCGTGGCATTTCTTCTGCCACGGCCGGCAGTCCGCCGCCCAGCAAGGCGAGGCTTAAAGGCACGCTGACCGCCAGCTGACGCAGGCGGCGCGGGGCAGGGTGGAATGACGACGATGCGGGCATGCGATTTCCTTCTCGACGAATACTGAAACGCGCTGGCGGGCCTGACATTAAGGCAGCGAGCAAGAGGTGAGATCAGATCAAAACGCTCGCAATGATAGGCTTATTGCGAGCATAGCTTGCCTGCGTGCTTGGCGACTAGCTTAACAACGGGCTCATCAGCCCTGCGGCCTGCCTCATCGTCAGAACCATCCATCATTCAGCGACTCGAGAGCCAGCGTTGCGGATTGGCGGGCTGTCCGGCGCGACGCACTTCAAAGTAGAGCGCGGGGCCATCGCGGCCGCCACTGCTGCCGACGCTGCCAAGTTGCTGGCCGCGTGACAGACTATCCCCCGGGCCCACGCTGAAGCTGGCCAGGTGTGCGTAGAGGGTCAGTACATTGTCGCCGTGGTCGATGATCAGCAAGTTACCGTAGCCACGCATCCAGTCGGCAAAGACCACGCGGCCGGCATGCGGCGCCGTCACGGCAGTGCCCTGTGTCGCCTGAATCAAAACGCCATCGCGATTGACCCCTTCGCCACCCCCGTAAGCCGTGATGACCCGCCCCGGTGCTGGCCAATCCATCTTGCCCATGGCGCGCGTAATGCGTGTCTTGGGCGGTGGTGCACTCTTGATCGACTTCAGACGTTTTTCGAGGGTTTGAATCATCTGATTGGCGTGCGCACGATCCTGATCCAGTTCGGCGATTCTCGCTTCGTGGCTAGCATAGCGCGCATCCAGCGTACGCAAGAGGGCTGAACGCTCATTCTGCTGGGCGATCAGGGTCTTGGCTTGGCGCTCAAGGCCTTTCTGCACATCAGTAAGACGTGTCTGGCGAGTAATAAGTGCGCTGCGTGTCTTCTCAAGTGAGTCATTCAGCTGCGCCAGCTTCTTCAGTGCCTGACGGCGTGACGTGCTCAAGTGATTCAGATAGACCTGCAAGCGCTCGAGGCGCGCAGGGTCATCCTGATTGAGCAGCAGTTTCAACTCTGGCTGACGTCCAAGGCGATACAGTGCTGCCATCTCTTCTGCTACCGCCGCTTTCTGAGCCGTCTGCTGTCGGCTCAGGGTATCGCGCTGTTTGGTGAGCGAGACTAGCTGTTGCTTGATATCGTCGCGCTCATCTTCGAGCTTGCCGGTTTGCTGGCGAGTGTCATTGAGCTGGCGCTCGATCTTTTCCAGTCCATTGCGCGTGTCGCTGCGCCGCGCTGCAGTGGTTTTCAGTTCGCCCTGCATCGCTGTTATTTCGTTCTTGAGGCGTTTGAGATCTGCTTGAGAAGCCTGTTTTTTCTGCGTCAGCGTGGCGCTATCGTCAGCCGCCATCGCGCTAGCCAAGGGCAGCGGTGTCAGTACCAGCAGGCAGGCAGACAGCACAACGCCGGAGACTCGGCTCCGGCGTTTGTACTGCCTGTCGCAGCCCTCCTGCTCGGCTGCCGCGGCGGCGGTCGAACAGGAGGGGCGATGCGAAGTGCCGTGCAAAGTATTATGCAAAGGGCTGTCAGGCACCGGCATAGTCGACCAGCACATTGCCGTCCATCTCGTTGGGCACCGACTGACCCATCATGGTCAGCAGCGTTGGTGCGAGATCGCACAGACGTCCCTCGGCAGCCAGTGTCGCGTCGCGCTGAGTGATATAGATCAGCGGTACCTCGAAAGTGGTGTGCGCGGTCTGCGGATTGCCAGTTTCCGGGTGCACCATCTGTTCAGCATTACCGTGATCAGCTGTGATCAGGCATTCGCCGCCGACCTTCTCCAGTGCCTCGACCACACGGCCAACGCAGATGTCCAAAAATTCGATTGCCTTGACGGCAGCCTCGAACTTGCCAGTGTGGCCGACCATATCGCCATTGGCATAGTTGCAGACAATCATATCAAAGGTGCCAGATTCGATGGCTTCCACCAGCTTGTCGGTGACCTCTTCGGCGCTCATTTCCGGCTTCTCGTCGTAGGTTTTCACCTCTTGTGGAGACGGCACGAGAATGCGTGTTTCACCAGGGAATTCTTCTTCACGGCCACCCGAGAAGAAGAAGGTGACGTGAGCATATTTTTCGGTTTCGGCGATGCGCAGCTGTGTCAGACCACGATCCGATACCACTTCACCGAGCGTATTGTGCAGATCAGACGGCGGGAACGCTGACGGTGCCGGAATATCGGCCGCATAACGGGTCAACATCACCAGACCCTCGTGCGCTAGCGTGGGCGCGGTGCGCTCAAAGCCTGCAAACTCAGGCTCGACAAAGGCACGCGTCAGCTCGCGGGCACGGTCGGCGCGGAAGTTCATGAAGAGGCTGCGTCGCCGTCCTGCATGGCGACAGCGTCGCCGATACGTGTGGCGGTGACGAATTCATCGGTCTCGTCACGTTCGTAGGCGGCTGCCAGGCCTTCGACGCCAGTGGCGGCTTCGTGCGCGCCTTTTCCTTCGGCGATCAGGCGATAGGCTTGTTCGACACGATCCCAGCGGTTATCGCGGTCCAGTGCGAAGTAGCGTCCAACGAGAGTGGCGACGCGACCTTCTTCGAGTCCCAGACCAGCGAGATGTTCGTCGGCACGCGCGATGGAGGCCTCGGCACTCTTGGGCGCAGTATCACGGCCATCAAGGATGGCGTGAATGAAGATGCGCCGTGCGCCACGTTCAGCGGCCAGGCTGGCCATGGCCAGAATGTGGTCCTCGTGGGAGTGCACGCCACCCGGAGACAGCAGGCCGATCAGGTGGACGGCACGCCCTGCGTCGATGGCAGCGTCGATCGGTGCGGTCAGTACGGCATTGTCCTTCAGCGCGTTCTCGCGAACGGCCTTGGTGATGCGCGTGAAGTCCTGATAGACGATACGACCAGCACCGAGGTTCATGTGGCCAACTTCGGAGTTACCCATCTGACCGTCCGGCAGGCCGACGAAGCCACCGTCAGTGTGAATCAGCTCGCTGGGATAGTCGCGACGCAGGCGATCCATCACCGGCGTGTTGGCGGCGAGAATGGCATTGTCCTTCACCTCCTCACTGTGACCATAGCCATCCAGGATGATAAGGCGACGGGACGCGGACCTTGTGCTTGAGCTGCCATGACTTCCTCGCTGTAATGACGAATGAATCTTGGGAGAGCAGGGCCACAATGGAGTGATGCATCATGTGGTGATAAAACTACCTGCTCATTCTGCCTCCTATTAGAGAGGCGGGAAGGGGCCAAGTGCAAGTGCTGGTAGTGTATCGCAGGGATTGTGTCGCGCTATCGACAAGAGCGCCGATGCGAGTATCGATGCGGGGATCAGAAGGGCGCTGTCCTGCTGTCGTTGGCATGTCGCGTAGATACGCCTTTTAGATGCCACCCTGCGGGCATTCATGGCTGGGCCTGTCATGTATAATGCTGGCTCCGTTACCTTGGGTAGCGGTCTATTTCCTTTGCCGCGTACGCGCTGGCATGCACGTCACAGCGGAGTTAGCCCGTCTCATGATCGAACAGCTGCTTCAGTTCGCGCAGAATCATCCTTTGCTGGTCGGCGCTTTTGTCGCCTTGCTGGTCGCCCTTATTGTCATGGAAACCATGCGTGGCAATCACGGTGTCAGCGTCAGCGAGGCCACGCGACTGGTCAATCGCGAAGAGGGTGTCTTCATCGACATCCGCGACAGCAAGGAATTCAAGGCCGGCCATATTGCCGGTGCCGTCAACGTCCCCAGTGCCCAACTGACTAGCGCGACTACGCCGCTGGACAAGTACAAGGAACGTCCGGTCATCGTTGTCTGCAAGCATGGCCAGACGGCTGGTCCGCTGGTGGCGCGCCTTGAGAAGGATGGCTTCAAGCAAGCCGTCAAGCTCAAGGGCGGCATGGGCCAGTGGCAAGCCGATAGCCTGCCGGTCGTGACTCGCTAAGGACAATGGTCCGAGTACCACGGCGAGCCTGCAGGTCTGCTGGAAGCAGGTTTGCAGCCAAAAAATAATTCTCCGAAAATTCAAGGATATGTCTCATGGCTGAAGAACAGAACGCACAGGCTGCAGCGGGCGATCAACCGGCTCAGGATCAACTCCAGTTTGCCCTGCAGCGCATCTATGTGAAGGACGTGTCCTTCGAAGCACCGAATTCACCGGCTGTCTTCTCCCAGCCGTTCCAGCCGAAAGTGGGCCTGGAGCTGGATACTGAACACCAGCAAGTCGGTGAAGAGCTGTTCGAGGTGTCCATCAAGGTCACCGCACAGGTCACCAACGGCGAAGACCAGACCACTGCTTTCCTGGCCGAAGTCGAGCAAGCTGGCTTGTTCCGCATTGCAGGTCTGTCCGCTGAGCAGCTGGATCACACCCTGGGCGCCTTCTGCCCGAACGTGCTGTTCCCGTACGCTCGTGAAGCTATCGACAACCTGGTCAACCGCGGCAGCTTCCCTCCGCTGATGCTGGCACCGGTTAACTTCGAAGCCATGTATGCACAGCGCAAGCAGCGTGAAGCGCAGCAGCAGGGTGCCGAGGCCACTGCTCACTGATCATGTGAGTCCGGTGGTAGATAGTACTTCCAGCGACGGGCCCTAGTGGCCCGTCGCTGCGTTTTTGGCCACAATGCCGGCCTGTGTTCCCTCTGTTATTTTTTATTGGCGTGCTTCCCTCGCCCCTGACTGCCACGAGACTTTGCCCATGGCCATTCGTCTGCACTGCCCCGATCTCGACCTCAACGTCAGCGCGGGTGTTTCCTTTGCGCTTCCGGAGGGGCCTGCGCGCCACCTCGGACTGGTACTGCGTGCCAAGGTGGGCAGTGAAGCGCAGTTGTTCGACGGCCAGGGGCAGGAAATACGGGTAACGCTGGAGGAAGTCACGCGCAAGGGCGTGAGCGTACGAGTGGTCGCATCAGTGCCCAATGACCGCGAGTCACCCTTGGCGGTGCATCTCGGTCAGGCGATCTCCAAGGGAGACCGCATGGATTATGCAATTCAGAAGGCCTGCGAGCTGGGCGTGGCAGCAATAACACCGCTGTACACCGCGCGTGGTGATGTGAAGCTCAAGGGCGAGCGCGCCGACAAGAAGCTGGCGCACTGGCAAGGAGTCGCGGCGAGTGCCTGTGAGCAGTGCGGGCGCAGCGTCGTACCGGTCGTGCATCCCCCCATCTCGATGGCGGAGTGGTTGGCCGTGCGTGATGAATCACTCAAGTTGATCTTGCAGCCGGGCGGGGCAGAAGCACTTGATGCGGCCGAGGCTGCAGGGGGAGTCATCCAAGCCAGTCTGTTGATCGGCCCAGAGGGCGGTTTCACGACAGACGAGGTGGCCGAGGCGGCGGCAGCTGGATGCCAGGTGCTGGGGCTAGGGCCGCGGATTCTGCGTACCGAGACAGCACCAGTGGTTGCGCTCGCCTTGTTGCAGCAGCGCTTTG
The DNA here is from genome assembly GCF_000591415.1 of Cobetia crustatorum. Lineage (GTDB taxonomy): Bacteria > Pseudomonadota > Gammaproteobacteria > Pseudomonadales > Halomonadaceae > Cobetia > Cobetia crustatorum. The sequence goes on along the minus strand of NZ_JEMF01000021.1, from coordinate 89,996 downwards.
GTGATCTGCCGCGTTAGCGGCTGGCATTCTCCTGCAGAGAGCGGCAAGGGATGGATTGTTGATATCCCGGCAACACAGCGTGAGATGTCATTGCCCTTCTCGCCAGTGGTGAGCAACGAAGTGCTGCTGCATACTTGTCATATCACTTCTGCCGCCTCGCTCCGATGTTCGTGAGGTGGTGCAAGACTCCCGTTTTCATCACTGTCGGCGTATGGATGTCGGCGGTGTCGTCATAAGGTTGACTCGATGACAGCTCGTAAGCTCAAGATCGGCGTGGTCATGGACCCGATGTCCACTGTCGCCTACAAGAAGGACACCACCCTCGCGATGATGTGGGCTGCCAGTCAGCGTGGCTGGTCGCTTCATTATCTCGAACAGGAAGATCTCTATCTCGAGAATGGCCGCGCCATGGGCCGGATGCGCGATCTGGAAGTCTTCCATGATCCCGACGCCTTCTATCGCTTGGGCGACGTCGTTGCGACACCGCTGGCGGAACTGGACGTGATCCTGATGCGCAAGGATCCGCCCGTCGACGAACACTTCTTGAATGCTGTCCATCTGCTGGGCTTTGCGGAGCGCGAAGGTGTACTGGTGGTCAACCCGACCGCCGCGCTACTGATGTGCAACGAGAAGCTGTTCGCGCAGCAGTTCCCGGAGTGCATCCCGCCGACGACGGTGTCGGCCAACGACAAGGTGCTGCGTGCTTTCCATGCCGAGCATGGCAACGTCATCTTCAAGCCGCTCGATGGCATGGGCGGTAGCGGCATCTTCCACGTCGCTGAAGACGGTCGTAATCTGGGTTCGGTGATCGAGCAGCTGACGCTGCGCGGCAAGCGTCAGATCATGGCGCAGCGCTATGTGCCGGAAATCAGCGCCGGTGATACGCGTATTCTGCTGGTCGATGGCGAGCCGGTGCCCTTCGGCTTGGCGCGAATTCCCAGCGCTGGCGAGACGCGCGGTAACCTGGCCGCTGGCGGTCGTGGTGAATCACGTGAGCTGACGGCACGCGATTACTGGCTGGTAGAACAGGTCAAGCCGGTCGTGAAGTCGCTGGGCCTGATGTTCGTTGGTTTGGATGTGATCGGCGATTACATCACCGAAATCAACGTCACTAGTCCGACCTGCGTACGCGAGATCGACTCTCAGCGCGGTACGGATATTGCGGGTCTGCTGATGGATGCCATCGAGGCGCGGCTGGACGCTCGCGTTTGATGATTTGCTAACAGGGAGTACAAGGCATGGCAGCACCCAGCGGATGGTGGGAGCCGCTTCATAGCGTCACCGACCCGATCACCTATGTGCCGGTGACGCGGGTGCATCGTCGTGTCGTGGCCTGGGGGGCAGCTTTGGCTATCCATGTCGGTATTGGCTGGTGGTTGCTGGGCAGTGGGTTATTGATACCGCCACAGGTGCAGCCACTACCACGGCCCGTCATGCTGGATGTCACGCTGGTGAGTGAGGCCACTAGTGCTGCGGTCAAGAGTGACGTGATCGCCGAGCAGGCTCAGCAGGCCAGTGGCAGTGGTCGTGAAGCGATAGCTCATGCTGGACCGGAGGCGCCTGCACCACCGCAAGAGGGCGAGGCAGAGCCTGTGACTGCCGCCGCGGCACAACCGACGATGACCGAGGCAGCGCCAGCATCACTGGTGCTGCCTCAACATATCCCTGAAGTAATCGCCACACAGACAGATTCACCACAGCAGGTGGCGCACTCAGAGCTGTTGCCGGATACGCCTGATCGTGAACAGGAGGCCCGCGAGCAGGACGATGTGCTGGCCCAGGTTCAGGCCTCCGGCCAGACACGCGAAGTCGTGGGTGAGCTGGCATCGCGCAAGGCAGCGCGTGCTTCAGCGCGTGCTCGCTATATCAATGACTGGACCGGCGCTGTTCAGTCATTTGGTAATCTTCACTACCCTGCGCCTGCCAACCTGAGTGGCGAATTGCGTATCCGAGCGGTCGTGCTGCCTAACGGTCAGCTTGAGTACGCGGAAGTGTTACAATCTTCGGGACATGCCGAACTCGACCAGGCTGCATTGGATACGGTTTATGGCGCTGCCCCCTACGCTTCCTTCGATGAGAGCCTCAAGGGGATGAGCCGTCTGACCATTACTCGCATCTGGCGGTTTGGCCCCGGCAACGATTCTGGCGCGCCCTGACGCCTCGGGAGGACCATGCAAAGTCTGCGAGACTATTTCCTGCTGGCGATGCCGCATCTCGATGATGACAATTTTTCCGGCTCGCTCAGCTATCTCTGTGATCACGATGAAAAAGGTACGCTCGGTGTGATCGTCAACAAGCCGATCAAGCTGACCATGCGTGGCCTGTTTGAACAGCTCGAAATTACCGCCGATAGCTGTGAATGCCTCGACGATGTCGTCTATTACGGCGGTCCGGTACACAAGGACCGCGGGTTTATTCTGCATCGCGGTCAGGCAGAAGAGTGGGACTCCAGTCTGCAAGTCACCGAAGAACTGGCGCTGACGACGTCGCTGGATATTCTCAAGGCCATTGCGGGCAACCAAGGTCCAGAAGACTTCATGGTATGTCTGGGGTGTGCTGGCTGGGAGCCTGATCAGCTGACCAATGAATTGAAAGAAAATAGCTGGCTGATCGTCGAAGGCGACAGTGGCATCCTCTTTGATGCCGATAGCGAATCACGTCTTGATGCCGCAGCACGCAAACTCGGTGTCGACATGAGTCTGATGTCGCGGGAGATCGGGCATGGCTGAAAGGGCAATAAGCCGCACGGCACTAGCGTTTGATTTTGGCACGCGTCGCGTCGGTGTCGCGGTAGGCACTGAAATGCTCGGCACCGCGTCACCACTAGTGCCGTTGCATGTGCGTGACGGCATTCCCGACTGGAATGTTGTCACTCGTCTGATTGAAGAATGGCAGCCAGACCTGTTTGTGGTGGGATTGCCATTGGAATTGGACGGTAGTGAGACCCTGATGTGCAGCCGCGCCCGCAAGTTCGGCAAGCGGCTGTATGGTCGCTATGGAAAGCCGCTGGAAATGTGGGACGAGCGTGGTTCCACCAAGGCGGCCAAGAGCCTCGCTCGCGAGCGAGGCCACCGTGGCAACTACCGAGATGATGGAGTGGATGGATTGGCCGCTCAGGTGATTCTCGAGAGCTGGTTTGCAAATCAGCGAGGCGAGGGCGACCTTGTCGGTTACTGAATATCTCACCCGTTTCCTTTCAGGAAGCGGGTTTTTTTTGTCTGTCTGCCGCTGACCGGCAGGGAAAAGAGGAAGCGATACCCATGCAAGAATCTGAGGTACGTGACGAATACGAGACACTGCCTGATGTGGAGGCCTTGCTTGAGTCCATGACGGAAGAACTCGAACTGTTATTCGAACGCCGCGAGATCGATCGTGAGCGTTTGATTCCGATCGGAATTCATACCGGTGGCGTATGGGTCGCCCAGGCGCTGCGCGAGCGACTGGGACTGCCTGCTCCGCTGGCGACATTGGACATTGGTTTCTGGCGTGATGATTTCGGCCACAAGGGCCTGCCAGACGCAGGGCAGGGCTCGCAATTACCGGATATCGAAAATCGCGATTTGCTGCTGGTTGATGATGTGCTGATGAGTGGTCGCACTGTCCGTGCCGCGCTTAATGAGCTGTTCGACTATGGGCGTCCGCGCCGGGTATTGCTGGCCTGTCTGCTGGAGCTGCCAGGCCGTGAGCTACCAGTGCAGCCGGATGCTCTGGGGGCAAGCCTGGCGTTGGAGCCAGGTAAACGTATCAAGCTGGAAGGCCCACAGAACTTGCGCCTGACATTGGTAGATACCGGGGAGAGCGTTGCATGAATCTGCTGGATCTCTCTCAAGCCAGTCCCGCCGCTCGCGCAGCGTCTCCTGCCGAGGTGCAGCTCGATAGCCAAGGACGGCTACGTCACTTTCTCGATATCGAGGGTCTGTCGCGTAGCATCCTGACCGAGATTCTTGATACCGCTGATCACTTCCGCGGTATCGGAGATGCCGAGGTCAAGAAGGTACCGTTGCTGCGCGGCCGTACCGTCGCCAATCTGTTCTTCGAGAACTCGACGCGCACGCGTGCAACGTTCGAGCTGGCTGCCAAGCGTTTGTCGGCCGATGTGCTCAATCTGGACATCAAGACCTCCTCGGCCGCCAAGGGTGAGTCCTTGATGGATACGCTGGTCAACTTGGAAGCCATGCAGGCAGACGCCTTCGTGGTGCGCCACGGTGATTCGGGTGCGGCGCACTTCATTGCCAGTCAGATTACGCCGCATGTGGCGATCATCAATGCGGGTGATGGCCGTCATGCGCACCCGACACAAGCGATGCTCGACATGCTGACCATTCGTCGGCACAAGGGTGAATTCGCCAATCTGCGCGTGGCTATCGTGGGTGACATTCTGCACTCGCGTGTCGCTCGCTCGCAGATTCTGGCGCTCAATACGCTTGGCGCTGCAGAGGTGCGAGTGGTGGCACCGCAGACACTGCTGCCTGTTGGTATCGAGACGCTGGGCTGTCGCGTGTTCACTGAACTAGAGGCAGGCCTCAAGGATGTCGATGTTGTGATCATGCTGCGCCTGCAGAAAGAGCGCATGGATGGCGCGCTACTGCCTTCCGAATCCGAATACTACCGTCGCTATGGTTTGACTCGTGAAAGCCTCGCACATGCCCACCCAGAGGCGGTCGTGATGCATCCCGGACCCATCAACCGTGGCGTTGAGATCGAATCGGCCGTGGCGGATGGCCCGCGCTCGCTGATTCTGGATCAGGTCACCAACGGTATCGCGGTGCGCATGGCAGTATTGTCGATGGCTGTCTCGGGCCAGATGAAGGCGCGCGCAGAGCGCAGAAGTGAACGTTCACGAGGAGCTGGCGCATGAAGCACAGCCTGATCAATGCTCGGGTGATCGACCCGGCCAGTGGCCTTGATGGCCAACATGACCTGCATCTTGAGGGCGGCCGCCTGGTCGCCATTGGCGCAGCACCACTAGGCTTCGTTGCTGAGCAGCAGCAAGATCTCACCGGCAAATGGATCACGCCGGCCTTCGTCGATCTCGGTGCTCATTTGCGTGACCCGGGGCCGCGCTACAAGGGCAGTCTGGTGAGCGAGTCAGCAGCAGCACTCGCTGGAGGCTATGCCACTATCTTGCCGCGACCAGATACCAGCCCTGTACTCGATAGTGCCTCGCACGTACGGACACTACTCGACCGTGCTCGCGATGTAGCTGGCGTCAGGCTTGCTCCATTGGGTGCCCTGACACAAGGGCTTGAAGGTGATCTATTGGCCAACATGGCAGCGCTCAAGTCTGCTGGCTGTGTCGCCCTGACCAATCTACGCAAGCCGGTACGTGACCTTGGCGTACTGCGTCGCTGTCTTGAATACGCCCATACCTTTGATATCACGGTGGTGTTTCAAGCCCAGGAAGCCACTCTGGCGGGGCATGGCTGTGCGCATGAAGGCGCGATTGCCTCACGACTCGGACTGGCCGGCATCCCCGAGTCTGCCGAGACGATTGCACTGACTCAGTGGCTGCTGTTGATTGAGCAGACGGGCGTGCGTGCCCACGTTTCATTGCTTTCCAGTGCGCGAGCGGTCGCGTTGGTGCGTGATGCCAAGGCTCGTGGGCTGGATATCACCGCCGATGTCTCGATGGCTCAGCTGCATTGGACGGATGAGCAATTAGAGGGATTTAACGCCAACTTCCACCTGGAGCCTCCACTACGCAGTTCAGAGGATAGAGATGCGCTACGTGCCGGCGTGGCTGATGGCACCATTGATGCCATCGTCAGTGATCATCTACCCCATGAGGCAGCCGCCAAATGCGCGCCTTTCGCTGTCTCTGAACCGGGCATGACTAGCTTGGAAACCATGCTGCCACTTGGGCTGGTACTGGTCACTGCAGGCCTGATCAGCATATCCAGGCTGATTGAAGCGCTGACCTTTAGCGCGCGCCGCTTCGGCTTGGAAGGTGGCAGGCTCAAGGAGGGCGAGTGCTGCGATCTGGCAATTATTGACCCGCAGTGTTATTGGACAGTCGACAGCAATACTCTGATGAGTGCTGGGCACAATACACCGCTACTTGGGATGACTCTGTCAGGCCGTGTACAGCAGGTGCTTCTGGGTAATGTGTCTTATGCCTGAAGACGAGCATGTTTCACGTGGAACACGTGCTTGAGAATCAGCGGTTCGAAAGAATAAAAGTTGTTATATATCAGTCTGTTAATTTAATCATGCGGTTTGACAAGACAGTGTCGCTGTTTGAGCGGGCCAATGCTGAGAGCGCTAACAATAAAAGGCAATGTTTCACGTGGAACATCAGCCTCAAGAAAGCAAAATTATCGTTTCAGGAGATCAGATTGATGCCAATGATTCGTGCAGAATTTATCAGTGGAAAGAGTGAAGAACAGAAACGTGAGCTTATCGAGGCACTGACTCGCGAGACAGCTCGTGTGCTGGGAGTGCGAGAGGAATCAGTCTGGGTAGTGTTGCAGGAAGTGGAAGCGGAAAACTGGGGCGTTGCAGGAAAGCGATTATCCGATCGCTGATTATTTATAACATTATGATTTTTATATGTTTTATGTGGTTGAAGTAAAATGTTCCACGTGAAACATGCTGGCGTGTTCTGTTGAGGTGGAATTGGCTGAAGAAATAAAAAGCGCCGCAGCCCGGGAAGGCTGCGGCGCTTTTACATCCTGCATATGTCATGGCATGAAGCTAAGCCATGAGCAGTGCACATCAACCCTCGAAATCAGCTTCCGAGTAGAGTGTGCGAATGCGTAGAGTGTGCTCAACGGTTTTGAGCGCCTCAAGCGCTTTCTTGCCGTAGGCTTGTCTACATCAATGACCACGTAGCCGACCGTATTGTTAGTCTGCAGGTACTGGCCAGAGATGTTGATACCTTCCTCAGACAACACCTGGTTGATGCGCGACAGTACACCCGGCACGTTGTCGTGAATGTGCAGCAGGCGATGCTTTTCCGGGTGGGCCGGCAGGGCGACTTCAGGGAAGTTGACCGAACCGATGGTGGTGCCGTTATCGGAATAGGTCACCAGCTTCTCCGCCACTTCGACGCCAATATTCTCCTGAGCTTCCATGGTGGAGCCCCCGACGTGCGGGGTCAGGATGACATTGTCGAATTCGCGCAATGGAGACACGAACTCTTCACCGTTGCCCTTTGGCTCGACAGGGAAGACATCGATGGCAGCTCCCAGCAGCTTACCGCTGGCGAGAACCTCAGCAAGATCTTCAATGACGACAGTGGAGCCGCGTGCGGCATTGATAAAGACGCTGTTCTGTTTCATCAATGCGAATTGCTGCTTACCCATCATCCACTTGGTTGAGGGAACCTCAGGCACGTGCAGCGTGACGATGTCAGCGCGCGCCAGCAGCTCTTCCATGCTGGCGACCTGACGGGCATTACCCATGCCAAGTTTGGTGACGGCATCGTAGTAGATGACATCAAGGCCCAACGACTCACTGAGTACCGATAGCTGAGATCCGATGCTGCCATAGCCGACGATACCCAGCGTCTTGCCACGGACTTCGTGACTATTCTTGGCAGTCTTCATCCACTGGCCACGATGCGCCTTGGCACTCTTCTCCGGTACGCCACGCATCAGCATGATGGCTTCGGCCAGCACTAGCTCAGCAACGGAGCGAGTGTTGGAGTAGGGCGCATTGAAGACCGGAATCCCCCGTTTGAGCGCGGCTTCCAGGTTGACCTGGTTGGTGCCGATGCAGAAGCAGCCGATGGCAGTGAGCTTTTCTGCAGCGCTGATCACACGCTCGTTGAGCTGAGTGCGGGAGCGAATGCCAATGAAGTGCACATCGCGGATTCTCTCGACCAGTTCATCCTCGGCAAGCGAGGTCTGAAGTAGCTCGATATTGGTGTAGCCTGCATTGAGGAAGTCATCCACTGCGGACTGGTGGACACCCTCGAGCAATAGGATCTTGATCTTGCTCTTGTCCAGAGACGTCTTGGCCATTGTCGAATCAACCCTCTCGCCGGTCATGCCGGCGTTTCTGTTCGTTTGGTCTTTTTCGTGACCTGCTGGCGTGTCACGCCTCAAGAAAACGCCAGAAAAACAGCAGGCGTGCTGTCAACAGGGGTGCAAAGAATATCACAGCCGACGGGGCCTTCGGATGAAATGTCCGCGTGGCGGACATGAAAAAACCGCGGTTTGGTATGTGCTGATAGTGGTTATTGGTAAGTGCCGAGTGGGCAGCGTCTCGAAGCCCATCAGGTTATACTGGCTTTTCACACAGACACACCGGGCCCGCCCGGTCCGATGAGCGAGAGCACTCATGGCCGAACAGGAAGCGCCGCAGGACTTTGCCGCCACCCTTGCCCGTCTTGAAGGATTGGTGACACGGCTCGAGGCTGGCGATATGTCGCTGGAAGCGTCGCTGGGCGCTTTCGAAGAGGGCGTGCGTCTGGCCCGCGAGGCGCAGCAGCGTCTCGACAGTGCCGAGCTTCGCTTGCAGGCGCTGATAGAAGGGCCTGATGGTGAGCTGGTGCCGGCAGCATTTGCTGCGCCTGCAACCTCGGCCAGCGTGGCGGGTGACACGGATGAGGAGAAGGACTGGTGACGTCAGGCGTATTGAACCCACAAACCTCGTCATCTGAATCGCAGGCGAGTGAGCTGATCCGTTCTGGACAGGCGCGTAGCGAGGCAGTGCTTGAGGCGTTGCTGACCCCTGCCAGTGGTGCGGTAAGTAATCGTCTTGAAGAGGCGATGCGTTACAGCGTACTGGGCGGCGGCAAGCGGCTGCGCCCAGTGTTGCTGTATGCGGTTGGCCGTGCACTGGGAAGTGACGAGGATGCGACCGGACGTGCCGCGTTGGATGCCGCCGCCGCTGCGCTCGAGCTGGTACACGCTTACTCGCTGGTCCATGATGATCTGCCGGCCATGGACGATGATGACCTGCGTCGTGGTCGTCCTACCGTGCATCGTGCTTTCGATGAAGCAACCGCCATTTTGGCTGGTGATGCCTTGCTGACATTGGCCTTTGAGGTGATGGCAGATACTGGGCACGTCAGAACACCGGCACTGGTGCGCACGCTCGCCGAGGCTTCTGGCCGTCGTGGCATGGTCGCGGGCCAAGCGCTAGATCTCGAGGCCGTGGGTCAGTTCCGTGAGGTCGAAGCGCTATCGAGGATGCATGCTTACAAGACGGGAGCGCTGATTCGCGCGGCTGTTCGTCTGGGTGGCCTGGTCGCAGCTGAAGAGCAGGATTCGCGCCTTGCGGCGCTTGACCGCTACGCTGCTGCCATTGGCCTTGCCTTCCAGATTCAGGATGACATTCTGGATGTGACTGGCGATACCGTGACGCTAGGAAAGACCGCAGGTGCGGATGCCGCACGTGACAAGCCGACCTACCCCTCGCTACTCGGGCTCGAAGGTGCTCGAAAGCGTGCTGGTCAGCTGTTGGACGAGGCCCTGGATGCTCTGGCACCGTTGGGAGAGGCTGCAGCGCCACTCGCGGTGTTGGCGCGCTACATGATCGAGCGAGACCACTGATTCCTGACGCCTATGAAGCTGTTTGACGAGATACCTCAGGCGCGCCCTGCGACGCCACTGCTCGATGCCGTCGAGTCCCCCCAGGCTCTACGAGCGCTGAGCGTGGCACAGCTGCGCCAGCTTGCTGATGAATTGCGTGCCTACCTGCTTTACAGCGTTGGCTGCACGGGTGGGCACTTCGGTGCCGGCCTAGGTGTGGTTGAGCTGACGGTAGCGCTCCACCATGCACTGGAAACGCCGCATGATCGCTTGGTGTGGGATGTGGGGCATCAAGCCTACCCGCACAAGATCCTTACCGGTCGCCGTGAGTCCATGCATAGCATGCGTCAGTACGGCGGCCTATCGGCCTTCCCCAAACGCGCAGAAAGCGAGTTCGACACCTTTGGGGTGGGTCATTCCAGCACCTCGATCAGTGCCGCGCTTGGTATGGCGCTGGGGGCGCGCACTGCGGGCGAGAAGCGGCGTGCCTGCGCTGTTATCGGTGATGGTGCACTGACGGCAGGCATGGCATTCGAAGCGTTAGCGCATGCGGGGCACGTCAAAGCCAATCTGTTGGTGGTGCTCAACGATAACGAGATGTCCATCTCTGAGAATGTCGGTGGGATGGCCAGCTATCTGGCACGTATTCTGGCTAGCAAGCCCTATACCCAGATGCGAGCCAATGGCAAGAAGGTGCTATCGCATCTGCCGGGTGCGCTTGAGTTTGCCAAGCGCACCGAAGAGCACATGAAGGGCTTCATTAGCCCGGCAACGCTGTTCGAGGAGATGGGTTTTAACTACATCGGCCCCATCGATGGGCATGACCTGCCTACGCTGGCGCAGACACTGCACAACATGAGTGATCTGGAAGGTCCTCAGTTCCTGCATGTGGTCACTCGCAAGGGTAAGGGGTTCATTCCTGCCGAGCAGGATCCGATCGGTTATCACGCCATTACCAAGCTTGAGAAAGCGCCGACGGAAGCGATCAAGGAAGCGCCAGCTGTCTCCGATGTACCGGCTGCGAAACCGCAGAAGTATTGCAGTGTATTCGGCAACTGGCTGTGCGATGCCGCGGCCGCTGATTCGCGTGTCATTGGCGTTACGCCAGCCATGCGCGAAGGTTCGGATCTGGTGCGTTTCTCGAAGGAGTATCCGGAGCGCTACTTCGATGTCGCCATCGCTGAGCAGCATGCGGTGACGCTTGCGGCGGGTATGGCCTGTGAGGGTATGAAGCCGGTAGTGGCGATCTACTCCACCTTTCTGCAGCGTGGCTACGATCAACTGATTCATGACGTGGCAGTGCAAAAGCTGGATGTCACTTTTGCGATTGATCGCGCTGGGCTTGTCGGTGAAGACGGCCCGACCCATCACGGGAGTCTCGATCTCTCCTTCCTGCGCTGTGTGCCGGAGCTGGTACTGATGGCGCCGGCCGATGAAGCAGAGTGTCGTGGCATGTTGAGTGCGGCACTGGCGCACCCTGGGCCGGCAGCAGTGCGTTATCCGCGTGGCACCGGGCCGGGTGTAGCGACGGGCGATGATCTTGAGCCATTATCGATCGGGCGCGGTGAATATCGTCGCCGCATCGCTGGCAACCCAGAGGTGCGGGTGGCAATCGTGGCGGTCGGTAGCATGAATACGCCGGTCACGGATGTTGCTGAGGCATTGGATGCTACCCACTTCAACTTGCGCTCGATCAAGCCGCTGGACCGTGAGGCGTTGCTGGAGATTGCCGAAGGGCATGATCTGGTGGTGACTGTCGAAGAAAACGCGATTGCAGGCGGAGCCGGTGCTGGAGTGGCTGAGTTCTATCTGAATGCGGGTTTGGCACAGCCTATGCTGCTGCTGGGCCTGCCGGATGGTTTCGTTGAGCATGGCAAGCCGGTTGAGCTGCTGCGCGACTGTGGGCTGGATGCTGCCGGAATTCGTGCCAGTATCGAGGCACGCCTCGCTTGCTGAGTACTTGTTCGAGTGATATTGGAAGCGCCTGTGGATGACTCGACACATCGAGTTGTCCACAGGCGCTTTTTCATGCCCTCAAGATGAGTCCGATGCTGAGGCTATAGGTGGCAACGTCGGCGATATCGCGCCATGCTGAGCGGGTTTTCTTGCAAGATGATTCGGGCGCTAGTAGCTGCATCGCGTTGTCATGCCGTGCCATGCCATTCACTCAGGAATCATTTCGCATGCTGACATTCTATAGCTATCCCAATTCCCGCTCGTTACGTGTTGCTTGGGCACTGGAAGAGCTGGGGATCGAATATCAAATTCACAGTCTTGACCTCAAGAGCGGTGAGGGGCGTAGCCTGAATATCTGGCGATTCATCCAGATGGCAAGGCCCCGGCAATCGTGGATGGTGAGCTGACCCTGTTTGAGTCCAGCGCCATTTGCCGTTACCTGGCAGCCCGTGAAGGCCGCTTGATGCCGCAAACGCTAGCCGGGCAGGCACAGCTTGATCAGTGGCTCAGCTTTCTGACTACCGAGCTTGAGCAGCCGCTGTGGACGTTGGCCAAGCACACCTTTGCGCTGCCGGAAGAGCAGCGTTGTGATGCAGTAAAGCAGACGGCGCAGTGGGAATTTCAGCGAGCGCTGGCAGCTTTGTCGCGGCGTTTTGATGGACGTGGCTGGCTGCTGGGTGATGAATTCACCGTTGCTGACCTCTTCCTTGCACAAACGCTGGGCTGGGCGCAGAAAGCAGGTCAGCCTATTCCCGAAGTGCTGGAAAAGTGGGCGACAGAGACGCTGGCGCGCCCGGCATGCGAGCGTGCACGACAGCGTGAAGCGCACGCTGCCAGCGAGCGATAGAAGGCCTGATGCCAGCATCTACGTACCGAAAATGAGGTGTCACATTATCAAGTGATACAACGACTCAGTATTGAGTGAGTGAAATGGCTTTAAAAGGCTGCTGAAGCGCCAAGGCGCCATCCTGATATCAGGGTGGCGCCTTTTGCGTTTTTGGCCCGCAGCGAAGCTTGTGGAGTGGAGCGAAGAGATAAATGGCCCGCTCCATGAATGGGGAGAGTGCAGTCGGGTGAATCGCGTCACGACACTCGTCGTGAAGGCTGATTTTTATGATGCGATTGGCACGGCGGAATTGATTGAGGCGCTTATTTCGATATTTTGCATCATTTTATGATCCGAAAGATGGTTGTTTTTGTTTCGATGGATGAATTGTAATCTTATAAGGTGCGCTGGATGACTATCCAGGGGAATGCCCCGTGTATAGACGAGGAAAATCATGTGGTTGTGACGTGCAGGAGCTTTGTCTGACATGGTATTGGCTATACTTTGACCTATGCATTCATTTAACCCATTTTTCGTATCTTAATATGATTCGATATGTGGCTTGTTGCAGATCTTTTTGCTATCATCTAGAGGAAAAGACCAATGGAGATAACGACTTATGTGGATCTGGCAGCAATCCGACTGGCCTCGTGGCCGATTGACGATCATGCCTCTGTTGGGAGAGCTGGCAGCGACGCAGGCAGTGATGTCGCCATTGGTTGCCCAAGGACAGCATCTCTACCCACGGCAACGGTTGCGTCTTGAAGCAACGCTGCTCAGTGAGGAGATGGAAGCGAGTGCCCAGTTGTCCGGCGTGGTACTGGGTCGGGCAGCTTTGCGAGATGCCCTTTATCAGGCGCTAGGGCTGGAAACCGGCCAGCAGGAAAGTCCACGCGGGCTGGCGCCCGGTGTTGAGGTATTTGCTGATGTCACGCTTGAGGTTGTTCGCACTGCGTTTCAGCCGCTACAGCAAGAGCAGGTGTTGGAATGGCATCGGCGGCTGGGACCTTTCCTGCCGCGCAGCAGTGGTCAGCGATTGGGCGAATGGCGTGCCGCATCCTATGAGGCGATCAGTGGACGCTACGGGATCAAACGTTTGCGTTATCGCGCGCCAGCGAATACGACAGAAGAGCTGGCTGAAGAGCTCACCGGTTTCTGGGCGCGTCTGGCATCGGAAGAACCGGATGTGGATAACTCGGGTGTCTTGAATGCGCTGCAGTTGCATGCGCACTGGCAGGCGCTGTCGCCGCTGGCACTGGGCAATGGCCTGATCGGGCGCCTGCTATTGATGCGCTGGCTGACGCGTATCGATGCGTTGGGTGCACTACAGCAGCAAGGTGAGTGGTCGGGGAAGGTGGGCGAGCAGCTCGGTGAAGAGGCGTTGGAGCAGCTGTGCTGGCGTCGCCAGTCATTGTTTGCGGTGGTTCTCGAGCAGCAGGATGCGCTGCGCGAGTTGGAGCAGCACTGTTTTGGAAAGCCAGAAGAATCTGCTAGTGGGCGCCAGTTGCCGCCGATGCTGGATCGCGCTTTGAACGGTGAGGCGGTGGAGACGTTGCCCGGCGACATGAATGTCTGGGTGCAGTGGTGGCTGACACGGTTGCGCGAGGGTGGGCGGTGTACCTCTTTCCACTATCAGAGAGTTCAGCGTGCCGAGAGGTTATGGCTGGAGCACGCCCGCACGCCACTGAACACACGTCAGCGTGAGCTGGTGCTGACGCTTTTGGAGCGTGATGATGAAGAGGGCGTTGGGCGTGCGGAATACCGTGCGTTGGTCACGACCTCAGATCCCACGGCGGCGCGTGATCTGGCAGATCTGACAGCCAAGCAGGTATTGGAAAGTTATGGTGTCGGCCGAGGCACGCGTTATCGCTTGCCGGTTTTCACGGGGCAAGGCTAGTGCCCAGCAAGTCCTCAGACGCTGTAAGGCAGTACGCCAGTGTAGATGGCAAAGAAGTGACAGGTGCTGCCGCCAAGCACGAACAGGTGCCAGATCGCGTGGTGATAACGCAGTCGTGTCATCAAGAAGAAGATCACGCCTATCGTGTAGGTGATGCCACCGGCCACCAGCAGAATCAGTCCGTTTTCGGAAAGCTGGTCTACAAGCATGGGTGAGGCAAATACGATCAGCCAGCCCATCAATAGATAGACGCTGACGCGTAGAGCGCTGAAGCGCTCCGGCCAACGCAGTTTGAGGAAGATGCCGCCGAGTGCGAGCGACCAGATGATGGCAAACAGCGTCCAGCCGGTTGGGCCACGCAGGTTGACCAGCAGAAAGGGCGTATAGGTGCCAGCGATCAATAGATAGATGGCGCAGTGATCCAGCAGCTGGAAGGCGTACTTGAGTCGCGGATGGCGGATGCCGTGATAAAGCGTCGAAGCGGCATACAGCACTACCAGCGTGACACCGTAGAGGCTGACACTCACGATCTTCCACGGATCGGCGTCTGCCGCGATGCTGGCCATCACGATGAGCACGACCATGCCGATCAACCCCATCACGGCACCGATGCCATGACTTGCGCTATGTAGCCACTCTTCAAGTTGGCTATAGAGCGCAGGGGACGGCTTATCGTCAATTATCTGATCAGTCTGTGTCGATGAGGGTGTGGATAAAGAAGAGGGCGATGAAGAGTCGTTGCGCATGATAAGACCTCTGACGCGGGTTCATCTCTAGATTACTCCTCCACCTGCAATTCCGTCATTTCACGCACGACAACCCTCTTGATTCCACGCGGCCATCTGGCAAAAAGCAGTGGTGTAATGGCATTAGCTGCGACGCTCAATATCCACGTCACTGGCTTGAGTGAAGTCACCCAGTGCCATCATGTGGCCCAGCTTGTCGGCCTTGGTCGAAAGATATTGTTCATTGTGCGGGTTCAGGCCGGTCGTGATGGGTTGACGCTCGCTGATGATGACGCCATCGCGAGTGAGTGCATCGACCTTGCGCGGATTGTTGGTCATCAGCTTGAGTGTGCTGACGCCCAGGTGTTCAAGCATCGGGACGCAGATATCGTAGCGACGCATGTCGGCCCCGAAGCCCAGACGCTCGTTGGCCTCGACAGTATCTGCACCACCATCCTGCAACTCATAAGCCCGAATCTTGTTGAGCAGCCCGATACCACGACCTTCCTGGCGGAGATAGAGCAGCACACCACGGCCTTCGGCTGCGATACGCTTGAGCGCCTCCTGCAGCTGATAGCCGCAGTCACAGCGCATGGAGAACAGCGCATCGCCGGTCAGGCATTCCGAATGCACGCGACCGAGAACAGGCGCACCGTCGTCGATCTCACCCAGTGTCAGCGCGATGTGGTCCTTGCCGGTCGTCTCGTCTTCGAAACCGTGCATGGTGAAGGTCGCCCAGGGCGTTGGTAGCCGCGAGGCGGCGATGAATCGAATAGTCACTGTTCACCTCAAGCGCCCGAGCACGTGCCGGGCTAAAAAAGCGCGAGCATGTCGTTTTCTCGAAGTGCACAGGCGCAAGTGCAAGGCATTCGGTGGACGGCATGCAGTCATGCGCCGAGTTTACCAGTCTGTGGCGCATGACTCATCGCTCAGTATGGAAAAGCGTTGTTGCCGACATCACGACAATAGGCGGGGCTCGCATCATCAAGGGCTACGTGATGTGAAGCAGGAAGGAGATTTGCAGGAATGCCAATGCATTTGCTGCATCGTGGCGATTGACGGGATTTTGCTCAAGCTCTGATAGAATGCCCCCACATTCCCGAGCTGATGTGTGATTCCGATGACCCTGAAGAATGATCGCTTCCTGCGCGCGCTGGCCCGTCAGCCGGTCGACCGTACCCCTGTCTGGATGATGCGCCAAGCTGGTCGCTACCTGCCGGAGTACCGTGAACTTCGCGGTCAGGCCGGTGGTTTCATGGACCTGTGCATGGACACCGCGCGTGCCTGCGAGGTGACGCTGCAGCCGCTGGAGCGCTTCCCGCTCGACGCTGCCATCCTGTTCTCTGACATTCTGACCATTCCGGATGCCATGGGCCTGGGCCTTTACTTCGAGACTGGCGAAGGCCCGAAATTCCGCAAGACGGTGCGTACCGCGGCGGAAATCGAGGCACTGAGCGTGCCGAATGTCGAGCGTGATCTCGATTACGTCATGCGCGCCGTCTCCACGATTCGTCGTGAGCTGAACGGTCGTGTGCCGCTGATCGGCTTCTCCGGTAGCCCGTGGACGCTGGCGACCTATATGGTAGAAGGCGGTGCCAGCAAGGACTTCCGCCATGTGAAGGGCCTGATGTATGCCAATCCGGAGGCCATGCATCAGCTGCTCGATACACTCGCGCAGGCCGTTACTGACTATCTGAATGCCCAGATCGCCGCCGGCGCTCAAGCTGTGCAGATCTTCGACACCTGGGGTGGCACGTTGTCCACGCCGGCTTATCTCGAGTTCTCGCTGCGTTATATGGAGCAGATCGTTGCTGGTCTCAAGCCGGACAGCGAAGGCAACCGTGTACCGGTGATTCTGTTCACCAAGAATGGTGGTCAGTGGCTTGAGCATATCGCGGCCAGTGGCTGTGATGCTGTCGGTCTCGACTGGACGACCGAGATGTCCAGCGCTCGCGCGCGCGTCGGCCATCGTGTGGCACTGCAGGGCAATCTTGATCCCAACGCACTGTTCGGTTCACCGGCGGCTATCCGCGCCGAAGTCGGCCGTATTCTCGACAGTTACGGTCAGGGCCCGGGCCACATCTTCAATCTGGGTCATGGCATCAGCCAGTTCACTGACCCAGGCAACGTCAATGCTCTGATGGACGCTCTGCATGAGCTGAGCCCTGCGTACCATCAGGACGACACCGCCAACGCCACGCCATTGGCACGTGGCTGACTCATGGCGTTGATGCAGAGAGAAAAGCGTAAGTGACACCTGTCGCGCAGCGCCTCGTTCCTCGCCGTGGCTGGGCGTTCGTGGCGCTGCTATGCCTGTTGCTGATCCTTTTCGGCACGCTCTCTCCGGGCGAGCCGCATCCGGAGCAGACCTTCCCGTGGGATAAGCTGCAGCATTTCTCGGCTTTTGTTCTACTCGCGCTGATGACACGGCTATCGGGAATTTCCAGCCTGATTATTCTGCCGGCACTGCTGTTGCTGGGTGTCGGCATCGAATTTCTGCAGCTCTTGATTCCCTATCGTGGGGCAGAAGTGCTGGATGCGCTGGCGGATTTCCTCGGCATTCTTGCCGGGCTTGGCTGCCGCCTGTGACGGGCCGTGTGCCAGGCCTCTACCCGCCAGAAGAGGCCTGGCGGGTGTGTCGTTGGTCATCGCGCGTCAGCCCCAGTGCCTCGAGATCGTGCACAAGCTCTTTCCACTCCGCGTGTCTTTGGCTATGGTGCTGCGCCTGAGTCCTGTTGATTGATCAGGACTGCATCGCCCGATGACGCGTGCGTCGATGATTCAGGCCTTGAGGGTCTGATGTCCCGTCCTCTTATTCATACCTTGATATCCGACTCCCGATATCCCTTGTGAGGGTTCTCATGACCGAACATCTCGATGGCTCCTGGTTCACCGAAATCTTCGACCGCCACGGCAGCGCCTTTTCGCTCAAGGTCAGCCACAAGCTGCATGACGAGCAGACGCCTTATCAGCACCTTGAGGTCTATGCCACCGAGACCTACGGCAATCTGATGGTGCTGGACGGCTGCGTGATGCTGACCGACCGCGACAACTTCCTCTATCACGAGATGATGTCGCACCCGGCACTGTTCACCCACGCGGCCCCCAAGCGTGTCGTTATCATCGGGGGGGGGCGACTGTGGCACCCTGCGCGAGGTGCTCAAGCACCCGGGCGTGGAGAAGGTGACGCAGATCGATATCGATCCGGCGGTCACGCGTGCCTCCGAGCAGTTCTTCCCGGCGCTGGTCGAGTCCAATGATGACCCGCGTGCCGAGCTGCTGTTCGAGGATGGCGTCAAGTGGGTCGACAACTGCCCGGACGAGAGCATCGACGTGCTGATCGTCGATTCCACGGATCCGGTTGGCCCAGCGGAAGGCCTGTTCAAGACCGACTTTCTCAAGCGTTGTCACCGCATCCTCAAGCAGGGTGGCCTGATGGTGCAGCAGAGCGAGTCGCCGCTGTATCACACCGACTCCATCATCAAGGACCTGCGCAACGACATGGGCGAGGCCGGTTTTGATAGCGTCGCGACACTGCCGTTCCCGCAGCCGGTGTATCCGTCCGGCTGGTGGAGCTGCACGCTCGCTGGCAAGGGCTGTGATGTAAAAGCCTTCCGTGAAGAAGACGCTGCTGCGGCGACGTTCGCGCGCGATTTCTACACAGTTGAAGGTCATCGTGCCGCACTGGTGTTACCGCCCTTCATGCAGCGCCTGCTGGAAAAATGATCGATTTTCAGAGGCATTTAGTATGCCTCCAGGCGTGTCAGCGTTGATGCAGGCAGGTTGAGACATTGGTCGCAGCTGCCTGATTGAGCACTATTAGAAGAGCCCAAGCGGCCGTTTCGTCATGAAACGGCCGTTTTTATTTTGCACCGATATGAAGCGAACACGTCGTATAACGGCACCATCTACGCGCCAATCATGCCATACGATCTATGGCCTCCTTTATCAGCTTTGGCCTTTTTCACTGGACTTCAGGTGTTTTTCAAGCGTTGAACGTAGTGAATTACGCGATAGGCGGAAATTGGAACGCGGCTTGCTATTGTCGAGGGGTGCCATGCATAGCATTGCACTACATCCGTATCGGAGAGATTTCCGAGCGGACCCCAGACATACGCGAGGGATTCATGATGCATAACAATAAAAAGCCACTGCTGATCGCGAGTGCTGCCCTCTTGGCTGCCTCCGTGGCCAGTGGTGCCAGCGCAGCGACTCTGGATAGCGTCAAGGAGAAGGGTTTTGTCCAGTGTGGCGTCAGCACCGGCTTGCCGGGTTTTTCGGCACCGGATGATGCCGGCAACTGGCAGGGTCTCGATGTCGATGTATGCCGTGGTGTGGCTGCCGCGGTACTGGGCGACGCCAGCAAGGTGCGTTATATACCGCTGACGGCCAAGGAACGTTTCACTGCACTACAGTCCGGCGAGATCGATGTCTTGTCACGCAACACCACCTGGACCGCCACGCGCGATACTTCATTGGGCCTTAATTTCGCCGGTGTGAACTATTACGACGGTCAGGGCTTCATGGTCAGCAAGGACCTGGGTGTCGCCAGTGCCAAAGAGCTGGATGGCGCGGCCATCTGCATCCAGTCCGGTACCACCACCGAGTTGAATCTGGCTGACTACTTCCGCCTCAATGACATGACGTTCGAGCCGGTCGTTTTCGATACCTCCGATCAGACCGTCAAGGGCTTTGAAGCTGGCCGTTGTGACGTGTTGACCTCCGATCAGTCCCAGCTTTACGCCCTGCGTATCAAGCTTGCTGATCCGGCTGCCGCGATGGTACTGCCGGAAGTCATCTCCAAGGAACCGCTGGGGCCTGTTGTTCGCCAAGGCGATGATCAGTGGTTCAACATCGTGAAATGGACTCTGTTCGCTCAGATCAACGCCGAAGAGATGGGCTTGACCTCCGACAACATCGAAGCCAAGAAGTCGGATACCAATCCCAATGTCGCGCGTCTGGTCGGTGCCGATGGCAACTATGGCGAGGCCATGGGGCTGCCGGCTGACTGGGCCTATCAGGTCATCAAGCAAGTTGGTAACTACGGTGAGATGTTTGAGCGCAACGTCGGTACCGGTTCCGCGCTGAATATCGAGCGTGGCTTGAACGCCCTGTGGAGTAACGGTGGCATCCAGTACGCTCCGCCGGTTCGCTGACCCACTGACCGCTTCATGACGTGAAGTGGGTTCTCTGTCTTGTGCAGCAGGCTGAGCAAGGACGCTGGCCAGGGAGAGATGGCCGCCAAGCTATCTTCCCTGGTCAGTGTCATTAAGGCACCGCCTGCCTTACCCATCGTGACCGTTTGAGCCATTCACCGAGTGCTGAGAGATAACTGATCTGCCGCTCGACAGGGTGGCAGGCAGAAGTCACATAGCTTTCCGGCGGAGATTGCCTGTATGACACACCCTGCTTCTCGCCCGCCGGCCAAGGTCAAACCGCCTTTCTGGCGTGACCCGGCCAAGCGAGCACTGATCTTTCAGCTGTTGATGCTGGGAGGCGTGTTCGGAGTGCTGGCGCTGATCGTCAGCAACACCCTGACCAATCTTGAAAGCCGTGGTATCACCACCGGCTTTGCGTTTCTTGATAACACCGCAGGCTTCGGCATTCTGCAAAGCCTGATCGATTATTCCGAGCAGTCCACCTACGGCGATACCTTTATCGTCGGCCTGCTCAATACCCTGCTTATCTCGGCCTTGGGCGTGATTGCGGCGACCGTGATTGGTTTCGTCATGGGGGTCGCCCGTTTATCGCCCAACTGGCTTATCTCCAAGCTGGCTGCGGTCTATATCGAGATTTTCCGCAATATCCCGCTACTGCTACAGATCTTCTTCTGGTACTTCGCGGTCTTGCGGGCACTGCCAAGTCCGCGTGGCTCGCTATCGCTGGGCGAGGCTATCTTCCTCAATGTGCGCGGGCTGTATGTGCCAGCGCCGATCGCAGGAGCAGGCTTCTCCGTCGTGCTGGCGGTCTTTGTACTGGCTATCGTGGCCAGCGGCGTCTTCATCTACTGGAATCGTCAGCGTCAGGCCCAGACAGGGCAGCGTCTACCGGCTGGCTGGATCTCACTGGGGATTATCATCGGCGTACCGCTGCTGGTCTTTGTGGTCATGGGAATGCCGTTGACGTGGGAGCTGCCGGAGCTCAAGGGCTTCAACTTCCGTGGCGGTATTACGGTTGTTCCTGAATTCCTCGCGTTATGGGTGGCACTGTCGGTCTATACCGCTGCTTTCATTGCTGAAATTGTGCGTTCAGGCATCGAGGCAGTACCGCATGGGCAGACAGAGGTCTCGCGTGCGCTATCACTGACAAACAGCATGACGCTGCGTCTGGTGGTCGTGCCACAGGCACTGCGCGTCATCATTCCGCCGCTGACCAGCCAGTACCTGAACCTGATCAAGAACTCGTCGCTGGCGACTGCCATTGGCTACCCGGACCTGGTCTCGGTATTTGCCGGCACCACGCTCAATCAGACCGGTCAGGCCATCGAAGTCATAGCCATGACGATGTTGGTATATCTGACCATCAGTCTGCTGGTCTCCATGTTCATGAACTGGTTCAACGCCCGTATGGCGTTGGTCGAGCGCTGAGGGTCTGCCCATGTCGATTGAAAAGACCCCTTCACGGGTTACCGAAAAAATGATCGATGCACGCTCGGCACCGAGCGACAGCATCGGGACGATTGCCTGGCTACGTACCAATCTATTTGCCGGACCGATCAACACGCTGTTTACCCTATTTGCGTGCTATCTCATCTATCTGCTGATCGTGCCTAGCCTGCAATGGGCATTGATCGATGCAAACTGGAGTGGAACGACACGTGCCGATTGCACGGGTGAAGGCGCCTGCTGGGTCTTCATCAGTGCACGCCTCGATCAGTTCATCTATGGATTCTATCCAGAAGAGCTGACTTGGCGAGTCGATATCGTCTTTGCCATCTTCGCAGCGTTGGTGGCCTGGTTGGCAATTCCGAACATGCCTGTCAAAGGGCTGGTCGCCATTGCCACGCTGGCGGTGTTCCCTTTCATTGCCTTCTTCCTGTTGCACGGTGGCAGCTTTGGGCTTGAGGTAGTGGGTACCCACGAGTGGGGTGGCTTGATGCTGACGCTGGTGCTGGCGGTTGTCGGCATCGTGGCGGCACTACCGATGGGGATTCTGCTGGCGATGGGACGCCGCTCCGACATGCCGATCGTCAAGAGCATCTGCGTGGTGTTCATCGAGTTCTGGCGCGGCGTGCCGCTGATCACCGTGCTGTTCATGGCCTCGGTGATGCTGCCACTGTTCGTACCAGGCGAAGTCAATCTGGACAAGCTGGTACGCGCGTTGATCGGTATTACCTTGTTCCAGAGTGCCTATATGGCTGAGGTAGTACGTGGCGGCCTGCAGGCGATTCCCAATGGGCAGACGGAAGCGGGTGTGGCCTTGGGATTGGGCTATTGGCGCAACATGGGGCTGATTGTGTTGCCTCAGGCACTCAAGCTGATGATTCCCGGCATCGTGAATACCTTCATTGCTCTATTCAAAGACACCTCGCTAGTACTGATTATTGGGCTCTTTGACCTGCTGGCCATCGTGCAGGCTGGTTTGGCGGATCCCAAGTGGCTGGGATATTCCATCGAGGGGTACGCCTTCGTGGCGCTGATCTTCTGGGTCTTCTGTTTCAGCATGTCTCGCTACAGCCAGTATCTCGAGCGCCTGCTGCATACCGGTCACAAGAAGCGCTGATCACGGCGCCAAGGAAACTCTTATCATGACAACAACAACCGCTTCCCGAGATAACACCACTGACAACGAGCGCCCGATGATCGAACTCAAGGGACTCAACAAGTGGTACGGCGACTTCCACGTACTGCGCGATATCAACCTGAGCGTGCGCAAGGGTGAGCGTATCGTCATTTGCGGGCCATCAGGCTCGGGCAAGTCGACGATGATCCGTTGTATCAATCATCTCGAGGAACACCAAGAAGGCGATATCGTGGTCAATGGCATGCCGCTGACCCAGGACATCAAGCAGATCGAAGCGATCCGCCGTAACGTCGGCATGGTGTTCCAGCACTTCAATCTGTTCCCGCATCTGACAGTGCTGGAGAACTGCTGCCTGGCCCCGATCTGGGTACAAAAGCGCCCGCGCAAGGAAGCTGAGGCTGAAGCGATGCAGTATCTGGAGCGCGTACGTATCGCTGACCAGGCGCATAAATTTCCCGGTCAGCTGTCAGGAGGCCAGCAGCAGCGAGTGGCGATTGCGCGCTCGCTATGCCTGAGCCCGGAAGTGATGCTGTTCGATGAACCGACCTCAGCGCTGGATCCGGAAATGATCAAGGAAGTGCTGGATGTCATGGTTGAGCTCGCCAATGAAGGCATGACCATGTTGTGTGTGACCCACGAGATGGGATTCGCCAAGACAGTGGCAGATCGGGTCATCTTCATGGATCAGGGGCAGATCATTGAGGAGAACGCACCCGAACCGTTCTTCAACAATCCTCAATCGGAGCGTACCCAGTTGTTCCTGAGTCAGATATTGGGGCACTGATCCAAGCCAAGCCCCAAGCCAAGAAGAGCCATATCAGCTGCACCTGGTGTGCGCTGAAAAGCAAAAAGCCCCGCGTGAATTTCACGCGGGGCTTTTCCATGGTGAAAAAACAATCAAGTAAGTGAGTGGCCACATACTTGATTGGCCTTTATAGGCTGGGCTCGGTGCGACTAGTAGGTTGCTCGTCCACCGTTGTAGGTAACTCAGTATCGTTACCCAGACTCGGTTCCTGAGGCTTGGCTGGAGCCGTCGTACGCGGTGCGGCAGTCGCAGGGCTGGGCTCCGTCGGTACTTCCTCGCCTTCACGTGGCCAGGTAACGCTGCGCGGCTTGCCAACCCAGCTATCATCGTTGTCATGCACTGCGGGACGGCGTGAAATAGAGCGAGTGACCAGCGCTGCGGCATCCAGTGTCGGAAGGGAGCCGCGTGCGCTTACCAAGTGGTGGGGCGACATCATCAGCTCGAACAACAGGCGAATCAGCACGAAGGCCAGCAGAAAGCCGCCGATACCCTGTGCCAGTACCGGCCATTGGACCAGTAGCGAGTTATCAGGGCCGATCGGCGTGAGGTGCTGCAGAGTCCAGCCAGTAGCGGCAGCTAGCAGGCCCAACTGAAGCATGAGATGAGCAGTGACCAGCACGCGGCGGGGCAGCGGGTGGCGCATCAGGAGTAGATTGCGCATCGGAAATTCTCCGGGAAATAACAGCGAGATGAATAGGGCCAGAGGGTAGAAAGCAGGCCGAAGCTGGCGATGGGCGGATGTTAGCACGCACTCCGCCAGTTACGTCATGTCCGGGAGCGGCGACGTTGGTGTCGGCGGCTTGGCGTGATGGCGAACTGGTTCTGTACGTGTTGTGAGTCTGGCTAGCAAATGGGGGGGGGACATTCTTCGGGGTTGAATGTGTGCTGTGTCGGCAGCATGTCCTTTTAATGAACGCGAAAGAGAGTTGTTACCTGCTTCATCACTAACGCCTCGCAAGAGATAGGGAGTGTGTAAATGGTTACTTACATCGTTGCTGCCGATGCCGCTCGTGCCCGTGTTTTTGCCCGTACTGCTGGTAAGATCACCGAAGTGGAAAGCCTCGTCCATCCAGAGAGTCGTCAGCATACTGGCGACTTGAGAACCGGCGGTAAGGGTGAGTCCAGTGGTGGACACGGAAGTCTCCACCAGACAGGTGATGACGGCGCCACCTCCGATAAACATCAGGCTTTCTTCGCCAAAGAGGTGGCTCATTATCTCAAGCAGGCCGCCAATGGCGGCAAGTTTGATGAACTGATTATCGCAGCGGCTCCCAGCTTTCTCGGTGTCTTGCGTGACAAGCTAGACAAGTCGGTGGCCAAGCTAGTCATTGAGACGCTCGACAAGGATCTTTCCCATGAGAGTGCAGACCAGATCAAGGCGCGCTTGACTGGCTTCCGGCACTGACTACTGAACGCTATAAGTAATGAGTGGCTAGCATGCATGTTAGCCATCGAGAGAAGGCTTGAGTCTTCGGATAGCATGTTAGAAACACTACTGAGCAGCTGCTCGGTAGTGTTTTGTATGTGGGTACTCACTCTCTTGTAAATAGCTGATTTACAACACCTGTGGGAGTACGATCTCGTCACTGCGCGAGGCAGAGCCGCTCAATGTACGACAACTTGCGACAAACTCGCGCATGGCTTGGGTGATGAAGCGGTCACGGTGATGCACGAAGCGATAGGCGCGAGTGAGCTCCAGCCAGGGCGTGGGAATCTCGATCAGGCTGCCACGCCGGAAGGCGTCACGCAGCGCGAGACGAGAGATGCACCCAATGCCCAGGCCGGCTTCTACTGCGCGCTTGATGGCTTCGGTATGCTCCAGCTCCAGCATGATGTCGAGCCGCTGGGCGACACTGGTCGATGGGCCGTCAAGGTGCGGGCGCAAGGCCTGCTCAAAGGTGCTGCGCGTGCCGGAGCCTCTCTCACGCATGATCCAGTGGGTGGCGAGTAGTCGGTCCAGGGTGATGCCCTCTTGGGACAGTCCCTGCGCCAGCCCCTGCGCTAGTGGGTGTGAGGGCGCACAGAAGATGCTCAATCGGTCGCTGACCCAGTGCGCCTCTTCCAGCAGCGGATGTTCTACCTCCCCTTCTATCAGGCCGATATCGAGCTCGAAGTTCACCAGCTTGTCGATCAGTTGATGTGTGTTGTGTACGTGCAGCTCGACGCGGCTTGCGGGGTGCTGGGTCAGAAAGCTGCCGATGATCTGTGGTGCGAGATAGTTACCGATGGTCAGTGTGGCGCCAATTTCCAGTGAGCCAGTCGCGTCTTGCTGCCCGAGCAGTTGCTCAAGCTCTTCGGCTTGATCGAGCAGCGCGATGGCTTTGGGCAGCAGCTCGCGTCCCAGCCCATTGAGGCGCAGACGCTTGCCGTGACGATCGAATAACCGACAGTCGAACTGACGCTCCAGCTCTGCCAATGCCGTGCTGGCAGCGGATTGCGACATGGCCAGGCTTTCAGCGGCCAATGACACGTTGTCGTGGCGAGCCACGGCGACAAAGACGGCCAGCTGACGCAGGCTGTAGCGCATTTTGCCTCCTATGACGCACGTAGGTAGATAGTGTGGTGACGGGCGCAACGCGAGAAATCGCTGTTACGGAAGGTTTATTGCCATCACAAGGTTGAAATAAGATTCATTCGCAATCAATATTGATAAAATAGATAACCTATATCCAGATAAACCATTTAACGCATAACCCGCAAGTGACTACAATCGTCGCATAGTTCATTGGGTCATAAGCTGTTATTTGTTTATTCCAATAGTGAATATTGAATTTGAGGGGCAGTGCCCCGGGAGGCATCAAGTGAGCAGCCTGACCACGACAGAAGTCATCGACGTCCATCATTGGAATGACTCGCTATTCAGCTTCCGCACACAGCGTGAAGATAGCCTGCGCTTCAAGAACGGCCAGTTCGTGATGATTGGTCTGGAAGTCGAAGGCAAGCCACTGATGCGCGCCTATTCGATTGCCAGCCCGAACTACGAAGAGCACCTGGAATTCTTCTCCATCAAGGTGCAGGACGGCCCGCTGACTTCTCGCCTGCAGCACCTCAAGCCGGGCGATCAGATCATGGTGTCCCGCAAGCCGACAGGCACGCTGGTACTGGATGATCTGCTACCGGGTGAGAACCTTTACCTGTTCTCCACCGGTACGGGCCTTGCGCCCTTCCTGAGCGTCATTCAGGACCCGGAGACCTATGAGCGCTACAACAAGATCATTCTGATGCACGGTGTGCGTCACGTCTCTGAGCTGGCTTATGCCGATGTGATCGCGCAAGAGCTGCCGAAGCACGAATATCTTGGTGAAGATATCGCGGAGAAGCTGATCTACTACCCGACAGTGACCCGCGAGGAGTTTCGCAATCAGGGCCGTATCACTGATCTGGTGGAAAGCGGCAAGCTGTTCGAAGATATTGGTCTGCCGCCGTTGGACCCGAAGCGTGACCGCGCCATGATCTGTGGCAGCCCGGCGATGCTGGACGACATCAGTGCCATGCTGGATACCCGTGGCTTTGCCATCTCACCGAAGATGGGCGTGCCGGGTGATTACGTGATTGAGCGTGCC
This sequence comes from Cobetia crustatorum, assembly GCF_000591415.1. Lineage (GTDB taxonomy): Bacteria > Pseudomonadota > Gammaproteobacteria > Pseudomonadales > Halomonadaceae > Cobetia > Cobetia crustatorum. Next base: position 63,002 of record NZ_JEMF01000021.1, on the reverse strand, counting down.
TTTGTCGAGAAGTGATGATCGAGAACTGGTAGGCAAACAGTAACGATTGAGAAGTAAGTTGTCGGATAGCACAAAAAAACCGCAGGCCATTGGCCTGCGGTTTTTTTGTCTGGCCATGAAATATCAGAGTACAGGTGTCTGCTCCGAGAACGTGGCGTTAGACGGCGTCCTTGCCGGTTTCGCCGGTACGGATGCGAATGACCTGCTCCAGCGGTGAAACGAAGATCTTGCCGTCGCCGATCTTGCCAGTGTTCGCGACATTGGTGATGGCTTCGATGACTGAATCGATCATGGCGTCGTCAACCGCGACCTCGAGCTTCACCTTGGGAAGGAAGTCGACCACGTATTCGGCACCACGGTATAGCTCAGTGTGCCCTTTCTGACGGCCGAACCCCTTGACCTCGGTCACGGTGATGCCCTGCACGCCGATCTCCGACAGGGACTCGCGCACGTCGTCGAGCTTGAATGGCTTGATGATGGCAGTGACCAGTTTCATCGTGTCTCTCCTTGGGTGATGGTGCGGGTGACGACGCCCTGCTCGCCACGCCAGCCTATGGCTCAAGCATACACCGCTTATTCGATCAGGAAAAAAGACTCCCGCCATATGGCGGGAGTCTTTTGAGTGCGTGTGAGCATCTGACTTGGATTACTTGCGGCTGGAGGTGAATTCCGGGTAAGCCTCCATACCACATTCTGCCAGATCCACGCCTTCGTATTCTTCTTCTGCAGTGACGCGCAGGCCCATGGTGACTTTGATGATCATCCATACCACCAGGCTTGCGAAGAACACCCAAGCGAAGATGGTAGCGGCGCCCAGCAGCTGTGCGGAGAAGGTAGCATCACTATTGGTCAGCGGTACTGCCATCAGGCCCCACAGGCCGACGACGCCGTGGACGGAGATGGCACCGACCGGATCATCGATTTTCAGCTTGTCGAGGCCGACGATAGCGAACACGACCAGCAGACCACCGACAGCCCCGATCAGCGTAGCTTCACCGATACTCGGCGTCAGTGGTCCAGCAGTGATGGCGACCAGGCCAGCCAGTGCGCCGTTGAGGGCCATGGTCAGATCCGCCTTGCGGAACCACAGGCGAGCGAGCACCAGGGCGGCGATGACACCACCAGAGGCAGCAGCATTGGTGTTGACGAAGACTTGCGCGACTGCATTGGCCTCATCGATGTTGGATAGCACTAGCTCGGAGCCGCCATTGAAGCCCAACCACCCTAGCCACAGGATGAAGGTGCCCAGGGTTGCCAGTGGCAGGTTGGAGCCCGGGATGGCATTAATCTCACCATTCTTGCCGTACTTGCCCTGACGAGCGCCCAGTAGCAGCACGCCTGCCAGTGCGGCGGAAGCGCCTGCCATGTGCACGATGCCGGAGCCGGCGAAGTCACTGAAGCCCGCTTCGCTCAAAAAGCCGCCACCCCAGGTCCAGTAGCCCTGCACCGGGTAAATGAAGCCTGTCATGACCACGGCGAACAACAGGAAGGCCCACAGCTTCATGCGCTCAGCAACGGCACCGGAAACGATGGACATGGCGGTCGCTACGAACACGACCTGGAAGAAGAAGTCGGAGCGGGCGCTGTAGTAAATGTCGCCACCGGAAGCGAGCGCGTCTTCTGCAGTATTCTCGGCGCCGATCAAGAAGCCCAGATTCGGCAGGAAACCGCCTTCAGGGCTTGAGTACATGATGTGATAGCCGACCACCATGTACATGGTGCAGGCGATGGCGAACAGAGCCACGTTCTTGGTCAGAATTTCCGTGGTGTTCTTGGCGCGTACCAGGCCAGCTTCCAGCATGGCGAAGCCGGCGGCCATCCACAGCACGAGTGCGCCACAGACCAGGAAGTAGAAGGTATCAAGTGCGTACTTGACCTCGATGATCTCGTTCATGCGGGATTCTCCTTTATTATTGTGCGCGGTGATCAGACAGCGTCGGCGCCGCGTTCACCGGTACGGATACGAATGACATCATCCAGAGGAGTGACGAACAGCTTGCCGTCACCAATCTTGCCGCTGTTGGCCGCTTGGGTGATGGCGTCCAGTACCTTCTCTGCATCACTGTCATCGACTGCCACTTCAATCTTCACTTTGGGAAGAAAGTCGACGACGTATTCAGCGCCGCGATAGAGCTCGGTATGCCCTTTTTGCCGACCGAAGCCCTTCACCTCGGTGACGGTAATGCCTTGAACGCCGTTATCTGCCAGCGCTTCACGCACGTCGTCCAACTTGAAGGGTTTGATGATGGCGGTGATCAGTTTCATGTGCTGCCCCCGTTCGCTACCTGAATGATCTGTCTGAAGCACAACTCCAAAGTGCCTTGTTCTTGCCAAGTGCATCGCAGGAGGCGTGCCATTTGGCGAAAAGACCTTTTAACTCATTCAGTTGCATTGACTGAGAGCGGCCCATTTCCGCGACGAAGAAAAGAGGCGAATGAGCATGCCCTCAAGGGCGCACTGTTTTGGTGCTGGCCTTGCGCCTTTCGACGTAGGGGGTAACGCTAATATGGTGCAGAGGGAGTCATCTGAGAGGGTCATCAGAAGGCGTGCGGGCATGATGTGTGTTCTGAACATGCGACTTGCGAGCGGGTTGCGTATCCTTGTAGCAAGAACCGGCGCTCCATATATCAGGGGGGTGTCCTTTTTACCGCGTCGACCCTGATGGCATCAGGCGATCGGCACGCAACGTCTGAGGTGAAGCATGTTCAAGAATGACGTCATCGGGCGGATGGCCCAGCAAATTGGTGAGCGCCTGCAAGATGCCTCTCATGGCCCGGAGGAGCTGCAGAAGTCTGTGCAGGGGGTGATGCGCAGTGCCTTTGATCGTATGGAGCTGGTATCGCGGGAAGACTTCGACATCATGATGGATGTGCTGACGCGTACGCGTAGCCGTGTCGAGTCGTTGGAAAAGCAGGTCATTGCGCTAGAATCGCTGCTGGAAAAGCAGGGACTGGTGACAGGTATGCAAACCGCGGATGAAGACAGTTGTACACCGGTTGCAGGCGAAGAAAGCGCAAGCCACGCTGCAGAAGTCGAGCGTCAGCGTGATGCGTGAAGTCTGAGCCGCAGTTCGGCATGCCATCGGGATGAAAAAAGCCGCCACACCTCAGGGTGTGGCGGCTTTTTCGTATCTGCAGGTCGCGTCATCCGCTAGGCGGCGTGCGGGCGCGTCCCCAGCATCCAGCGTACCAGCCCCACTATCGAGGCCACGATCCAGAAGATTTCTATCACGAAACTGGCCAGATTGAAGTTGATACACAGACTGATGAGCAGCAGAACGGCGCCACTCAGGTTCGCCAGATTATAGGTCAGGCTGCGGGCATCGAGTTTGCCTATCTGCAGCATGAAGAAGGCACCGACCACCAGGGTGGTGCCCAGCATGCCAATGACATCTGCAAAGGATGCCAGCGGGGCAAGCATGTCTTGCATGGGTATTGCTCCTGAAACAAGCCAAAGTCGCCCTGAATGGCTGGCCCTTCCGTGGGTTGGACGATTCTCTGCCGCGCTAGAGCGACATTCCGTGAGACAGCTTGGCGGCTTACCTGACCACATGGTTAGAAAAGCCGGTCAAATATACCAGCAGCTGTCCAGATAGGCACTGTCGCGGTGCACCTTTGGGGACGATGCGCTTGATGAGGTAGAAATGGAAAACGAGGCGCATTGACGTCGCCAAGCTGGTGCAAGGACTAAAGCATGGCAGGGACACGCTCGCTCGAGGAGATATTTCTGTGCGAGAGAAAAAATGGCGCCATTTCTTGAGGGTTTAATGGCTGATGGCAGGTTAAATCATGGCTCTTAAAGAAATTACCGCCTCGACAACCAATCACGTTCGGCTACTGAGATGTTCTTTTGAGATGCATTCCGTTGATATTTCGTCCTTTGGAATCTTTCTGAAAGGCTGATGAGCGTCCTAGTTGAGGCTCTAGTCGAAAATCACCTCAAATCACTAGTCTGTCAGGCTGTTGCCATGAGGAATTGATGGGTATTTGAGCGCTGTAGAAAGAACAATTCATATCTTTATGTAATGTTATCCACAGTCGGTTTATTCATTACGTATTCAGTAGCGACAATATTTGCAGTCGTAAGAGAATTTACGCTAACGATGAGTCATTCAGAATAGGTCACGTGTGTATCACGTCAATTTTGCCTGCTATCTGTTAGCAGAAGCAGTGTTCTGATATTGAGCGGGGTTCTGGCATTGATTGAGTTTTGGCTAGCGTTGAGTCAGCAGGGTTCTTATCAGCATGAGCTTTGCCATGCTTGTGAGGCTGGGTGACGTAAGTATCCTGGTATATCGGAGGGCACATGCCCTGCTTCGCTCTCGCCGTGCAACGTAGCGACGGCATCACGCAAGGGAAGGCTCATGTCATTGGCAATGCTGCGCACGCGAGCATCGCTCGGTCTCGAGGCACCAGAAGTTCAGGTTGAGGTACATCTCTCCAATGGGCTGCCGGGGCTATCGATTGTCGGGCTGCCGGAAACGGCGGTGAAAGAAAGTCGCGAGCGCGTCCGTAGTGCGCTGCTCAATGCGGGGTTCGAGTTTCCAGCGCGTCGCATCACGCTCAACCTAGCGCCAGCTGATTTGCCCAAGGAGGGCGGTCGTTTTGACCTGCCGATCGCACTTGGCATTCTGGTGGCATCAGGGCAGATACCCGAAGAAGCGGTGGCTCAACTGGAATGCCTTGGCGAGTTGGCACTGGATGGCAGTATTCGTCCCGTGACTGGCGTACTGCCCGCCGCACTATGTTGTCGCAGAGCAGGGCGCGCATTGGTGGTGCCGATGGCGAATGCTGATGAGGCTGCACTGGCAGACCAGCTGGAAGTGCTGGCGGTGGGGCATCTATTGGAATTGGTCGCTCATTTGCTGGGGCGTGAGCGCATCACGCCGCATGTGTGTGCGGTGACGCCTCAGGCGCGACTGCCGGAACCAGACCTCAGCGAGGTGCGCGGGCAACATCAGGCACGACGTGCGTTGGAGATCGCGGCGGCTGGCGGCCACAATCTGCTTTTTGCAGGTCCACCGGGTACAGGCAAGACGATGCTAGCCAGTCGTCTGTCGGGCATTCTGCCGCCGTTGGGCGAAAACGAAGCGCTGGAGGTGGCGGCGGTGCGTTCGGTGTGTGGTCTGCCGATCATGGAGCGCTGGGGGCAGCGACCTTTTCGAGCACCGCATCACACTGCCAGCGGGGTGGCTCTGGTGGGCGGTGGTTCAAAGCCGCGCCCAGGCGAAGTTTCGCTTGCCCACCACGGGGTGCTGTTTCTGGACGAACTGGCGGAGTTTGATCGGGGGGTATTGGAGGTAATGAGGGAGCCGCTCGAAAGTGGCCGGATCTTGATCTCCCGTGCCAGTCATCAGCGTCGCTTCCCAGCGCGCTTTCAGCTTGTCGCGGCGATGAATCCCTGCCCCTGTGGCTATCTGGGAGACTCGCGTCGCAACTGTAGTTGTACGCCCGGGCAGATTCAGCGCTACCAGGCCCGCTTATCTGGTCCGTTGCTGGATCGTATCGATCTGCAGGTCGAGGTGCCGGGATTGCCAGCGGAAGAACTGACGTCGGCGACTCCCGGTGAGGGCTCTGAAGTGGTGCGCGCCCGCGTACTGGCCGCGCGTACTCGCCAGTTGGCACGAGGAGGGCTCAATGCACACCTGAGTACGCCGGACCTGGAGGCTGCCTGTCAGCTCGATGATGCCGAGCGGCAATGGCTGGCTGGCGTGCTGTCGCGACTGAATCTCTCGGCGCGCGCCTACCACCGCGTGCTGCGTGTCGCGCTGACGTTAAGTGATCTGATTGCGCAGGAGGGAGTGCAGCGAGCCCAGCTGATGGAGGCTATCGGTTACCGACAGCTGGATCGCATGATGGGGCGTGACCCTGCGCGCCCCGGGGCTGGGCCAGAGCGACGTTCTGCGTAACACGAGCAGGGTTCGCGTCTAGAAAGATGGCCGGTCCGCGCCGGGGATGCCTTCGCGAATCAAGCGCGAGAAGTCACCATCCGGCTGCTGGTCTGCGGCCAGTGCCGCGGGGTTGATCAGGCTCCTGGCTTTCAGCTCGGCGAAGGGCGCGGTATCGCTGAGCGCGCCCTGATCCGCGACGTATTCTGGCAGGTAGCCGGAGAGCAGCAGGCGGTAGTCGAGAGGCAAGCCATCTGTCAGGCGCGTCATCATCGCGTAGACCAGCGTAGTGCAGTTGCTGAAAGCAGTGTTGTAGAAACGAGGTTGGGTGCGCAATGTCTCGGCCTCGTCCACGTAGGCCAGCAGCAGCTCACGCATCATTTCCTGCGGCATCTGTACCCGATAGAGGTGCACTTCCTCACCGCGCACGTTGCTGCGCACCCGTACGATATCGCGCTCGTCGGCGGCAATCACCGCCAGTTCGTACTGTTTGAACATTCCGCCCAGTGTCGAGAACACTTCGGTGCGTTCTTTTCTGATCTCCACCGAAAAGGCCAGATAGCGACCATCGGCGAAGCCAAAGCTGACGAGGGTGTGGGCGATCTGTGGCCCCATCCAGTGGCTGGTGAGCAGGTCAACGGAGGTCAGTTCATCCAGGGGATAGTCGCGCGACTCCCAATGTGGCGTGAAGTCTTCTGGCGTATGCCATTCAAAATCACGCACGTGATCGAGATGCAGTACAGCGCCGCGTGAGTGTCCTACATCTGGCTGAGTCTGGCTTTCCTGCCCTTCAATCACACGTCCCTCGACCAGATGCGCAACCTCTTCTGCCCAGTCGCGATCGGCTTGCGGCGCAATGCTGTGCCACCACGCCAGGCTGGCGACCAGCAGCATCAGATAGCTCCCCGCCAACCGCCAGCGAAGTGTGCTGGCTTGAGGCCACCACAGTGCCACGACGCAGAGCAGTGCCAGCGTGCCAACCAGTACCGCGATACCGATACGCAGTACCTCCGGTCCTGGTAATCGGAACCACAGCGCAGGAGTTAGCCAGGTTGCCGCACCCAGCATGGTGATGCTGAGTGCGGCGCGCACGATACCGCTCACAAGGCTCATATGATCAGTCTCATGCGCTTGGGGTTTCCTGAATGGCGTGTTCCAGGTGAGTCAGGCGTCCCGGCACCAAACTGTCTTCCAGTGTTGAAATGCGCAGTATGTGGCCAAGTGCGGGGTGTGGCGGACGATTGATTAGCACGCCTTCAGACAGCAACAGCTGCTGAACCTGCGCTGCCTGTTCGGCGCTCTTGAGGCGAACGCAGATGAAATTGGTTGCGCTAGGCAGTACCTCGCCACCGAACGAGCGTAGATGTGCTGCCAAGCGCTCACGCACCTCAATGACGCTTGTCACGTGAGCTGCTGCTTCATCAGGATGTGACAGCAGCAGTTCGCCAGCTGCCAGTGCTGGCGCACTGACCGCATAGTGAATCCGTACCTTCATCAGCAGAGCGATGTCGGCAGGATCTGCGATCATGAAGCCAAGGCGCAAGCCTGCCAGCCCATAGGCCTTGGAGAAGGTTCGCAGGCGGAAGGTGGCCGTCATCGGTGCACTGTCTGCGGTAGCGGCGTCATCACGGAAGTCGTGATAGGCCTCGTCGAGCAGCAGACTGCAGTGCTCCGGAAGAGCATCGCGCAATGTACGAACAGCAGCATCGGTATGCAGATGGCCACTGGGATTGTCAGGGTTGGCGAGGTAGACGATGCGCGCATCGTGTTCATGCGCTGCAGCAGCCAGTGCCGCGAGATCGGGGGCTAACTGCCCATCATTGGCCGCATCCGCGAAGGCTTCCGAGTAAGGGACTTCGATGACCTCAGCACCCTGAGCACGGGCGAAGTAAGCGAGGGTCGGATAGGTGCCAGCGCTGGTCACGACACGCTCACCGACAGTGACAGTCGCCCTAATGGCCAAGGCCAGCAGACTGTCGGCACCGGCATCTACCAACAAGCTTTCCATGGAAATAGAGAGGTGCACCGCCAACTGCTGACGCAACTGCCAGGCATCGGCGTCGGAGTAACTGCGGCTCAGGCCTGCCAGTGCACTGCCCAGCGCGCCGCTCAGTTCGCGATGCGGCATATCCAGGCCTTCATTGGACCCATATTGATATGGCAGCGAGTGGCCCAGTCTGCGTTCCAGCGCCTTGATGCCGGGGAACGGGTTATGTGGCCCATCCTGATAAAGGTGGGCAAGAAAGCGGCGGGATCGAGCGGTGGTCATGTGGGCTCCGAAAAATGATAACGGTGGGTATGTCAGAACAAAGAGGCGTGTCAGAAAAACAGGCACGTCAGGAAGCTGGCCGTTGGCGCATGACATGGACAAAACATCAGCGCGCCAGAGAATCGGCATGCGCACTACGGCATCAGGGTGCTGTTCGGGTGTGTGCCAGTGCCTCTAGCGCGGCTTGATCAAAGGCACCGCTCAGCATCAACTCACGCGTCTCGTTGCGCTCGGCACTGGTACTGCGCACGAGTGTCAGCGTCAGTTGATAAGACTGTAGCGTACGGTCTGACAGCATCAGCGGGACGCCATTGGCCTCGAGCTGTGCTTCGAGACGCCATTGATTGCTGGCGATGCCGGGGCGGTCCTTGCTCCAGTTAAGCACTTGAGGGCCGTCCTGCAGCGAGAGCAGGGCACGCGTCAGAGCTTCATTCAGCGCGCCGGGCTGTGTGTCGAGTGTGGCATCCACTTCGGGTGGTGCCAGCAGCAGAACCTGTTGCACCAATGGCGGTGACCAGTGCTGCTCGGCAATCAGGCGAGCAGCGCTCTGCCCAAGACCGTAGATCGGGTCACGCTCCGCGCGCGGTACTCTATCCAGACCCATGCATCCGGCAAGTAACCCGAGCAACAGCGCCACGACCAACGGGCGGCCCCAGCGCATCAGGCGTTGCATGCCGGAGCTCCTGCGTCGTCATCCCCTGCATGAGCAGGCACGACACGCGGCGAAAGGGCATCGAGGAAGGTATCCAGCTCGGCAAACAGTGCAGTCCGGATGGGCTCTGCCTCATTGACTAGATGATGCTGAGCTTCGGGGTGACGATGAATACGTGCATTGGGGAATTTGCTGGCCAGCACTCCAAGGTTCCACTGCCAGTCGACAGTCGTATCCTGTTCACCTTGCAAGATGAGCGTAGGTAGCTGACAGGGAGGGAGCGCCTGTATGCGTGGAATCCACGCGCGCATTGCCGTTACCCATTTCACTGCCAGCCGATCAGCCTGGAGTGGATCATTGGTACTGAGAAACTCATAGAAGGCCGCATCATTGGTATTCGCACGATACTTGCGCGGGATGGAGTCAATGAAGGGGCGCGCCATGCTGTGCAGCCAGCGTGACTGCGGCCAGCCATGTGGGCGTACCAGCGGGGCAAGCAGCGCGATGCCACGCCATTGCGAGTCCATGCCGCGCGTCAGCGCATCGGTGGCCAGCACTGAACCGCCGGTACTCTGACCAACGCCAAACCAGGGGCGTGGTGCCAGTTCGCGAGTTTCCAGATATTGCTGGAAGAATTTCAGGCAGCCGACGTAATCGCCAAAGTCGTCAATCGAGGCCGGTTCGCCGGACGATAGCCCGTGGCCCGGTAGATCCCACAGGGCGACCTGCCATCCCTGGCGGAGTAGATGCGCCAGCAGGTGGCGATAGAGCGCGAGATGATCGAAATAGCCATGCACCACAAAGATGGTGCCGCGCGGCTTAGGTGGCGTCCACAGCTGGGCCCACAGGCGAAAGCCACCCGCGTCCAGATGTCCGGCATGTACCGTGATGTCTTCACTGCGCAGGGCATCCAGGCCGTAATGGCTCAGATAGCACTCCAGTGGACTGGACGTCTGGCCCGGCAGCATGTCAGGCAGGCGGATAAAAGGGCCGTGGTCGAGCAGTTCACTGAAATCGGGCATGGTCATCTCCATAATGCTGCCATGCTAGCGGCTGGCGCGGCTGCGAGCTATAGAAAGAACAGTGTTTCTTGATGTATGACGGCCTGCGTGTTGCCGAGCGACAGCCGAGACGATAAATCGTCTATCGAGGGGTAATCCGGCTTCAGCCTATTGTTCATTGGTCAAACCCCACCTTCCGCAAGGCATGGCATCAGGTATGGTGAGGTGATCTGTAAGCGCTCGGCCGCTAATTGTTGTACCGCTGAATCATTTCACGGGTGAACCATTCCACTGACGTCACGTTTCCAGCTATTCGTTTCCAGGGAGAGCACACGCATGACCGATCGCATTCACATTGAACGTTTGGGCATTGATGCCGGCCTACATCACTTCATTGAGCAGGAGGCGCTACCGGGCACTGGTATCGCGCCCGCGGTTTTCTGGAAGGGTGTTGATGCCCTGTTGCATGAGTTGGCACCGCGCAACCGCGAGTTGCTGGAAATCCGCGAGACCTTGCAAGGCGAGATTGACCGTTGGCATCGCGAACATCCGGGCAAGGTAGACCTCACTGTCTATAAAGCCTTCCTGGAAGAGATCGGCTATCTGTTACCAGAGCCGAACACCGTTGAGGCGACCACGAGCAATGTCGACAGCGAAATCTGCCAGCAGGCGGGTCCGCAGTTGGTGGTGCCGGTAATGAATGCCCGCTACGCCCTGAATGCCGCCAATGCGCGCTGGGGCTCGCTCTATGATGCGCTCTATGGCACTGACGCGGTCAGTGAAGATGATGGTGCTGAACGCGGTGGTGCCTACAATCCCGTGCGCGGTGCCAAGGTCGTGGCTTATGCGCGTCAGGTGCTGGATACCATTGCACCGCTGGCAGGCGGTAGTCATCACGACAGTGAAGGTTATGCGATCCGCGATGGCCATCTACTGGTGCGGGTTGCCGGGCGTGATCTCAGTCTCAAGTCGCCGGAGCGCTTCCTGGGTTATCGCGGCGAAGAATCCGCGCCGAGCGCCATCGTCTTTGCCCATAACGGTCTGCACGCAGAGCTGGTCATTGATGCTGAACATGCCATCGGCAAAACTGATCCTGCTGGCGTAAGTGACCTGATCATGGAAGCCGCGCTCTCCACTATCATGGATTGCGAAGATTCGGTCGCTGCAGTGGATGCCGATGACAAGGTAGTGGTCTACCGCAACTGGCTCGGCCTGATGAAGGGTGATCTGACCGAGACGATCGAGAAGAACGGTCGCTCGATGACGCGTCGCCTCAACGCTGATCGTGACTTCATCGGTGCCGATGGCAAGCCGCGCGTGCTGCATGGTCGCTCGCTGATGCTCATCCGCAACGTGGGTCACCTGATGACCAATCCGGCCATTCTGCTCGAAGACGGCAGTGAAGCGCCGGAAGGCATGATGGATGCCATCTTCACCAGCCTGATTGCCATTCACGACCTTCAGGGCGAAGGCAATCACGGTAACTCGCGCACTGGCTCTGTCTATATCGTCAAGCCCAAGATGCATGGCCCCGAGGAAGTCGCTTTCGCCGACGAACTGTTCTCACGAGTCGAGACACTGCTCGGACTGCCGAACGCGACGATCAAGATGGGCATCATGGATGAGGAGCGCCGCACTACCGTCAACCTCAAGAGCTGTATTGCAGCGGCCAGTTCGCGGGTGGCCTTCATCAACACTGGCTTCCTGGACCGTACCGGTGACGAGATTCACACCTCGATGGAAGCCGGCCCGATGCTGCGCAAGGGCGACATGAAAGGCTCGGCGTGGATTCAGGCCTATGAGAAGTGGAACGTGGATATCGGCCTGGAATGTGGCCTGCGCGGACGTGCGCAGATCGGCAAGGGCATGTGGGCGATGCCGGATCTGATGGCCGCGATGTTGGAGCAGAAGATCGGCCATCCGCGTGCCGGTGCCAACACTGCGTGGGTACCGTCGCCGACTGCGGCTGTGCTGCATGCGCTGCACTATCATCAGGTGTCGGTGAAGGATGTGCAGCATGATCTGCTCACTCGCCCGCGTGCCAGCCTTGATGACCTGCTGACGATTCCGCTGGAAACCAATCCTCAGTGGAGCGCCGAAGAGATTCAGGCCGAGTTGGACAACAATGCTCAGGGAATTCTCGGTTATGTGGTGCGCTGGATTGACCACGGGACCGGTTGCTCCAAGGTGCCGGATATCCATGATGTTGGCTTGATGGAAGATCGCGCCACGCTGCGTATTTCCAGCCAGCACATTGCCAATTGGCTGCATCATGGCATCGTTGATACTGCGCTGGTGCAGAACACTCTTGCACGTATGGCGGGCGTGGTAGACCGCCAGAACGCAGACGATGCGAGCTATCAGCCGATGACGGATGATCTTGAGGGCTCGGTCGCCTTCCAGGCTGCCAGCGAGCTGGTCTTCAAGGGACGCGTGCAGCCTAGCGGTTACACCGAGCCAGTCTTGCATCGCCGCCGCCTCGAGAAGAAGCAGCAAGCGCACTGATGCGGCGCTAGCTTGTACGGCTGTGGCTCATCAGGAGTCAAGACAACAACGGCGGCCCTGGGCCGCCGTTGTTGTCTCACGCGTAAAACAAGGCTCTCAGAGGGAGCTTTTTACGCGCTGAATATTTCCGAACTTCGCATTTGACGCTAGCCTTGGCAGCATCATTCTCCGGCATGCTTGGGTTAGCGCCATCATGCTGGCTATCGTAATTCTGTCGAGGAGCACTCCATGCCCGTCATGCACGCTGCTGCCATCGAGGATTTCCTCGATGATGTCTTCCCCCAGCGAATGGGCACCATCGAGGCCGTCGGCGACGGCTGGGCCACCATGGGGCTGGCGATCGAGGACGAGCATCTGCGTCCCGGCGGCAGCGTCTCCGGCCCTGCGATGATGGCGCTGGCGGACGTGTGTCTCTATGTCGCCATTCTGGGTGAGATAGGGCCGGAGCCAATGGCAGTGACCAGTGATCTCAATATTCACTTTCTGCGCCGCGCGCGGGGAGATAGAGATCTGATGGCCACTGCCCGTCTTCGTAAGTTGGGCCGTCGCTTGGCCGTTGGTGAGATCGAGTTGTTCAGCCACGGCGATACTGAACCGGTCGCCATCGTGACCGCGACCTATACGCTGCCCGAGCGTGATGACTAGGCGATGTAGACGAGTGAAGTCTGGAAGCCTGGGCCTGCTGCTAAAGCGTGTTGTGGTCTTTTTCTTCGTCACCGTGCTGACGCCAGCCGGTAATGGCGAGGCTTAGCCAGCCACCCAGCAGTAATAGGCCGCCGATGGGTGTGATGATGCCTAGCGCAGTGCATGAGGTTGTCGCCAAGGCATACAGCGAGCCGGAGAACAGCAACATGCCGGCTGCCCACAGGCTCAACGTCAGCATCTGGCCGCGCAGCGGTTGCACCGAGTGCCAGGCCAGTACCCCGACGGCCGCCAGTACATGCCACATCTGGTAGCGTACGCCGGTCTCGAAAACGCGCAGCATGTCAGGGCTGAGCGTGCCGCGCAGACCATGACTGGCAAAGGCTCCCAGGGCCACGGTAGACATGCCGGCCAGGCCCATGGCTAGCCACCAGTGGCGAGAGTGTGAGTCGTTGCGGTGCATAGCGGGATTTCCTTCAACAAGTGGCAGAGGTGATAAGTAAGCGCGATGCGCCAATGCTTACGCCGACCCACGCAAAGCCGCTACAATAGCGGCCTCTTTTCGCGGGAGCGATAGCATGCAGATACAGCTCAACGGTGAAGATCACGTGGTCGCGGATACCACCACCATTGCAGCACTGGTCGAGAGCCTGGGTCTTGAGGGGCGGCGACTGGCAGTCGAGTGCAATGACGATATCGTGCCACGTAGCGAGCATGCCGGCACTCGTCTGCATGACGGTGACCGTATCGAAATCGTGCATGCCATTGGTGGTGGCTGATCATCTTGTCCACCTGATTGACATCTTTTTCACGTCCAGCCCGATGAGGTCATCATGACAGACAGTTCTGCCCAGACACCGCGTGACGCCACCCTGAATCAGGCCATGACCCAAGTGCCGGGCGATGCTCCACTGACCATTGCTGGTCGCGAGTTTTCCTCGCGCCTGCTGGTCGGTACCGGCAAGTACAAGGACATGGCCGAGACGCGCTCGGCCATCGAGACGTCTGGTGCGGAAATCGTCACCTTTGCGGTACGGCGTACCAATCTGGGCCAGAGCAGCGATGAGCCGAATCTGCTCGACGTGCTATCTCCCAGCCGTTACACCTTCCTGCCGAACACCGCCGGCTGCTACAACGCGCGTGATGCGGTACGCACCTGCAAGCTGGCCCGTGAACTGCTCGATGGTCACAATCTGGTCAAGCTGGAAGTGCTGGGCGATCAAGACACGCTGTATCCCAACGTCGTTGAGACGCTCAAGGCTGCCGAACAGCTGGTCGCCGATGCTTCGACGTGATGGTGTATACCTCTGATGACCCCATCGTCGCGCGCCAGCTTGAGGAAATCGGCTGCTGCGCCATCATGCCGCTGGGCTCGCTGATCGGTTCTGGTCTCGGCATTCTCAATCCGCATACCCTGTCATTGATCATCGAGCGTGCCAATGTGCCAGTGCTGGTGGATGCCGGGCTAGGAACGGCATCCGAGGCCGCCTTTGCCATGGAGCTGGGCTGTGATGGCGTGCTGATGAACAGCGCCATCGCTCATGCTCGCCAGCCATTGATGATGGCCGATGCCATGCGCCAGGCCGTGATTTCAGGGCGTGGCGCCTTCCTTGCAGGCCGTATGCCGACCCACGTCACCGCTCGCGCATCATCGCCGGGAGCTGGCCTGATCACTGGCTGAGCCTAGCCGCTCACCTGAATTCGAACCCGATGCTCCGGCATCGTTTCATGCAAAGACCAAGACGACACCATGACTGACGAGACCACCAAGCCGCAGGACGATACGTCCCCCTCTACTGACGTTGCTGGTACAGCTGCGCAAGCGTCTGATGCACAAGACACGTCTTCCGTGGCCGATGAAGCCGTGGCCCGCAAGCGTGGCATCAAGAGTTACGTGATTCGCGGCGGGCGTATGACACAGGCCCAGACACGTGGTCTCGACGAGATCTTCCCGCGTCTTGGCTTGCGTCATGAACAGGGCGAGCTGGATCTCGAGGCCTTGTTCGGCCGTCGTGGCCCGCTGGTCATTGAAGTCGGCTTCGGAATGGGCAAGTCACTGTGTGAACAGGCTCAGGCTAACCCGCAGACGGACTTCATCGGTATCGAGGTCCATGCGCCGGGCGTCGGCAAGTTACTGGATGAAGCTGACAAGCTGGGCCTGACCAATCTGCGCGTCTATCGTCACGATGCACTGGAAGTGCTGGCGGACTGCGTGCCTGCGGGCAGTGCTGACACCTTCCAGCTATTCTTCCCGGACCCGTGGCCGAAGAAGAAGCACCACAAGCGTCGCATCGTGCAGCCGGCCTTCGTCGAGCTAGTGCGTCGTGTGCTCAAGCCGAGCGGTCACTTTCATATGGCGACTGACTGGGCCAACTACGCGGAAGCGATGGCGGAAGAAATGGCCGAAGCTCCGGCTTCGCCAACACCGCACCTGCTGAAAGCGCACCCTATGTACCGCGTCCGGACTTTCGTCCGCTGACCAAGTTCGAGCAGCGCGGTGAGCGTCTCGGTCATGGCGTGTGGGACCTGATCTTCGTCAAGCAGGACTGAACCGTTCTCAGGTTCTGATGCTGTGCATGGCGGCCGCCTTCGGGTGGCCGCTTGCGTTTAACACTACACGCTTTCTTTTTCTCCCCTTTCTCGTCCCGAGAGTTGCTATCCATGACGTCGCTTGTTGCCGATTCGGCTGATCGCCCCACGATGACACCACTGACAGCCCTGATCTGTCCGCTGGATGCTCAGCCACTGAAGCGCGATGGCCAGAGCTGGTGCTGTGTCGATGGACATCGTTTCGATATCGCCCGCCAAGGGCATGTCAATCTGCTGCCGGTGCAGCGCAAGCGTAGCCTCGACCCTGGTGACAGCAAGGGAATGGTGATGGCACGCCAGCGACTGTTCGCACTGGGAGGCTACCAGCCACTGGCCACGGCGTTGGCAGAGCGTGTGCTGGAGGAAGTTGAGGCAGATATCGCGTCATCCGGTGCTGATCCACTGGCCGTGTTGGATGCCGGGTGTGGCGAAGGCTTCTATCTACGCCAATTGGCGCACGGAGCACATGCTCGTGGCGTGACGCTGGAAGCGGCAGGATTGGATATCTCCAAGCATGCCGTGTTGGCCGCCGCCAGGCAGTCACGCGATGCGGCCTGGCTGGTCGGGACCAATGCTGCCTTGCCGCTGGCGGATGCGTGTCTGGATGTCGTGATCTGCGCCTTCGGATTCCCGGTATGGCAGGAATTCGCCCGTGTACTGAAGCCTGGGGGACGTGTCGTATTGCTGGAGGCGGGCAGCGGGCACCTGCTGGCCCTGCGCAAGATTCTCTACCGTGAGCTGAAACCCGCGCGTGGCGAAGCCGGCTTGAGTGCCGCAGTAGCGGCCGGCTTCACACCACAGGGCGACGTGCAGCACCTGCATGCAGGACTGTCACTGAGTGGTAATGACCAGATTCGTGATCTGCTGACCATGACGCCGCACCTATATCGTGCCGAGCGAGAAGGGCTGGCACGTGCTGAGGCATTGGACGTGTTGGATGTCGAACTGCACGGCGAGCTGAGAGTCTTTGGGCTGGAAGATGCACAAGACAAAACTTAAATAGAAATTGTTCGCGTTTGCCTTGCAAAAGCAAATGAGAATGATTATCTTGTATAGGCGGTGTCCGGGCAGACATCGCAGGGCGCAAGCCCATCCGTAGTGGCGGAGTCAGGCCCCCGCTACGGTGTTTCTCCTCATCAAGCTAGTCACGGTCTTGGGCATCCTCATATGGGGATGCCCTTTTTCTTGTCTGCTCTACGGGGAATGCGTGTTTTACATCAGATAGACAGCCAGAACGGCAGCGTCAGCATGGCCAACAGGGTCTGTGCCGTGATCAGCGCTGCCATCAATTCGGCATTACCGCCCATCTGACGAGCGAGAATATAGGCCGAGGTTGCCGTCGGCAGCGCGGCAAACAGAATCGCTACATCACGCGCGACTCCCGTCAGGCCAGCCAGCTGGCACAGCACCACGACCAGGGCAGGCATTGCCAATAGCTTGAGAAGGCTCGCAAGCCAAGCCACGCTGCCACTGGCGAGCAGTACGCGCGGACGCAACGCAACGCCGACGGCGACCAGTCCTAGCGGCAGAGCCGCTCTGCCCAACAGCGCGAGTGTATCGCCGCTCCAGCCCGGCAGACCCACACCACTGAGATTCAGTGCGGTACCTGCCAGACAGGCGAGGACGAGTGGGTTACGTGACAGCGCCTTGAGTGAGCGCAGAAAACCGCCTTCTCCAAGGGTTCCCGCGGCAATGAAGGCCATCACGCACAACAGGTTGGCGACAGGCACCATCAGAGCCAGCGCGACGGCGGCGACGGTCGCGCCTGTTGTGCCGTGCAATGCTGCAGCACCGGCGACACCGACGTAGCTGTTGAAGCGGATGCTGCCCTGAAACAGCGAGGTAAATGAGGCCGCATCGCCTAGCTGTCGACTCAGCCAGTCAGGGGCATGCCGCCAGCATAGCCACAGGGCTGCGGAGAACAGCAGCATGGCGCCCAGCATCACACTAGCCAGCGGAATGACGGGTACACTCGCCATGTCGGCGCGTGCCAGTGTGGAAAGCAGCATGGCGGGGAACAGGACGTAGTAGATCAGTCGCTCCATCTCATTCCAGAAGCCTTCGCCCGGGAAGCGTTTCCAGCCCAGCAGCGCCCCGATGACGATCAAGAGGAAGAGGGGGCCAAGCGCCTGCTGTACACTTGCCATTCTGATTCCTTGTCTGATTGTGTGGGAAGGCATACTGGGTGCCAAAGGCCAGCCTGATAAGCTTGCCATGAGTCACATATTGCCGCATTCATTCATGTGTCGTATTGGGTTTCATGCTCGGTTGTTTTTGCGACATGTGGCTGAGCAATATCTACTTTTCCTTTCCGGCTGTACGCCGGACTGTCACCGGAACTGCCATGTATCGCGCCGAAGATGATAATGCTCGCCCACCGCTGCTCAATCTGCTGATTGTGGTAACGCTGATCACGATCGTGGTCTCGCTGTACTACCTGATCGACTACTACCTTGTGCGTGACGGCAGTAACGGCAAGGTCACCTGGTTTGCGCCTAACCAGTCCTGTGAGCTGAGCCATGCTCCCTGCAGCGCTGAACTTGGCCGCTTTGGTCGCGTGACGCTTTCGCTTGAGGGCGATATCAGCCCGCTGACGCCACTGGGTATTCATGTCGTGACCGAAGGCGTGACACCAGAGGGCGTGGAGGTCGATTTTATCGGGCGCCACATGGATATGGGCGTCAAACGCAGCATGTTGGCGACCACTGATGCTCCAAGTGCTGAGCGCCAGCAATGGCTTGGCGAAGGACAGTTGGGATTTTGCAGTAGTGCGACCATGGCGTGGCGAGCGCAGATCATTGTCACGACTGAGCGTGGGCGCCTCGGCAGCTGGTTTGACTTCGACAGCCATCCGCAGGCGTCTACCGCAGAACAGCTAGAGAGCTCGGTGAATCAGCTATTTCGTAACGAGAGACGCTCACGCTCTGCACATGATAGCGACAGGCGCTCAGGAAGCTGACGCTCAAGTATCGGAGCGTAAAAATCAGGAGTAGGGCATGCGCGAAGAGAAAAAGCGGATCAACACTTGGCTGATGCTGGGAGCGATCGGGTTGGTGGCGTTAGTGGGTGCCGGGGTGGCCTGGCAGCAGGCGCAGCGTGATCTTGCTCCTGTCTCCGGCATGCAAGCGTGGGCGAGTCTCGGTGGCCCCATTCATCTGATGTCAGCGCAAGGTGAATTCCGTCTGTCAGATGTCAGTATGGGCGAGGCGGCTAGCGTAGGTGCCGCTCCCGTCGTCGCGCTCTACTTCGGTTATACCCAATGTCCGGATGTCTGCCCAATGACGCTGGCTGCCTTGCGTCAGGTGATGGCGGAGTTGCCTCCCGCCACTGCTGCCCGTGTTGTACCAGTGATGATCTCGCTGGACCCTGAGCGCGACACTCCTGCGCGCCTTGCTGAGTACACGGGGCATTTCGGGCCGCGCTTCATCGGTGTCACCGGTAGTGATGAAGAATTGGCCGAGATCGCGCGTCGCTACGGTGTCAGCTATCGCCGTGTCGAAGCACCGGATTCGGCACTGGGCTACACCATTGATCACGGTGCAGCGCTTTATCTCGTATCTAACGAGGGCCGAATCTACGACCGTATTCCCTTTACGCCGGGTGCTGCAGGCATTCGGGCTGGCTTGACACGTGTATTGAACGAGACCCGCGAGTAGCTGACCTGCGAGGTGTTATCAGTCTCCGCCGGAGTCATGCGATGCCTACCAGAATCCGATGGTAAATACACATTATCCACAAGTTGGCAAGTGGTGGTTGGAAATTTTGTGGATAATCATGATGTACCAAACCTGCAACGCAGTCGCTGAAATAGTGAATTTATTATATCTATTTAAAACAGTGGGTTGCGATAATTGACTGCATGGATGGAAGTCAGTGTTCACTTTGCATCCAGACAGTATCACTGCCGCATTGGTGTTCTTGGCCCTGAATTATCAACCTGTGGTCAATAGCTTCCCCACAGATTTATCCACAGGGTGGTCGAGCAATTTTTGCCACACTTCCGTGCAAGTATTTATCGGATATTAGCAAGTATCGATGTTCTGCTTCGTGGAGATGGTACCAGCCAAACAAGAAGAGCCGCCCCTTGGGGCGGCTCTTCTGTTACCGACATGAGGTGGTGCTACCAAGTCGGTCTTACTTGCTGGCGTCAGCCTTGGTCACGTCGAGTAGCTCAACCTTGAAGGAGAGTGTCTCGTTCGGGCCGATCGGGCCGCCAGTGCCGGCTTTGCCGTAGGCAAGGTCAGCCGGGATATAGAGCATCCAGGTATCGCCGACGCTCATTTCCTGCAGTGCTTCCTGCCAGCCCTTGATGACCTGGTTGACCTTGAAGCTAACCGGTTCGCCACGCTGATAGGAGCTATCGAAGACGGTGCCATCCAGCAGCTTGCCTTCGTAGTTTACCTTGACGGTATCTTCAGCGGCGGGGCTCTCGCCTTCACCGGACTTCAGTACCTTATACTGCAGGCCGGAATCCAGTGTCTTCACGCCGTCTTCCTTGGCGTTTTCAGCGAGGAACTTGTCACCAGCGGTCTTGTTATCCGTGGCTTCCTGTTCGACGACCTTTTTCTGTTCTTCCATCTTCTTCTGCTGGAACTTGGAGAGCGAGTCTGCAATTTCCTGGTCGCTCATCTTCATGTCGCCCTTGGCGTAGACATCACGCACGGCTTGAGTGAAGGCGTCCAGATCCAGATCGGTGATGTCCTGGGAAAGGCTCTTGCCCAGAGTCGCACCGATGCCATAGCTGAGCTGTGCCTGCTCGTCCGCGAGACTCTTGTCTGCGGCAAAGCTGAACGGGGTGACCAGGAGGGCGCCGAGCGCGACGGCACTAACCAGCTGTTTCATGAAAACTCCTTCAGGATGAGAAGGGCCTGAGACGGGCCCGAAAATCACGATGGGTACCAGGATAGTGTGGCTATCCTGGTGCCCTAGTGTTACTCCGACTCTAACAGCCGCGCACAAGTTCCGCATCTGCCTTGACGGCAGGCACGCGAGTCAGTGCCAGCAGGTTCAGGGTCCGCGTCACACGTGAGTCATCCTCGCCCCATCCTGCATGGCCCTTGAGTAGCGCAACCGATTGTTGAAACGCCAGTAGCGGGTCCTGGCTCCGCGCAAATGGGGTGTTCAGGTGGGCAATATCATTGGCAGGGCTCAGCGCCTCCAGCTGCGCGAGCGTTTCCTGCTCGGCGGACAGCTCACAGGCCTTCAGCTGCTCATAAAGGCGTTCCAATCTGCGCGAGGCACTGTCGTCGGACATGGGCTCGTGGCTCATCAGCTCCTGTTTGAGCTGTTGGCGACGTTCGCGCAGCATGCCGGTCATCCAGCTCTGCCAGTCGCGTACGCTTTCGAGCAGACGGGTTGGCGACGTCGCCAGCATGACACCATTGGCCGCCAGCCAATGGATCCAGAGGAGCTCACACACGTCGTATCCGGCCTCTTCCTGCAATGACAGGCACGCACTCATGACATCCTTCAGGCCGAGGGAGCCATCATGCATTGCCACATCGATTGACTGGTCATACAGAGACAGCGCGTAGTCCCACAATCCGGTAGAATATGCGCCCATCAAGTCGGCCTTTTCGCTGGTGGTGGATTCCCGCTGACGGGAGACGCCAGCCATGGTGCTCTCTCCTGCGGGAGGATGCCAGTGAAGCCGACGTCCCCCGGATTTCTGATCGAGGTTGTCATGATTGCACTGCGCCAGCTCGCCCTGCAACGCGGCGGAGCGCCGCTGATCGACGAAGCGGACCTGACGCTGCATGCCGGTCACAAGGCCGGTATCGTGGGTCCCAACGGTGCCGGAAAGTCGAGTCTGTTTGGCCTGATCCTCGGTGAGTTGATCCCGGACAGTGGCACCGTTTCACTGGCGGGCGGCGTGCGCGTGGCGCACATGGCGCAGGAAATCGAGGCGCTGGAGCGCCCGATCGTCGATTACGTCGTCGATGGCGACCATGCCCTGCGCGAGACAGAGCGCGCGCTAGCGGCTGCCGAAGCCTCGGAGGCACACCAGCGTCAGGCCGAGCTGCATGCCCATTTCGATACTCTCGATGGCTACACGGCGCGTGCACGTGCCGAGCAGCTGCTGGTCGGACTGGGCTTCAGTCAGGCACAGCTGACGCAACCGTTGGTGGCTTTCTCGGGGGGCTGGCGAATGCGTGCCAATCTGGCACGTACGCTGTTCACGCCATCTGACTTACTGTTGCTGGATGAGCCGACCAACCACCTGGATCTCGATGCCTTGTTGTGGCTTGAGCAGTGGCTGGCCCGCTATCCCGGCGCGCTGCTGTTGATTTCGCATGATCGTGATTTTCTCGATGCGGTATGTGATCACATCATTCACTTCGATCGCCGCAAGCTGGTGGTCTACAAGGGCAATTACAGCCGCTTCGAGCGCACGCGTTCCGAGCGACTGGTGCGTGAGCAGGTCGAGCACGAGAAGACCATGGCACGTCGCGCCGAGATCGAAGACTTCGTGCGGCGCTTCAAGGCCAAGGCCACCAAGGCTCGCCAGGCCCAGAGTCGCATGAAGATGCTGGAACGGATGGAAGAGACGGCAGCGGTAAAAGCCGACTCGCCGTTTCACTTCACCATTCCATGTGCCGACAAGATCTCGCATCCCCTGCTGGGGCTGGACCGTGCGGTAATTGGCTATCCCGACAAGACGCCACAGCTGTCGGGCGTGCGTTTCTCGTTGTTGCCCGGCCAGCGTATCGGATTGCTTGGCCCCAATGGTGCCGGCAAGTCGACGCTGATCAAGGCGCTGACGGGTGAGCTCGATCTGGTCGAAGGTCAGCGCACGGCAGGTGAGCATCTCGCGATTGGCTACTTTGCCCAGCATCAGGTGGATGGGCTCGATCTGTCCTCGACGCCCTTCAACCATATCCTGCGCCTGTCGCCGGCCGCGGGTGAGCTGGAAGTGCGTACCTTCCTTGGCAGCTTCGGCTTCCACGGTGATGAAGTGTACGCCTTGGTGGGTTCGTTCTCCGGTGGCGAGAAGGCGCGTCTGGCGCTGTCATTGATTGCGTGGCAGAAACCGAATCTGTTGCTGCTGGATGAGCCGACCAACCACCTTGATCTCGACATGCGCGAGGCACTTACCGATGCACTGGCAACGTTTGAGGGCACCGTGATTCTCGTCTCGCACGATCGTCACCTGCTGCGTGCCTGCGTCGATGAGTTCTGGTGTATTGCTGATGGACGCGTGACACCCTTCGATGGTGATCTCGATGACTATCGTGCCTGGCTCAAGGCACGTGCCGAAGGTGAGCGCCGTGAAGCGCGCGCTCAGAAGGATGCCGATGCAGGGGTCGACAGCACGCGCACGCCGGACCGCAAGGAGGCACGGCGTCTGGCCGCCGAACTGCGCGAGAAGCTGCGTCCGCTCAAGAAGGTCAGTGACAAGGCCGAACAGCAGATGAGCAAGGCGCAGGGCGAGCTGGACAAGATCGAGGAGGCACTGGGCGATGCCACGCTGTATGAGGCAGATCGCAAGGCAGAGCTGACCAGGCTGTTGGCCAGTCAGGGCGAGATAAAGAACCGTCTGGATACTGCTGAAGCAGAGTGGCTCGAGGCTCAGGAAGCATTGGAAGAGATGGAAACCCAACTCAAGGCGACGGACTGACCGATGCGGTTGGATCGCTGGCTGACGCGCCAGCCACAGCTGAACCGCCGCCTTGCCTTGCAGGCATTGGCGGCGGGGCAGGTACAGGTCAACGGGCTCACTGTGCGTGACCCGCTGCATGAAGTCGGGCCTTTCGATACGCTCGTGCTGTCACACACCGACTCGCCACCGGGCACCTGCTTGCAGGTCGCGCGTCGCCCCCGCCATGTCCTGCTCAACAAGCCTGCTGGCATCGTCACTGCTTGCCATGATGCTGAGCATCCCACCGTCATCGATGTACTGCGGATCTCACTTGAGATGCGCGGTGAAGACGATGGCTGGCTACAGGAAATTCATCACGTCGGCCGACTGGACCGCGCCACGACCGGTGCGCTGCTGCTGACCAACGATGGTGATGTGTCGGCACGCATCAGTGATGCCGGACTCGAAGGCCCCGCCAAGATCTATCGCATGGGATTGGAGTCGCCGCTGTCAGTCGCTGAGCGAGCCAGTGCCGTCGCATGCGTGGCGGAAGGCGTATTGCTGGAACATGATCCACGGCCTACCTTGCCCGCCACGCTGGTGTTTCTAGCGGCGGATGAAGTGCGCCTGACGCTGCACGAAGGTCGCCATCATCACGTCAAACGTCTGTGGCGCACACTGGGCAATCGCGTGGTGTGGCTGCATCGTGAGTCAGTGGCAGGATTGAGTCTGGAGGGGTTAGCGATAGGTGAGTGGCGAGAGCTGACGGCAGAGGAATGTTGCCGGCTAGGCGCCGCACACATCATGGGCTGAGACTGTGTTATCCACACCCCGTGGCAAGCAAAGAGGGTGTGGATAGTCTGGGCTAGCCGTTAGCTGCCGACGGCTTGAGTCGGGAGGTCGCCCTCATTCTCACCGTGCACCGGGCTGGCTTCTGGCGTCGATAGGCTGATCAGCTCACCGTCGACATCGCGGGTGAAGTTACGCACGATCACGCCAATGTTGTGTGGTAGCGGCGCAAACTGACTGCAGCGACTAAGTACTTCGTGCATGTCGTCGTAACCACTGCCTCTGCGCGCATCGATGGTTGCGCGCGAGAAATCGATGTCCTTGAGCGAGGTTTCACCAGGTCGCGCCGCCGCCAGCAATCGCACTACATTGATGGAAGGCTTTTGGGTCATGGAGAGAATTTCCTGAATCTCCGGCATTTTCCGTAAGCTTTCTGGCAGATGATTCGCCAGATTCTCGATGCCCATGCGCAGCGTCTGATTCTCTTCCAGCAGGTTCAAGTGCTCGCCCGCACGGCTGGAATACTGAATATCCTTCTCACGTAACTGCGCTTCCTGAAGTGTTTCAGGCACCTTGCCGTCGGAACTCCACAGATCGATGACATAGCAATTGACGACCGTCTCGCCATGCGGGTGCTCGGCCAGAACCCAGCTGACGGGCGTGTTGGAGTAGAGGCCACCATCCCAATAGGCCTCACCATCGATCCAGACTGGCGGGAAAGAGGGAGGGAGTGCGCCACTGGCGAGAATATGGCGATGGTCCAGCGCTTCATGCGATGAGTCGAAATAACGCAGTGCACCACTGCCGATGTTCACCGCGCCGACGGACAGGCGCACATTCTCGGGATGACGCGCGTCGAGGCGCTCGAAATCCACCAGTCGATTGAGTGTGTCGCCTAGCGGCTCGGTGTCGTAAAGGCTGGGCGGCTCACCGAAGAAGCTTTGCCACAGCGGCACTGTCCATAGCGGTCGCGGGCGGAAGAAGCCCGGAATGCCGAATACCATCGCCGAGGTACGTGCGATGCTGCGCTCCCAGGGGTGGAAGGCTGCCCCCATGCTGGTGGCGGGCTGGGCAATGCCATACCAGAATTTTTCCAGCGCTTGCAGGCGCTCACCATCCGGGTTGCCGGCAATCAGTGCACCATTGATGGCACCGACAGAAGTGCCGACAACCCAGTCTGGTTGGATACCGGCTTCGCTGAGTGCCTCAAATACGCCAATCTGGTAAGCGCCCAAGGCGCCGCCGCCCTGGAGTACCAGGATATTGAGCGCGTCGGCACAGAAGTCGCAGGATGTATCACGCATGAAACCTTCTCCTCTCCGGCAGCGCCGCTATTCCCGGTAGGGTACCGCCTTCGCAGATGCCTCTTTTACGTAGCATCTTGGCGGTAACGATAGGGATATATCGTCATTATTGTGCGCTGCAGCATGTGACTGTCAGCATAGCACGCTCCCACGGAAATCGCGGTGCAGTATAGCGGTGCCCATAATCACTGTTTTGTTCACTTGGCCGATGGGTGCTTGCGTTGGTAAGCCTGCCAGCACCTCTCTAGCGACACCATCCGCTCAGCCATTGATCTGCGGCCAGCAGCAGTAGGGCATAGCGCCCACCCTTGGCGATCACGATCAATACCACGCTCTTCCACCATGCGAGTCGGAAGACTCCCGCCAGCACGGTCAGCGGGTCGCCGACCACGGGTGCCCAGCTCAGTAGCAGGCTCCAGGCACCGAAGCGACGATACCAGAGCGTGCCGCGGGCCAATGCTCGGCGTGATACGGGGAACCAGCGCCGAGTACGCAGGCGGCGTGCCCCTCGTCCCATGGCGACGTTGATCAGACTGCCGAGCGTATTGCCCAGCGTCGCGGCGATCCACAATAGCCACGGTGTCTGCCCCTGGCACCAGAGCCCGGCCAATGCCGCTTCCGATCCACCGGGTAACAGCGTGGCGCTGGCGAGTGCAATCAATGCCAGTGATAGTAGCGATGTGACTTCATCCATCTGTGAGTCTTCCACTAGTCATGGTGTGAGGGCTGTCATGGTGGCTTTCTTCCCCGTCCAGCTCGGGTATGCTGGTGGCATGTTCATGCTATTTTTCGGGAGTTTCTTGCATGCTTATTCCGTGCGTCCTGACGATTGCGGGTTCTGACCCTTCGGGGGGAGCCGGCATTCAGGCGGATCTCAAGACATTCTCCGCACTGGGGGCTTATGGAGCCAGTGTGATCACTGCGCTCACCGCCCAGAATACCTGTGGTGTGCGTAGTGTAGAGGTCGTATCGCGCGAGTTCATTGCCGCGCAGCTGGACGCCGTACTGGATGATCTTGATATTCGTGCCGCCAAGATCGGCATGGTCGCAGACCCGCAAGTCGTGGAAATGCTGGCAGATCGGCTTGCCCAGCGTCGTCCACCGTGGATCGTGTTGGATCCGGTACTGGTTGCCAAGAGTGGTGATGCATTGGTTGATGATGCTGCCATCAGCGCCGTGGCCAAGTATCTGGTGCCGCTAGCCGATATCATCACGCCTAATCTGCATGAGGCCGCGGTACTGCTAGGCGAGCGTCGACTTATCGGCCGCAGTGATATGCCGGCAGTCGCGCGAGAGCTACGCGCTAGAGGTGCGAAGGCGGTACTGATCAAGGGCGGGGCGCTTGAGGGGCAGGCATGTGATGACTTGCTGGTCAGTGATGCGGGAGAGCAGTGGCTGTGTGCGCCACGTATCGAGACCGATAACCTGCATGGTACTGGTTGCTCAATGTCCTCTGCCATTACGGCACGTCTGGCTCAGGGGCGGTCATTGCCACAGGCCGTGGAAGAGGCTCGTGAATGGCTGTTGGGTGCCTTGCGTGCATCGGATCAACTCAGCGTGGGTAAAGGCCGCGGCCCTGTGCATCACTTTCATGCGCTGTGGTGATAAGTGGTTCTCTGTCGCGGGCCCCTTTCGGAGCGGCGTGATGAGGTTGATGTTTCCTATCCTGTTGCTTCATTGACGAGTGAAAGCCATGACTTCATCACTGTTCCGTCTGCCTTTGCTTCGCGCGTTTCAGCCTCGACTGCTAGCGGTCAGTCTGGCGGCCTGTATGGCGGCTGCCGTGAGCCCGCAGGTGTTGGCTGCCGAGATCAAGGATGTGAGCTTTGCTGATCAGATCGACGCGCCTGGCGGCCAGTCAATGATGCTGATCGGTACTGGGCTCTTCACCTACATGGTGTGGGACGCCTATGTCGGCGCTTACTATCAGGATGCTAGACGCCCACGGCCAGCGCCCTTGAATGATATCTCGCGGCGTTTGGTGTTGGAGTATTTCCATGCCATTGATGCTGAAGATTTCGTCAAGGCGACAACCAAGGGCGTGCGCAAGAATCTTTCGGCGAGTGATTTTGCGGCTGTCGAGTCGGCGCTGAAAGAGTTCAATGCCGCCTATCGTAGCGTGGTACCGGGTGATCGCTACGCGCTGCAGTGGCAGCCTGCAGGGGGAGGAAGAGGGGCGCTGACACTGACGCTCAATGACTCGGTTATCTTCAGTAGTGACTCGCTGGCACTGGCCAATGGCCTGTTCGCGATTTGGCTGGGTGATACGCCAGCGCAAGACGATTTTCGCGCTCAGCTGCTGGGCCAATAAGGGGCCGGCCAGAGAGGTAGGCTCCAAGGCAGTGCCTGAATGACGGCGACGATTACTGTCTGATTGACTCGAAAAAACGCCCCTACCGGATAACCGGCAGGGGCGTTTTTTTCATCTTGGCCAGAGTGGATATGACCACTCCGGATGATGCGATTTACTCGCCTTCAGCAGCCTTGATATCGGCCTGCAGGGTATCGAGTATCTTGCTGCCACGCTCCCCCGCCTGTTCGCGGAAGACCTTCCAGCCTTTCTCGCCTTCTGGGCGGAAGGCATCGCGTTGCTCGTCAGTTAGCGTGATGATCTTGATATCGCTGTCCTTCTTGATTTTTTCGAGGCGGTCAGCATTGTACTGCTCCTGCTTCTCGAAGATGTAGGGACGCATCTCATTGGTCACCTTATCCAGAACCTGGCGTTGATCGTCATCCAGGCCCGAGTAGAAGTCGCTGGAGGCCACCAGAGTGGTGATGAACTGCGCCTGCTTAGCCTGAATCATGTAGTCCTGAACTTCGTAGAAGCTCATTTCCTCGATAGCGAATACCGGATTGACCTGGCCGTCGATCTGTCCCAGCTGCAGGCCGGAGTAAACCTCGGAATAGGGCAGCGGCGTCGGGTTAGCACCGTAGCCGCGATAGGTCTCAACCAGAATGGGTGACGTCATGGTGCGAATCTTGAAGCCATCCATATCAGCCGGCTTCTCGATGTCGCGATTACCGGTCCACACCATCCAGCCTTCCGGAATGACGCCCAGCAACTGTAGATTCTGCTCGGTGTAGGCCTCTGACAGCATGTCGATGGCCTTGGAGTTGCCCAGTACCTTTTCGTTGACGGCATTGTCGTCAGAAAACAGGAAGTGCAACGTGAAAACGCCTGCTTCTGGAATCACCGAGGCCAAGTGGCCGGGTGAGGCGAAAGTCAGCTGGATAGCATCACTCTGCACAAGCTCGGTGAGCTGGGAAGAGGTGCCCAGTGCGCCATAGGGGTAGATCTCAACGTCGATATCACCCTCGGATGCCTTCTCGATACGCTGCTTGAATTCCTGTGCATAGGCATCCTGTACGCTGCCGGAAACCTCTTCCAGCGCGAAACGCCAGGTATCTGCCTGAACGCCAGCAGAGGCGAAGGCTGATACGCCAAGGCTGGAGGCTAGTGCGATTCCCTTGATCAGCGCGGAAAGGCGAACAGGTACCTGTGGTTGGGTCGTCTCGCGGGTCTGTTCGGGTGACGGGGTCCACTGCATGGTCATCTTGTTCTCCTTGTCTGTTTTCCATCAGCATCGGGTGGCTTGGCCGCTCACCCGCTGTCCAGCTTGCATCGTTTAGATAATATTGCCATCCTTAATATAATAAAAAAATTACCAAATTGGATGATGTGATTAGAAATTATTATGAATCATGAGGTTTTTCAGCATTATTGTCTGATACTTGCCGCTTACTGATTCATGCAGATGTAGCGTGCGTGGCACGCTGACATGTCAATCAGGTTCCTTGTGTCATACGAGTCATGATCACTAATAAAGCTAGAACATGTTTGCCTAGAACGGAAACAATGGTGACTGCTCGCCATGATCCAACGAATAACGCTAGTAATTGGTTTTATCTTGGAGGAATTAGCCACGCAATGGCTTTTCTATTGATAAAAAAACCAAGCGATGGATGAAAAGCCCAAGCAACCGGAAGCCAAGCCGACAGGAAACTGCTCCATGAACCAGTCTTCATCATCTGATTCTCACTCTGCTGCAGACGGCAGTGGTGCACCGCCAGATCCGCTTGCACATTTGCCAGCATCACTGCGTGGCATGGCTGGACTGTTTGAGCGCAGTGACCGTGGTCTGGCACACGTCGAACGCTGGCTGATCGTGGTGTGTGTCCTCGGTATGGCCTCGGCCAGTATCGCCAACGTCATCGGGCGTAATGTGTTCAATCACAGTCTGCCGTTCACTGAAGAGCTAATGCAAATTCTGCAGCTGTGGCTGACCTTTCTGGGGATTAGCTACGGTGCACGTGCTGGTCGCCATATTCGTGTGACGGCGTTATTGGACTTTACGCCGCCCTGGCTGCGCAAGACATTGCTGATACTGGGGCAGGTCATTACCTGTGCGCTGCTGGCGTATCTGTCATGGCTGGCGGTCGACTATCTCCAGAGTCTGGCGAAATCGGGGCGCGTGACACCCTCGCTGCGTTGGTCGTTGGCGATTCTCTATGCTGTGGTGCCTGTCGGACTGGCACTGGGAGCACTGCAATACTTGATGGCGGTCATGCGCAACCTGCTTGCCAGTGGATCATGGCTGTCTTGGCAGACATCAGAAATTGATGAGAACGATGAGCCTGATGGTAGCGGTGCCTTGTAAGGAATCTTCGTCAGCCATGTCTGTGAGGCCTTTGGGGGCTTGTTGGCTGACTAGCATTTTTTAAAAACAACATGTATCTGGTCTAAGGATGGAGCTGCCCATGTGGATCCTGCTCGTGATGGTAGGGCTGTTGCTGCTTGGGGTGCCCATGATGGTGCCGCTGAGTGTTGGTACTTTCTTTTTGCTGTTCAGTGATTTTCCCTTCCTCAAGCCCGAACTGGTGATTCAGCAGATGATTGGTGGCCTGCAGCCAGTAGTGCTGACAGCGGTTCCGATGTTCATCCTGGCGGCCGACATCATGCTCAAGGGCTCGACGGCACAGCGTCTACTGGATGTGGTCGAACGCTTTGTTGGCCATTGGCGTGGCGGCTTGCCGGTAACGACGGCGTTGGGCTGTACTCTGTTTGGCGCTGTGTCCGGCTCTACCCAGGCCACGGTGGTAGCGATGGGGCGGCCATTACGCCCACGGCTGTTGGAGGCAGGCTATAGCGACAAGTTCACGATTGCGCTGATCATCAATGCCTCGGATATTGCGCTGTTGATTCCGCCGTCTATCGGCATGATCATCTACGGCGTCGCAACCGGCACGTCGGTCGGTGATCTATTCATCGCCGGTATCGGCCCGGGGCTGTTGATCCTGGTGCTGTTCTCTCTCTACTGCATGTGGAAATCGTGGAAGCTGGGCATCCAGCCACAGCCCAAGGCTGACTGGCCGTCACGGTTCAAGGCGCTCAAGCGCGCCAGCTTGCCTGCCGGCTTCCCTGTCATCATCATTGGTGGCATCTATTCGGGGATGTTCTCGCCCACTGAGGCAGCGACGGTATCGGTGATCTATGCGCTGATTCTGGAAATGCTGATCTACCGTGGCGTGACCCTGAAAGACCTGCCCAGCGTCGCCTTTTCGACCGGCTTGATCACGGCGGTGGTCTTCATCCTCGTCGCGGCGGGTGCTGGCTTCTCATGGATGATCTCGTTCGCCAAGATTCCGGATGCCATTCTCGGCGGGTACATTCCTTACCTGTCAGAACACGCCCTGGCGTTGCTGGCGGTGATCGCGGTGGCCTACTTCGTGGGCTGCATGTTCGTTGATCCCATCGTGGTCATTCTGATTCTGGCGCCAGTATTTGCGCCAGCAGTCGATGCCGCTGGCCTTGATCCGGTCCTCGTCGGCACGCTGGTGACTCTACAGGCGGCGATCGGCTCGGCAACGCCCCCCTTCGGCTGCGATATCTTTACGGCGGTGGCGGTCTTCCGAAAACCGTATATGGAGGTCATTCGTGGCACACCTCCCTTCATCGCGCTGCTGCTATTGGCCACAGTGCTGTTGATGCTGTTCCCGCAGATTGCGCTGTTCCTGCCGAGTCTTGCCAACTGACGTCCATGCGCACATGAGTACAGGCGCGTATGAGGGTACGATTTGATTCAATGTGAGATGACAAAAACGCCCCGCAGGCCGAAGCCTGCGGGGCGTTTTTGTCTGATATGCTCGACCAATTCATCAGTCCGTGGCCATGAGCCAGTGATGATCATCCCGACCTCCAGGAGCAAATTGTATGCGAGCGTTGATCCAGCGCGTCACCCAGGCAGAGGTGATGGTAGAAAATGAGAGCGTTGGCGCTATCGAGAGCGGTCTGCTGGTGCTGGTGGGGATCGAGAAAGGCGATGATGAAGCGCGTGCTGACAAACTCTTGCATAAGTTGCTGCATTACCGTGTGTTCGCCGATGAGGCAGACAAGATGAACCTCAACGTGCAGCAGGCAGGTGGTAGCTTGTTGCTGGTCTCCCAGTTCACGTTGGCGGCGAATACTGGCAGCGGTATGCGGCCGAGCTTTTCTGCTGCTGCGCCGCCTGCCGAGGGCGAGCGCCTCTTCGCGTATCTGGTCGAACGAGCGGGACGGTGTGGTGAAGAGTTGGGCGTTGGGATTGAAACTGGGCGCTTCGGAGCCAATATGCAGGTCTCGCTGCTCAATGATGGACCAGTGACATTTATGCTTGAGAGCTGATACTCCCATTGATAAGCCACTGATAACGGTGCCGCGTGGAGGCACAAAAAAGCCGCTCCCGAAGAAGCGGCTGCAAGCATTGGAGCGGTGACCCGAGCGCGTAAGGTGCTCGGGTCGAGTTCTGGTACTGTCTTACTTGATGCCTTCTGGATTACGGGCATTCAGGTAGGCTTGCTCGGACACTTCGTGCCACTTCTCGACCTTGCCTTCGAAGGTGGTGTAGGACTCATAGATGCGTCCCGCCAGCTCGTTGGAATCGCCAAGCTTCTTCACGACACCCTGCGATAGCTCGCGAGCCTTGTCCAGCACGTCCTGTGGATAGCGGCGCAGCTCGACCTTGTGTTCGTTGATCAATGTCTCGAGTGCATCGTTATTGCGTGCGGTGTACTCGTCGAGCATGTCCTGGTTCACGTCGCGGACTGCAGAGCGGAGGATAGCTTTCAAATCATCCGGTAGCTCGGCCATGGCCTCGTCGTTGACGATGGCTTCGAAGGTGACGGTCGGCTCGTGCCAGCCCGGATAGTAGTAGTACTTGGCTGCCTGATAGAGGCCGAAAGCCAGATCGTTGTACGGCCCGATCCACTCGGTAGCATCAATGGCGCCAGACTGCAGAGAGGTAAATATCTCGCCACCCGGCATGCTGACGGTGGCTACGCCCATCTGTTGCATGACATCGCCACCAAGACCTGGCATACGCATCTTGAGGCCATCAAGGTCAGCGACAGAGTTGATCTCCTTGTTGAACCAGCCGCCCATCTGGACGCCAGATGAGCCACCCGCCATCACTTCAACACCGAACTTGTCGTAGACCTCGTTCCACAGCTCCAGCCCGCCACCATAATGCAGCCAGGCGTTCATCTCCTGAGCAGTCATACCGAATGGCACGGCAGCGAAGAACTGTGCCTCCGGCGACTTACCCTTCCAGTAATAGGAAGCTGAGTGGCCAATCTGTGCAGTACCGGACGAGACAGTATCGAGAACCTCAAAGCCCGGTACCAGTTGACCTGCGCCATAGACCTTGATCTTGAGGCGTCCATCGGACATCTCATCGACCAGTCGTGCGAGACGCTCAGGCCCTTGGCCAACACCGGGGAAGTTCTTCGGCCACGAGGTGACCATCTTCCAGCTGTAGGTATCGGCAGCATTGGCGATTGCTGGCAGGGTGCCCATGGCCGTCATGGTACCGACGGCGATACCGAAGGCGAGCTTGTTGAGTTGCATGGCGTGCTCCTTGAAGTGCCCGATTGTTTTTGTGGACAAGTTGTGGGCAGAGGGTGTGCCGCCGAGCGGCCACCGGATATGACACATCTGCATGAGCCGCATGGCGGCTCTCCCATCAGCCAACGGGGCAAGCCCCGCCGTTTTTTATATGGCCGCCCAGTGGACGGCTTTTTGTTTCGTTATCTACCCTCAGAACTGGGCTGGTAGCCAGGTCGCGAGTCCCGGAAAGGCTGCCAGCGCAGCTAGCATGCACAGCTGAATCAAGATGAACGGGATGACGCCCTTGTAGATCTGACTGGTCGTGACTTCCTTGGGCGCCACGCCTCTAAGATAGAACAGCGCGAAACCGAAGGGTGGCGTCAGGAAGGACGTCTGTAGATTGATGGCGATCATGATGCCCAGCCAGATGGGGTCGAGCCCCATGGCCAGCAGCACCGGACCGACGATCGGTACTACCACGAAGGTGATTTCGATAAAGTCTAGAATGAAGCCGAGCAGGAAGATCACCAGCATCACTACCAGGGTGGCACCGACGACACCGCCCGGCATGTTCTCGAAGATCTCGGTGACCACTTCTTCGCCGCCGAAGCCGCGGAAGACTAGTGAGAACAGCGCTGCACCGATGAGAATCAGAAACACCATCGAGGTGACATGAGTGGTGGAGCGCACGACCTCTGTGAGTGTCTTGATGCTCAATTTACGATTGGCGACGGCCAGCATTAATGCACCGAAGGCACCTACGGCAGACGCTTCTGTTGGCGTTGCCAGCCCGCCAAGAATCGAGCCTAGTACACAGACGATCAATATGATCGGCGGTACCAGACCCTTGAGCAGCAACAAGGCGATACTCCCAGTGTGCCCAAGCTCTTCCAGCAGCGCATCGCGATCGACAGCCGGCGCCTTCTCAGGCTTCAGCCACGCGATGATGGCAATGTAGACGATATAGGCGACGACCAGAATCAGACCCGGGATCAGGGCACCGATGAATAGATCGCCCACCGAGACGGTCTTCGGGCTCCAGATGCCCATCGACAGCTGCGCCTGCTGGTAGGCCGAGGACAGCACGTCGCCCAGCAGTACCAGTGCGATAGAGGGGGGAATGATCTGTCCTAACGTGCCGGTGGCACAGATGGCACCGGTCGCTAGTGATGGGTCATAGCCACGCTTGAGCATGGTCGGCAGTGATAGCAGGCCCATAGTCACGACGGTGGCACCGACGATACCGGTAGAGGCGGCCAGTAGCATGCCCACGATGGTGACGGAGATGCCCAGCCCGCCGCGCAAGGAGCCGAACATCAGCGCCATGGCGTCTAGCAGGGTCTCGGCAACTTTCGACTTCTCCAGCAATACGCCCATCAACACGAACAGTGGTACGGCCAGCAGAGTCTGGTTGGTCATGGTGCCGTAAAGGCGATTGGGCATTGCCGACAGGAAGCTGGCATCGAAGACACCATTTGTAATTCCCAAGGCATCCAGTCCCATGCCCAGTCCAGCGAAAGCCAGCGCCGTGCCTGCCAGTGACAAGGCCACTGGATAGCCCAGCATCAGGACTCCACAAATACATACGAATAGCAGCAGCGGCATGATCTCGAGCATTACACCAGTTCCTCATCGTGATCGGGGGTGTCTTCGCTCGTATGCGGAGAGGGTAGGCGGCCACACAGGAACAATAGATGGCGACCAGCCTCAGCTACGCCCTGCAGCAGCATCAGCACGGCAATGGCCGGTAGCAGTGTCTTGAGCAGATAAACGCCCGGCAGACCGCCGGATTCCGGTGACCCTTCGTGAATGCTCCAGGAGTCGCCGACATAGCCGAGGCTTGAGAGCAGGATGAAGGTCATCACCGGGAACAGTAGGAAAAGGGTGCCGCCAAGGTCGATCCACGATTTACCACGATGCGACAGACGCTGATAGAAGATATCCACGCGGACATGATTATCGTGTTTGAGGGTATAGCTGGCGGCCAGCAGGAAGACGGCCGCATGCATGTACATCACGGACTCTTGCATCTGGATGCTGTTGATATTGAAGGCGTAGCGCAGCATCACGATCATGAATTCGACCAGCATCATGATGACGACCAGCCAGGACACGCAGCGGCCTAGCCCTTCCGTCATGCGGTCGAGCCCTGTGAGCCAGCCGGGGGTAGAGGCAGTGGCAGACATGGAATCCCCTTGGCCTGCGGGTAGCAGGTGGTATTTGTTGGCGTTGTTGTTGTCAGGCGACGTGGTGCTTCGTTCAACACCGTTACCTTAGATTCAGGCTTTTCTCATGTTGGAGCTAGTGACGGATAGCAGCAATGAGGGAATGGGGCTTGGTAGACAACGCTATTCCACGCTGGCGACCTGTAGAGGCTGCACTGTGACTCCTCGACATCCCTTTATTGGCGCTAGGCTCACGATGAGTCCACGTCTTAGACAGGCCAAGAGTAGCGAGTGAGGCTGTAACTACAAATGGATCATTGGTCTGACAAGATATTTTTACCTTTTATTTCAAGTTGTTAGGTGGGTATTAGTATGCTGGGCGCGATTGATGAGGTGCAGAAGTTGGCCAAAAGAGGGTAGGTAAGAAGAGGGAGAGCAGGCGAGAATCAGGGCGTGAACCACTTTGCAGCATAAGAAAAGAGAGGGGAGTCTTTCGGGAGAGGGGGAATATCAGGCGAGCCCAATAGCCTTGCGACACGGTTCAGGAAGGTGCACTTCCACCGCCATCGGAAGATGATCGGAGAAAAGATGCGACAGAGTGCCGGGATGACTGAGGCGTAGCGTGGAGGAGACCAGGATGTGGTCGAGCCCGCGGCTTGGCTGCCAGGCAGGATAGCTATTGATGGCCTTGCTGGGGCGTGAATCCAGTGCCTCACAGAAGTCCTTGTGCTGGCGAAGTTGCGCTAGCGTGCAGTTCAGGTCGCCCATCACGATGACGTGCTTGAGCGGTGCGATCAGCTCTCCGAGATAATCGAGCTGCTTGCGCTGGATTCGCGCACCAAGTGCCAGGTGGGTCACGAAGACGTGTAGCGCATGTTCGCCATCACCAAAGCGGGCATGTATTGCACCGCGTCCCGGCAGGTGCCAGGCAGTCTGTGTTCTTCAAGACGGCTGATCGGCAGGCGCGACAATAGGCCATTGCTGTGTTGTGCCAGACGGCCAAGATTACGGTTGAGCTGTTGATAGTGGTAGGGAAACTCAGCCGTGTCGGCCAGCGAATCGACTTGATTGACGTTACCAGAGCGAAAACTACCGCCATCCACTTCCTGCAGGCCTACGATATCGTAGGGAGTAATCGCACCAGCGATCAGCTCCAGACGCCGGCGGCGCTTGGGATGTGGCAATAGATGCTGCCAACCGCGGGTAACATAGTGGTGCCACGCCGCGGTGTGAATACCGACCTGCATGTTGAATGTCAATAGACGCAGAGGGGACGCCGTATCATTTGATACGACGCCCTCCATTGCGCTGGCGGCCACTGAATTAGTGGCTAACGCCATTAAGCGGCGTCCTTGTTGCCAGCCTTCTCTTCACGCACTTGCTCGACCAGCTCATCAGCCACCTTGAGCATGTTCGGCAGTGAACCTGCAGTGCTTGGAGAGATGACATAACGGCCGTCAACGATCAGCGCCGGAACGCCCATGATCTTGTAGGCGCGCATCTGGGCGTGAGCCTGATTGACCTGACTTTTCACGCCGAAGGACGTCAGCGATTTCTTGGCGGCATCTTCTGTCACGCCATAGTCGCTATAGAACGCGGCGACATCGTCCGGGTCTGTCAGGCGCTGGCGATCCTGGTGGATAGCGTCGAAGAATGCCTTGTGAGTCTCGTCGAGGATGCCCAGATCTTTAGCGGCATAGAAAGCATAAGCGTGCTTGACCCAGTCCTGCCCCATAGTGGCCGGAAGACGGTTGAAGGTCACATCACTCGGTAGCTCAGCTACCCACGGCTCCAGGCTGGATTCCAGCTTGTAGCAATGTGGGCAGCCATACCAGAAGGCTTCAACCACTTCGACATTACCGGCTGGTGCATCAGTCTTCACCGGCTCGTCGAGTACCTGATAATCCTTGCCGGCTTCAGCGGCGAAAACGCTTGCTGACAGACCAAGGCCCGCCACCAGAGTCAGTAGTGGTTTCCACATCATGGAACATCTCCATCGAGTTGAGGCATGTCCGAGCAAGGCACTCGGAAACATTAGCGATACATCGAGTATGCGTGTCACAGGCAGCTGCTGTCGATACTGCTCCCCGTTCACACGTCGAACGCTGTTGTCGCAGATTAGCGCGACAAGGTTGACCGGCGCATGAACGTCATCGACGAGATGGTATGCCGCAATGAGCGCATCTTCGGCGATCAATGGCGTAATACGCCATTGATGGGCAGGCGGATGCCTTAGCGTAGCCCGTGCAGATACTCGGCGACTTGCTGCATGTCGTTGTCACTCATACGCGCTGCAATGCTACTCATGATGGCATTGGGATCATTGTCACGCGTGCCATCACGGAAGGCCTTGAGTGCTGCGACGGTATATTGAGGGAATTGTCCTGCGAGCGCAGGATAGCCAGCAGCATCGAGTCCTTCGCCACGCGGTCCATGGCAGGCAGTACATGCGGCGATGCCCTCGGTGAGTGAGCCCGCGCGATAGAGTATTTCCCCCTTTTCGGCAGCATCAGGTTCGGCTTGGCCCTGATTGGCGGGTAGCGCAGCATAATAGGCAGCGATGTCTGCTACATCCTGATCGCTTAGATTATCGGTCATGCCGGGCATCTGAGGGACAGGGCGCCGCCCATCGCGAATATCTTCAATCTGCTTGCGTAGATAGTGTGCCTGCTGCCCGGCCAGATGAGGAAAGGCAGATGCCGGAGAAATACCCTGTGCGCCATGACAGGCAGCACAGGTGGCTGCTTTGGTCTGTCCTGCGCGGGTATCCGCATCCTTTCTGTCGGCAGCGATAGTACTTGTCGAGATACCGGTGGTAGCGGCCATCAGCACCAGGCTCAGCAGCCATAGGGGTCTCTGCAATGATCTCATCAGCTTGTCCATTTCGCTGCTCCCTGTCACTGGGCCCAGGCCTTGGGCCGGATGCACCATCAACTATCTGTGCTAGCGGCTATCATCTCTTGGGAAGTCCATCGCACGTCTCGCAGGCCGTGAGAGCAGAGTGGTACACTAGGCCATCATGATCGCGACACTTGCCATGACGGGAGTATAGCGAATCCCCTCAGGGCGCGTGAATGTGCCTGTCGTCAGCCCAACGTCACACTGACTCATGCTTATGCATATCCGTGTGTCTGCCTGTCAACGTAAAGACAGGGTCTGCGGCGCTCTTTTCCGTTTCACCGGTCGTTTCTTCTGCTCTCTCGTGATGTCGCGCGGGCGAGACGTCCGCCTTCAACAGGTATTCAGAATCCTCATGGCCGAATCAGCCACTTCGACCCACAAGCTTCATTATCGTCAGGCGCGCTTCTTGATCAGTGCCGCGACGCTGGCCCAATGTCCGACCGACGTCGGCGCAGAGGTGGCCTTTGCAGGTCGCTCCAATGCGGGCAAGTCCAGCGCCATCAATGCGCTGACCTCTCAGAAGGCCTTGGCACGTATTTCCAAAACGCCTGGACGTACCCAGCTGATCAACTACTTCACCATCGGTGAAACAGGTCGTCATCTGGTCGATCTTCCCGGCTATGGCTATGCCAAGGTGCCGGAGAAGGTGAAGCGGGAATGGCAAACGCATCTGTCCAACTACTTGCGCAATCGTCAAGCGTTACGTGGCCTGGTGCTGTTGATGGATGTGCGTCATCCGCTGTCAGAGTTCGACCAGATGATGCTGGGCTGGGCCAATGAGGCACGTATGCCGGTGCATATCCTGCTGACCAAGTCTGACAAGCTGAAGCGCGGTCCGGCCGCCGCCAGTCTGCAGAAGGTGCGTCATGCCCTGAAAGAATGGGAAGACCTTGTGAGCGCGCAGCTGTTCTCATCGCTGAAATACGATGGCGTTGAGCAGGCGCATGCCAAGCTCGACGAATGGCTGGCGGATCCGTCTGTCATGGATGGCGTGAATGATGTTGGTGATGCAGAGGCAGTAGAAGACCCTTTCGACGATTGATATCCGGTTGATCGGTATATCGATCAACTGTTGTCGATGAAAAACGGCCACCCTAGGGTGGCCGTTTTTCATGGTGAAGTGCGCCTTCTGGAGTGCGATGCCTGCATTTCTTACATGAACAGGCTGCGAGGGGGGGCTTCGCGGGGCGAGTTCGATAACGACGCAGGGATCATGTGGCGCGATGCCTGCCATTGGGGGCGTTTCTCTGAAGGCTGCGTGACGAGTGCTTGCTCGAGGCCCACTACATTCAGGCCGTGCATGGGCATGCTGGCACGTGCGCTGTAGACACCTGCAACGACGAGTGCAGCGCATAGTAACGCTAGTCCGGTACCAATGATCAGTCCGTGCCAAGCGCTTGAGTGTGGCAGTGCCATTGGGCCCGGATCATAAGGTGTTGGCAATGTGGCTCGGCGCTCGGCAGGCATGGGGTCATGATGGCGGTTCAGTGGGTGAATGCTCATGAAGTCCTCTCCTGCTGGGCAATAAAAGGATGAAATGCAGCGATTCAGGTTTCAACTCAGGCCCGCTGCACGACATCAAGTGCCTATAAGCAAGCGCTTGTCGTGTAGGTACCTGTGGCTGAAATCTTGTACATTAAATATGGCCTCAGGTTTACTGTTGTACAAGAAATAAATTGTGGTATCAGTTCTCATCATTATCAGCCTGCGTAATAAAAGGTGGTGTCCGTTTTACATCCGCGAAGGTGAACTACGTCGCGGAGAGGGCGAACAAACGGACCGGCATGCTACTTAACTTGAGAGCGCTTGGCCGGTCAGGCGTGTCAGTAGCGCCGGCAGTTCGCGCACATGTGAAAGAACGTGCACGCCTGCGGGTAGCGGACCAGGCGCGCCGAGGCCTTTGACGTCGATCCAGGCGACTTGCATGCCGAGGCGTGCTGCTGGCAGGGCATCTTCCTTCCACGAATCACCCACGTGTAATGTTGTAGAAGGCACGCTGCCAAGGCGTGCCATCGCTGCGAGGAAGGGGCGAGCATCGGGTTTCGGCGCTAGCCATTCACCGGCAGCGATGCTGAATTCAAAGTGATGATCCAGCGCCAGCCGGGTGAGATCTACGTTGCCATTGGTGATGGCGCCCAGTCGGAAGTGACTGGCCAGTTCCTCGAGGATGCCACTGGCTTCCGGGAAAGGGTTCAGTTCATGGCGCAGTACAAGAAAACGCTCGATAGCGACCTGTGACCAATGTGAAGCTTCGTGATCATCGTGGCCAAAATCGCGCAGCATGGTCTTCATGGCTTCGTGTCGTAGCCAGGTGAAATCTCCGCGCCGTAAGGGGTGCTCAAGGCCTAGCGTCATCCGCCGCCGCGTGTATTCTTCGAGTGGAAAGCTCGCTGCATGGCCAATTTCACCATCCAGCCAGGCATAGTGCTCTTCTTCTGCGCGCTCCATGACTGGGCGATTCGCCCATAGGGTATCGTCGAGGTCGAAGGTCAGTGCGGTCAGGCGTATTGGGATGGTAAGGGTCACTGAGGATCATCCTCTCGAGAAGTAAAAGCCGCGGGCGTAGTGAGTCGAGCATCAGTCACCGTCTCGGTCTGTCGCTGACGGCGTGCGCGAGGATGAGCCTGATCGTAAGCACTAGCTAGCTGCTGCCAGTCGAGGCGAGTATAGATCTGAGTGGTAGAGAGGTGGGC
This sequence comes from Cobetia crustatorum, assembly GCF_000591415.1. GTDB lineage: Bacteria > Pseudomonadota > Gammaproteobacteria > Pseudomonadales > Halomonadaceae > Cobetia > Cobetia crustatorum. The sequence continues at coordinate 22,165 of NZ_JEMF01000021.1, read as the reverse complement.
GTGGCCCAACAGCTCTTGCACTGCACGCAGGTCGCCGCTTGATTCAAGTAGATGGCTGGCGAAAGAATGGCGCAGGCGGTGTGGATGAAGATGTTCCGGCAGGCCACGTTGCTTGGCCTGTGTCACCAGCCGCAACTGCACTCCCCTCTGTCCCAGCCGTTTTCCTTGTTGACCAACGAACAGTGCTGTCTCATCCGGTGACGCCAGTTGCCCTCTTACCATGAGCCAGGCATCCAGCGCTTGTCGCGCGCGTGAGCCAATGGGTAGCTGACGTGGCTTGTCACCTTTGCCGCGCACGCGCAGACGGCGCGTTTCCAGCATGTCGAGGTCGAGACTGACCAGTTCCGAGAGGCGCAGTCCCGAGCCGTAGAGCAGCTCCAGCATGGCCTGATCGCGGATCGCCAGCGGCGTGCCGTCGTGCGGGCAGTCGAGAAAGCGCGACAGACTGTCGATATCCACCGGGCGAGGCAGGTGGTCTGGCAGACGCGGTGTCTGTACCAGGCCCGCCGGGTTGTGCGCCAGGATGCCTTGATCGACCAGCCAGCTACAGAAGCGACTGATCGCCGCGCGGCGACGAGCCAGTGACCGTGGCGCGAGGCCTCGGCTTCGTTCGGCACCGAGAAAGCGACGTAGCATCGGTACATCAAGCGCCTGCCAGTCTGTCGGTAGCACGGCCTCATCAGCACGATCGGGGCGTAGCATGAAGGTCGTCAGCGACTTGAGATCTCGCGTATAGGCACTGACGGTGGCAGGGCTACTGTCGCTAGCCAGCCAGCCGAGGAACTGCTGACAGATAGCGTCCAGTGCCTGTTCGGCGGCGATGTATTCACGTGTGTCGGAATCGCCAGTCACGCTCATTGCGCGGCCTGATCGTTGCGTGCTTTGGGGCTTCGGGGGGGGCTCGAGTGGGTATTACGCCCCAGGCAGCGGGCCAGCACATCGCCGAGATATTCGGGAAACAGGGTGTCGAGGCCCGCCCGGAACTGCTCCGCCTCGGCACTGGCGACGACCAGATAACCTAAGCATTCACCGCGGGTCAGGCGCACAATGACGGCCGAGCCACGTGTGGCGTCGGCCTGTGTGGCCTCGACGAGATCTTCGCAATCTGCACCTAGTGGCCAGCTGTGATCTGGCAGCAGTGCTTCCCAGCGAGTGCGCGGCATGGCCAGACAACGACTGGCACGGCCATCGAGCAGTCGCTCAAACTGCTCGGCGCGGGAGTCATCGAGAGGCTGGCGTGGCGGCTGTGCTGTGCTGCCAGCATCGCGTTGCCATAGGCAAACGGCCGGAATATCGAACAGCTCACTAAGGCGAGTCGCGAGTGTTTCGGCCAGTGCGTCATCGGACTCGGCATCCAACAGATCAAGCGCCAGCTGGCGCAGACGCTGATAGCGACTTTCGTTATCACGTGCCGTGTCGAGTAGCTCGCCGAGACGTTCTTCTGCCTGTAGCGTGCGGCCGCGCAGATCATGCACCAAGCGCTCGAGCAGCGAGATACTGCCGCCACGCGCTTCCGGATGCGGCACGCGCAGCTGCTGAAGCAATCCTTCGCGCCCTTCGAAGAAGTCAGGATGCGTGGCTAACCATTCGGCCACTCGTTCCGGGTCCAATGTGCGCGGGCGGCGTGAAACGGGTGACTCAGCCATGCGGCTCTCCTTGCAGACGACAGGCGGTGGACCGCTACCGGAGACTCGCCCGGCAGTGATGACCAATAGACCGCGATTTACAAAATGATGCGGCCCTCGAAGACCGTCTCAGCGGGTCCCGTCATGAAGACCGGGTGCCCCTCGCCATCCCATTCAATGCTCAACGTGCCACCCGGCAGTGTCACGTTGACTGGGCTTGCGAGCATCCCGCGGCGAATACCGTTGGCAACAGCAGCGCAAGCACCTGTGCCACAGGCCAGTGTTTCACCTACGCCACGCTCGAATACACGCAGACGCACCTCGTGTGGAGTGACAACTTCCATGAAGCCAGCATTGACGCGTTTGGGGAAGCGCGGATGTACCTCAATCAGTGGGCCGAGCTCCAGTACCGGCGCGTACTCGACGCTGTCCACGACCAGGACGGCATGTGGATTGCCCATCGACACCACACCAATCTCGAGCGTTTCGCTAGCCACGTCCAGTGTGTGTACTGGAAGGTCGGATTCGGCAGCGAAAGGCAGTGTCTCAGGAGCGAAACGCGGTGCGCCCATATCAACACGTACGCGACCGTCATCGGCGACGACCAGTGTCAGCGGGCCTCCGGCGGTTTCGACGCGAATCTCGCGCTTGGTCGTTAGACGCTGATCAAGCACGAAGCGCGCAAAGCAGCGCGCACCGTTGCCGCAGTTTTCCACTTCGCTGCCATCGGCATTGTAGATGCGATAGCGGAAGTCCATATCCGGGTCACGTGGCGGCTCGACCACGAGCAGCTGATCAAAGCCGATACCGAAGTTACGATGTGACAGACGACGAATATCGGCATCTCGCAATCGGCCGCGCTGGGAGATCAGGTCGATGACCATGAAGTCATTACCCAGCCCGTGCATCTTGGTGAAGTGCACCAGCATCAGTCGTCACCCTCCGGCAGCAAGCACTCGCCGGTCCACAGCTCTTCGAGGCGTTCGCGACGGCGCACCAGGTGCATCTCGGGGCCATCGACCATGACTTCGGCGGGGCGGCAGCGGCTGTTGTAGCTCGAGGCCATCACGAAGCCATAGGCACCGGAGGAGCGCACGGCGAGCAGGTCGCCCGGCGCGATTGCCAGCTCGCGGTCCTTGCCGAGGAAATCCCCCGTCTCGCAGACCGGGCCGACCACGTCATAACTCGATGTCTCACGCGGGTCACGCGTGTCGACAGATACGATGTTCTGCCAGGCCTGATACAGCGACGGGCGAATCAGGTCGTTCATGCCGGCGTCGATGATGGCGAAGTTCTTCTCTTCGCCCGGCTTGATGAACTCGACACGTGTCAGCAGTACGCCGGCATTGGCGGCGATGGAGCGGCCCGGCTCGAACAACAATGTCATCTCGTTGCCGTGCTCATAGCGTGCCAGACGTTCCAGCAGGGCGCTGGCATAGGCGAACGGCTCCGGTGGTGTTTCATTCTGGTAGGGCACACCGAGGCCGCCGCCGAGATCGAGATGCTCGATGATGATATCGCGCTCGCGCAGGCGGTCCAGCAGTACCAGCAGACGTTCGAGTGAGTCGAGGAAGGGGGCCAGTTCGGTCAGCTGTGAACCGATATGGCAATCGGCACCAACGATCTGAACATGCTCCATGTCGCGGGCGGTCTCGTAGACCTCCAGCGCCTGCTCAACCGGAATGCCGAACTTGTTGGCCTTGAGGCCAGTGGAGATATACGGGTGCGTGCCGGCATCGACATCTGGATTGATGCGCAGCGAGACCGGTGCCACGCGACCCAGGCGGCCGGCGACAGCGTTGAGGCGCTCAAGCTCTGGCAGCGATTCGACGTTGAAGCACTTGATGCCCAGCTCCAGTGCGCGCTCCATCTCATCGGCCTGTTTGGCGACGCCTGAGAACACGATCTTGGCGGGATCGCCGCCGGCCTTGATGACGCGTTCAAGCTCACCTTTGGAGACGATGTCAAAACCAGCGCCAAGACGCGCCAGTACGTTGAGCACGGCCAGATTTGAGTTGGCTTTCACTGCGTAGCAGATCAGGTGTGGGTGGTCGCCCAGCGCTTCCTGATAGGCCTTGAAGTGGCGAGTCAAGGTGGCGCGGCTATAGACGTAGCACGGAGTGCCGAATTGATCGGCCAGCGTGGCGAGCGAGACGTCTTCGGCGTGCAGCACGCCTTCCTGATATATGAAGTGATCCATGATCCGGCCTGCAATTTGGGAGGTATCTTTTTCAGAGTCACAAGCTACACCTCATGTTTCAAGCATGAGATAGGAGTTACCAAACTCTAAACATGTTAATCGAAAATCGCCATCAACTTTCAAAAACATTTCAGCTAAATCAAATGCCTTTTTATAAAATGAAACGCAATCATCGAAATTATATACATTTAATATAATGCCCTGATGTTGAATATCCATCAATCCTCCTTGAAAACATAACGCCTGCATAACACGCTTGCTACCATGCAAATTAAGCTCAAATTTGCCACTTAACACGGTAAACTCAAAGTAACCTAGAATGCCGAATGTAGCAAATCGTGTTGATGCATTTGTTATAACCGTTTTTCCATGCGTGACAAATCCCAACTCTCACCATCAAATGATAAGCTATTAGTTACCTGCTCAAATTCTACAAAACCCAGTTTTTCGTAACATGAAATAGCTGATTTATTGTGGCTGAAAACACCTAATGTCAGTAAATTAGCTTTGTAATTAACCTGAGCCTTTTCAATAAGTAGCTGTAGCATGTTTTGAGCTAAATTCTGGCCTCGATATTCAGGTGAGATAAACACGCGACAGATACGAAATTCATTAACTGAAACTTGGTAAAGCTCGACAAAACCAACCGGATTATTCTCAACAGTAAATAGAAATGGAAGCACCTGTAACTGCTTACAATGAGTGTCAATTTGTTCGTGAGTAAGAGGATATTTATAAGCTGGCCCGCCCCACAAATAACAAAGTTTTTCGCTATCTATCCAGGCAGTAAGCAGATCATAATCCTTATGTTTAAAAGCCTCTAATTCCATCATTTCCTCTTGATGTCGCGCCGGCGGGCATCACCCGCCGGAGATGAATAAGGGGACTCAGACGTCGCTGCCGGAAAACTCGGTAGCGTTCGTGCTCTGTGGCTCGGCTGATGCGGAAGCAGGCTTGGACGCAGTGTCTGTCGATGAATCCGTCGCGGCACCCTCGTCCGCGGCTGGCGCCTCGGCGCGCTGGCCTCCGGCATCGGCATCCGCCGGAAGATACAGCGGGCCTTTCTGTCCACAACCGGCCAGAAGACCTGCGCCCAGCAGCAGCGCCGCAAGGGTGCGAAGGGTATGACGGGCGGACTGGCTCAACAGATGACGCATCGGGCGGCCTCCTGGCAGCAATAGAGTGATTCGGGCTGCCAGACGCTAGCGAGCGTCTGGCAGCCTCTGAAAAGGGGGGGGGGGCATCAGGCGCGTGTGGCCAGTGCCTCGCGAGCACGCTGCGCGGCGGCACGGACTTGATTCGGGGCGGTGCCACCGATGTGGTTGCGCGCGGCGACAGAGCCTCAAGCGTCAGTACATCGAAGACGTCAGCATCGATGGTGTCGGAGAACTGACGTAGCTCTTCGAGTGTCATCTCGGACAGGTCACGGTTTTGCTCAATGCCGAAGGCGACGGACTTGCCGACGATTTCATGAGCATCACGGAAGGCCACGCCCTTGCGTACCAGGTAGTCGGCCAAGTCGGTCGCGGTCGCGAATCCCTTGCTGGCAGAGGCGTACATGTTGGCAGCTTTGGGCCGAATGGCAGGAATCATGTCAGCGAAGGCGCGCAGACAGCCGCGGACGGTATCGACGGTGTCGAACAGCGGCTCCTTGTCTTCCTGATTGTCCTTGTTATAGGCCAACGGCTGCGACTTCATCAGGGTCAGCAGGCTCATCAGGTGGCCATAGACACGACCGGTCTTGCCGCGGACCAGCTCCGGTACATCCGGATTCTTCTTCTGCGGCATGATGGAAGAGCCGGTGCAGAAGCGGTCAGGCAGATCGATGAAATCGAACTGGGCGCTGGTCCACAGCACCAGCTCTTCGCTCATGCGTGACAGGTGCATCATCAGCAGGCTGGCGAAGCTGGTGAATTCGATGGCGAAGTCACGGTCGCTGACTGAATCGAGGCTGTTCTCGGTCGGGCGATCGAAGCCAAGCAACTCGCTGGTGACATGTCGATCGATCGGGAAGGTGGTGCCGGCCAGTGCCGCAGCGCCCAGCGGCAGCACGTTCATGCGGACGCGGCAGTCCTTTAGGCGGTCCTGGTCGCGGGCGACCATTTCCTGCCACGCCAGCAGGTGGTGACCGAAAGTGACCGGTTGAGCACTCTGCAGGTGGGTGAAGCCCGGCATGATGGTGTCGGCTTCCTGTTCGGCCAGGCCCAGCATGCCTTCACGCAGACGCGTCAGTTCGGCATCGATGACGTCGATCTCATCGCGCAGGTAAAGGCGGATGTCGGTGGCCACCTGATCATTGCGTGAGCGACCGGTGTGCAGCTTCTTGCCGGTGTTGCCGATCTTGGCGGTCAGACGTGCCTCGATGTTCATGTGCACATCTTCCAGCGCGACGGACCACTCGAATTCGCCGCGAGCGATCTCTTCGCTGATCTCCTTCAGTCCCTCGATGATGGTGTCGCGCTCTTCCTCGCTCAATACGCCAACGCCGGCCAACATGGTGGCGTGGGCGATGGAGCCACGAATGTCGTGCTGCGCCATGCGCTGATCAAAATCGACAGAGGCAGTGAAGCGGGCCACGAAGGCATCGGTCGGCTCGCTGAAGCGGCCGCCCCAGGACTGATTGGTAGATTCGCTCATCGGGATCTCGAATGGTGGTGACATGTCCAGATTTCGGCGTCCGGTGCAGGGTCGCGCAACGGGTACCGTTGATACCTTGGAGTGTACCAGACTCCAGCGCGCGGGCGAGGGGGCGGACAAGGAAGCGCGCCGCTAAGTTGGCGCTGGATTTTCCCCCTGACGTTACTGCCTTTATGATAAGGCGCATTACGTGGCAACACGGTCTGTCCGCGACCGTTTGCGAGTCATGCCTCGCGCCGCTTTACGATTCAAACTGAGTGCTTCGTGCACCTTCCAAGGAGAATGCCGTGTCCCGTCGTGACATCCTGCGTATCGCCACCCGCAAGAGCCTGCTTGCCCTATGGCAGGCTGAGCACGTCAAAGCGCGCCTTGAGGCCTTGCATCCGGGGCTCTCCGTCGAGTTGGTGCCAATGTCCACGCGTGGTGACAAGATTCTCGACACTCCGCTGGCCAAGATTGGCGGCAAGGGGTTGTTCGTGAAGGAGCTGGAAGAGGCCATGCTGGAAGGCCGTGCCGATATCGCCGTGCATTCCATGAAGGATGTGCCGATGCACTTCCCCGAGTCACTGGGATTGGCGGTCATTCTTGAACGGCATGCGCCAACCGATGCCTTCATCTCCAATGATCACGCCAATTTCGACGCGTTGCCGCAGGGGGCGCGTCTGGGGACTTCCAGTCTGCGACGTGGCTTGCAGGCCAAGGCGGCCCGTCCTGATCTCGACGTGCTTAGCCTGCGCGGTAATGTGCAAACACGCCTTGGCAAGCTGGATGCTGGTGAGTTTGATGCCATCATTCTCGCCACGTCGGGCTTGCAGCGTCTTGAACTGGATGCGCGCATCACTGATGAGATGTCCGCTGAAATCTGTCTGCCAGCCTGTGGTCAGGGTGCGCTGGGTATCGAGTGCAATCTGCAGGACGCTGAGATTCTCGCGCTGTTGGCACCGCTGGCACATGAAGATTCCAGTCGCTGTGTGCTGGCCGAGCGTGCCATGAACACCCATCTTGAAGGTGGCTGTCAGGTGCCCATCGGTGGCTATGCCGTGCTGGAAGAGGGCGGCAGTCAGCTGTGGCTGCGTGCGCTGGTCGGCAATCCTGATGGCACTGTCATCCTGCGGGCCGAGGCGCGTGGCCCGGCGGATGCGCCGGAAGTGTTGGGCGTGGCCGTCGCAGAAGATCTGCTCGCACAGGGTGCCGGTGAAATTCTGGCGGCAGTCTATGGCGATGCCCGTGGCTAGTGGCGCTGAACAGTCGCACACGGCTGCGGTTCAGACGGCTTTGACCAATGGTGCCATGGCCAAGCCACCCGCGTGTCGTCCTGAGGTGCTGACGACGCGGCCCGGTTCGCGTGGTGCAGTGCTTGATGCCATGCTCACCGAGGCTGGTTGTAGAGTGGAATGCCTTGAATTGATGGCCCTTGAGCCGCTGCCCGCCACACAAGCGATGCGTCAGGCCATCATCGATGCGGATCTTTTCCAGGGCGTGGTGGTCATTTCACCGCAGGCTGCCAGCTGTCTGGCCGAATGGCTGGAGGACTGGTGGCCGCAACTGCCGCAAGGGATCAACTTCTATGCCGTCGGTGCGGCGACAGCTGAAGTGCTGCATGCGCGTCTCGGTGTGCGGGTACGTGTGCCTCCCCGTGTGACGCGAGGTGAGCATGCCGAGGCGGATGCGCCCGTGGGCACGACCAGTGAGGCATTGCTATCACTGCCTTCATTGCAGCATCTTGAAGGGCAGCGTTGGTTGTTGGCCGCCGGAGAGGGTGGCCGCCCGCTACTCGGTGATACGCTAGAAGCACGCGGTGCTCAGTTGACGCGAATCGAGCTATATCGGCGGCTTCCGTTGGTATTGTCGCCTCAACAGGCTGGCCGTCTGGCGGCGGGCGCGTATGATGCAATGGTGGTGACCAGTAATGAACTGCTCGAGACGGTCCTGACGTCCGTCACGACACGCAGCTTGTACCAACCGCTAATCGTGTCGAGCAACCGTTTGGCTACACTGGCATACGCTCATGGGTTCGAGCGTGTGACGGTAGCCGAGGACGCCTCGCCCGGGGCTTTGACGCAGGCTGTCTTGCGCGCCTGCACCCCGGCTACATGACTCGCCATGCGAGAGGGATCGGCGCCAATGCGCCTGGTCCGCGTGAGGCCATCGATTTCCAAGAATCCGGAAAAGGGCAAGCGTAGATGAGCAACCGAGAACACCATCAGGAAGATAGTGGGCCTGCCGGCATTACGCCGGGCATGTCCGGCGACAAGGATGCTGCCGCTCGCGCATCAGATGCCTCTTCCGCTCCCGGCGATAATGCCGATGACACTGCCTCTGGCCGCCCTGGCGCCGAGGCTCCCCGTTCGTCCTCATCTTCCTCGTCATCCTCTACGGCTGATGCCCCGCGCGAGCGCCGCTCGCGAGGTGGGCGCAATCGTCGCGGACGCGGGAAAGGACAGGGCAGCAGTTCCTCTTCATCCTCATCCCCCACTGCCAGTGAGTCCACTCCCGTGAGCCAGACTTCAGACGACAACGCATCGACGCCTTCCGGCGAAAAATCTCCCTTCTCTGAGCGGAGCACGACTACCGCTGAGACGTCCGGTAGCAAGGCGTCTGCCAAGGGAGCGGACAGCAAGCCCAAGCAACCGTCCAGCAAGGACAGTAGTAGTCCGGCGGGCAAGAGCAGTACTGCCAATAGCGGTGGTGCTGGAAGCGGCAAAGGGGGTGGTCAAGGGGCCGGTGGCAGTACCCCGCCGCCGGCTTCCAGGGAAGCCAAGAAGAGTGCTACTGGTATCATTGCGCTGATCCTCGTCATCTTGCTCGCGATCGTGGTGGCCGTGCTGTCATGGTTCGGTTGGCAGCGTCTGAATGCCTTGCCGAATGCGCAGGGAATCGACAAGCAGGTCAGTGAATCCGTGACTCAGCAGGTGGGTCAGGTCGAAAGCAAGGTCGCCAGTCTTTCCAGCGATATCGACAAGAGTGCGTCCCGCGTCAGCGACCTCGACAAGCGTCTGTCGAGCGAGAGCAAGGATACCGAGACAGCCCTCAACAAGGTGCTGGAAGAGCTCAGCAAGTCCCAGCAGACTGACGCGCGCGACTGGCATTACGCCGAAGCCGAGTATCTTCTGCGTCTGGCGAATCAGCGTCTGCAGCTGGAGCGTGACGTGAACGGCGCCGATGCGCTGCTCGAAAACGCTGATGCGCGTATTGCCGCTGCTAACAACCCGGCACTGCTGCCGGTGCGCAAGGCCATTCAGTCAGAGCTTGCTAGCCTTGATAGCGTGCCGCGCGTCGATCGCAGCGGTATCTATCTGGCGCTGCTTGCAGAGCAGGAGCAGCTAGCGCGCTTGCCGCTCAAGCAGGATGTCGCTGAGATTGCAGCCAAGGTCGAGAACGAATCCGTTCCCACCGGTGGCTGGCAGAAGCAGTTGGCCCGTTTCGGTAATGAGCTGAAGGGGCTGGTAACGGTACGTCGTCATGACGAAGCCCTGGAAGCTCTGATCACGCCGGAGCAGGAATCCTACCTGCGTCAGAACGTGCGTCTGGTGCTCGAGCAGGCCCAGCTGGCACTGCTCAAGGAAGAGCCGGAGCTCTATCAGGCCGCTATCGAGAAGGCGGTCACACTGGTCAATGGCTACTACGACACCAAGGTTGATGGCGTGAAGAATGCTGTTGCCAAGCTCGAAGAACTCAAGGGCAAGACCATCCGTCCGGAGCTACCCGATATCTCCGCCTCTCTTGGCACGCTGCGTGAGCTGATTGAGCGTCGCGCACAGGCAGGGGGTGGCAAGGCATGAGAGTCCTGATACTACTGATCATCATTGGGCTAGCCATCGGTGCCTTGTTCGGTCAGCTGATGCAGGCCTTCCCGGGTTACTGGTTGATTCGGGTTGGCGATACCTCGGTACAGACATCCTTCTGGTTCGGTTTGATCCTGTTGTTTGCCGCCTTTGTAGTGCTGCATTTTGGTCTGCGCCTGTTAGGACGCTTTGCGCACCCGTTTTCACGCATCAAGGTGTGGAATAGCCGCACACGTCACCGTAATGCCACGCGCAAGACGGAGCGTGGGCTGGTGGCGCTGGCGGAAGGTCGCTGGAAGCGTGCCGAACGCTCTCTGACACATTCTGCGGAAGATTCCAGTACACCGCTGGTCAATTATCTTTCCGCGGCTTTGGCGGCTCACTATCAGGGGCGCTTCGATCAGGCGGATACGTTGCTCAAGCGTGCTCATGCCTCTACCCAGGGGTCTGAGAGCGCGGTAGGGCTGGTACAGGCGCAACTGATGCTGGACCGTCAGCAGCACGAGCAAGCGCTGGCAACCTTGACGCGCCTCGACAAGCAGTTGGGTGAGCACCCCCAGGTCTTGAAGCTGCTCAAGCAGGCTTATCTGGCCGTCAGTGATTGGGATGGCCTGCGCCGTCTGCTGCCGCGCTTGGATAAGCAAGACTTGATCTCTCCTGAAGAGAAGAAGGAGCTGGAGCAACGTGCCTATGTCGCGCTGATTCAGCAGGCAGCACGCAATCCGGAAGACATCGAGCGTGTGCGCAATCTGTGGGCCGACATGCCGGACCACCTGCGTAATGATGTGAGCCTGGTGGCGCTGTATGCCGAGGCATTGATTGCCGGAGGCAGGAAGGCCTGGCAGAGCGTCTGCTGCGCCACTCGCTGAAGGAATGCTGGGATTCGCGTCTGGTGCTGCGCTATGGCCTGCTGGACGTGGATGCACCGCGTCAGCTGGTGTATGCCGAGAAGTGGCTGCAAGAGCGTCCGAATGATCCTGATCTGCTGTTGTCGCTGGGCCGCTTGGCACTGCGTAATGCTAATTGGGGTAAGGCACAGGAGTATTTCGAGGCTAGCCAACGCCAGCGTCCGAGCGGCACCGTCTGTGCTGAGCTGGCACGTTTGTTCGCCAATCTTGGTGAGCACAACAAGAGCCAGCTTTATTATCGTCAGAGTGTCGAGCTGCTGGATCGCTCGTTGCCTGCACTGCCGCAGCCGAGCAAGGACAACGTCTAGCAAAGGCTGGCAGTAACGCTAAAAGAGATAATCGCCTCGTAGTCAGGCTACGAGGCGACAGTAGTTACTCTCCGGGTATCCGAGTTCACACGATGTTGTGACGGGATACCCTTTTTTTGTCTGCGTTATGGTCACGACCGTGTGTTTCAACGTCAGCAAGGTAATTCTGCAAGGTAATAAGGGGAAGGTGGGCATGAGGAAAAGGATAAATAAGGAAGATAAGTGCATGGCGCGAACTTCCCTGCCCGTGAGTGTGTCCAAAAAGGGCGCTGCCAATGATCGTGGTTGTGCGGTATGAAAGACGATATACGCGGTTGCTACAGGGCAACCGCGTATATCAATGCCTGGCATAGTCTATCTGTACTGCGACGCTGGCTGACGGCGTTTCGTCCGTGCGATGATTCGGCGCGATGGATGATGCAGCAGTATGGCTGGTCATTCGTAAGCTTCTTCGGCTTATTTTCTCAAGACATAATGGAGTCTGCATGTTGCAAAAGTCCCTGGCCCTGATGGGCGCCTCTGTACTGGCAGTATCTCTCGCCGGTTGTGCCACTTCTGGTAACAGCACTTCCAGCAACGCTGCCAGCTCTTCCTCCAGCAGCTCCATGATGAGCCTTGCCAGCAGTATGCTGAGCAGTGAGACAGGCCAGACGCTTCCGGCCGCTGACCTGATGTCCAGCTTGACCTCCCAGCTGGGTGTTTCTCCCACTCAGGCGCTCGGTGGCTCTGCTGCCATGCTGGCATTGGCCCAGTCTCAGCTAGGCGGTAGCGCCACTTCCGAGCTTTCCAGCGATGTCCCACAGTTGTCTAGCCTGACCAGCGATAGCTCGCTGTCCACGCTTTCCAACCTGGCGAGCTTGAGCGGTAATGATAACGCCAAGTCTCTGGCCAGTGCCGTCAGCGGTGTGGATGACACTTCCTCCATGAACAGCACCTTCTCGATGCTGGGAATGGATAGCAGCATGGTGTCCCAGTTCGCACCAGTACTGCTCAGCTACATGGGTGGTGAAGGTGTTAGCTCTTCTCTGCTGAGCTCGCTGTCCAGCGTATGGGGCACCGGCTCCTGAGTGATATCTTGCGCATGAGAGGATAATTTTTCTTTTTCATGGCCGCAAAAAAAAACGCCCCCGAGCCATTGGCTCGGGGGGCGTTTTCGTTACAGCATCATCTCTTTCGCTTCAGGCATGCACTGCAAATGAATCATCTGCCGTCAGCCAAGAGATCAGTCACCATCAGCATCCGGCTGGGTAGTCTGCCGAATACGCTTTTCGTCATCATCGATGACTTCGCCATCTTTCGCTGCATGGCGAGTGAGCGGCTCTTCCTCTTTGGCACTTTTCTTGAGTGCCTGTAGAGCCTCACGCTGCTCGGGGGTTTTAGGCTGCCCTGCAGCCGAGCCATCGATCACGAACGGAGAGTTCATGGTACGTACGTTGGCTGGCGGCGCGCCACCCTCCTTGTCCTGACCGAAGTACATCGTCATGTGCGGGAACGGAATCTCGATACCAGCGGCGTCGAAATGCTGTTTCACGAGCTTGTTGTACTCGCGTCCGATGGCCCACTGATTACCTGGACTGGTCTTTATCATCACACGAATGTTGACCGCGCTATCCGCAAGTGCCGACACCCCGGCTACCGTGACGGGTTCGAGAATTTCAGGTCCATAGCTACCGGCCTGCAGCTCATCGAAGGCAGCACGCAGATGCACGATGGCGTGATCGACATTCTCACGATAAGAGATGCCGTACTCGCCGACATGGTAAGCAAAGTCACGCATGTAGTTGGACACGGTATCCACGGAAGAGAACGGCACGATATGGAAGGTGCCGGACAGATCACGGATGCCAACCGAACGGATAGTCAGGCGTTCTGCGGTACCTGTCACTCCGCCAGCAGAGACGACATCACCAGTGTTGATAGCGTTCTCTAGCTGGATGAATACCCCGGTAATGATGTCCTGCACCATCTTCTGAGCGCCAAAGCCGATCGCCAGACCCAGCACCCCGGCACCGGCCAATAGTGGGCCGATATCGATGCCGATCTCGGACAGCACAATCATTACGGTGAAGATGATCATGGCGATGGCGATGGCATTGCGGAACAGCGCTAGCAGTGTCTCGACACGCGCCGACGGCTTGCCTTTGCCAGTATCCGGATTGAGCTTGTGCTCGATCAGACTGGCAATACCGATCCACAGCAGTACGGAGAAGCCGACGATGAACAGCACATGGAAGACGCGTGACAGCAGCTGAGCACCAGTATCTGTCGCCAGCCAGGTGCCGAGTGCCACGACGCCCCATGCATTCAGCACCATGCCGATCACGACGATCAGAATGATGGCACGCATGATACGCAGTGCGGTCGGGATGTAGGAATTGAGGCGCTTCTCCAGCATCGGCAACTGACCACGCAGGTTGTCAGAGACCATGATGCGCTTGCCGATCAACTGCGTGAGGACGCGCGAGAGCAAGGCGCCACCACCGATGGCCAGCAATGTCTTGAGGGTCGCGGCCATCATGAACGGCAGTGCCGTTTCTGGCGTGGTCTGCGAGATCACGAATAGCGTGATGAAGTAGGCCAGTGCAATCAAGTGCCAGGTGCTCGCGAGGATGCGTAGGCACACAGCGATGATGCTGTTGTGTGTCTCGACAGCCTGATTGAGCAGGCGGTCACGCAGCAGGATACGGTTGCGCATAATCACGACGACGGCCCAGATCAGCGCTGCAGCCATGATCAGCAGGCCCACGAAGCTACCCAGTGCCGGTGCCAGATTGTTATTGATCATCGGGACAACGACGAGGATGCCATAGCCAATAAAGCCAGACAGCAGTGCCAGTGAACGATTCCAGTAGCGTGCCACTTCAGCACGCATCGGCAGCAGGCGCAGGCCCTGATAGCCAGAAGAGAACAGCATGCGCATCAATGCCTTGAATAGCTCGATTACCAGATAGGCGTTCAAGAACATCGACTCACGCTGACCAATCACTCCTTGCTCACCATAGGCAAAGATCGCCAGCAGGTAGCCACCAAGGAAGGCTAGGCCAATCACGGCGAGGTCTACCAGCGCGGCAACGATCACGGCGATCAGGGTGCGCAACAGTGGGCTGCGATGCTGACCATCCAGTGACCACTGACTCACGCGACCGAAGAGCGGGTGTGCCAGTCGGCGCATCACCAGGAACAGCGCGATGGTAGAGATGACTACCAAACCGAGACTGATGGCCTCTTCACCGAAATGACTCCAGTCGACTTTTTCGGCATCTTCGCTGTTCAGACCCTCCAGGGTCCCGAGCACTCTATCCAGAGTGGCGGAGAGATCAGCGACCAAATCTTGACTGATTTCGGCCAGTTGACGTGATATCGAGGGAGATTCCTCGTCGAGAGTGACTTCCGAGCCAGCCACGTCAACAGCCTTGTCGCTTGTCTTGTCACCCATCTGACGCAGCCCTTCAATCAGCGCCTCGCGCTGGCCCGGATCTTCCAGCAGATTCGCCAGGCTCTCATAGGAGGGAGCAGCTGCCTCGGTATCATTATTGGCCGGTGCGGCATGAGATAGGCCACTGAACGCGAGGCTCAGCGCCATGATCACCATCATCAACCCATGCATCAGCCAAGAAGAGGGATTGGCCGCACGGGAGGTAGACGAAACGTGAGCGGGAGGGGAGTGCGGGGGAGTCGGAATCGCCACAGATGGCTTCTCCTGTTTGATGAGTGTGTGATGGGCATGTAGTGGTGTGTCGAGCAGACTCTGCAGGTACTTCATATGCACGCAGGCATCTGAACATGCAGGCTCTAAGCAGTAACGCGAGGATCTGTCAGGCAGATGTGAGGTGATGTCGCGAGCATCCTGCGCACGCACCATGCAACAGTTATCGGGGCAGTTTGCGTTAACCCAACCCTGATCTCTGCTTTAGAGAGACATTTGTGTGCCACAGCCTGCGGTAGGCATGGTCATCCTTCAAGCTTTTTGCTGTGTTTGTGGCCGCGTTCGGCGATTTCTTCTGACCGGCAGCATGCAATGTGGCGTTGCACGACCCGGTGTGGTGGCAGGAGAAGAGAGTAAGTAGTGTTGCGACTGATTATTATTCACGAAACTGGTTTATCATGGTGCTTCTGGCATCGAGAACATTCGTTGGAGAATCATGCTCGACCGCTTGATGCTGTGCGGGGTACTCACGTGGCCGCTCATGACCACCTGCTCCCGCCCATTTCCCCGCGGCTGTTCACGTATGACGGCCGACCCCTCATTTAGTGCCTGGTTCATGGAGAACTGCATGGAGAACCGTAGAGACCTTGCCGCGTTGGCGCTTTCCTCTCAAGAGCTGTCACGTAAGGTGGGCTTGAGAAACGGCTTGCGCAGCAGCCTGCTGGCGTCAGTGGCCGTGCTACTGTTGGACGCTTCGTTATCGGCTGAGGCACGCAGTGTCGAGACTGCCTTCGGCGAGCTGGAGATCGAGGGCACGCCCAAGCGCGTCGTCACTCTCTATGAAGGTGCGCTGGATGTGGCGGTAGCGAGTCAGATCACCCCATTGGGCGCCGTCACGACGCGCGGAGGTGACGGTGTCGCTGCCTATATAGCACCGCAGGTACCGAAGATTGCCATTATTGGTACGCCGCGCGAGTTCAACATTGAAGCGGTCGTGGCGCTCAAGCCGGACATGATTCTGGCGCCTCCCGGATTGGATCTGACCCAGTATCAGCTGTTCTCACGATTGGCACCGACCATCGTGCCCGCCGCTGCCGAGCTGACGTCAGATGCCTGGAAGGCACAGAGTCGCACCTATGCTGAGGCGTTGGGTGATGACGCGGCGGCTGTGCTCGAGAAGCGCCTTGCGGCGATCGAGTCTCATGCAGCACATCTCAAATCACGGATGTCGGCGCCACAGACGGCCAGTCTGGTGCGTCGCATGCCAGGAGGATTGCTGGTGATGTCTGATCAGTTGTTTGCCACCGGCTTGCTCACTGCCAGTGGTTATCAGCTGGCAGGCAGTGACCTGGTCAAGGCCGGCCGGCCGCACTCTGATCCGTTGAGTGACGAGAATCTCTCGCGCATCGATGCTCAGACTATCTTCCTTGCGACGTTGGACCATACCTCCAATGAGGCTGTCGAGGCACTGGCGTCGCAGCCGGTCTTCCAGCGCTTGAAGCTTGCCAGCCGCCAAGGGCTGGTGGGCGTGGATGGTCAGCTGTGGACGAGCGCTAGCGGTCCGCTGGCCGCCGAAGCGCTGTTGAAGGATCTCGATAGCGTGCGTGATGACTTGCATGATCAAGATCGCGAATGATGAGTCGTCATCATATCGCCGCCATGCACTACGTTCTGGCGCATGACGCGTGCAGGAGGATGCATGCAGGCTGACGAGATGATCCCTCGATCGCACGTCTCAGCGATGTCTTCTAGCTCAGCAATGCCCTCTAGCTCAGCAGTACCGATGGCCGACTCGGCTCCGGCGACTCGCAAGGTCACTGGACGCCTTGCGTTGTGGAAGGTGATGCCGCTGGCCTGTGCGATCGCATTGTTGACCTGTCTGGCAAGCCTGTTGTGGGGAGCGGGACAGGTGGGGCCTATGCAGGCACTGAAGGCCTTGATGGGGCAGGGCAGTGAAGAAGCACGCTTTGTCGTCTATGAACTACGCGCGCCGCGGACGCTGATCGGCATTGTCGTGGGCATGATGCTGGCCTGTGGTGGCGCGCTGATGCAGGTCGTGGCGCGCAATCCGCTGGCTGAGCCGGGATTGCTGGGTGTCAGTGCCGGCGCTTCCTTTGCGGTCGCCGTGGCGTTGTTGCTGGGCATTGAGGCCGCAGGCATGCACGTGATCGTGGCCCAGAGTGGCGCGTTGTTGGGCTGTCTGTTCGTCATGAGTACGGTACGTGTGCGTGGGGCCCGACAGGATCCGGTTCGCCTGGTGCTGGCGGGAGCAGCGCTCTCCAGCTTGCTGGTCGCATTGACGTCATTGGTGTTGCTGATTGACCAGCGTGCCGCCGACGAGATTCGTTTCTGGGTGGTGGGCAGCCTGGCGGGCCGTTCACTGAGTGCGCTCTACCACTGCCTGCCCAGCCTGCTGCTGGCAGTTGTGCTGACGCTGTGGCTGGCGCGTCCGTTGGCCGCCCTGGTGTTGGGCGAGCAGGTGGCGAGCGGTCTTGGTCATCGGCCAGAGCGAGTGCGGCAGATCACGATATTGGTGGTCGCACTGCTCGTCGGGGCCGCGACGGCACTGGCGGGCCCGGTGGCTTTTGTCGGCCTGGCCGTGCCCTATGTGGCGCGCGCACTGTGTGGAGCAGACATCCGCCGCACTTTATGGCTGTGCCTGCCGCTGGGCGTGACCATGCTGCTGACGGCCGATGTGATCTCACGGTTGGTAGTGCCGCCGTCGGAACTGCCGCTGGGCGTCCTGACCACGCTGCTCGGCGCCCCGGTGCTGATTGCCGTGGTGCGTGCGCGGCGCCTGCCCACGCTGTGAAGTGACGGCCCGCGATGGCGATGTCACCTGAGCCGCTGAGTCCTTGTGTGACTGATCCTGTGCGTTGTTGATGTTTGGAACCGCTGATATCTGGAACCGTTGATGCCTGAAACAAAACTGTATAGATCCCCGACGTTCTGTTCGGCGGTATCTACGCCTACCTCTCCCTTGTCTATCGCGAGTGCTCCCGCTGGTACCTTATGGTGGCGTTGGGGCGCTGTGTCGCTGCTGGTGTATCGCGCGCCGCTTCTTGCGGCCTGTGGACTATTGGCTGCGCTGCTGATGTCCAGCCTTGCGTCACTCACACTTGGCAGTGCGGGACTTGATCTGCTGGATGCGCTCAAAGCCATCTTTGGCATCGGGGAATTCATGCACGTCTTTGTCGTTCAGGAGCTGCGGCTGCCCCGATTGCTGGCCGGCATGGGGACAGGGGCTGCCTTCGCGCTTGCGGGATGTCTGATGCAGACATTGGCCGGCAATCGGTTGGCGACGCCAGGCATCATCGGGATCGACAATGGTGCCACGGCATTTGCGGTCGCATCGGTGGTGGGGTTAGGCGCATCGATTGCTCCCCCCGCGATGGCACTCAGCGGCGCCGTCGTCGCCATGGCGCTCGCTTTCGGGTTGTCGGGCGGCATCGGTACGCGAGGCTATCGTTTTCTTGTCGCAGGCATTGGCGTCGGTGCACTGTTCGGCGCAGGCACCCAGCTGATGCTGGCGCGTGTCTCTATCGATGTAGCCAACAATGCCTATCCGTGGACGGTGGGTAGCCTCAACGCCCGCGATGCGAATTCAGTCATTTGGCTAGGGATTGCCATGCTGATTGGGCTTCCACTGGCACTATGGTTGGGGCGGGGGCTGAATACACTCCGCTTCACGGACCGAGTAGCAACGGGATTGGGGCTACCTGTCGCTCGCATGCGTCTGATGATTCTGTGGCTATCCGTCGTGCTGACGGCTGCGGCAGTAGCTGTCGCGGGGCCGGTAGGTATGGTGGCGCTGGTGGGCCCTGAAATTGCGCGCTATCTGTCTCGCCACAAAGGAGTGCCACTGCTGGCATCGGCATTGGCGGGGGCGCTCGTCATGGTGCTGGCGGATTTGGCTGGGCGCACGCTTCTATCCCCACTGGAAGTACCGGTAGGTATCGTGATGGCAGTGGTCGGTAGCCCCTACTTGCTATGGATATTGCTGCGTAGCCCTCGCTGATCCATACCAAAGCCCCCCCAATTTTTGTCGACAGGAGTGACCTGTCGACAGGCCGCTGTGGCTAAGAACGGTACAGTGATCAATGACGTTTCAGGAGAGCGCGCCATGAGCGTCGATGCCAAGCAGTACTCCCCCGCGCAGCAGGACTGCGCATCTCACCTGTCACTAGCACCGACTCTGAAGACCGATGCGCTAACGTTGGGATATGGCGTACGCAAGCAGCGGGTCAAGGTGATTGATGGGCTGACGCTGGGACTGCCGGACGGCAAGGTCACGGCCATCGTCGGGCCGAACGGCTGTGGCAAGTCGACCCTGCTGGCGGGACTGGCTCGTTTGCAGCTGCCGGAATCTGGCTCCGTGCTGCTGGAAGGCAAGGATATCCAGCACCTCAAGCGGCGTGATGTGGCACAGCGTATCGCTCTGTTGCCCCAGGAGACGCATTCTCCGGAAGGCGTTACCGTGCATGAGCTGGTGCGCTTCGGGCGTCAGCCTCATCAAGGGGCACTGAGTCAGTGGTCGCAACAGGATCAGAGCGTCGTGACCGCCGCCATGGTGGCCGCAGATATCGAGAGCCTCTCGGAGCGCGAGTTGTCTTCAATGTCAGGCGGGCAACGCCAACGTGCCTGGATTGCCATGGCACTGGCGCAGCAGACGCCGCTGCTATTGCTGGATGAGCCGACGTCTGCGCTGGATCTTGGGCATCAGATCGAGGTGTTTGAACTGATTCAGCGGCTGGCTCACGTTGAGGACAAGACGATTGTCATGGTCGTGCATGACCTGGCCAGTGCCTGTCGTTATGCCGACCACCTAGTTGCCATGCACGCGGGCCGCGTGATTGCCGAAGGACCACCGGCCGAGGTGGTGACGCCAGCATTGGTGCGTCAGCTGTATGGCGTCGAGTGTCGCCTGATACCAGACCCCGATACCGGTACGCCGCTGCTGATCGGCGTACGCCGTACCCACGAGCGTCTGAGTGGCAGCGCGACGTGATGCGTAACGTCATCCATCATTGAGCTGACAGGAAATTTTCATCTGAAAACAGAAAGGCCTCCCCGAAGGGAGGCCTTTCTGTAACGGATATGGTGGAGGCGACGGGAGTCGAACCCGTGTCCGCCGGCACTCCGCCTTCGGCTCTACATGCGTAGTCTCATTATTTGGTTTAACACGACTATCGCCAATGGACAGGCTACAGCAATGCGATTCTCTGAGTTTTAACCCTGATTTTAGAGACGTCGATCAGGACGATCCTGTTTATACGGGCTCGTTCTCAATCCACCTTGAACAGGCGCAACGGTATCATGAGCAGCTTATGCAGCTAGAGCGTAGTTTTCGTCGTTTGCGACTATATAATTTGCAACGTTTTATTTACGAGATACGTTACGATCTCGGCATGCACCTCAGGGTTTGCCACCAGCGTCGAATGCCAGAACGCCCCCATAACTGTCTTGCAACAACACGTTCACTATAACAGGTGGAGACTGTGCTACGCCAGTTCAAGCTTTCAGGAAAATTTTCTGACCTGACAGGAGCTTGCCGGCGACGACAGTCTCATGCCGCCATTATCGATCACGCAAGATACGGGCTTTCTGACGGTTCCAGTCGCGGTCTTTCTCGGTGGCACGCTTGTCGTGCATTTTCTTGCCTTCCACCAAGGCGATTTCACACTTCACTATCGCATTCTTCCAGTACAGCTTGACCGGTACGCAGGTGTGCCCCTTGTCCTGAGTACGCGAGAAGATGCGCGCAATCTGTTTCTTGTGCAGCAGCAGCTTGCGGGTACGTTGTGGATCGGCCACTGCGTGAGTGTTGACGGTCTCCAGCGGATGGATATGGCAACCCAATAGCCAGGCTTCAGCATTCTTGATCACGATGTAGGTGTCTGTCAGCTGACCCTTGCCGGCCCGTAGCGCCTTTACTTCCCAGCCCGCCAGTACCAGACCCGCCTCGAAGACTTCCTCGATATGGTACTCGTGGCGTGCCTTCTTGTTCTGGGCGATCATGTTGCCGCCCTGTTCGGGTTTCTTTTTCTTGCCCATGTTGCCTCGTTAGTCGTTTGCTCCTGCCGCTGCCCGACGGGGTTGCGGTGCATCCTTTTGGATGGGGGGAGGCGTGTTACCATTCAAGGCCAGACGGCACATCATGCGCCGGCCCATTGTTCATGATACGCATGCTGCGTATCCAAGTCAGCGGAGAGCTAGATGCCTACGGTCAACCGGTCTGCCCTGGTAAGGCATTCGGCCCAGGCGATGTTCGATCTGGTCAATGATTTCGAGCGTTACCCCGAATTCCTGTCCGGCTGCAGCAATGCAGTATTGCTGGAACGCGATGAGAATCACCTCAAGGGCAAGCTGACCCTGTCCAAGGCGGGCATGGAACAAAGCTTCGTGACCCGCAATGATCTTTTCGCTCCGGAGCGGATAGAGCTGAGCCTGGTGGACGGCCCCTTCAAGCGCCTTGAGGGGCGCTGGCTATTCACGCCGCTGGGTGAGGGTGCCTGCAAGGTCTCACTGGCGCTCGATTTCGAGTTCAGTAATCGTCTGCTGGGCATGGCCTTCGGCAAATTGTTCAGTCAGGTTGCAGGGCAGATGGTTGATGCATTTACGCGCCGGGCTGATCAGATATACCGATAAGCGCGTCCTGAAACCGCTTTATAGATATGGGTGCGGTAAGCGCGAGACAAGGAACAGACATGAGCGACAGAATCACGGTCGAGGTGGCCTATGCGCTACCCGAGAAGCAGAAGATTGTATCGTTGGCAGTAGCGCCCGGTACTACGGCGCGTGACGCTGTGCGCATGGCGCATCTGGAGCAACATTTCCCGACGCTCAGTGCCGAAGTCTTTCTCGAGGCAGACCTGGGCATCTTCGGCAAGTCATTGCGCAAGCCGGAGGAGCATGTGCTGGCGGTAGGCGATCGAGTCGAGGTGTATCGTCCGCTGATCACTGATCCGAAGCTGGCGCGTAAGCGTCGAGCTGATAAGGCCGCGAGCGCCACTTCGTCGTAGGCGAGGATGATATAACGCGTAACAGGGCACCCAT
>NZ_JEMF01000020.1 GCF_000591415.1 Cobetia crustatorum | reverse complement strand
GGGTTTCTGTGTCTATCAGGCTCGCAAGTCTGAGGCCTCTGAATCGCGCTGATGTCTTCTGACACTCTCTGATGCGACAGGTCATGTGGAAGCAGACGCACGTGACAGACAGGCACAAAAAACCCCGCCCAAAGGCGGGGTGGTCCTCCACACGCCCGGCATGGCTGAGGGGAGGGCACTCGGGACGCTCGACAGGGCGCAACGAGATGTCTAGAGCATAGCGTTGTGTGACCGCGATGGCTAACGGCAAAACCCGTATTGCACCGCAACAATCAATGACTTGGATCAATTTCGCGGTGATAAGATCAATTTTTCTCTTATAACGTGTTTGTTGGCTACTGATCAGAGGCTCGGGTCGAGCAATACGCGACCACTGATGGTGCCGTCGAGCATCGCTTCTGCACGTTCCGCCAGCGCATCCAGCCCGACCGTTTCCAGCTGCATCCGTGAATGCAGATTGGCCGGCAATGACGCCAGGCGCTGCCAGACTTGTTGGCGACGTTGGGCATTGATCATCACGCTATCTACTCCCAGCAACGACACACCGCGCAAGATGAACGGCATCACGCTGGTCGGCAGGTCTGCCCCTGCGGCGAGTCCAACGGCGGCGACCTTGCCGTCGTAATGCATCTGCGCCAGCAGATTGGCCAATACCTGACCGCCTGCGGTGTCGACAGCGCCCGCCCAGCGACTCTTCTCCAGTGGGCGACCCTTGGCTTCGAAGTCGCTGCGTAGGTGAACCTCATACGCACCGAGTGACATCAGCCAGTTGCGTTGCTCAGCCTTGCCGCTGACGGCGTGCACTTCAAAGCCTAGCTCGGCCAGCATCTGCACCGCCCAGCTGCCGACACCTCCAGTAGCGCCAGTAACGATCACCGGGCCTTGCTGTGGCGTCAGGCCTGCTTCTTCGAGACGCATCACGCACAGCATGGCGGTCAGGCCGGCAGTCCCGAAGGCCATGGCCTGTTCGGCACTCATGCCCTCAGGGCGTGCTACCAGCCACTCGGGCTTGACGCGCATGCGCTCGGACAGCCCGCCCCAATGGCGCTCACCCACGCCCCAGCCGGTCAAGATGACCTCGTCACCGACCTGATGATCTGGCGACTCGGAGCTCACCACGCGCCCCGTCAGATCAATGCCAGGCACGAAGGGCAGCTCTCGCACGATCTTGCCGCGCCCAGTGATGGCGAGTGCATCCTTGTAGTTGAGGCCGGAGCGCTCGATGTCCACCGTGACCGGCAGGTTGGGCAGCTGGTTATCCTCAAGCTCGACCACTCGGGCGCGGGGGGCGTCTTCGTGCAGCATCAGTGCGCGTGACATGGCGTTCTCCTGTTATTTGGCTGACCGCTTTCTATGGATACGTCTCGCTAGGTGTTTTTCGTAAAACACTGCACTTATTCCATGAGTCCAGGGTGAAAAAACCTCTGGAACAAAGCGCATTGCTTCACCTTGCCTGCAAGACGCAATACGGGGAAGACCTGCGATTCCGACATTGGGATGACATCGACGCAACACTATCGGTGACAAGCCAGCCTGCATCATTCAAATAAAGCTGCGTACCGTCATCAGCCCGACTAACGTCATGAGCACCGTATAGGGCAGTGCCATCCAGACCATGCGGCCATAGGAGAGCCTGACCAGCGGTGCGATGGCGGAGGTCAGCAGAAACAGGAAGGCCGCCTGACCGTTGGGCGTCGCAACACTGGGTAGATTGGTGCCGGTGTTGACCGCGACTGCCAGCGCATGGAAATGCTCACGAGTGATGTTGCCGGCCAGGTACTCATTCTTGACCTGGGTGATGTAGACGGTCGCCACGAAGACATTGTCGGAGATGGCTGACAGCAGACCATTGGCCAGAAAGAGTGCGCCGGCCTGCTCTTCGATTGGCAGGCTCAACACCCACTGAATGAAGGGCTGGAACAGATGCTGCTCGTGAATCACCGCCACGATGGTGAAAAAGACGATCAGCAGAGAGGTGAAGGGCAGCGCCTCCTGGAATGCTCGCCCGATCTGATGTTCATCAGTGATGCCGTTACCGGCGGTCAGCAGAATGATGACCGCCAGCCCGATCAGCCCGACCTCGGCCAGATGCAGCGCCAGCGCGAGTACCAGCAATACGGCGACGACCGCCTGCACGATCAACGCTGCGCGCTCGCGCGATGTGCGGCGGGTATCTTGATAGCGGTCATAATCCTCGAGTATGCGGCGTACGCTGGCCGGTAGACGTTGGCCATAGCCGAACCAGCGGCCGCGCTCGAGCAGGACGCAGAGCGCGAGGCCAGCGAAGAAGGTCGGGACGGTCACCGGTGCCATGGCGAGAAAGAAGTCGATGAAGTCCCAGTCAGCCGCCTTGGCGATGACCAGATTCTGCGGCTCACCGATCATGGTGCTGACACCCCCAAGCGCGGTACCGACCGCGCCGTGCATCAGCAGGGAGCGTAAAAAGCCGCGGAAGTCCTCGAGGTCTTCGTTATGGATAGCCTCGACGCTGACATCGTTGGCGTGATCATGCTGGGTATCGAAGTTCTTGCCCGAAGCGACCTTGTGGTAGACCGAGTAGAAGCCCACCGCGATGCCAATGATGACGGCGGTGACGGTCAATGCATCAAGAAAGGCCGACAGCAGGGCGCTGGCGAGGCAGAACATCAGTGAGAGCCAGATCTTGGAGCGCACGCCAAGAATGATCTTGGTGAAAGCGTAAAGCAGCAGCGGCTTCATGAAGTAAATGCCCGCGACCATGAACATCAGCAGCAGGATGACGGGCAGATTGCGCTCCATCTCCAGCATGATGGCGCCCGGTGATGCCATGCCAATGGCGACGGCTTCGAGGGCCAGCAGCCCGCCTGGCTGCAGGGGGTAGCACTTGAGCGCCATCGCCAACGTGAAGATGAACTCGGCCAGCAATAGCCAACCGACGATCACGCCACCCTGTGGTCCGCTGAACCACAGCAGCAGTGGATTGGTGATCAGAAACAGGCACATCAGTTGCTTGTACCAACGTGGCGACTGTCCGAGGAAGTTGCGGGCCAGTCCATAGCCGAGAGTCTGACGGTCTTCACGAGGCGTGGAATTCATGGGCGATTCCCGTTTCGATACATTGTTATTGTTGGAGTGGCATCGTGAATGATGCGGCGGATACCTTCTCGCGTCCGCTTTGGTATCATCGCCGCCATTATCGAGCGCTGTTCTGCATTAGAGCATGCTCGGCCATTTGGCTCCGGGTAGTCTTTGGTCTTGAAACGAGACCTTGAAAACTGACATCGAAACCGATTTTGAAACCGGCCCTGCGCAGTTTTTTCAGCTGCTTCTGCACGAGATATGAAGATGAAATCACGTCATACCGGCTTAACCCATCTCAGGTATTCCACGCGCTACTCGCTCAAGGGCCTCAAGGCTGCCTGGAGCAATGAAGAGGCTTTCCGGCAAGAAATAGTGCTATGCGCGTTGTTACTGCCGTTTGCCTGGTGGATTGGTGATTCACATGTCGAATGGCTGCTGCTGGTGGGCTCCAGCTTGAGTGTACTGATGGTCGAGTTGCTCAATTCGGCAGTGGAGTCTGCGATTGATCGTATCGGCCCCGAGTTTCATGAGCTGTCGGGACGCGCCAAGGATCTGGGCTCAGCGGCAGTGATGATCAGTCTTATCTTTGCGGGCCTGACGTGGGGCACGCTGCTATACGACAAGCTGTTCGGTTGACCCTTGTTCGACAGGCCCTCATCTGGCCGGAAAGATAACGTCGCACATGGCATGCAGCACATGTCATGTGCCGACGGCCTCCGTTATGCTGAGCACTGGATCGAAGGAGACGACCATGCCCCAGCCCGCCCCCGCGCTATCCGATCAGCTACTTCCTGCCGACTTCTTGCCGCTCTCGGCACTACTGGCTGAGCAGTCTGACGAGAGTCGCGCAACCCTTGAAAGCGCCGCCCATAGCGCGCTTGAACGCCTCAATGACAGTCTGGCGCAAGCGCTCAATCTCAGTGAGATGCGCGGTGATGAGACATCGCCGTTGGCGGCTTTCACGGCGTTGGATGAGGCACAACGCTTGCAGTTGGGGCGGCTGTTGACGCTGTCTGATTTTGCCCTCGATACCCTCTGTCGTCGTCCTGAGCTGCTGGCGGAGTTGATCGCCAGTGGCGAGCTGGAGCGCGCCTTGCCGACGGCTGAACTGGCGACACGGCTGGGTGAGGCATTGGCAGCGGCGGCTGACGAGAAGGCGATGCAGAGTGTACTGCGCCGCTTTCGGCAGCGTCGCATGCTGGGCATCGTATGGCGTGATTTGAATGGCGCCGGGATGTGGGATACCGCCGCCGCCGTCTCCCGACTGGCCGAGGTCACGCTCGAGGGAGCGCTTGGCTGGCTGGAGACCTCGCTGGCACCGCGTTATGGGCAGCCTGCCGTTGATCGTTTCGGTGAGCCACAGCGTCTGGTCGTGTTGGGCATGGGCAAGCTGGGAGCCGGTGAGCTAAATCTCTCCTCCGATATTGATCTCATCTTCGCTTTCCCGGACAAGGGTGAGACGGAAGGGGGGCGCAAGTCGCTGGATCATCAGGAGTACTTCACTCGCCTTGGCCAGAAGTTGATCGCTGCGCTGGATGCGATGACCGCCGACGGCTTCGTGTTTCGTGTCGATATGCGGCTGCGTCCGCTGGGAGATGGTGGCCCACTGGTCGGCAGCTTCTCGATGTTGGCCAGCTACTATCAGGACCAGGGGCGTGAGTGGGAACGCTACGCGATGCTCAAGGCACGTCCGGTCGCTGGCAGTGTGGCGGCAGGCGAGCGACTGATCGCGCATCTGCGGCCCTTCGTCTATCGCAAGTATCTCGATTTCGGCGCCATTGAATCTCTGCGCGAGATGAAGGCGATGATCAATCGTGAGGTCAAGCGTCGCGGGCTCTCTGACAACATCAAGCTCGGTTCTGGCGGCATTCGCGAAGTGGAGTTTGTCGCTCAGGCTTTCCAATTGATTCGGGGCGGTCGTGAGTCGGAGTTGCAGGTCACCTCGCTTAAGCAGGCCTTTGCGCGCCTGCCGGCACTGGGCTTGCTGCCTCAGGCCGTGGTCGATGAGCTGGTGCCGGCTTACGTCTTCCTGCGTGACCTTGAACATGCGCTGCAGGCGCAGGCCGATCGTCAGACTCAGACGCTACCGCTGGACCCTCTCGGACGTGAGCGTCTCGCGCTTGCGATGCATCTCACTGATTGGGACGCGCTGTGTGAGCGTCTCGAGGCTGTTCGCACACGCATTCGTCACCACTTCGATAATGTGATTGCCACACCGGAAGATGAAGAGGGTGAGCCGGCTGACGGTCAGCTGGCGCTGGATGAATGGCGTGCGCTGTGGCGCGGCGAATTGACGACGGAGGAGGGAGAGGCACTGTTGGCTGACAGCAGTTTCGAGGCACCTGCTGAAAGCCTGCGTCGACTCGATACACTGCGTCGCTCCCGCGCCGTGCAAGGCATGCAGCGTATAGGCTTTGATCGTCTGGATGCCTTGATGCCACCACTGCTTCAAGCGCTGGGAGCCGCGGCGGGCGACCCGGAAAAGCCTGGTGAGCATGATGCCAGTCGAGTACTGGAGCGTGTCTTGCCCTTGATCGAGGCCGTGCTGCGCCGTACCGCCTACCTGGCGCTACTGCGTGAGAATCCCGATGCCTTGGCTCAGCTGATGCGGCTGTGCGCCGCCAGCCCGTGGATCGCCGAGCAGTTGGCGCGCTATCCGGTGCTGCTGGATGAACTGCTGCACCCACATAATCTCTATTCGCCTGCCGACAAGGCGCGCCTCGCCGATGAGCTACGTACCGCACTGTCACGCATCCCCGAAGATGACGAAGAGGCGCTGCTGGAGGCATTGCGTGTGTTCCGCCATGCACAGGTCTTGCACGTGGCGGCCTCTGACATCGCGGGTGCACGACCGCTGATGAAGGTCAGCGACTATCTGACCTTCATTGCCGAGGTGGTGTTGGAACAGGTGTTGGCGATGGCGTGGAAGACGCTGACCCGCAAGCACGGCTTCCCGATGGGTCATGATGGTCAACCGATCAGCGGTGATGGTTTGAGTGGCTGCTTCGTGGTCGTCGGCTATGGCAAGCTGGGCGGTATCGAGCTGGGGTATGGGTCAGATCTTGATCTTGTCTTCCTGCATGATGCCGCTGGCAAGGGCCAGACAGATGGGCCGCGTCCGCTCGACAACCCGCTGTTCTTTACGCGTCTCGGCCAGCGCATCATCCATCTACTGACCGCCGTGACACCGGCCGGTGCGCTCTATGAAGTCGACATGCGCCTGCGTCCGTCTGGAAACTCGGGGCTGCTGGTGTCGAGCCTGACGGCCTTTCGCGATTACCAGCTCAACCAGGCGTGGACCTGGGAGCATCAAGCGTTGGTGCGCGCGCGCGCCGTGGCGGGTGATCCAGTGTTGGCGCTGGCCTTTGAGGAGGTGCGCCGCGAAGTGCTGGCGCGCAAGCGCAATGGGGACAGTCTGCGCGAGGAGGTCATCGCCATGCGGCACAAGATGCGCGATCACCTCGGTAGTTCTATCAAGGACCGCGAGGCTGGCCAGTTCCATCTCAAGCAGGATGCGGGGGGCATCGTCGATATCGAATTTCTCGCCCAGTACTGCGTCTTGTCGATGAGCCACCAAGTGACGGGGTTGCTGGAGTGGAGCGACAACATGCGCCTGCTCGAGACGTTGGAAGCCTGTGGGCGCCTGCCCGGCGAGCAGGCCAGTGAGCTGCGTGAGGCCTATCTTGCCTATCGTGATGCGAGTCATCGTTTGGCGTTGGAAAAGCGCAGCAGCCTGGTGCGATTGAATCAATATCCGCTGCTGGCCATGCATCGTGAGCGCGTCGTCGCCATCTGGCAGGCATTACTGTGTGAGTCGACTTCTGTCTGAATTGACTGCCTCTTTCATGGTCGGGCGGCATTGAACGACATATCAATGCTGGCAATTTTCTGCTTCCATCCCCAGTGAATAAGCTATCAGCCAATATCACTGGAGAAGTCAGAATGCTGGAATGGATCGGCAATAACGCGAAGAGCATCTCGGCAGCTGCCAGCATCGGCTCGTTTTTCATCTGGCTGGTCTATGCGCAACTGCTGTATCACAACTTTCGCCGCCAGCGCCGTCCGCGCGTGTTGATAAACCGCGGCAAGAGCAAGGGCATCGATAGTCTGTGCATCATCAGCAACATGAGCGCCGAGTCGATTTTTATCGAGCACATCATCGCGCGTCTTGAGACCAATTGCGGCAGCCTGCTGATGGATGTCACCGAGTTTGAGCGCAATTATCAGGAAGGAGATGAAGGCGGCAATATCGATGGTGATCGAGAGTGGCGCATCGCCGATACCACCCGCCAAGGGCCATTGGAATCCGGCAAGTTCTTGCACATTGGTACCTTCTCTGAGGTGATCGAGCGCATCGCGCGGCGCAGCGGGCTTGATCTTGAAGGCCATTGGCCCTGTCATGAACAGGTTGAGTTTCAGCGCCTGACACTACGCATCATCGGCATTTACGGCAGTGAAGATCACCCCGTTGGGGTTGAGCGCTCCTTCCTGCTCCGTAACGAAGATAACGTCTGTGTACTTGATCCCGAGCACTGGGATTCGCGCCGACTGTCCTCGCATTGGCAGCGTCACAAGCTCAAGCAGCTATTGCTGCGTATCAGTGGCGAGGACATCAGTGCTCAATCCACCTTCGTGTATCCCGAGAAAAGTGATGAGCATGAGCGGGCATGAGTCAGGGACTGTCATTGCCAGTACAAGGCGCAACGCTGTCAGGGCTGCGGGGATGGGGTAGGCTTTAGCAATTCCTGGAAAATGCCTGTATTCGTCGACTCTTCAGACAACGCCTCGGCAGCCCACCCACGGAGAATCACGGATGCAGGAACGCGTCACGCCCTTTCAGCTGTTTATTCTAGTGATATCGCTCTATGTCATTGGTGCGATGGTGGCGGATCTTGTCTTTGATCTCACCCCACAGGTTCAACAGCTGCTGCAGTACATGGATTACGTGGTTTGCCTGTTCTTCTTCATCGATTTCTGCAAGCGTTTCGTTAGCGCTCCCAGCAAGCTCGCGTACATGAAGTGGGGCTGGATTGACTTGCTGGCCTGCATTCCTGCTGGCTTGTTTCAGGGCGCGCGCTTGTTTCGCGTGGTGCAGGTGCTTCGCGTGCTGCGAGCCATCAAATCGATGGAGATGATCTGGCGTTTGCTGTTCCGTAATCGTGCTGAAGGTGTCTTCGCGTCAGCAGCGACGGCCACGGTCTTGTTGGTTGCTTTTGGCGCCATCACCATGCTGATGGTAGAAAGCCCCAACCCTGATAGCCCCATCAATACTGCGGAAGAGGCACTGTGGTGGGCAGTCGTTACCGTGACCACCGTGGGGTATGGCGATTTCTATCCGATTACCACGCTGGGACGAGTCGTTGCAGTATTGTTGATGGTCGGTGGAGTGGGGCTATTCGGTAGCTTCGCGGCTTACATCAGTTCAATATTCATTGCGGATGGCAGTGAGCAGGATGCACGCGCCGCGCGTGCACAGCGTGATATGACGCGCACCCTTTATCATCAGATCAGTGAGCTGACCGTCGAAGTACGTGAGCTGCGAGCACGGCTGGATGAAGTGGCCGAGACACAGGGTGAACCACTCGCGGAGCGAGAATTACGTCGTGAGGCGCTACGTCGTGAAGCGCACCATGAAATGGAACAGCGCTATGAGGAGACTCCTTCATCAGAGAAGGGGATGCCAGACGCCGACAAGTGATTGGCAGGCCGGCCTGTGCCAGCCATGAAAAAGCCCTCGGTACCGTAAAGGTACCGAGGGCTTTTTTGATACGACAGGACTACGAATCAGTCAAAGTTGCGCGAGTAGAAGATCTCGAGCATTTCGCGACGTAGACGACCTTCGATATTGGTGGCTTCCTCGAAGGTCAGCTCGCGACGCGAGGTGCCGAAGAGGTAGTTGTCCAGTTCGAAGTCCTTGAGCAGCATCTTGGTATGGAACATGTTTTCCTGATACACGTTCACATCGACCATCTGGTAGGCACGCTTGGTGTCTTCCGCCAGGTAATCCTGGATGGAGGTGATGTCGTGATCGATGAACAGTTTCTTGCCATCCACGTCCCGCGTGAAGCCACGGACACGATAGTCCATGGTCACGATGTCGGAATCGAAGCTGTGAATCAGGTAGTTCAGCGCCTTCAGCGGGCTGATCATGCCACAGGTCGAGACATCGATATCGAGGCGGAAGGTGCTGATGCCGTTGTCCGGATGAGATTCAGGATAGGTATGCACCGTGACGTGAGACTTGTCCAGGTGGCCGACGACCGTTTCCGGTAGCGGGCCCGGGCCCGGCTCGGTCTGGGTAGCATCCTGTTCTTCCAACTCGTGCTCAGCGATCAGAATGGTGACGCTGGCGCCGTGTGGCTCATAGTCCTGACGTGCGATGTTCAGCACGTGAGCACCAATGATGTTGGTCACGTCCTTGAGAATCTGGGTCAGGCGTTCGGCATTGTAGAGTTCATCGATATAATCGATATATGCCTTACGCTGTTCTTCGGTCTGCGCGTAGCAGATGTCGTAAATATTGAAGCTCAACGAACTGGTGAGGTTGTTGAACCCGTGAAGGCGGAGTTGATCGCTCACGTCCAAGCCTCCTTGAGATGGGAGGGTGGTATGACATCCGGTGCGTCTCTCAAAATGAAATAAGTGACGAGCATCGGGCCGAAGAGGTGGTTTTATCGCGCTCACAATGGGGTCACTGACCTGTGAACTGCCGAGAAGACTACCGGTTTGAGGGGCGTATTATGCACAGGCAGGGCTGACACGCCAGCGTCAATTCCTGCTGTTGGTCATCAGTGGCTCTTGCTATCCATGATGACAACCCGCTACCAGCACTGTCATGCGGTAGCGGGAGAGTACTCACTTATCAGGATGCGATGTCCACAACCTCGTAGGAGTGACTGATCTCGACACCACCCGCCGTCAGCATCAGTGAAGCACTGCAATATTTCTCGGCGGAGAGTTCAACGGCACGCTTGACCTGTGCATCCTTGAGATTACGACCGCTGACCACGAAGTTGACGTGGATCTTGGTAAATACGCTGGGCACGGTATCCGCACGTTCTGCGGTCAATTCAGCGTGGCAATCGGTGACTTGCTGGCGCGCCTTCTCGAGAATCTGGATGACATCAAAGCTGGTGCAACCGCCCAGCCCCATCAGCATCATCTCCATCGGACGTGGGCCGGTATTGCGACCGCCATTCTCTGGGTTGCCGTCCATCACAACGCTATGGCCACTGCCGGATTCGGCGAGGAACTGGCGACCGTCGGTCCATTTGATGCTGACGTTCATTGCCATTGCGCAATATCTCCTATTGATAGTCTCGTGACGTGGGCCGTCAGCGCACGGCCCACATGATCGCGGTACACAATAGCATCGTCATCGCTGCGCTCGGAGGAACGTCCGGCGATGAGCTTATGCTCTCGTGGCCTGCTTACATCCCGCTATTGAGCAGCGTATCCAGTTCTGCCAGTCGCTCAGGAGTGCCGACATCAATCCATTTTCCACGATGATGATAGCCCCTCACTTCACCGCGATGCATGGCGTCGCGCAGTAGTGGTGCCAGCTTGAAGACGGCATTGGTGTCGCACCATTCGTCGTTGTCAGCGATAGCGTGTCGAATCAGTGTCGGTGATAACCAGGAAAGGCCGGAGAACGTCAGGCGATTGCCTTCCTGATCCCTTGCCTCATCGCGCACCATTCCTGATGGCGTGAGCAGGAAGTCGCCTTTGGGATGATGAGGTGGGTTATCCACAAGTACTATCCCGGCAAGCGGTAGTGGATTGAGCTGTCGGCTCGCTATGGCCTCACTCATTAACTGGGGCAGGTCAGCATCACACCACACATCACCATTGATGAGCAGGAAGGGGGTGTCATCAGCATCATCGACTGTCAGCGCGTTGGGTAGTGACAGCGCGCGTGCAATGCCCCCGCCGGTTTCCAGCGGAACCTCTTCACGGGAAAAGGCCAGCGTCAGTGTGTGCTGATGGCCTTGCCAGCTGGCCTGCAAGAGTCCTTGTGGGCCTGACGTAGCGCCGAAGTGATTGAGAATCCGTTCGGCGAGATGGCCAACATTGATGACCACCTTTTCCACACCTGCTGCCTCAAGGCGTAGCAGGTGATGCTCCAGCAGTGGTAGTCCGGCGACCTCAAGCAGCGGCTTGGGTGTGTGATCGGTCAGCGGACGCATGCGTGTCCCGAAACCGGCAGCCAGAATCATTGCGCGCATCAGGTAAGCCCTTGCTCGGAGGCGGAGGTCTGGGGGGCTGCATCACGCATCAGGCGCGCAGCGCGGTCGGCGAGTGCCGCCAGCTCATCATAGTCATCGAGATTGATCTCGGGACGCTCACCATTGGCCAGACGTAGATCACGGACTTCACTTTCGTGCGCGAGGCGCAGGGAAAGTGCGGGTGTCAGTACTTCGTCCAGCCAATGTGTAAAGGGCGTCAGTTCCGGGCAGAAAGCCAGTCCTTCACGCAGGTGACCAAGGAAGCGCGGCATCAGTGTCAGGTAGCGCGGCTTGGCATCGCGTAGGGTCAGGCGGGCAAAGATGCCGAGAATCTTGAGGTTGCGCTGCACCCCCATGCGCTCGACGCTCTGGCGATATTCCAGCGGTGATGGTGCGGGCAAGCCAGTCACAGCATAGCGCGGCAGGGCAGCGAGGCGGGCCTGCTCGATCCAGCGTGCCATGGCGGATTCTGGCCAGCGCCAGTGACGATCTCGCAGTAATGAGACGAGATCGTAGTTTTCAGGGCCGGTAACGGCATCCTGAAAATCAATTATCCACAGGTGGTCCTGGGACTGACTGGCATCGGCATGCAGAAACAGATTTTGCGCATGGAAGTCACGGTGTACGGTCACGACCGGCTGAGCACGCGCGGCCTCTAGCAGTTGGCGGGAAAGTGACTCCCAGGCGGCGTAGCGACGGTCATGCGGCATGTCGAGTAGCTGACCGAGGCACCATTCCGGGAAGAGGTCCAGCTCAGTCTTAAGGTTCGCATCATCATAGGCAGGAAGGTCAGCGAGCGGCAGTTCATGCAGGCCCTCCAGCAGACCGATGGCTTCACCATAATAGTGATCAGCGGCATCGACGCTTGTCAGTGCGGTCATCAGCGGCGTGTCGCCAAGGTCTTCTAGCTCCAGAAAGCCCAGCGTTTCATCAAAAGCATGTACGGTCGGTAGCGGAAGGCCAGCTTCGCGCCATTGGCGAGCGATAGCGACGAAACCGTGGCTGTCCTCTTTTTCGGGCGGCGCATCCATCAAAATACGCGCGGGTATCGAAAGAGCGGTATCCTCGAGATGCAGGCGAAAATAGCGTCGGAAGCTGGCGTCGTCGGCCACTGCGCTCATGCGGACTACCTCGGGAGTGAGGTCGTGTCGGGCGGCGGCCCAGGCGTGAAGAGCCTGGCGGCGGGCGTCGGATGTCATGGGGCGGGGCTCCTGTCGTCGTATACGGGGGCCGGCTGTCAGTTGACGCCTGTGCCGCGGCCCCGCATGCTATCGGGTGGTGACCCACAAGGCAGGCGGAACCGGCAAGCAGGAAGGCCGGTTGCTGGGCCTGTATAATACCGATTCCCTCAGCCAAGGACACAGAGCAGCCATGGCCCAGCGCAGCCATTCATCACATCCGGGCAAGCCGGTGTCCGACCTCGGACGGCAGTCTCGTCGTCTCGTGAGCCCTTCGATGTCGACAGTTATGTTGAACGGCGAGCGGCCAACATGGCGGCTAAAGCCGCTGGTGTTTCGTCTGCTATGGACGCTAGCCCCCTTGGCTGCTGGCGCACCGTTGATGGCACAGGCGGCCCCGCCGGAGCCTCTGTCGGCCAGTCAGCTGGACTGGCAGCCGTACGATGACGCGCCTCGCGGGCAGCTATGTAGTGGCCGCTATGTGACGCCAGCCTATCGGATTGATGCCGGTGATACGCCTGAGCAGGTCACTACCTCCGCTGACAAGGCCAATTACGGTAATGATGGTGCGGCGACCCTGATGGGTGAAGTTGTGCTGCGTCGAGGCGATGCTCAGCTGGAATCGCCGGAAGTCAGCGTCAATGAGGCGCGTGATACCGCCACCGCCAAGGGGCCGACCACATATCGTCAGCCTGGTGTGCTGCTGCGCGGTGATGATGCCCGCGTATCGCTCAATAGCGATGCCGCCAGTGTTGATAATGGCCACTATGTCTTTCACAAGCAGCGTATCCGAGGGGATGCGGTGCAGTTGGCGCGTCTGGAAGATGGCCGCTATCGCCTGAAAGATGCCAGCTTCACCTCCTGCGAGCCGGGCAACAGCCTGTGGCGTCTGGTCGGTAGCGACATCACCATCGATCGCGAGTCCGGTTGGGGCGAGGCAACTCACGCGCGCATGGAAATGGGCGGCGTGCCGGTCTTTTACTGGCCCTATGTCCGCTTCCCGGTCGATGACCGCCGCCACACAGGTCTGCTGTGGCCGCAGATCGGTTACACCAGCTCCAGCGGCTTTGACTATGCCCAGCCGATCTATCTGAATCTGGCGCCCAACTACGATGCCACCATCACACCTCGCTACATCTCTGAGCGTGGAGAGATGCTGGAAGGCGAATTCCGTTACCTGCTGCCGAATGGCGACGAAGGTTCCCTTGAGGGTGCCTGGCTTGCCGATGATGACGGCGGCAGTGATCCTGACGATGACGAAGAAGATCTCATCGGGGAAAATCGCTGGTATATCAACTATCAGCAAAGCGGTCGCGTCAATGCGAATACCGGCTATCGTCTCAAGTATGGCGCCGCATCTGACGGTAACTACTTCGATGACTTCGGGCGTAATTTCGGTGAGACCGAAACGGATAGCCTGGAGCGTCTGGCAGAGATCAACTATCGCGACGATACCTGGAATCTCGAGTTCAAGGCGCAGGGTTAC
Source organism: Cobetia crustatorum (assembly GCF_000591415.1). Lineage (GTDB taxonomy): Bacteria > Pseudomonadota > Gammaproteobacteria > Pseudomonadales > Halomonadaceae > Cobetia > Cobetia crustatorum. The sequence goes on along the minus strand of NZ_JEMF01000020.1, from coordinate 35,314 downwards.
CAGCGCATGGACTATCCGCTGGATAATGACGACAAGCCATTCTATCGCCTTCCCAGCTTGACGGCCGATGGACGTTGGAACCAATCAAACGGTTTCTATGAAGAGTGGAATTCCAATGTCACCTACTTCTGGCGCGATGTGGATGAGACGGATAGCGATATTCCGGTAGACGAGGCCGCCAATGGGACACGCTTGCGTCTGGCGCCGGCGCTTGGCTGGCGTAGTGATCAGAGCTGGAGCTTCATTGAGCCACGCGCCCAGTTGGTGAGCCTTACCTACGGCCTCGACTATGGCGACCGTGAAACCGACCGTGATGCCAGTACCTCTGCCACCATCCCGGTGCTGTCGCTGGATAGTGGTCTGATCTTTGATCGTGAAACAGAGCTCTTTGGCGAAGGTTATAAGCAGACGCTGGAACCGCGCCTCTACTATGCCTATGTGCCGGAAGTCGACCAATCTGATTTCCCGGACTTCGATACTTCTGAGGATGCCTTCAGCTGGAATCAGCTATGGTCGCCGTATCGCTTCAGCGGCGGGGATCGTGTCGGGGATACCAACAAGGTGTCCTACGGTGTGTCGTCGCGCTTCATCAACGATGAGAGCGGCCGTGAGCGCCTCAAGTTGGGCGTGGGTCAGTCGAGCTATCTGTCGGATCGCAATATCGACATGGATGGAGATCCGGACAAGACGTCCCGCTCCGATTTCGATAGCTATTCCGATTACTACCGCGCGACGCGCGATCGCTCGCCGGTCGTCTTCCAGGCGGATCTGGTGCTCAATGATCAGTGGACGGCCACGCAGGCTGTATTCCAGGACTTTGATCGTGGCGTGACCGAAAGCGCTCAGACTTCACTGCGTTATCGGGGAAAGAAAGGCACGGTACTGAACTTTGGCTTCAATCGTGAGATCGAAGGCTTCGTGCCTTACGATGATGAGGATGAGGATGACGTGCTGGGTTACACCCGCAACGAATGGGACTTCTCCTTTGCGACGCCGGTAAGTGAGAGCTGGTCGTTACTGGGACGCTATCAGTACGACAGCACCAACTCTCGTGCGTTGGAGAAGGTGCTGGGCGTCCAGTACAACGACTGTTGCTACGGTGTGCAGGTGACTTGGCGCGAATGGCAGGATGATAACGACACTGCCAGCACTGTCTCTGATGATGAAGAGAAGAACGGTATCTTCCTGACCTTTGAGTTCAAGGGGTTGGGAGGCGTTGGCCGCGGAGCTGACAGCTATCTGGAGCAGGCTGTGCCGGGCTACCGTAACGCTGGTTTCTAATTCGCTGCGACGGTTCGTGCATGATTACGTCAGGGCGCTGCCGACAGGCGGCGCCATCAACACGCTTTTACGCCGAGAGATCAAGTGATGCGCAAGACCCTGATTGCCCCGCTGGGGCTGGCATTTGTGCTGGCAAGTCTGCCAGTCAGCGCCGCTGAGTTGCTTGACCGTGTGGTTGCCGTGGTCAACAAGGACGCCATCATGCACAGCGACATGGAGGAGCGCGTCACCCAGGCTAGCCAGCAGCTGAAAGGCCGCGGCATTAATCTGCCGCCACGTAATGTATTGGAGCGGCAGGTGCTCGACCGTATGGTCAATGAGCAGATTCAGCTGCAGATGGCTGAGCAGGCCAATCTGAGCATTGATGACACTCAGCTCAACACCACCTTGCGCGGTATCGCCAAGGATAATGGTATGAGCCTGGAAGCTTTCGCCGACAAGCTGGACAAAGAAGGCATGTCGTTGGCAGAAGTGCGCCAACAGGTGCGTCGTGAGCTGCTGGTTCAACAGGTTCAGCAGCGTCTTGTGGCCAGCAAGGTGCGTATCTCTGATCGCGAGATAGACCGTTATCTCAGTCAGCAGGACGTTGCCAGCGATGTCCAATATCATCTGGCACATCTGTTGATTGCCTTGCCGCAGGAACCGACACCCGAGCAGGTCAAGACGGCGCGGGCCAAGGCGGAAGCGCTGCGTCAGCAGATCGAGCAGGGGACTGATTTTGCCCAGATGGCCGCCGCCGAATCCGCGGGTAGCCAGGCACTGAGTGGCGGTGATCTTGGCTGGCGTGCCGGTGGAGAGCTACCGAGCGTCTTTGCTGATGTGGTACCGGACATGCAGGTCGGTCAGATCTCGGAGCCGCTGCGCAGTGCCAGTGGTTATCACCTGGTCAAGCTGATCGAGAAGCGGGGCGCTGGCAAGGCGCTGATCGCGCAAACGCGCGCACGCCATATCCTGATTCAGCCGAATCCGAACATGAGTGATGACCAGGCGCGCGCACGTGCCGAGTCTCTACGCAAGCGTCTGACCAATGGTGAGAGTTTTGCCGCATTGGCGCAGGAATTCAGTGATGACAAGGGGAGTTCGCTGAAAGGCGGAGAGCTGGGATGGGTCAGCCCGGGCCAGACGGTATCTTCCTTCGAGACTGCAATGAATGCTCTGAAAGCAGGTGAGATCAGTCAGCCGATCAAGACGCGCTTCGGTTATCACATCATCGAGGTCGAAGAGCGTCGCCAGCAGGACGTAACCAATTCCAGTCAGCGTGACAAGGTCAGAAAGACCCTGTTCCAGCGCAAGCTGAACGACGAGCTGGAAGCTTGGCAGCAGCAAATTCGTGCTGAGGCGTACGTCGATAATCGTCTCGACGAGAAGAGCTGATGTATCAAGGCTGGCTCATCATGGCTAACGCATCACAAGGTAGAGCTAACGCATGAATAGTCAGGTGATTGCGCTGACCGCCGGAGAGCCGGCAGGTATAGGGCCCGAGCTGCTAGTGATGCTGGCGGCGCAGGCAGAAACCTTTCCGGCACAGCTGGTGGCGGTGGCTGATCCTGAGCTGTTGGTGAGTCGTGCGCAGTTGTTGGGCCTGCCTCTCACGCTGCATGAGGTATCACCGGGTGATCCGTTGCCGCCAGTCCGAAATGGCCACCTGGCCGTCTGGCCGGTGGCCTCGGTAGTGCCAAGCGAGCCGGGCGTTATCGATGCGCGCAATGGTGATCATGTATTGGCCATGCTCGATGTGGCCATCGCTGCCTGCCAAGCAGGACATGCGAGTGCCATGGTCACGGCCCCATTGTCCAAGGCGGCGGTAATTGAGGCGGGGCACGTCGCTTTACGGGCCATACCGAATACTTGCGTGATGTGTGTGGCGTCGAGGAAGTGGTCATGATGCTGGCTTGTCCTGGCTTGCGTGTGGCGCTGGCGACAACGCACCTGCCACTGCGCGAGGTTGCTGATGCGATCACGCCTGAAGGACTCACGCGAGTGCTGGGTATTCTTGCGCACGATCTCACGCGCTATTTCGGGCGCGAGGCACCGCGTATTGCAGTGTGTGGACTCAATCCTCACGCGGGTGAGGGTGGGCATCTCGGGCATGAAGAGATCGACGTGATCATCCCGACGCTTGAAGCGTTACGTGCGAAAGGCATGCAGCTCGAGGGTCCACTTCCAGCGGATACTCTGTTCACGCCGCGTCATCTCGATGGTATTGATGCGGTGCTGGCCATGTATCACGATCAGGGGCTGCCGGTGCTCAAATATGCAGGCTTCGGTCAGGCGGCCAATATCACATTGGGCTTGCCCATCGTGCGCACCTCGGTTGATCACGGTACCGCGCTAGACCTTGCTGGCACCGGACGTGCCGATGTTGGCAGCCTTGTGCAAGCCGTGCATGTGGCCATCGAGATGGCAGCCGCCGCGCGAGACTGAGATAATCTCCCCATTCGGGCGCGACCGTTTCACGGTCCGTCAGGCGTCCGCCCGTTCGTGGCGATGATGCTACCCCAGTCATTCGACCATCACTGATGGTCTCATCGCCCTGTGCTGTCTATCGATAGGCCATGGGCGGTGTCTTGTTGTCGGGAATCTTCAAGGATTCCCCGGAGGAAAGTCAGTCCCATGTCCCAACATTTCCCGGCGCACCGCGCACGCAAGCGCTTTGGTCAGAATTTCCTGCAGGACCTCGGTGTCATCTCTCGCATCGTGAATGCCATTCGTCCGGACGAAGGTGAGCGTCTGGTCGAGATCGGTCCGGGGCAGGGCGCACTGACAGGCCCGCTGCTGGAGGCCGCCGGCAAGCTTGAAGTGATCGAGCTGGATCGTGATCTGATCCCGGGTCTACGCGTGCAGTTCTTCAACTATCCGGATTTCGTGATTCACGAAGGCGATGCCCTGCGCTTCGATTTCCACGACTTGGTGGGTGATGGCCCTGCCCTGCGCGTCGTCGGCAACCTTCCGTACAACATCTCTACGCCGTTGATCTTCCACCTGCTCGAAGCGCGCGGCGCCATCGCCGACATGCACTTCATGCTGCAAAAGGAAGTGGTCGAACGTCTGGCTGCTGAACCCGGTGGCACTGATTGGGGCCGTCTGTCGGTCATGACCCAGTACTACTGCGCGGTAGAAAATCTCTTCCTCGTACCGCCGACGGCCTTCTTTCCGGCACCCAAGGTTGAGTCCGCCATCGTCCGTCTGGTGCCACATCTGACATTGCCGCATCCGGCGACTGACGAGAAGCTGCTGGCCGTTATCGTGCGTGAAGCGTTCTCCCAGCGTCGCAAGACGCTACGCAACAACTTCAAGGGCCGTATTGATGCGGATCAGCTCACGGCGCTGGGTATTGACCCCTCGCGTCGCCCGCAGACCCTGTCGGTAGCGGAGCTGGTCATGATCAGCAATCACTTGAGCGATCAGGGTATGACAGTCGCCAAGACGGATTCTGCGCCGAAGAAGCGTCCGCGCAGTAATGTCGGTCATGGCGAGACTGTTGCCGATGACGACGGCAGCGACGCATGAGCGACGTGACGGCTATTCGCGTGGATACAGTGCCGGAGTACTGTGCCGACGATAGCCGCCCGGAAGAAAATCGCTTTGTGTTCCGCTATACCATCACAGTGCATAACGGCACGGGCGAGACGGTGCAGTTGCTGGCTCGCTATTGGAAGATCACCCAAGGCAGCGGCAATGAGCAGGAAGTGCGCGGTAAGGGGGTCATCGGCAAGCAGCCGCTGATCGCGCCCGGTGAGAGTTTCAGCTACACCTCACATGCCGTACTCGATATGCCAGTGGGCGTGATGCAGGGGGCTTATACCTTCTGCGACGCGACGCATACACGCACCTTCGACATAGCCATTGCGCCATTTCGTCTTGCTGGTCCGCATCAGGTCCACTAGGTCGTCATTACACGATTTCGCGCAAGCATTCACCAGAGTCAGGCCGTCATGACGGTCAGGGAGCAGGCATGACACAGTGGGCCATTGGCGATTTGCAGGGCTGTCATGAAGAATTCGTGCGGCTGCTGGAGCGGCTTGATTTCAAGCCGGAATGCGATGAGTTGTGGCTTGCGGGGGATTTGGTCAATCGTGGGCCAGGCTCGCTCGAGTGCTTGCGTCATGTGAAAGCGCTCGGCGATAGCGTTCGAGTGGTGCTGGGTAATCATGATCTGCATCTGCTCGCCGTGGCAGAAGGCTATGGCCGCCTCAAACGCTCCGATACGCTCATGCCCATTCTTGACGCGCCAGACCGCGATGAGTTGCTCGACTGGCTGCGCCGTCAGCCACTGATGGTGACAGCCATGATTGGGGCTCGTCGCACGGTGATGAGCCATGCCGGCGTGTTGCCGAGCTGGACGCTGGATCAGTCTGTCGCCTTTGCTCGTGAGGCCGAGACGGTATTGAGTGGTGATCATTATCGTGATTTTCTGGGCGATATGTACGGCAATACGCCGGACCTTTGGCAGGAAGATCTCAGCGGGATGGATCGCCTGCGCTGCATCGTCAATGTCTTCACGCGTATGCGTTTCATTGACCAGGATGGTCGGATGGACTTCGCGGCCAAGGAGGGCCTCGGTTCGGCGCCCGAAGGTTATCGTCCCTGGTTCCAATATCCGCGCCCGGAAGGTGCTTGGGATGACTCCCCGCGCCTGCTGTTCGGGCACTGGGCTGCGCTGGAGGGAAAGACGCCGGCTGCGCGGCAGGATGCCGAAGCGCTCGATACCGGGTGCGTGTGGGGCGGAGGGCTAACGGCCCTGAATCTTGAGACGGGCGAGCGCGTCTTTGAACCTGCCGTTAATGCCTGATTCGTTAGCCGTATCTTCTTCGTATTCAAGTTGCCCCTCATCTCCTTCTCGCACCTCTCCCCATTCCCTCTTTTGTTACCGGAGTTCGCATGAGTTTCGAACATCTCGATCTTGCTACCCTTAGCGACTGGCGTGAACGTGACCAGCCGCTCGCCTTGCTCGATATTCGCGATCCGCTGAGCTTCACTCAGGGACGTATCCCGGGTAGTCGTCATCTGGATAATGCTAGCGCAGGCGCTATTTTCGAAGACACGCCTCGAGACCGGCCACTAGTCGTGGTCTGCTATCACGGCCACTCAAGTCAGCAGGCTGCTGCTTGGTTGGCAGGTCAGGGCTTCGAGAACGTCTACTCCCTCGATGGCGGTTTTACCCAGTATCAGCTAACGCATGGCGATGACGTCGAGAGCGGTAGCTAGGCATTTTTCTTCATCCCGTCCCGCCATCATTCGTCACGCGAAAAGGAGAGCAGCATGACCCGTATAGCCACTCATCGGCTCACCACGTCGTCGGACCGTCTGTTGACCGGTCTTGAGGTCTATCGAGTTGGCGGCGCCGTGCGCGACGCCCGCCTTGGCTGGCCGTGGCATGAATGCGATTTCGTCGTGGTTGGCGCGACGGTTGAAGACATGCAGTCGCGTGGCTTCCGTCCCGTGGGGCGTGACTTTCCCGTCTTTCTGCATCCGAAGACACAGGAAGAGTATGCATTGGCGCGCACCGAGCGTAAGTCGGGGCACGGCTATGTCGGCTTCAGTGTGCATGCCAGCCCCGAAGTGACGCTGGAAGAAGACCTGATTCGCCGCGACCTGACCATCAATGCGATGGCGGAGCCGCTGGATAGTCAGCCTGGGCAGGGTGAGCTGGTTGACCCTTATGGAGGCCTCGCTGATCTCGAAGCACGGGTGTTGCGTCATGTCTCTGCTGCTTTCAGTGAGGACCCGCTACGCGTTTTGCGTGTCGCGCGTTTCCTGGCGCGTTATCAAGGCCTGGGGTTTACCGTGGCCGATGAGACGCGTCGGTTGATGGTGAGCATGGTCGAGAGTGGTGAAGTCTCACACCTGGTGGCTGAGCGTGTCTGGAAGGAAACCGAGAAAGCGCTTGGCGAAGCTAGCCCTGAAGCGTATTTCCAGCTGTTGGATGAGCTGGGGGCACTGGCGGTGCTGATGCCGGCGTTGGCACGTGATGCAGAAATGTTGCGTCAGGCCCTGGTTAAACTGGATCATTTGCCGCGTCGGTTGGCAGACGAGGCCGAGATGGTTTGCTGGCGTATGGCCCGGTTGGTGGAGCATCTGGATCGCGATGAGATTGAAGTGCTGGCGCAAGACCTACGCTTGCCCAGTGCTGTACGTGACGCCGCGCAACAGGCACGCCTGTGTCGTGAGTTGCGCGAGGCTGCGCAGCGTAAGGGAGGAGTGACCGCGACAGATCTCAAGGCATGGCTGGATGGCGTCGATGCGTGGCGACGTGGCGAGCGTCAGCAGGTGCTGGTCGCGCTGCTGGCGGTTGATGACACAGGGCTCGCGCGCCTCGGCAATGCGGTCTGGAAGGCGGCCACTGCGGTGTCTCCGCAATCGCTGGTGGCACAAGGGCTCAAGGGCGCTGAGATCGGCCGCGCGCTGAGCGAGCAGCGTGAGCAGGCCATCGATACGGCACTGAGTGAGTGGCATCTCATGCCGGAGGTCCATGCGCCGCAGTGTGGCTGTGGTCACGGCCACTGATGCTGTCGGGCTTACAGGCGCGGCTCGCTGCCGTCGCTCAGGCGGCGCAAGTTGAGGGCATGCCGGATCACGATTAGACTGGAAAAGACCAGGATCACGCCGCTCATCTCAGGCGCAAGCCATAGGCTGAACAGCGGTGCGGCCAGGCCTGCCACCAAAGAGGCGATGGCTGCCGTGCGCAGTCGCCACGCCAGTCCTATCCATAATGCTGCACAGCTCAGTGCTACACCGGGCGCCAGTATCAGCAGAACGCCAAACGCGGCAGCGACGGCCTTGCCGCCACGATGACCGCGATGCCACAGCGGCAGACTATGTCCCACCAGCACGGCCAGTCCGACCAATCCCAGTGCCCAGGGTGGCAGTGACAACTGAAGCGCGAGCCACAATGCCGGCATGCCCTTGGCGGCATCGAAGGCCAGCACCAACATGGCAGGAAGAGTGCCGTGCAGCCTGAGTACGTTGGAGAACCCCGGGTTGAATGATCCCGCAAGGCGTGGGTCTGACAGGCGCAATATCTGACATAACCACACGGCGCCGAGGATTGAGCCACAAGCATAGGCGGCGGCCAGCAGCAGGCTCAGCTGCTGCCAGCTCGTAAGCTCTGTCCCCCAATGGATCAAGGCATTCAGCATGTGTCACCTCGTCGTGATGTTCTGCATGACGCTTTAGGGCATGCAGGAGGTCGAGGGCAGCTTGGCCAAGCGGGGGCAGGGTGCAGTAGAATCTCTCGCATGATGGCGGGGCCCTGGGCGTCGTTTTTATTTGTACATCCGACAAGCATAGAGGTAACGCCGTGGATCGTGTGCTGATCGAGCTCTGGCCGTAGAGACCGTCATTGGAGTCTATGACTGGGAGCGTACCATTCGCCAGCGTCTGGTAATTGATCTGGAGATGGCCACTGATATTCGCGCAGCGGCAGCGGGGGATGACCTGGCGCATACATTGGACTACGCCGCCATCAGTGCACGTATACAGGCGTATGCTGATGAGAGTCGCTTCGAGCTGGTAGAGACCTTTGCTGAGCGGCTGGCGGTATTGTTGCGTACAGAATTCAGTATCCCCTGGCTGCGCATGACGCTGCGCAAACCGGGCGCCGTGCCTGAAGCGGCGGCGGTGGGCGTGCGCATTGAACGTGGCACGTTGGCACCGGCAATGGGCCAGCTCGCATGAGTCTGGTGCTGATGTCCATCGGTAGTAATATCGAGCGTGATCACCACGTCAGTCTCTGTCTGGATGCGCTCGAAGAGACTTTCGGTACGCTGACGCTGTCGTCGGTCTATGAGAGTGAGCCGGTTGGCTTCATCGATGGACGCAACTTCTACAATTTGGTGGCGGGATTTGACTGCGACTGGGAAGTGGGTGAATTGCAGGCGTGGTGCAAGCAATTGGAGTTTGCCAACGGTCGGCTCAAGGGTAGCCCCAAGTTCAGTCCGCGCACGCTGGATATTGATCTGCTCACTGTCGGCTCACTGACGGGTGAGGTCGATGGCGTGATGCTGCCGCGCGATGAAGTGGACTGTAATGCATTCGTGCTATTGCCGTTGGCTGAGGCGTTCGGTGACGAGCGGCATCCGCTCAGTGGTCGTGATTACGCCAGTTTATGGCATGATTTCATGGCCGAAGGGCATGCAGCGCAGCAGCGCTTGTGGACCGTCGATTTCAGTTGGCGTTGCCGCAGAATCTCTCAGGCCAGTGCTACAGCCTAGATGGGCAGTGTGGGGAAGAGGCTGATGGCAGTCTCTATCGATAGCCCTGTTGATCACACCCAGCGAAAAATGCCCTGCCGAGATCCGGCAGGGCATTTTTCTGTGTGTTTTACGGTATCTGGCGAGGGATCAAATGCCTGATGATTTTGGGGGGACGAGGCTATCGAGAGGCCAGCGCGGTACGGCGCGCATCGGGCCGGTGTCCTGTTCGCCAGCATTCAGGCGTTGAGCGCCGACATAAGCAATCATGGCGCCGTTATCGGTGCAGAAGCAGCCACGTGGATAGTAAGCGCGCGCATTGCGCTTGGTGAGCTCAAGGCTCAAGCGTTCACGCAGCCGAGTGTTGGCACTGACGCCACCGGCCACGACCAGACGCTTGAGGCCGGTTTTATCCAGTGCACGGCGGCATTTGATCACTAACGTATCGACGACGGCTTCCTCGAAGGCGCGCGCGATATCGGCACGATGCTGCTCATCCATTTCGCCGCTGGCCTTGGCCTTCTTGAGCGTAACCATGGTATGCGTCTTGAGACCAGAGAAGCTGAAGTCGAGGCCCGGTCGGTCGGTCATTGGGCGTGGGAAGCGATAGCGCTTCGGGTCACCTTCCTCGGCCAGTTTGGCGATCTGCGGGCCACCAGGGTAGGGCAGCTCCAGCATCTTGGCGGCCTTGTCGAAGGCTTCGCCGGCAGCGTCATCAACGGACTCGCCCAGCAACTCGTATTCGCCCAATCCGCGCACGGCGACCAGCTGCGTGTGTCCGCCAGACACCAGTAATGCGACGAAGGGGAATTCCGGTGCATCATCTTCCAGCATGGGTGCCAACAGATGGCCTTCCATGTGATGTACACCGAGTACAGGCACGCGCCATGCGCGTGCGAGGCCATGCGCGGTAGAGGCGCCGACCATCAGCGCACCGACCAGTCCCGGGCCTGCCGTATAGGTGATGGCATCGATGTCGCTGGCCGTCACGTTGGCGTCATCCATGACCTGCTGGATCAATGGCAGCAGCTTGCGAGTGTGATCGCGGGAGGCCAGTTCCGGTACCACGCCACCGAACTCGGCATGCATGGCAATCTGGCTGTAGAGGGCGTCCGCAAGCAGGCCCTCATCGGTGTCATAAAGGGCGACGCCGGTCTCGTCGCAGGAAGTCTCGATGCCGAGCACGCGCATGGCTGACTCTCAGAAAATATCAGAATAAGAGGACGACACATTCTGGGGCATGCAGTAATGCAAATGCCTGCACGTCAGTTGCGTCGTGGATGATCGCCATTCTACTGACTGCAGGGCCGAGTGTCGCGTGAGGCAGTCTTGGTCTAGTGCTCGTGGCAGTAGAAAAGAGCATCCCGGGAAACGGCCATGTGCGGTCTGTGAAGACAGGATTGCTCAGGCTGAGTTTGCAAAGACAGTGCCAGATGTCTAGAATATGGCACTCTGCAAGACTGGGTCGTACATCCGACCACCCCGCAAAAGCTCCCTAATTCATGAAATCTGCCCGTAATGGCTACCCTCACCGGTGGTGTTGCAGGTGAATGATTGATGCCGGATTAGCCTGCAGGTGGCGGTTTACCGTTGCTTGAAGGTAGCTCCTGGGGAGTGGCTGCAGCGGATGTGCGTTCAAACCGAACTCATGATCTCAAGGTAGGTGAGTGTTTAATGCCTTCAGTTAAAGTACGTGACAACGAGCCGTTCGACGTCGCCCTGCGCCGTTTCAAGCGCTCCTGCGAAAAAGCCGGTGTTCTATCCGAAGTGCGTCGTCGTGAGCACTACGAGAAGCCGACAGCTGTTCGCAAGCGTCAGCAGGCGGCCGCTGTAAAGCGCCACGCCAAGAAGGTTCAGCGTGAGCGCAAGCGTTTCGAGCGTCTCTACTGATCCGTACTTTTGGGGAGTGATAGTTGCTCTCTGGAAGGACACCAAGCGGCTGCCTCACGGTGGCCGCTTGTTTTTGTCTCTAGCGGTCCGTTTATTCTCGAGCCGTGTGCTTGCGCTTCTGCACACGTCGTTTTCTCGAGGAATGGCCTGACCCGAAGGTAGCGTCGATTGTGTTATGTCGACCAGGTGCTATCTTGCGGTCAGTCCGTTTTTCCACGACTTCTGGCGAACCATGGCTGGTCTCATCCCGCAAGGCTTCATCGATGATCTGCTAGCCCGTACCGATGTGGTCGAGGTGGTGGGTGAGCGCGTCCAGCTGAAAAAGGCCGGCAAAAGCTATGTTGGCCTGTGCCCTTTCCATCAGGAAAATTCACCGTCGTTCAATGTCATCCCTGACAAGCAGTTCTATCATTGCTTTGGATGTGGCGCGAGCGGCAGTGCACTCAAGTTTCTGATGGAGTTTGACCGTCTGCCTTTCCCTGATGCTGTCGAGCAGCTGGCTTCACGGTTGGCGTTGGAAGTGCCGCGTGAAGGAGGGAGTCAAAGCCCTCATGAACGCCGTGAGCGTCAGCGCCGCGAGCAGGCTCGAGAAGAAGGCGTCAACCTGCTTGAATCGGCAGCCGACTTCTATCGCCAGCGCCTTACTGAGCCGCTGGCGCAGCCCGCTCGTGATTATCTTGAAGGCCGCGGGCTGTCGCGTGAGGTCATGCGTGATTTCGGCATCGGCTTTGCCCCGGAAGGATGGGAGCACCTCAAGCATCACCTGACCAAGTTAGGGGTCAGCGAGGATGTACAGATCGAATATGGCCTGCTGATCCATCATGAGGAAAGCGGGCGGCGCTACGATCGCTTCCGTGATCGCGTGATGTTCCCGATTCGGGATTGGAAGGGGCGGACCATCGCTTTTGGCGGTCGTGTGATGGGCGATGCCAAGCCCAAGTACCTGAACTCGCCCGAGACACCGGTGTTTCATAAGGGGCGCGAGCTCTACGGCCTCTATGAAGCGCGTGAGGCGAATCGCAAGCTTGAGCGCATGCTGATCGTCGAAGGCTATATGGACGTGGTAGCGCTGGCGCAGTATGGCATTCGCAATGCCTGCGCGACGCTAGGCACTGCCACCAGCGAAGACCACTTGAAGCGCCTCTATCGTTTGGTGGATGAGGTGGTGTTCTGCTTCGATGGTGACAAGGCCGGGCGCCAAGCAGCACGGCGTGCGCTGGAGACGGTGCTGGACGTCATGATCGATGGTCGGCAGGCGCGCTTCCTGTTTCTGCCTGATGGCGAAGATCCAGATTCATTGGTACGTCAGGAGGGGCAGGAGGCGTTCGAGAAACGCGTGACCTGTGCCTCGGGGCTATCCGAGTTCCTCTTCGAGCAGGCGGCAGAAGGTCGCGACCTGAAGCGCATGGAGCAGCTGGAACGCTTTGTTACCCAGGCATTGGAATGGATTTCCCGCGTACCAGAAGGCGTGTTGCGTTCGTTGCTGCTCAAGGAGCTTGAGCGCCGTAGTGGTCTTGAGCGTGAGCGTCTGGATGCCATGCTCGTGGAGCGCGCCGCCGTACGGGAAGCTCAGCAGGCACGTCTGCAGCAGCATCAACAGTTACGGCAGTCAGCCAGCGTCGCTTCGACAGGCAACCCACTGGAAGGTGGCACGCTAGCCGAGGCAGTAGAAGACTGGTCGTCGCTGGATGAAATGGCGGATGCCGGTTTCGGTGATGGCGAATCTGGCGGTTGGCAGCCTGATGACTGGCATCAAGACCCGAGTAGTGAGCCGCAAGGTGGGACTCCACAGGACGGGATTGCACAATTCGGAGCGGCGCAAGGCCAGCAGGCACGACGCACTGCGTCTAAAGCAACCAGCAAGCGTACCTCAGTCAGTATGCTGACACGCTTGTTGCATATGTTGGTGCATGAACCGCTGTTGGCCGCTGAGCTTCCAGAGTCTGATGATTGGATTGAAGGGGCGGGTGAATCGCTCGACAGTGAAGATGCTCAACTGCTGGGCGAGGTGATTCGCTTGCTCAAGGCAGGACAGTATCGTTCGCCTCAAGTGCTGTTGGCGCACTTTCTTGGTACGGCGCAGGGACCGCGTCTGGAGCAATTGGCAGCGCATGAGTTGCTGATTCCACGCGAAGTACGCAGTGCGGAGCTCAAAGGTCTGGTGGAGCACTGCCAGCATCAGCGAGCACGCAGCACGCCGGAAGCGGAGTATCAGGCACTGTTGACCAAGGAAAAGTGTGGCGAGAAGTTAACTGCAGAAGAGAAGCAGCGGCTGATGGCACTGCTGATGCAGTTGGCAACGCGGCGCTAATGTGTAGTGGCTCGAGGATTTAGCGGATGAAAAAGCGTTAACTGACCTTGAAAGACGCCACTACACACACTATTTAAAGAGGTAGTTCCCGATGCGGACTGCCGCAACGTAACCAATTACGCTAACACACCTGGATGACCCGGCAAATACGCCGCTGGCAGCATCTCCTGATGGCACGCTATACTGGTGCGCTTGATGCTCCCTTCGTTCCTATACCGGCGCCATGCTTACTCGCTGAGCCGCGTCGCGTCCAGGTGCTTCATTCTTCTTCGTCGAGATAGGGGTTCTATGGCTGGTAATGCGCAGCAGCAGTCGCGTCTCAAGGAGTTGATCGCGCGCGGCAAGGAACAGGGTTACCTGACCTATGCCGAGGTCAACGATCACCTACCTGAGGATATCGCTGATCCCGAACAGGTAGAAGATATCATCAGCATGATCAATGATATGGGGATCAAGGTTTCTGAAGTAGCGCCTGATGCCGATACCTTGATGATGTCTGACTCCTCCACCGACGAGTCTGCCGCCGAAGAGGCCGTTGCCGCTCTCGCTGCGGTAGAAAGCGACGTGGGCCGCACCACCGATCCTGTGCGCATGTACATGCGCGAAATGGGTACCGTGGAGCTTCTGACCCGTGAAGGCGAGATTAAAATTGCCAAACGGATCGAAGAGGGCACGCGTGAGGTGATGTCGGCACTGGCATTCTTGCCAGGAGCCGTCGACTCTATCCTGGAAGCCTACGACGGTACACTCGGAGAAGATGGCGGGCGTCTGTCTGACCTTTTCTCCGGCTTCATCGATCCTGATGAAGGCGTGCCTGGTGTTGCTGAAGTTGAAGTCGAAGAAGTCGAAGAGACTCCTGAAGGCGAAGAAACCGAAGGCGACGAAGAAGACGAAGATGATACTGCGTCTGAAGGTGGCCCTGATCCGGAGCTTGCGCGCGTCCGCTTTGAGCAGATTCGTGAGCAGAACGAACGGACCAAGGCAGCTCTCGAGACATACGGTCTTCGTTCTCCCGAGGCGTTGGCCGAGCAGGATCGTCTGGCCGAGTTGTTCTCGCCAATCAAGCTGGTGCCTAAGCACTTTGAGCGCTTGGTAGGTCAGATTCGCGTCTCTGTCGAGCAGGTGCGTCAGCAGGAAAAAGTCATCCTGCAGATCTTCGTCAAGCGCGGCAAGGTGCCCCGCAAGAGCTTCATCAAAGCCTTCCCGGGTAACGAGTCTGATATGGGCTGGTTCGATGGCTTCATCGGCGGAAGCAAGAAGTATTCCGACAAGCTTGAGCCGTTCCGTGCCGATGTGCTTCGCGCTCAGCGCAAGATCGCCTTCGAGCAGGACATGGTCCAGCTGCCGGTCAGTAGTCTCAAGGAAGTGAACCGTCGTCTGTCGATTGGTGAGGCCAAGGCACGCCGTGCCAAGAAAGAAATGGTCGAAGCCAACCTGCGCCTGGTTATCTCCATTGCCAAGAAGTACACCAATCGTGGCCTGCAGTTCCTGGATTTGATTCAGGAAGGCAACATTGGTTTGATGAAGGCAGTCGACAAGTTCGAGTATCGTCGCGGTTACAAGTTCTCCACCTATGCAACTTGGTGGATTCGTCAGGCGATCACTCGCTCCATCGCGGATCAGGCGCGCACCATTCGTATTCCGGTGCACATGATTGAGACAATCAACAAGCTCAATCGTGTTTCGCGTCAGATGCTGCAGGAGATGGGGCGCGAGCCGACGCCAGAAGAGCTCGGCGAGCGTCTTGAAATGCCGGAAGACAAGGTGCGTCGTGTGCTCAAGATTGCCAAGGAGCCGATCTCCATGGAGACGCCCATTGGTGATGATGACGATTCGCACCTGGGTGACTTTATCGAGGACGGCACCATGGTGTCTCCGATCGACTCTGCCACCGGCGAAGGCTTGATCGAAGCGACTCGTGGCATTCTGTCTGGCCTGACCGCACGTGAAGCCAAGGTGCTGCGCATGCGTTTCGGTATTGACATGAATACCGACCATACGCTCGAGGAAGTCGGCAAGCAGTTCGATGTCACCCGTGAGCGTATCCGTCAGATCGAGGCGAAAGCGCTGCGCAAGCTGCGTCATCCCTCGCGCTCCGAGTCACTGCGTTCCTTCATGGAAGAGTGATTACATGAAGCGGTTATTCTGCGTCGTGTGAACGCCAGTGTGCTATAGACAACGCCGCCCTCCTGATGGAGAGGCGGGCGTTGTCGTATTTGGCCAGGCTAACTGCTGAGGAGAGAAGTCGACGTGACTGGCATTCAGCGGGGGTAAGAATTAGCCATGCTTATTACGCGCCATGGCGGAGTGAATGACGTGCAGGAGTGGCCGCTACGCTGAAGATGACTCTGCCCTTGATACAGTGGCGAGACACCGGCCCCATCTGTTCGCTGCTCAATCCGTCAGGATGCTCGCCGCGAAGCCATAAACGTCCATTTTCATCGATGCGATGCAGGCGTTTGACCAACTGCCCCAGTTGCGGGTGCTCCACGACGACGGTGGAGCCTAGCGGCAGTCGCCAATGATTGAGCCAGCGCATGCTGATGACCAGACTGTGCTGAGGGAGGTGAGGGGCGAGACTGTGACCGTGCAAGCGGTAGCTTTTGAACCAGCGCATGAGAGGCTCCTGAGGATGAGGGCATGGCACGGTCGGTGTCTTGTTTCGTCTATCGGCGATCAGTGGTGATAGTTGAATTGTATCCACTTCTTAGTAAAATATAATCATTCTCATTTGAAGTCCAGACAAATCATGATATTTCAAGTGCATAGAGGTGCGAGTCTCGGTGTCAGTCATGGTGATAGCCACAAAAAAACCGCTGCCCTAAGGGCAGCGGTTTTTTTGTGGAGTATCTGGGAGGTGTGATCAGACATTGTGTCTAGCTAGATCCTAGCGCAGCGCTCCTAGTTCACGCAGTTTGGCGCGACGTTGGCGGCCCATGCGGATCGCCAACAGAATGATTTCGATGGCTGCGATTGCCATCAAGGTGTAGCCAAACAGCTCAGTGACTTCCTCAGCAGCATTCTTTACCGAGCGAAGGTAGGCGCTTCCCATCAGGGTTTCCCAGAACTCCGTGCGGCCATAGAGACGCGAGAACACATAGGTCGCCAGAAACCCGGCGCCGAACAGGCCGAAGGCAAAGCTGCGACCGAAATGTTCGAATTCCGCCACGAAGCGCGCTCTATTGCGCCAGACGCTGATCAGCACCGGTATCGCGACAAGGCTCACCAGAATCTGCCAGCTGCCGTCACCGATTCTTTCATCGAGCAGGGCATCTTGTTCGCGAATCAGCGATGCGGCAAACAGACCGAACAGCAGCAGGCTGACGGTACGCAGGTCAGGCAGGCGTGAATGGACTGCCCACATGGCAGCAGCGCTCAGGGCGAGCAGCGTGCTTTGCATATGCTCGGTCCAGCTGGATTCACCGAAGCCGATATCACCGAAGTGATGTGCATCATGCATGACCAGCGCCATCATCGCCGCGACAAGCGGCGCATAGATCGCGAGGCGCAAGCAGGCCTGGATGAAAAGAGAGGTCGGCTGGCGGCCATAGAGTGGCTGCTCGGCACTGATGGGTAGCGGAACAGAGTTATGGCTGTTGGGGTGCGATGTCAGGCGAGACAAGAGGCGCTCCGGACAGTCGGAAGACTGCCTGTCAGGTAATAGTATGGTTTGCCTGCTTATTATAACGCCGCCAATGAGCTGAGTTAATATTATCTTAAGAAAACTGTGAGGTGCCATCAGAGCACCGCTGCCCGCATTGCTAATGTCGGACAGTATCAGCAGGTGTCTTCAGCATTTCCTTGGTTATCAGGACTGTCGCAATCGATCGCGTTCGGCTTCTTCGACAATCCAGTCATGCACCGCCTGAATTCGCCCGTCATCCAGCGTGCCATGAGGATGCACGATGACGTAGCGCTTGCCGGTCAAGACTCGTTCAGCAAAGGGAGCGATCAGCGTGCCACTCGTCAACTCGCTCGTGATGAGAGTACGGCGTGCCATGGAGACACCCATTCCTGCAATGGCGGCTTCCATCGACAGATGGTTGCGATTGAAGGTATAGCCACGCTGCACGTTGACCCCCGGCGCACCGATGCTGGCCAGATAGAACTCCCATTCGGCGTGATCATGGCTGCCACGCCAGGCAGTCACATCATGCAGGAGTGGATACCAGGCGAGGTCCGCTGCGTTGCGCAATGGCGGGCGACCACGCATCAGGCCGGGGTGGCAGACAGGGAAGATTTCCTCTTCCATCAGCTCTGTGACTTGCATGCCGGGGTAATGGCCATCATTCAGGTCGACTGCTAGCTCGAAATCCCCCTCCCGTAGTGGTGAATCACTGTCCTCGGCACGTACGTGCAGCTCAATGTCGGGAAAGCGTGCCTGCAGGCGTGGCAAGCGCGGCGCCAGCCACTTGGACAAGAAGGACGGTACTGAGCGTAGACGAAGCACGCCGCTCATCAGACCACTACGCAATCGCTTCACCTCAAGGCCCACTGCGCCATAGGATTGCTCAACGACACGTGCCAGGCGCGCCCCTTCTCCCGTCAGCTCCAGTCCGCGTGAACGACGCAGGAAGAGTTTGAAACCGAGGCGTTCTTCGAGCTGTTTTATCTGCTGGCTGACGGCGCCAGTGGTGACGTGAAGTTCTTCTGCGGCCCGCGTGAAAGAGGCATGGCGAGCAGCACAGGCGAATACCTGCAACCAGGAATGCGTCTGGCCATTCAGATGGCGAGGATTGGGTGTCGTGGGGCCAGAAGGAGTGCCAGGAGGGGTGAGCATGAGAGAGTCTCAATCTGTCTGAAAATACTAAAGTCGAGTGTGACTGAAGGTAGATGACGCTAAGCGCATAGTCTACGCCGCTTTTATCGCAGATGGTTTAGTCAAACTAAACCCATGGCCAATTTTTATGGTTTGTCGCTTTAGGCTCATCTCCATCATCATTACCTCATCCACTCGCAGGCGCTGAGACGCGGCGAGCTTTCGAGACGAGGTGTTGTCATGTCCATCAGCGTATTTGATCTCTTCAAGGTCGGTGTCGGTCCCTCCAGTTCGCATACTGTCGGACCGATGCGTGCGGCGGCGGAATTTGTCGAGACGCTGAGGGCGCGTGATCTACTCCCACGTGTCGCTCGCATCGAGGTGCAGTTGCATGGCTCGCTGTCCGCGACCGGAGTTGGCCACAATACCGACAAGGCGATCATTCTTGGCCTGATGGGCGAGCTGCCGGAGACGATTGATCCAGCCATCATCGATCCTTGCGTCGAGGAGTTACTGGAATCTCAGACCCTGATGCTCGACAACCGCATCGCGGTGCCCTTCGTCTGGGTGCGTGACATGCAGTGGAACGATGCGCCGCTCCCCTATCATCCGAACGCCATGCGATTGATCGCTCATGGCCATCGCGATGAGCTGTATCGCAATGTCTACTACTCGGTTGGCGGTGGCTTTGTCGTTGATGAAGTGGCGGCCGCACGTGACCCGCTGCTGGAAGATGAAAGCATTCGTCTGCCGTATGAATTCAATACGGCCAATGAGCTGCTGGCACTGTGTCGTATGCACAAGATGCGTATCAGTGAGCTGATGATGGCCAACGAATGTTCGCTGCGTAGTGAAACGCAGGTACGCCGTGGCTTGTGGCGTATCTGGGAAGTGATGAACGAGTGCATCGACAATGGCCTGACCCATGATGGAATCTTGCCCGGCGGTCTCAACGTCAAGCGACGCGCCAAGCGTCTGCATGCGCGATTGCTTGATGTTGAGACTAGTAAGTCGATCATTTCCTCGACGTTCTCGGCAATGGACTGGGTCAACCTGTTTGCGCTTGCGGTCAATGAAGAGAATGCCGCGGGTGGTCGTATGGTCACAGCCCCGACCAATGGTGCCGCTGGCATCATCCCGGCGGTGCTCAGTTATTATATGAAATTCCAGGAAGATGCCCGCGAAGAGGATGTGGTCGACTTCCTGCTTGCGGCGGCGTCCGTTGGCATCCTGTGCAAGAAGAACGCCTCCATCTCCGGCGCTGAGGTTGGCTGTCAGGGCGAGGTTGGTTCGGCTTGTGCCATGGCGGCGGCTGGGCTGGCCGAGCTGATGGGCGCTACGCCCGAGCAGGTCGAGAATGCCGCTGAAATCGGTCTTGAGCATAACCTCGGCCTGACGTGTGACCCCATCGGCGGACTGGTGCAGATTCCGTGTATCGAGCGTAATGCCATCGCCTCAGTCAAGGCGATCAATGCCGCGCAAATGTCGATGTGTGGTGACGGTGATCACTTCGTCTCGCTGGACAAGGCCATTCGCACCATGCGGGACACGGGGCGCGACATGCAGGACAAATACAAGGAGACCTCCAAGGGAGGCCTCGCTGTCAATGCCATCGAGTGTTGAGGGCATTCGGTAAGCGCTAGACGCTTTTATTTCGATTTCATCCCCCGGAGGCTTGCCACCCTCGGGGGCTAACGTATGGCCTCTGGCCAGAGGTCATATGCTCGGCAACCCTCTTTGACGCCTTTCAGTTCGGATCTCCGTGACTGAACAGGCGTCTTTTTTTGCCTGTCGAATACTCATCGAGGCAATCCGAAAGAGTGGTCTTGGCCTTTGAACTGGACTGTGGTCCCCGGGTGATAAAGAAATAACTGATATATCGGCTATTGGTCGAGTAATTCCTGTCTGTGCTGGCAGCTAGGGATCAGCTGTTCTAGTTTACGTTAACGTAAATTGTGTTAAGCGCAACGCCTACCGTAATCCAATAGGTGG
The DNA here is from genome assembly GCF_000591415.1 of Cobetia crustatorum. GTDB lineage: Bacteria > Pseudomonadota > Gammaproteobacteria > Pseudomonadales > Halomonadaceae > Cobetia > Cobetia crustatorum. Next base: position 14,889 of record NZ_JEMF01000020.1, on the reverse strand, counting down.
TCAAGCAGGTGCTGCGCTGCGTTTTTTTGCCTTTGTCGCCACAGACACTACCGGCTTGCCGGTCAGGGACGGAGTACTGACATGCCATCACCGCCCATCCAGGGGCCGCGCGCCAGCGGAGGCGCGTCCACTACGGCCCCGATTTTAGAGACGCGTGGTCTTAGCAAGGATTTTCGCGGCTTCACAGCCGTCGATGACGTCAATCTGCAGATTCAGGAGGGGCATATTCACGCCCTTATTGGCCCGAATGGTGCCGGAAAAACGACGGTCTTCAACCTGCTGACCCGCTTCTTGCCTGCCACCCGCGGTGAGATTCTCTATCGTGGAAAATCGATTACCCGTATGCGCTCGCATGAAATTGCCCGCTTGGGGCTGGTGCGCTCGTTCCAGATCTCGGCCGTCTTCGGTCAGATGACAGTGCTTGAAAATGTACTGGTCGCACTACAGCGACCGCTGGGAACGTCGTTTCATTTCTGGAAGCCGAAAAGTAGCCTCGACAGCTTGAACGAGCGCGCACTGCAGCTGTTGGAGCAGGTCGGGCTGCGAGAGGATGCGCACCGCGTGACAGCCGGTTTGCCTTATGGCCGCAAGCGCGCGCTGGAACTGGCAACCACCTTGGCACTGGAACCGACAGTGATGTTGCTCGATGAGCCGACTCAGGGAATGGGAGCGGAAGACGTTGATCGTGTCGTGGAGCTGATTCGCGTTGCTGCCCAAGGACGTACCGTGTTGATGGTGGAGCACAATCTGAGCGTGGTCAGCCGCTTGTGTGATCGCATCAGTGTGCTGGCCCGCGGACGCGTGTTGGCGGAAGGCGACTATGCCAGCGTATCGGCCAATGCTGAGGTGCGCGAGGCCTATCTAGGCAGCGAAGTATCCGAGTCTGCCACTGCCCAGCACGAGGAGGTCTGATGGCCACTGCTCTCGAAAAGACCACGACAACAGACGGGGCCGCCGTGTCGCCAGCGAGTGAGGAGCAGCTCTGTCTACGAGACTTGAATGCCTGGTATGGCGAGTCGCACGTACTGCATGGCGTCAACATGACCGTGCGGCGCGGCGAACTGGTCACATTGCTCGGGCGCAATGGTGCCGGCCGTAGCAGCACGCTGCGCGCGATCATGAACATGGTTGGGCGGCGCAGTGGCGAGATTCTGATCAAGGGTCAGGACAGCATGGGATTGGCGCCGCATCGTATTGCCCATCTTGGGGTCGGCTTCTGTCCCGAAGAGCGTGGGATTTTTTCAAGCCTGACCGTCGAGGAGAATCTGCTGTTGCCCCCGATGGTAAAGGGGAAGGGGAGGCAGAAAGAAGACGGGGCAAGGAGTGGAGATGAGACGTGCGGGATGTCTCTTGATGAGATCTACGCACTGTTTCCCAATCTGCACGAACGCCGCAACAGCCAAGGCACGCGATTATCCGGTGGCGAGCAGCAGATGCTGGCACTAGCGCGCATTCTGCGCACCGGGGCTGATCTATTGTTGCTCGATGAAATCACTGAAGGGTTGGCGCCGGTCATCAATCAAAAGTTGGGCGAGGTGCTGATGATGCTCAAGGCGCGCGGCATGACCATCGTGCTGGTGGAGCAGAATTTCCGTTTTGCCGCACCACTAGCCGACCGGCACTACTTGATGGAGCACGGCAGCATTCAAGAGGAAATCACCGCGGCTGAACTGCCAGCGCGCCACGCTTATCTGCATCGGGTGCTGGGTGTCTGATCACCTGATGCTCATAGATGCTGTCGTTATCTGAACCCGCACGTCTCACAACAACAATCACAATATTACCGGGTCAACCGGTCTGGAGATGTCATGCACGCTACTGCTAACGCTTCACGTAAGGTTTCTTGCAAACCCTCACGGCTGTCACGGCACATCAGCTCCGCCTTGCGCGTACGTCGCCGCGCATTACCACTGAGTGCTGCACTGCTGGGGACGCTGCTATCGGCAGGTGTCGCGCAGGCAGATATCAGTGACGATACCGTCAAGATTGGCTATCTGGCTGACATGTCGGGCACCTACCGAGACCTGGCCGGCCCCGGCGGGCTGGATGCGCTGAAGATGGCGGTCGAGGACTTCGGCGGTAGCGTCAATGGCAAGCCCATCGAAGTGTTGAGCGCTGATGACCGCAACAGTGCCGATGTTGGAGCCAATACCGTACGTGGTTGGATCGATCAGCAGAACATCGACATGGTGGGCGGTCTGGTAGCGTCCTCGGTGAGCATTGCGGTGACACGAATTCTGGCCGAGCAGGACACGCTGGGTATCGTCTCGGGATCAGCAGCCTCAAGCATTACTAACGAGCACTGCACGCCCAATCACATCCATTGGGTCTACGACACCTATCCGCTGGCCAACGGCACTGCCAAGGCGATCGTCGATGAAGGGGGCGATAGCTGGTTCTTGCTGACGGCTGATTATGCCTTTGGCCATGCGCTGGAAGGTGATGTGGAAAAGGTCGTGACCGAGAATGGCGGCACTATCGTCGGCAAGATACGCCATCCATTCCCGACCAGCGATTTCTCCTCTTATATCCTGCAGGCGCAAGGCTCTGGCGCCAAGATCGTCGGGCTGGCCAATGCCGGCTCTGACACCGTCAATGCTCTGACGACTGCCAGTCAATTCGGTCTGGTGCAGTCAGGGCAATCATTGGCAGGCCTGCTGATATTCCTCAACGACGTTCATGCACTGGGGCTCAATGTGGCGCAGGGGCTGCAGCTTACGACTGGCTGGTACTGGGATCTCAACGAGGAAACACGCGCCTGGTCGCAGCGTTATTACGAACGTAATGAGCGCATGCCCACCATGGTGCAAGCCGGCATCTACTCCAGCACGCTGCATTACCTGAATGCCGTTGCTGCCACCGATAGTGATGACACCGCGACGGTACGCGCGAAGATGGGCGAGACGCCGGTCAACGACATGTTTGCCAAGAATGGCATCATCCGCGCCGATGGCCGCATGGTGCACGACATGTATCTGGTCAAAGTGAAGTCGCCGTCCGAGTCGACAGGTGAGTGGGATGTCTATGACGTGATTCGCACCATTCCTGGTCAAGAGGCTTACCGACCGCTGGCTGATAGTCAGTGTGCGCTGGTCAAGGGCCAAGGCTGATCAGGGGAGCTGATGGCCAGTGGGCCTCTCGTCGTCTTTCACGCGAGAGGCTCATATTGGCTGCGCTGACACTGGCAAGGCCTGCTGAAAAGGAATGTGCGTATGACCATGATTTTTGGAATACCCCTGATGGTGTTGTTCGGCCAGTTGATGCTGGGGCTGATCAACGGCGCCTTTTATGCACTGCTGAGTCTAGGGCTGGCGGTGATCTTTGGCCTACTGCGCATTATCAACTTCGCCCACGGGGCTCAATACATGCTGGGTGCCTTCGCGGCACTGTTGGGCGCGCAATATCTTGGCCTCAACTACTGGGCGGCATTAATCCTCGTGCCGCTAGTTGTTGGCGCGCTAGGTATCGTAGTGGAGCGCCTGCTACTGAGGCGTATCCAGCATCTTGATCACCTCTATGGTTTGCTGCTGACCTTTGGGCTGGCACTGATCTTTGAGGGCACGTTGGTCAATCTATTCGGCGTCTCGGGTTCGAGTTATCCGATCCCCGAGGCGCTGAGCGGTGGCTTCAAGCTCGGCTTCATGTTCCTGCCGACCTACCGTGCCTGGGTGCTGGTTGCAGCCTTGGTGGTGTGCTTCGCCGTATGGTTCTTGATTGAGCGTACTCGACTCGGTGCCTATCTGCGTGCCGGCACCGAAAATCCAGAACTAGTACAGGCATTCGGCATCAACGTGCCACTGATGGTGTCGTTGACCTATGGACTCGGTGTGGCACTGGCGGCTTTTGCTGGTGTACTGGCCGCACCCCTGTATCCAGTGTCACCGACCATGGGTTCGAACCTGTTGATCGTGGTGTTCGCGGTGGTTGTCATCGGCGGCATGGGCTCGATTCTGGGCGCCATCCTCACAGGGTTGGCAATGGGAGTGATCGAGGGGCTGACCAAGGTATTTTATCCCGAGGCCGCCAACACCGTGATCTTCGTGGTGATGGTGATGGTGCTGATGCTTCGCCCCGCGGGGCTGTTCGGAAAGGAGGCCTGACATGGCGGTACTTGAACAAGAGCAAGAACGAGGTGCTGCGTCTGCCGGCAAGGCATCTCGCCGCATCACACCGCTCGGCGCGCTGTATCTCGGGTTGTTCGTGCTTGGCTTGCTGGCACCGTGGGTGGCCTACCCGGTCTTCCTGATGAAGATTCTGTGCTTTGCGCTATTTGCCAGTGCCTTCAACCTGCTGCTCGGCTTCGTCGGGCTACTGTCTTTCGGGCATGCCGCCTTTCTGGCGACTGGCGCCTATATCACCGGCTTTCTACTTGCGGAATATCCGGGCCTGAGTCCCGTGCTGGGTATCATGGCAGGTACGTTGGGCGCGGTGGTATTAGGCACGCTGTTTGGTGCGCTGGCTATTCGTCGGCAGGGTATCTATTTCGCGATGGTGACATTGGCTCTGGCGCAGATGATGTTCTTCTTCTTCGTTCAGGCACCCTTTACTCATGGTGAAGATGGCCTGCACGGTGTGCCACGAGGCGAACTGTTCGGGCTGTTTGACCTCAAGAACAACCACACTCTCTACTACTTTGTGTTCGCGATCTTCGTGGCGGCCTTCGTACTGATTCGGCGCGTGGTGCATTCACCGTTCGGGCAGGTACTCAAGGCTATCCGCGAGAATGAACCGCGTGCTATCTCGTTGGGCTATCACACCGATGCCTACAAGTTGGTGGCCTTCGTGCTTTCGGCAGGCCTGGCGGGGCTGGCGGGCGCGACCAAGACGCTAGTCTTCCAGCTTGCATCCTTGGGGGACGCCAGTTGGCACATGTCAGGCGAAGTAATTCTTATGACGCTGCTCGGGGGTGTCGGCACCTTGCTGGGGCCATTGGTGGGCTCGGGGTTGGTGATCGGTCTGCAGCACCAGCTAGCTCAGTCAGCGCTGGGCGACTGGGTGAGTGTGATTCTGGGCGCCATCTTCGTGATCTGTGTGCTGAGCTTCCGCAGCGGCATCGTCGGTGAGTGCCAACGCTGGCTTGAAAAGCGCAAGGAGCGTGATGAAGTGTGAAGGGGAAGCAGAGAGCAGATAAAGAGACGGCTGCGATCTGCTGGCGAGTGACTCAAGATTCGCGCATAAAAAAAGCCCACTCCATGAAGGGGTGGGCTTAAATGCCATTGTATATCGAGGGGGATACGCCGGTCCCTAATCCTCGACTCAGCAATGAGCACGCCATGCGAGATAGCCGCCATTAGCCACCTCGATCAATATATTGCACGCCCAGTGCCATGATATATATTTTTCAATAAAATCAGAATGTTGAAAGAATTTATGCTCTGTGCCAATCACCAGCACTGCCATAGCTCCTGCTGTCTGGTGCCGTATCAGGAAGCGTCATGGTGCGCTGCAGCACGTTCTTGCACCATTATCGTACTGTTTGTTCGACATATCAGGCCGTCCGCGCTGATGCTGGATGATCAAAACCGACCTGGATGTCCTCTCCCTCAATGCGTACCGGCCATACCTTGAGTCGCAGGGCTGCATCTTCCATGCATTGCCCATCCTTCAATCGATAGCGCTGCTTATAGAGCGGTGAGATCACCAGCGGTTCACCAGCCTGATCGCCCAGCAAGCCGCGCGCCATCACATTGGCTCCTGATACGGGATCATGATGATCAATGGCGAAAACCTGCATCGCGTCGCTACCAGTGGCTGGCAGGGTGAAAAGTGCTATCTGATAAGACCGATTCTGCTGTGCTTCTGTCGTCTCATGCCAAGCGGCGACGCCTGAACCTTCGACGAGATCTTTGCGCTGGCACAGAGTGACCCAGTGCGAGCTATCCACAGAAGTGTCATTCGTTGCGGTGAGTGTAGAAGTCGTCATTAGCGTATCTCCGTGACCAGCTGGCTAGTGGTTTTGGTAGAAGACGCCTCGGCGGTAGGGGCATCGCTGGCAATCAGTGCGGTGGGTGCCGGACGAATCTGCTCACGCTCGACGATATTGACCACGCCGGGGTCCGGGCGCTGATCATTCACGTAGCTGCGGAAACGCTTGAGCTTTTCAGGATGCTTGAGCGCATTGGCCCATTCACACTCGTAGCGCTCCACCAGCAGCTGCATCTGGGTCTCAAGCACGTCGCCAAGCCCGAGGCTGTCGTCGATGATGACGTCTTTCAAATAGTCGAGGCCGCCTTCGAGACCCTCACGCCATACCGACGTACGCTGCAGGCGGTCGGCCGTGCGGATATAGAACATCAAGAAGCGATCAATCGTGCTGATGAGAGTCTCGTCGTCGAGGTCAGTCGCGAATAGCTCCGCATGGCGCGGGCGCATGCCGCCGTTACCGCAGACATACAAATTCCAGCCATTCTCGGTCGCAATGACACCGACATCCTTGCTCTGGGCTTCGGCACATTCACGTGTACAGCCGGATACGGCGAACTTGAGCTTGTGTGGTGAACGCAGGCCCTTGTAGCGATCTTCCAATCTCAAGGCCATCGCCATGCTGTCCTGTACGCCATAGCGGCACCAGGTGGTACCGATGCAGGACTTTACTGTCCGTGTCGATTTTCCGTAGGCATGCCCCGTCTCGAAGCCGGCCGCGATCAGCTCGCCCCAGATTTCCGGCAGCTCGTGTAACTGGGCGCCGAATAGATCGATGCGTTGGCCGCCAGTGATCTTGGTATAGAGGTTGTAGCGTTTGGCAACGTCGCCAATAGCGATCAGCTTGTCAGGCGTTATCTCACCACCGGGAATGCGTGGCACGACTGAGTAGGTGCCGTTTTTCTGCATATTGGCCATGAAGGTATCGTTGGTATCTTGTTGCGGGATATGCGAGGGGTCGGTAATGGGCGCATTCCAGCACGAAGCGAGAATGGAGCCCACTGCCGGCTTGCAGATCTCGCAGCCCAGCGCACCAGCATGGCGACCATGGCGGGCCATCAGCTCGCTAAAGGTCTCGATACTCTCGACGCGCACGAGTGAGTAGAGTTCCTGTCGCGTGTGGGCGAAGTGCTCGCACAGTGAGTGATCAACCTCGACGCCGCGGCTCTCGAGTTCTGCATCGACGACCTTCTTGAGCAATGCCGCACAACCACCGCAGCCGGTGCTGGCTTTGGTGCTGGCCTTGATGGCGCCAAGGTCGTTGTGGCCAGCATCAATGGCACCACAGACGTCGCCTTTGGAGACGTTGTGACATGAGCACAGCGTCGCCGTTGCTGGCAGTGCATCAGCGCCTAGCGTAATCGCCTCACCGCTGCTGTCGGGAAGGATGAGTGCTGCCGGGTCCTTGGGTGCCGCGATAGCATTGCTGACATATTGCAACAGTGTGTCGTAGCGGGAGTTATCGCCCACCAGGACTGCGCCGAGCACCTGCTTGCGGTCTTTCGAGACGACGAGACGACGGTAGACGCCTTCTGCTTCATCGCAGTAGCGATAACTGATGGCACCTTCCGTCTGGCCATGAGCATCGCCGATGGAGCCAACATCGACACCAAGCAGTTTGAGCTTGGTCGACATGTCGGCACCCTGGAAGCAGAAGCTGTCTCCCGCCTCGTCAGATTCGCCATGGGTACTGGCCGCCAGTAAGGAGGCCACGCCCCGTGCCATTTGATAGCCGGGTGCTACCAGGCCAAAGATGCGCGATTGCCATAGTGCGCACTCGCCAATGGCGAAGATTTCGGGGTCGGAGGTGCGGCACTCGTCATCGATGATGATGCCGCCACGCTCACCTATTTCGAGGCTGGCGGTACGCGCCAGAGCATCCTGTGGGCGAATACCGGCAGAGAACACGATCAGATCGGTCTCCAGGTGTTCGCCATCGGCGAAATTCATGCGCCACTTGTAGTCATCACCGGGCACGATACTGGTAGTGGCACGGTTGAGATGTACCCCGACACCCAGTGCAGTGATGTGTTGCTTCAGCGTCTGGCCACCGTCTTCATCCAGCTGAACCGGCATCAGCCGTGGAGCGAACTCGACCACATGCGCTTCCAGCCCGAGAGATTTAAGCGCATTGGCCGCCTCAAGCCCTAGCAGGCCACCACCGACCACGACACCCCGTGTCTTCCCTTTGGCTGCAGCGCGAATCTGGTCGAGATCTTCCAGCGTGCGATAGACCAGTCGATTGCTGGCAGCCTCGGCGCTGCCCACTGCGCCAAGCCCTTCGATGGGCGGTACAAAAGGCGTCGAACCCGTGGCCATTACCAGGCTGTCATAGGGGTGGCGCCCGCGCGAGGTGACGATTTCACCGTTATCGCGGTCGATCGAGATGACGACTTCATCAAGGTGTAGCGTGATACCGCCTGCGATGTAGTCTTCGGCACTCCCCAGTGCCAGCGATTCGGCATCTCGTCCCGTGAAGTATTCCGAGAGATGGACACGGTCGTAGGCGATGTGACGCTCTTCGCCGAAGACATGAATCTGATAGTGAGCGGTGGCGCCCTGTTCGATCAGCTGCTCGACGCAGTGATGACCGACCATGCCGTTACCAATGATGATCAGGTTTTTCATGCGGCTTCCTCAAGAGAGTCAGGTGGAGTGTGTGCGGTATCGCGTAGGGCAGTGTTGGGATCGTCGGACGGTGGAGGTGCTGTAGCCTCAAGGCGTTCGAGTGCTTCTTCGGGTGAGAACAGCAGGTCTTCGCGAATCTCTGCCAGTGGCGTCCCCGACTTGAGTGCCTCGAATAACGCATTGCCAGCACTGACGTCGCCGTAGAGCACGGCACCGATCAGACGGTTGTCGCGCAGCAGCAGGCGGCGATAGTCGTTGAGGGTGAAGTCTTGATAGACCAGCACTTCATCGCCACTGGCTGGGACAAGTTCGCCACAGCTATAGAGGTCGATACCGCTGACCTTGAGGCGGGTCGCGAGTGGGGCATTGCGATAGGGCGCTGTCGGTAATTCGAGAAGTTGGCGGGCCAGTACCTCTATTTGCGCCCAGATGGGTTCGATCAGCCCGAAGGTTTCGCCGTCCACTTCGCAACACTCACCCAGTGCGTGAATATGGGGATCGCTGGTGCGCAGATGGTCATCGACACAGATCGCGCGCTGGCATCTCAGGCCAGCGGCCTGCGCCAGCGACATCTCGGGGCGAATGCCAGTGGCGGCGACGGTCAGATCGGCCTTCAGCTCGCGGCCATCGGTGAGGCGTACGCCAGTGATGCGACCATCCGATGCCTGGAGCCACTGATCTAGATGGGCATTGGTGATGATGTGAAGTCCACGGCTTTCAAGCGCCTGTGCGAGTAGCCCGGCGGCCGTATCATCCAGTTGGCGATTCATCAGTCGTTCGCTGCGCTGGAGTAGCGTGACGTCGAGGCCGCGCTTGCGGAGTCCCTCGGCCGCTTCGAGGCCCAGCAGTCCGCCGCCGATCACGAGCGCGTGGCCGCCCTTGCTGCACGCGACGCGCATCTGCTCGACATCCTTCAGCTCTCGAAAGCCCATCAGGCCCTCAGGCCATGCCTGACGGGAGGCCGGAAGAGAGAGAGGTAACGCAGGGCGCGATCCGGTCGCGATGATCAGGCGCTGATAGGCCAGACGCCGACCGCTGAGCATGATCAGCTGGCGGGTATCGCGCTTGATTTTCACGACCGGATCACCACTGAGTCGCGTGATGCCATGACGCTTGAACCAATCATCGGTCTGACTGGTCAGGCTGCTGACGTTGACTTCACCGGCTAGCAGGGGCGAGAGCTGAATGCGGTTGTATGGCAAACATGGCTCTTCGCCTATCACCAGTACCGGCCACGCGAGCCTGCGGTTCGACACGAGGGTGACCAGCTGCTCCAGAATCTTCTGGGCCGCCATGCCGTGGCCGATGATCACGAGCTCCGCGGAGAGGGGCTCGGGCGAGAGTGTGGCAATGGCCGCTGAGTCGCCGAGGGAAGATGGCTGCTGCATGCTGCCTCCTTGCGATGATGCGTCTTGCGCATAAAAAAAAGGCGCCTGCACGGCGCCGTGATGAACACGACGTCGAGCAGGCGCCTTTGCCTGAAAATGATGGCTAAGCATTGGATATGCGAGGTGCAGTCCCGAGGGGCTAGGCGCTGCATCAGGTATGGCGAATCGACAGCCTCTCGAGCGCAGGTGTGCACCGTAGGGCATTCGATCCGGAGTCGTCATTGACTCAACCTGGCGATAACAGAGCGAATTTGATGCCGTCATGATAAAAGTTGCGGTTTATCATGAGGTTGTATCGTTATTGATTCGATGGCCTCTGCGTCAGGGCATGTCATCAGGCCGAGGCCGTGGGTTACTGGTGCAGGGGATGCCTGTGGCGCGCTTTACTGGTGCGCTCTGCCGGTAGCGAAGGGCGCCTGAGCTACTTTTTACGGGACTGAATACATATAAGGCATTGTTATTGTGAGCTAATATGGTTGGGTGGCCTGTTATCTGCGTCTGTACAGTATTCGCATACTGAGTTTGCTGGTGGGTCAACAAGGGATAGGGACTTGCTTGATCTGGCCAACGGCGGTCATGTCAGCCAATATTCCGTATGCAGTAATGATTCAGCTCAATCTTTTCGTGAGCGACAGGCAAAGGCGCCTGATGACCGCACATTTTACGTGCTCGGTCATCAGGCGCCTTTTTTGTGGCGCAATGCCAGGGGAGTGATGTTGATGCAGGCCAGCAATCGTCCAGTAGCGCAGGAAATGCGTGCGACTACTGAGAGCGCGACACCGTCAGTGAAAGCCACGCATTGCACCGCCACGACATGCCCTTATTGTGGTGTGGGCTGTGGAGTCACGCTTGAGTGGGAGGATAGTGAGAGCGGGCCGCGTATCGTGTCACTGGCTGGCGATACTCGACATCCTGCCAATTATGGTCGGCTGTGTGTCAAGGGGTCGGCTCTTGCCGAGACACTGTCACCACAGGGGCGGCTGACGCATCCACAGGTTCGCGATGCGGCAGGCGTTCTGCGTGAGGTGAGTTGGGATACTGCGCTGGACTTGATCGCGACACGCTTTAGTGCGCTCCGCGAGACGCATGGCGCGGAGTGCATCGCGGCCTATCTCTCGGGGCAGTTGCTGACAGAGGACTACTATCTGGCCAACAAGCTGTTCAAGGGCTTTGTAGGTACGCCACATCTGGATACCAATTCACGTCTGTGTATGGCCTCCGCAGTGGTTGCACATAAGCGCGCCTTCGGGGCTGATGCCGTGCCGTGCAGCTACGAAGATCTCGAGAGTGCTGAGCTGGTGGTATTGGTTGGCAGCAATCTGGCCTGGAATCACCCGGTGCTGTTTCAGCGCCTCAAGCAGGCCCGAATCGACAATCCTCTACTGCGCATCGTGGTGATCGATCCGCGTGTGACTGATAGCTGTGAAATCGCCGACCTCTATCTTGGGGTTCGCCCCGGCAGTGATGCGCGGCTGTTCAACGGCTTGCTGGCGTATATGGCGGAGCGCGGACGGATGGATCGCCTCTATCTTGAGGCACATACCCAAGGCTTCGATGCGGCACTCAAGGCAGCCAAGGTGGACGACTGTTCGCTGGCAGCCATCGCGCGCGACTGCGATGTGGACGTCGAGCGTCTCGAGACCTTCTATTACTGGTTCACGACTCAGCTGCATGTGGTGACGCTTTTCTCCCAAGGAATCAATCAGTCGACCAGTGGTACCGACAAGGGCAACGCGATCATCAATTGCCATCTGGCGGGCGGCAAGCTTGGGCTGCCGGGAGCGGGCCCATTCTCGATTACGGGTCAGCCCAATGCCATGGGCGGGCGCGAGGTTGGAGGGCTGGCCAATCAGCTGGCAGCCCATATGGATTACGACACTCCCGGTGCGCGGACGCTGGTCAGCGAATTCTGGCAGGCACCGAATCTTCCCGAAGGGCCGGGCCATAAAGCGGTGGAGATGTTCGCGGCATTGGGGCGCGGTGAGATTCAGGCACTGTGGGTGATGGCGACCAACCCTGCTGTCAGCCTGCCAGACTCAGAGGCGGTACGTTCGGCATTGGCACGTTGTCCGCTGGTGATCGTCTCCGACTGTGTGAGCGATAGCGACACTCTGGCGTATGCCGATGTGATACTGCCGGCGAGTAGCTGGAGTGAGAAGGATGGCACCGTCACCAACTCCGAACGGCGCATCTCGAGACAGCGCGGTTTGCTTGTGCCACCAGGTGAAGCGCGTCACGACTGGTGGCAGCTGGCGGAAGTTGGCAAGCGTATGGGCTATGAGCAGGCCTTCAGCTATGCAGGACCGCACGCCATCTTTCGTGAGCATGCTCGGCTTTCCGGCTACCGGAATGCCACGCCGCGTGCAAAGGCAGGCAAGCGCATGAGTGATGAGCTTCCCTGTGTGAAGCGGCTATTCAATATCTCGCCGCTGGCGGAGTTAGGCTGTCAAGGCTATGACGACCTGATCCCGATCCAGTGGCCTGTATACCGTAATGCGCAGGGTGATCTCGTCGGTACGCGACGCTTATTTGAAGATGCCACTTTCAATACACCTAACGGCCGCGCACGTCTGGTGCCGGTGACGCCTCAACAACCTCATCAACAGCTGAGTGATGCAGCGCCATTGCGACTCAATACCGGTCGGATACGCGATCAGTGGCACACCATGACGCGTACAGCACGCAGTGCACGACTGATGAATCATCGTGCTGAACCCTATATCGAGTTGCACGCACGTGATGCTCAGGCGCGAAAGCTGGAAGACGGTATGTTGGCGCGCCTGCTCAGTCGTGATGCGCGGGGTGCCATACGCGGTGACTATCGAGCACGGGTGCATATTTCCAGTGGGCAGCGCGCAGGCGAGGTCTTTATTCCAATGCATTGGAATGACCACTTCGCGAGCCATGGTCGTGCCGGCGCGCTGCTGGCAGGGTTGACGGATCCGTTCTCTGGTCAGCCAGAGTCCAAACATGGCGCAGTGGAAGTGATTGCGTTGGAAAGTGAGTGGCAGGCGACATTACTGTTGGCACCCGAACTGCTGGGTAGTCGCAGTGCCTTTGCGGCGGCGATTGAAGCATTGGACGGTTGCTACTGGGCGCGCATTCCGCAGGACACTCTGGTGCGCTACCAACTGGCAGGAGGTGGCCAGCCCGATTGGCAGCGCTGGTGCGATGAGCAGCTAGGCATATCCGCTGATCTATGGGGAGAAGACACAACACACAAGGAGTTGCGTGCGGCAGGTCTCGTGGAAGGGCGGCTGAAATGGTGGCTGAGAGTCGCGCCGTCATCCTCACGCGAATTCCGTCAGCCCAACGTTGCCTGGCTGGGGGAGTGCTTCGCCACCGATCAGCTCGCACCACGTGAGCGACGCAGTCTATTGGCGGGTCGCCTTCGGGTCAGGCTGATGCGGGAGCGATGATTTGCGCCTGTCATCAGGTAGGGGAAGCCACTATTCGCAATGCCATCCAAGCTGGCGATACCACGGTTGAATCACTCGGTGCACGCCTGGCGTGTGGCACCCGTTGTGGCTCGTGCCTCCCTGAACTCAAACGTATTGTTGAAGAGGAGCGTTCTCATGAGCGTACTGATACGTCGCTGGAATTGGCGTGAAGCCATGTCACCGATCATTGTGTCATCGGTCACACTGTCGTTGCTCACCACGTTACGTGAGGCGTTGACGGTACGTCTTGGGTTCGCGGCACAGGTGGGGGCGCGAGGCCTGCGTAGTGATACCAATGCGATCTCGCCGGTATGGGAGGGCTTTCTGCCGGGGCAGGTCGCATTGGTAGGGGCTGGGCCGGGTGATCCTGATCTTATGACGATGAAAGCCTGGCGAATGCTGAACGCTGCTGATGCTGTTGTTTACGATCGCCTGGTCGGTGATGAAATTCTCGCGCAGCTGCCGGCACATTGTGAGCGCTATTACGTCGGTAAGGCGTGTGGCAATCACAGTGTGGCTCAATCCGAAATAGGTGCTCTGATGGTACGCCTGGCGGGGGAGGGCATGCGTGTCGTCCGGCTCAAGGGAGGAGACCCCGGTGTCTTTGGGCGGATGGGAGAAGAGCTGTCGGCTCTCGATGCTGCTGGGGTAACACGGCATGTCGTGCCGGGAATCACGGCGGCCTCCGGTGCGGCCGCCGCGTTGGGTATGCCCTTGACGGATCGCGCTCATGCCCAGCGACTACGCTTCGTGACCGCGCAGCTATGCCACCAGGATGAGCAGCCAGAGTGGGCGCAGCTGGCACGTTGCGATGAAACACTCGTCTTCTATATGGGGCTCAATCGACTCGACGTGATCTGCGAGGAACTAAAGCGACATGGTCTACCGGCAGACTGGCCGATGATGCTGATTGCCAATGCCAGCCTCTCCGCACAACAGACGCTACATGGCACTCTGGATAACATGGTAGAACGCTGGCTGGGCACCCACTGCCGACGCCGTGTCTGATTGTGGTGGGTAGTGTCTGTGAGATGGCCGTCGGCCGAGCGGTAGCATCCACTCTCTATAAGAGTGGATCGGTACAGGCTCTAGAGAAAGCAGCGACGCTAAAGGAGGCCTCGATGCACGTCTAGCAATAGCCATGTTGAGAGGTATGGTGGCCATGTGCGGTTTTTGCGACATTTCTTCCCAAAAGGCCTTGCGCTGAACCGGCCCGGTGCGTAAAGTACGCATCCGCTGCCGGGGACGCATGGCGTTACCAGCGGTGAAAGAGGTGTGCAGGTGATTGTTTCGATTGATGTTTTTCAAGTCTCTTCGAAATGCATCGCTTGACAATCCCGGCAGATTCGCTAGAATACGCCGCACACCTTACGGAACACGTGAACGGGCATCGCCCCCTCACTGCTTGATGATGCTTAGAGGCAGTCGACTGACTCATCACCAAGTGCTTGACTTCTCAAGCGTTCCTGGTAGAATATGCCTCCTCGCTTAATAGCGACGCTCTTTAAAAA
>NZ_JEMF01000019.1 GCF_000591415.1 Cobetia crustatorum | reverse complement strand
ATGGGCAGCCCTTGTTGTGAGTGATTGTGACTCCTGGCAGCTGCCACTAACAACGGTGGTTACTTCATTCTTCGCTGTCATCAGCCCCGACGCGTACCGCCAGTACGTCACACTGGGCGCCATGCAGCACACCCGTTGAGGTAGAGCCCAATAGCAGGGCAAAACCGTGACGGCCGTGGGAGCCGACCACGATGAGATCCACGTCATGTTCGGCGGCGAAGCGATGAATTTCGCTATCTGGCATACCGACCACGACATACTGGTCTTCGTTGGCGATACCGTGGGGCGTGGCAATGTCACCCAGACGCTCACGCGCGTGGGAATCCAGCTGATCCTGAATGCTGGTCAGGTCCATCGGAATATCGCCGCCATAGGCGAAGCCCAATGGCTCCAGCGTATGGATGATAGAGACCTTGGCACCGTTCCGCTCAGCGATGGGCAGTGCGCGCTCCAGTACCAGGTGGGAATCCTTGGTCAGGTCGACAGCGACCAGTACATGTTTGTATTCGTTGCTCATCCTGAGATCCTCCTGCAGAGGGTTGGCCATTCGAGTGACATCGTACACCTGCTTCCATGCTAGGCTTGCCGCCCCCCTGAAGACAATGACGTACATCAACGTATTTAGAGTGCGTGATACGCAACAGCGCTGAAAAAATGCCGAAACCAGCGTTGTGGCGCATTCATATGCACATGAGCGCGGGAATTTTTTGATACTCCAGCGGGACACTTCATGACCACTGCTCTGATCATTATCTTTATTATGCTGGCAATGCTGTCGCCGCTGACCTGGTTACGGCCCAGCAAGCGCGAGACGCGAACGGCGTCGGTGCGCAAGGCAGTTATCGCGGATGGCATGCGGGTGGACCTCAAGCGCCCAGTGCTCTCGGATGCTCCCAATGGCATCGTGGGATATCGACGCCCTTGGCCGACTGAGCGCGATGTGACGCCGTTTATTCTGGTACACGAGGACTGGGCCAGCGAGGCGCTGCGTGAAGCGGTGCCAGGTTATCGCTGGCGTGAAGAGAGTCGTCTCGCCGATGACGCTGACGTCTCAGCGGCGATTCTACAGCTCACACGTACGCTGCCAGACGATGCATTGATGTTGGAAGCATCACTCTCCGGCCTGACGCTGTGGTGGGGCGAGAGTCTGAGTGTCGAAGGGTGTGCCGAGTGGCGACGCGAGTTCGAGGCATTGCATGCGTTGTTGATCCACAAGGCACCAATCTCACATAAGCGGCGGCCATTGGTGGGTACTGAGCCGAAGATGCCTGACGCCTAGCGCTGCCTTCCTAGTTCGACTCGAAATTCAATAAAAAGCCCCTGTCGACATGATCGACAGGGGCTTTTTATTGTCTTGCAGAGACTGTGTCTCTTTTCCAGTGCTCGCTTTTCAGCGCTGGTATCAGGCAACTCTGCATGATCTTGAGCCTGAAAACGCCGGGACACTCGACAGGTATCAGGCGTTTTCAGGCACCTTCTCAGCAATCTCCAGTCCATTTTTCTCCATCACCATCAGACACTCGCAGAACTGGTCAACCTGCTCGGCACTGAGTCCTTCGAGCATTTCGACGCGCGTCTGCTCGGCGATGGCGTCAATCTTCTCTATCAGGGGTAACGCTTTACGCGTCAGGAATATGCGCTTGGTACGGCGGTCTTCTTCGCAGGCGCGACGTTCGACCAGCCCCTGCTCGCTGAGTTGATCGAGCGTGCGCACCAGTGAGGTGCCTCGATGCCGATGGAACGTGCCAAGTCGCATTGTGGCTGACCATCGCCCATGCGCCAGAGATGAACCAGCGTCATCCAGCGTGTTTGGGTGAGGCCCAGCGGGGACAGTCGCTGGTCCAGGATGGCACGCCATAGGCGCGGCAGGCGGGAAAGCTTGAGTCCGATATCTTCATGCATGATAGGTCGTCCGCTGAGTGCAAATAATGAATAGGCATTTTATCGATGGCGCATCTGCGCAGCCCTTCTTATCAGAATGCTAGGCAGCTAGTGTAATTACAAGCCTGCGAACGAATTTTACGCCCAAGGTCGGGTAACCGACCGTTTCATCCTGGTATTTCATCACGCCTTCCAGACAAGAAGTTCACCTCATAACCCCGGGATAAGGTTGGTGATTCTCCAGCCGGGAATGCCGGGTGGATGGCTAAGACTACTGTCGGCAAGTGTCGCGAGTGACGGATCATCACTTACCGTAAAACGCAGGCTACCAATTCGTTGGCCATTCAGGGTTTCGACATCAATACGCCACTCACCGTCACTGTCGCTCGGGAAGGCAGTCTTGTGAGTCCATGCGCGATACCCCTCGCCCCGCCCACCATTGATGTTGAGCGCGATGCGGTCCACGACTTCGCCATCGTGACGCCAGACGTGATAGACCTTCTCTGACAGGCCACGTGGCGCACGAATGGCAGTGAAGGCATACAGGCCATTGGCCGATAGTTGAGCGGGTGTCAGACGCATCTCGCCCTGCGGAGCGCGGGCGGCAGTATCAAACGCAGGCGATAGACTGCTTTCATTGATCCACAGGGTGGCGGGGGGAATCCATGCTCGTGCACTCCAGGCACCGACACCCAGCATCACGCTGATCCCGATCATCGCAAGCCCGCCTGTCAATCCGCGCGCAATCCGTAGATTGGCCACGCTGGGCAGTGCAAATAGACTCATGGCACCACAGGCGGCCAGCAGGCTCTCTCCGGTCGTCAGCTCCAGCATCAACGGCAGAGTGACCAGCACCACGACAAACACGCATAACGCATGGAAACCGAAATACAGCCAGCGATGGCGCTCTGCCAGGCGGTAATAGAACGGGTCAAGAATCGACAACAGAGTCGCGCCACACATCAGCAGTGTAAAGCCGGCTTGGCCACTGGCCCAGTCGGTGGTGGCCAAGAAGAAGGGCAGCGTAAAGCACAGCGTTTCCTGCTGAATCAGCTGTGCCACAAAGGTAGCCAGCTTGCGCGGCAGGGCATTCTTGCCACGATGGCGACGAAAGCGACTCCACAGACCTTCAGTAATCAATATCAGCCAGGCCAGTAGCATGCCAATTGCCAGCATGGCACCTAACCATTGTTGGCGATTGACGAGAAAGAAGCTGCCGATACCCGCGGCAAAGCCGATAGGTGGCCAGAGCCAGTGCCAGCGTTTGGTGTGTTCGACCACGTTTGTCAGACGCAGGTAGAGGGCTGAGAGAGTCGTGCTCATGAAAGCATGGTATCGGTGAAGCCTTTGAAAGCGTGACGGCCAGTGCCCTCACGCAGAAATTGGAAAAGCATGTCAGGGTAACGCGAGACATCACTTGGGTGTAGCGTCGATTATCAGTCACGCGAGCTGTCGAAATTCTGCGTCACCCCTCTTGCGGTCATTTTAGAGCGACTGAGACTCTCCTTGCCTTGTGTACATTCACGACCCACGACCTTTCGCTAATATCAGCAGGCTTGATCTTTGTTGGCTGCTGGCCCAAGCTGACTCTATTCAAACGCTTGTATGAAGCGCTGAGGGGAATGTCTGAAATTTCTCTTGGTACCTCTGCCAGCGGCGAGTCCGGCGAGGCCGGCTGCACGAGTGCCAAGCACCGTTGCGACCGCCTCCACCTCTTTCTCTTGTGGAGATCCGTGGATGATCTATTCAGGCAAAACGCTTTCGGTCGAGGCCAATCAGGATGCCATCGCCCTGTTGACCATCGACCTCGAAGGCGAGTCGGTCAACAAGCTGGCCAGCTATGTGATCAAGGAGCTGGGTGAGGCGGTCGAGGCGATCAAGGCCACTGCCGATCTGAAGGGGCTCGTCATTCGCTCCGGCAAGGAGGCGTTCATTGTCGGCGCCGACATCACCGAATTCCATCAGATGTTCGAGAAGGATGAAGCCTTCCTGATCGACATGAACATGACCATCCACGGTATCTTCAATGCCATTGAAGACCTGCCGTTCCCCACCGTCACGGCCATCAATGGCCTGGCACTGGGCGGTGGTTGTGAGATTACCCTGACCACCGATTTTCGTGTCATGGCCGACAGCGCCAAGATTGGCCTGCCGGAAACCAAGCTCGGGATCATTCCGGGCTGGGCGGGCTGCGTGCGCCTGCCGCGTCTGATCGGGGCGGATAACGCCATCGAGTGGATCTGTGGTGGTACCGAGAATCGTGCTGACAAGGCGCTGGCAGCAGGTGCCGTGGATGCAGTGCTGCCCGTCGCTGAACTGGACGCTGCGGCACTCGACATTCTGGCGCGGGCCAATAGCGGCGAGCTGGACTGGCAGGCGCGTCGTCTCGAGAAGACGTCACCGCTCAAGCTCAATGCCATCGAACAGATGATGGCCTTCGAGACAGCCAAAGGCTTCGTGGCTGGCAAGGCGGGTCCGCACTATCCCGCGCCGGTCGAAGCGATCAAGGTCATTCAGAAAGGCGCTGGTGAATCTCGTGAGCGGGCTCAGGCGATTGAAGCCAAGACCTTCGCACGCATGGCATTGACAGACGTGGCGTTCAATCTGGTCGGCCTGTTCATGAACGACCAGGTGGTCAAGAAGAAGGCTAAAGGTCATGAAAAGCAGGCGCGTGAGATCAAGCAGGCGGCGGTGTTGGGGGCCGGCATCATGGGCGGCGGCATTGCCTATCAGAGCGCCAGCAAGGGCACGCCGATCCTGATGAAGGACATCAATGGTGATGCGATTGAGCTGGGTCTCAAGGAAGCACGTAAGCTGTTCGGCAAGGGGCTTGAGCGCGGCAAGCTGACTACTGACAAGATGGCGCAGGGCCTGTCCAACATTCGTCCGACACTCAGCTATGGTGATTTCGGCAATGTGGATCTGGTCGTCGAGGCCGTGGTCGAGAATCCCAAGGTCAAGGCCGGCGTGCTGGCGGAGCTTGAAGACAACGTCGGCGATGACACCATCCTGACATCCAATACCTCGACCATTTCCATCACGCGTCTGGCCGAATCGCTCAAACGTCCCGAGAACTTCTGCGGCATGCACTTCTTTAACCCGGTGCACCGCATGCCGTTGGTGGAGGTCATCCGTGGCGAGAAATCCAGTGATGCCGCCATCGCCGCGACCGTCGCTTATGCCCGTCAGATAGGCAAGACGCCGATTGTGGTCAACGACTGCCCAGGCTTCCTCGTCAATCGCGTACTGTTCCCTTACTTCGGCGGCTTCAGTCTGCTAGTCGAGAAGGGCGCCGATTATCAGCGCGTCGACAAGGTGATGGAGAAGTTCGGCTGGCCGATGGGTCCGGCCTATCTGCTCGACGTGGTCGGTATGGATACTGCGGTGCACGCCAATGCCGTGATGGCGGAAGGTTTCCCGGAGCGCATGGCGCGCGAAGGAAAGACTGCCATCCAGGTGATGTACGACAACAAGCGTCTTGGCCAGAAGAATGATCTTGGCTTCTATCGTTACGAGGAAGATCGCAAGGGCAAGCCGAAGAAATTGTCGGATGAAGCCGCTCAGGCACTGGTGGCTGAGGTCGTCACCGAGACTCGTGAGTTCTCCGATGAAGACATCATCGCGCGCATGATGGTGCCTCTGTGCATGGAAACCATTCGCTGCTTGGAAGACAACATCGTGGGTTCGCCGGCAGAGGCCGACATGGCGCTGATCTACGGCATCGGTTTCCCGCCGTTCCGTGGTGGCGCATTGCGTTATGTGGACGCGATGGGTGTCGCCGAGTTTGTGGCGTTGGCTGATAGCCTCGCGGAAGAGCTGGGTCCGTTGTATCGCCCGACCGACGCACTGCGCGAGCGCGCTACCCGTGGTGAAGCCTTCTACGGCTGATCCTGTCGTGCGGGCCAACGGCCCTGATGCGCTCCCGTTACGGCATTGTCCACGGGGGCGCCTGCTAGCACCATCCGACCAGAATTCAGGCTCACGCGAGAGCGGGGGCCATGAGGGAGCCAGACCATGAACCTGAACCCGAGAGATGTGGTAATCGTCGATGGCGTGCGTACCGCCATGGCCAAGACCAAGAACGGCGCCTTCCGCCACGTGCGGGCCGAGAACCTCTCCGCCGCTGTAATGCAGGCACTGTTTGACCGTAATCCAGCTCTCGTACCGGCTGAGGTCGACGACATTATCTGGGGGTGCGTCAACCAGACCCTTGAGCAAGCCATGAACATCGCGCGTAACGCCGCCATCATGACTGGAATTCCGCGTAGCGTGCCGGCCCAGACGGTAAACCGTCTGTGTGGTTCCTCGATGAGCGCGCTGCATATCGCGACCGCCAATATCAAGGCCGGTATGGGGGACTTCTATATCATCGGTGGCGTCGAGCACATGGAACACGTGCCGATGGCACACGGCATCGACATCAATCCGGGCGCCAGCAAGTATGCTGCCAAGGCCGCAATGATGATGGGTCTGACAGCCGAGTTGCTGGGCAAGATGCACGGTGTCAGCCGTGAGAAGCAGGACGAATTCGGGGTGCGTTCTCACCAGCGTGCTCAGTCAGCCGCGGATGAAGGCCGCTTCGACAATGAGATCATCGGCGTTGAAGGACATGATGCTGAAGGTCGCCGTGTGCTGGTGACGCGTGATGAGGTCATCCGTGGCGATGCCAGCATGGAATCCATGGGCAACCTGAAGCCGGTGTTTGATCCCAAAGGTGGCACCGTGACGGCAGGGACGTCCTCTGCGCTATCAGTTGGTGCCTCTGGCATGGCAGTGATGAGCGCCGAGCGCGCTGAAGCGCTGGGCCTAAAGCCTATCGCTCGTGTACTAGCGACCGGTGTGGCAGGTTGTGATGCTTCCATCATGGGCTATGGTCCGGTGCCTGCGACCAAGTTGGCGCTCAAGGCAGCCGGTCTGACCATCGACGACATCCAGACCGTCGAGCTCAATGAAGCTTTTGCGGCGCAGTCGATTCCGGTGCTCAAGGACCTCGGGCTACTGGAGCGTGCTGATGCGGTGGTCAATCTCAACGGTGGCGCCATCGCGCTGGGACATCCGCTGGGTTGCTCTGGCTCGCGTATCTGCACCACGTTGCTCAATGTCATGAAACAGCAGAATACCCGCATTGGTCTGGCAACCATGTGCATTGGCATGGGGCAGGGCGTGGCGACTATTTTCGAGCGTCTTGACTGAGCGGCCACTCGCTAACGCAGCGGTAGCCACACAGAAAGCGGCATGTCTTCGGACATGCCGCTTTTTTATTGTCTAGAAATGCTTGCCCAGACTCTCTTGTCTGGAATCAGGGCGGTCAGCGCAGTATCGTGAAGGGGGCGATAGCTATCAAAGACCGTCTGACACTTGATGAATTGGGGTTACGCGAGGGAGCCGCATCGATGGACTGGAATCATGTCGAGCAGGACCTGCCGAGCGCCGTGCCGCCACGGCCCTTGCCATATCCGCTGACGTTTCGACTGCCGGCAGGCAGTATTGATTGCCACCTGCACCTGTTTGGCGACTCGGTACGTTACCCGCTGTCAGAGGATAGGACCTACAATCCTGCCGAATTCGGCCTCAAGGATGCGCTCGAAATGCATCAAGCGATGGGCACCAGTCATGGTGTGTTCATTCAACCCAGTGTCTATGGTTACGATAATCGACTGTTGTGCGATAGCCTGGTGGCCTGCCGTGAGCGCGGGCTGGATTATCGGGGCATAGCGGTCGTCAGCCCCGATATCAGTGACGAGGAGCTGGAACGCCTTTCGGCACTGGGTGTGTGTGGGGTACGCCTTAATCTTATCTTCTCTGGTGGCCTGCGCTGGCGGGATGTCGTGGTGCTGGCGGACCGTCTGGTGCGCTTCAAATGGCATCTTGAGTGCCTGATTGATGTTTCCACCTTCCGTGATATGGAAGCGCGCCTCGGTAGTCTGCCGGTGCCTGTGGTGATTGATCATATGGGACACTTGGCCGCGACGCGTGGCCCGGATTGCACAGGCTTTGCAGCACTATGTCGAATGCTCAAGCAGGGGCGGACCTGGGTCAAGCTGTCGGCACCTTATCGACTGACCACGCGAGGGCGGCTGCCGTATTCCGATGTCACCGCGCTGGCGCGTGCGCTGGTGAATGCCAATCCGGAACGCGTGATATGGGGCAGTGATTGGCCGCATCCGTATATCGGTATCGAGATGCCGGAAGAAGATATGCTCGCCGAGTTGATGCAACACTGGTTGCCGGAGCGCGAGGTGCGCGAGAAGATCTTCCGCGATAATCCGCGCAAGCTCTATGGCTATCCGGCCTTCGTGAAGTCGAAGGCGACGCAGCGCACTGAGTCTCGATCCAAGAACCCAAGAGACCCACTGGCAATGATGCCAGTGGGTCTCTTGGGTTCTATCTATGCATCCATGCACCTGACCGGATGTCTCGATGACAGCGTCGGGTGTTACACCACCTTGTAGGCGTGCGGCAGTTCCGCCAGCGGCCCACGGCCACCGGCCAGTGTCAGCGCCAGATCGACCATGCCATCCCATACCGGCAATGCCATGCCACCCTTGACCGCCATGTCAAGACGCTGGGAGAACAGCAGAAGCTTGTGCAGGCGTTTGTGCGGTAGTCGATTGATCGCTTGCTGATAGAAGGGACGACGCTTGTCGAAGATCATCGGCTTCTGGGCCTTGCAGGCGTGCTCGAAACTCTGGCCTTGATCAAGATGCTGGCGCAACGAAAGCAGGGTGCGTAGCTCTCGTGTCAGTGCCCACAGAATGACGGGGGGCTCGACGCCTTCACCGCGCAGGCCCAGTACGATACGTCCGCTGCGTTCGATCTCACCCTTCAGGCAGGCATCCGCCAGCGTGAAGACATCATAGCGAGCGTTGTCCTCGACCCCCTGGGCAATGGCATTGCCATCCAGTCGCGCGCCAGGCGGATGCAGCAACGCGAGCTTCTGCAGCTCTTGATCCGCTGCCAGCAGGTTGCCTTCAATACGCTCGGCCAGCAGGCGTGAGGCATCCTGATTCAACTCCAGTCCATGCAGCCGGGCGCGATCTCGTATCCAGAAGCCCAGACGTGAGTGATCAACGGGCCATACCGCGACGAAGACCCCTACCTTTTCCAGAATCTTGAACCACGCTGTCTGCTGTACCTTGCGATCAAGTCGCGCAGCAGTGATCAGCAGGATATCGCCATTCTTCTCGATTCGCTCGGCGTAGGCTTTGAGTACCTTGCTACCTTCCTGACCTGCACTCTGACTACCAAGACGCAACTCGATCAACTTGCGTGAGGCAAACAGTGACATGCTCGCCGCCGACTCGGTCAGACGCCCCCACTGAAAGCCGTTCTCGACGTGCAGTACTTCGCGTTCTTCGACACCAGCAGCACGTGCTGCCTTGCGGATGGCATCGCAGCTCTCCTGATGAATGAGCGGTTCGTCACCGGCCACGATGTAGACGGGATACAGGCGTTTGCTGAGCTGCTCGTCCAGTTTGTCGGGATAGACCTTCATGAATGTCCTTCGGTCATGCACATGTCGTAACGGCGGCTGCCGCATTGCATTCGGTCGAAAAGATGGCCCAGACAGGCACGGCTCCGTGATAGTCGGTTGCCCGGTATCGCGAAGCCGTGCCTGTCAGTCAGCGGAAATAGTGAGCCCTCTGAATCAGGGGGTGATCACGCGCAGGCGCTCCAGCAGCTGACGACTCAAGTCACGATTGATCTGCCGGCCAGCACGCTCACGGACATCATCGGTATTGAGCAGGTTGTCGTCGTTGGTGTAATAGTTGCTGCTGGCCTCAAGTACTTGCTGGTTGGCCAGATAGGCACCGTCGGACTTGCGCTGTATGGAGTAGACGATGTTATAGGTCAACTCACGCTTGATGCTGCCAGCGTCACCGAAGGTCACCTGCTGGACGTTTTCATTGACCTTGCCCAGATTGAGCGTGAGCGGAGCGCTGTCACTCAGACTGATATCAGCACGTTTGAGTGCGTCACGCAGCGCGCTGTGGGTCTCACTGATCGGTGCCTTGACATCGAGCTGAGTGATAGCCATTGGCGCATCGTTCTGGCCGCGCAGTTGAAAGCCGCACCCGCTCAGTGTCAGCGCCATGCCAACACCGAATGCTGCTAGCAATCGGCGGCCAGCGCGGCGGGATATACGCGTTGATTCGCGTACAGATGCAATGGAATGATTCGCTTGCGTCACCGTGACCTCCTGTCATGAGCGGGTGTCATGAATGTCTTGCGAGGGCATGGCTTGATGGCGAGTCACAATGGACAACATCAGGCCATGCACGAGAATTTGGTTGCTATCGGCTCAGAGCATTTTGCGAAACCTCTGAGCCGATAGCGGAGCCCTGATCGCTCAAGCCATCGGGGCATCTAGTCGTATCGTGGATCAGTTGGCAACGATATTGACCAACTTTCCCGGTACCACGATCACCTTGCGAACCGTTTTTCCATCGACGAACTTGACGACATTGGCATCTGCCAGCGCTGCCGCTTCGATGGTGTCGCGATCAGCGTCGGCCGGGAAGGACAGACGCGCGCGCAGCTTGCCATTGACCTGCACGACCAGCTCGATGCTGTCCTTCTTCATGGCATCAGCATCAGTGGCCGGCCACGGAGCATCGATCACGGCTTCTGCGTGCCCCAGCGTGGCCCACAGCGTATGCGTGGCGTGCGGGATGATCGGCGACAGCAGCAGCACACAAGCCTCGACGGCTTCACGTGCGACTGCCAACCCTTGCGGGCTTGTATCTTCGAAGCGGCTGATGGCATTGACCAGCTCCATCACGGCAGCAATTGCGGTGTTGAAGGTGGTGCGACGGCCAATGTCATCGCTGCACTTGGCGATGGTCTCGTGTGTCTTGCGACGCAGTGCTTTCTGATCGTCATTCAAGGTGGTCATGTCGAGCGCGACTGGAGTACCTGCTGCCACGTGTTCGTGGACCAAACGCCAGACGCGCTTGACGAAGCGGTGCGCGCCTTCGACACCGGAGTCAGACCATTCCAGAGACTGTTCGGGCGGCGCGGCGAACATCATGAACAGGCGCACGGTATCAGCACCGAAGCGGTCGATCATCGACTGCGGATCAACGCCATTGTTCTTGGACTTGGACATCTTCTCGGTGCCTCCGATGACCACCGGCAGGCCATCCGAGAGCAATGTGGCGCTGAGAGCACGCCCCTTGTCGTCTGTCTTCACTTCAACGTCGAGCGGGTTGAACCAGTCGCGGCCACCTTTCTCGTTGATGCGGTAGAAGGTATCCGCGATCACCATGCCCTGGGTCAGCAGCTGCTTGAACGGCTCGTTGCTTTCGACCAGGCCGAAGTCACGCATCAGCTTGTGGAAGAAGCGCGCGTAGAGCAGGTGCAGGATGGCGTGCTCGATACCGCCGATGTAGTAATCGACCGGCAGCCAGTAGTTGGCGCGCTCGTCCAGCATGGCATCGTGGTTGTCCGCGCAGCAGAAACGCGCGTAGTACCAGGAAGATTCCATGAAGGTATCGAAGGTATCTGTCTCGCGCTGCCAGCCATCGCCCAGGTCACTGAAGGACGGCATCTTCTTGATCGGTGAGCCGCCGGAGGCATCGAATTCGACATCCAGCGGCAGCGCCACCGGCAGCTCGGCGTCGGTCAGCGGGATGGATTCGCCGTTCGGGCCGTTCTTGACCGGAATCGGCGCGCCCCAGTAACGCTGGCGGGATACGCCCCAGTCGCGTAGACGGAAGTTGGTCTTGATCTCGCCACGGTTCTGCTCGACAAGGCGGTTGGCAATGGCATCGAAGGCGCTCTCGAAGTCGAGGCCATTGAACTCGCCAGAGTTGATCAGTACGCCGCGCTCGGTGAAGGCGGCTTCGCTGATGTCCGGCGTGTTGCCTTCAGCATCGGCGATCACGGCTTCGATGGGCAGCTCGTACTTGGTGGCGAATTCGTGGTCACGCTCATCGTGTGCCGGCACGGCCATCACGGCACCCGTGCCGTATTCCATCAGCACGAAGTTGGCGACGAATACCGGCACTTCACGGCCGGTCAGCGGGTGGATGGCCTTGTAGCCTGTGTCCATGCCGCGTTTTTCCATGGTCGCCATGTCGGCTTCGCTGGTACCACCACGCGCGCACTCGGCGTTGAACTCGGCCAGTGCCGGGTTGTGCTCTGCCGCGGCCTTGGCCAGCGGGTGAGCAGCGGCGACGCCGACGTAGGTGACGCCCATCAGGGTATCCGGACGGGTGGTGAAGACGGTCAGCGATTCCTGCACCTGGCTTGCTGCGGTATCGAGACCGAAGCTCAGCTCAACCCCGCGCGACTTGCCTATCCAGTTGCGCTGCATGGTCTTGACCTGTTCCGGCCATTCGACCTTGTCGAGATCAGCCAGCAGTTCTTCGGCATAGTCGGTGATGCGCAGGAACACTGCGGGATTTCCTTGCGCTCGATCAGCGCGCCGGAACGCCAGCCACGGCCATCGATGACTTGCTCGTTGGCCAGTACGGTCTGGTCTGCCGGATCCCAGTTGACGATGGAGCTCTTCTTGTAGACGACCCCCTTCTCGACCAGCTTGGCGAAGAACCACTGCTCCCAGCGATAGTATTCGAGATCGCAGGTCGCGAACTCACGGCTCCAGTCGTAGGCAAAGCCCAGCGCCTTGAGCTGATCGCGCATGTAGGCGATGTTCTCATGCGTCCACTTGCCCGGCGGGACGTTGTTCTTCATGGCAGCATTTTCTGCCGGCAGGCCAAACGCATCCCAGCCCATCGGCTGCATCACGTTCTTGCCCTGCATGCGTTGGAAACGGGAGATCACGTCACCGATGGTGTAGTTGCGTACGTGCCCCATATGTAGCTTGCCGCTGGGGTAGGGGAACATCGACAGGCAGTAAAACTTCTCGCGGTTGGCATCTTCCACCGCCTTGAAGCACTGATTTTTCTCCCAGAACTGCTGTGCAGCCTGTTCGATCTGATCGGGAGCGTACTGTTGAGAAGCGTCCTGTGAGTCCATCGGTTCCGTTACTACCTTGGCATTGGCCTATACCTGTCGGGGAGACAGGCAGGGCGTGAAGAAATGAGCAGGCACGACGAGGTGCCATTACTGTCAGAGATACCGCCAAGTCTACCCCAGACGCCAAGCCTCAGGTAGGGGAGGCTGTTGCTGGGCGTAGCGAGTGAGCATCATGAAAAAGCGCTGCATGACTGATGTGCATCAGGGAGTGTTCGGGTGTGGCTTGTGAAGCGACGCCAACGCCGCCATGCTGAAGGTAGAGCGCCACGCCCTCCTGCACCTAGGGAGGAGGTGAAGACACAAGGAGAGTCCATGAGCCAGCAACGTGAATCCCGTGATCCGCATGACCCGATCAGCCCTGCGCGCCATGATGCGAGTGGCGGTTCCTCGCATGATAGCGGCTTTGAAGATACGCCGATGCCGGCCACGGAACAGCACAATGAGAGCGAAGGGCGACTGGGAGAGGCCTACGGCCGCATTCTGACGCGCCTGGAAGAGAGTAGCGGTGAACTGTCCTGGGATGGCCTCAAGGCTGAACTGGACGAGGCAGTGCGCTTCGAGTCTGAGGTCGAGGAGTTCACGCTCGACGAGCTGGCGCTGCTACGTGCTTGGGTCGAACGCGACATGCACGAATTCCGTCGTCACCTGGCGGCTGGCGGAGAAGGTATTGCCAGCTGGCTGGGGATCGACCTCTCCGTGCTGTCACGCAGTGTCAGCTCCGCATTGCTGTCGATTGCCGATCGTACCGTCGTTGATCAAGCGCATTTCGAGGAAGATCTAGAAGCTGCGCGCGCTGACTACACCAGTGGTGAAGTCATCGCACCGGGCCTGCTGCACTGCGTGCACTGTGATGCGACCACCACGCTGACGCATCCATGCGTGCTTGAACCCTGCCATGCCTGCGGACATCGTTTCTTCGCGCGCGGTGCTCCGAAAGTGGCTGCCACGCCTGGGCGTGCATCACGTGATCCGCATGATCCGGATGATGCACGTACCCTCTCTAGCCCGTCGAAGGCTGATCAGCAGGCCGACCCACGTTATGCACGCGGCAATAGTGCCGAGGGTGGCAATGATCATGCTGGCAATGCAGGACACAGTGGCGACGACGACTGATGGCGGTGCCGAGGGAGTGGTTCGTGCCTGCCCAGCAGGCATGGCAAGCGGATCGCAGACCTCAGGCTGTACAGCTGCTGATTGAGCACTTCAATCGGCAGCCACGTCCGCGTGTCGCGGGGCTCTTCAAGCAGATTTCCTACTACCTGTTCATGTTGGGAGATTATCGCGCTGCCAGCCAGATTCTTGAGCATGGCCGCACGGAATGCCCACAGGATGAAGAGATCGCGCTCAATCATGTGGTGTGTCTTTCGCGGGCCGGTGAGCGCGTGGCATCCTGCGCGGCGGGAGAAGTGTTGGTAGAGCAGCAGTGCACGAATCCTGTGCTGTTTGATTCGCTGGCCAGTAGCTGTGCATCGCTCAAACGTCATGACAAGGCGCGCCAGTACGGTAGCCGTGCTCTTGCACTCAAGGATGCCAAGCATGGCAGCTTGCCATTGGCAGCTGGCTGGCAGCTGCCGACTGACTCGCCGAGTGCATTGACGGCAGGCAAGACGCGTGTGTTGTCCTTCGGCGTGTGGGGTGGCGAGCCCCGCTATCTGAATGGCATGCTGCATAATCTGCTGTTGGCGCCGGTGCTGTATCCGGGCTGGCGGGTACGCCTCCATCATGATGCTAGCGTGCCTGACGACTTTCTGGCGCTGGCACGCCAGCTAGGGGCCGAGCTGATGGAGCGGCCTGCCAGTGACAGCCTCCGCCAACGGCTGTGTTGGCGATTCGCAGTCGCGGATGACCCCACGGTGGGCTACTTCGTGGTGCGTGACTGTGACAGCGTGATCAGTCTGCGTGAGGTGCGCGCAGTACAGATGTGGCTGACCTCCGGACGCTTCTTTCACGTGATGCGTGACTGGTGGAGCCATACTGATCTGGTGTTGGCAGGGCTGTGGGGTGGCGTTGCTGGCGTATTGCCATCGCTTGAAGGCATGTTGAGCGAATGGCAGCTGCAGCAGGTCGAGACGCTGAATGTCGATCAATGGTTCATGAAGGAGTGTGTCTGGCGTTATATGCGTACCAGCGTCATCAGTCATGACCGCTGCTACTCGCTATCGATCAACGGACGCGACAGCTTGTGCTTCCCCGATGATGCACTGGGCGAATTTCCGCTCGGCAATGCCCACGTGGGCAGCGATGAATGGACGCGAGACCGCGCCTTTCAGCGTCGTCAGCTGGGGCCGTGGCTCAAGGATGCCAGCTGGATGCAGAACGAACAGTGAGGTGCGAAGTAGCGAAAGGCCGCGCGCGAGCCGTGACACAAGAAAGGGCTGCCAAATGGCAGCCCTTTCTTGTGATGCAGTAATGAGATCAAGCAGAGTTCAACGACCGACCAGCCAGCCTATCCACTCATGCAGGGCCCAGCGGGACTGGGTCAGTGCGGAGCTGTTGGGTATCCATGCATCCATTCCCAGGCTTGAAACCGAGGTATAGCCGACGGGAGCAGGGATGATGGTACGGAAACCCTGGTTCTGGAAATTACGCATGGCGCGTGGCATATGCCATGCGCTGGTCACCAGCACGATCTTGTTGATGTCGTCCTTCTTGAGCGCCTCGCGAGTGTACAGAGCGTTCTGCTGAGTATTCTCGCTGCGATTTTCCAGCCAGCGGGCGGGATAGTCGAACTCGTCGATGAGCGAGCGCTGCATGAGATCCGCCAGTGTGCCGCTATCCGAAGAGGACACCCTGCCGCCCGTGAGCAGAATTGGTAGCTCTGCATTACGCGCGACACGGACTCCCTCATCCAGTCGGCTTAGTGTTTCGCCATTGATGCGATCACGTCCCTGTAGCTCCGGGGCATCATAGTAGCGTCCTCCAGACAGCACGACGACGGCCTGGGCTTGGATCCACTCGGCTGGCTCACTAGGCTGAATGCGCTCCAGGCCAGCCATCAAGCGAGTAGAGACAACGGGCGATGACAGCAACCATAGGGTAAGAATGGCCAGTGCCATGAACGCGCGTGCTGTGCTTGGCCAGCGCTTGAGAATCAGCATAGCCAGAATAAGCAGCAGTAGTGGCCCGCCGGGCGGCAGTATCAGATCCTTGATGATGCCGAGTAACTCGGTGAAGTCCATGACATTCTCGCTTGGTCAGATGCTATGCCGGGCGTCTGCCCGGCAGATGATTATGATGAACGACGTACCTGACGGCGTGCTCCGATACGTTCGGTAATACCTAGAACCAACCCCGGTGCTAGCAGCAAGGCGATCAATATCCACACTGGCAGCATCCCGAAGCGCATCCAGGGCGTCATGCCCAGTTGCAGACGAATGTCGCCGGTGACGGTGGCTTCCTCGAATTGCGGGGCCTGCTCAAGAATTTCACCCTGCGGCGATATGATCGCAGTGACACCGTTGCTGGTTGCACGTAGCAGATAACGACCATTCTCCAGTGCCCGCATCTGAGCCATCTGCAGATGCTGCAGTGGGCCGATGGAGTGCCCGAACCAGGTGTCGTTGGAAACCGTCAGTAGTACGGTAGAGCTGAGTGCGCGTTGGCGTACCAGTTCCGGGTAGACGATTTCATAACAGATCGCCACGCCAATGCGCAGGCCACTGACGCTGAGTGGCGGCTGGTCACTTCCTCCCGCTGCCATGCTCGACATCGGCAGATCGAGGAAACTGATCACACCGCGCAGCACGTTCTCCAGCGGCACATACTCTCCGAAGGGCACGAGGTGCTCCTTGCGATACTGAGTGCCGGGCGCATCGATGGGAATCACGCTGTTATAGAAGCGACCATCGGCATCACGTTCCACTATTCCGGTAATAAGACCGGTTTTAGGTGGCAGAGTTGCCTGAATGCGTTCAAGAAAAGGCTCGGCCTGATCGCGCAGCATCGGTAGCGCCGTTTCTGGCCAGACGATAAGGTCGGCGTCGTCCTGCACGGCGCGGGTCATCGCGGCGTAGGTATTGGCAGCGCGACGTTGGCCTTCAGCACTCCACTTGATCAGCTGTGGCAGGTTGCCCTGTAGCAGCGCAACGCGTGCAGGTTGGCCGCCGGGCTGTGTCCAGTTAGCGGGCAGTAGCAGACCTGCGCCCCACAGCACCACCAGCGGCGCAATGGCCAGCCAGCGGCGGCGTAGCGCCAGATTCCACAATAGCGCGCCGGAGAGCGCGATGATCAGCGAGATGCCGTAGACGCCGAGTATTGGCACCCAATGTGCCAGCGGGGAATCGGCAGCGCTGTTACCCAGCAGCAACCACGGGAAGCCGGTAAAGGCCCAGGTACGAAATAACTCACTGATGACGAACATGGCCGCGAAAGACAGCACATCGAAGCGACGTGAGCAGAAACGCTGCCACAACCCCATCCAGAGTGCAGGGAATAGTGCCATGCAGGCCACGAAGAGCATGGTGAGTAGCACTGCCAGTGGCATTCCGGTGTAGCCGTAGTCGTGAATCGAGACATAGACCCAGCTGGCACCGCTCCCGAATAGCCCTACGCCATACCACCAGGCGCGCATGAAGCCGCCACCTTCCATGCGCAAGGTGCCGTAAAGCAAGCCGGCGCCGAGCGGTCCTAGCCACCATTGATCAAAAGGGGCAAAGCTCAGCGTGACAAGACCGCCGGCAATGATTGCCAGTACGTGACCCAGTATTGAGATGCCGGTGAAGGCGGCTGGGCGGGGGGAATCGGACATACCGCTCTCCTTGTAAAATGCCAGACACACCGAAAGATGTGTCTGGCATTGTCCGTCATCATGACAGGCGACATCGCTAGCCCGTCTGATATGCGTGATGGTGTCATACAGTGTCTTGTGAAGACTGTCATTCAGTGACTCACACCATCATTCACCGCTGATGTGCGCACGGTGTTCTTCCGAGGGCGGTGCATCACCGGTGGCATCCTCCAGTCGGCAGACCTGAACCTGGCGAATGCGTCGGTTGTCGGCGTTGAGTACCGTGAAGCGCCAGCCGGTGAAGTCGGTCGATTCCTGACGACGTGGCATGTGACCAAAGCGCTGAATCATCAACCCGCCCACCGTATCGAATTCTTCATCGGAGAAGTCGGTGGAGAAGTGCTCGTTGAAGTCATCGATGGTGGTCAGTGCACTGACGGCGTACTGGCCATCGCCCAGCTCACGGATATCCTCGTCTTCATCGGTGTCATGCTCGTCCTCGATATCACCGACAATCTGCTCGAGAATGTCCTCGATCGTCACCAGCCCAGCGGTACCGCCGTATTCATCAATGACTACCGCCATGTGATTACGCGTTTCGCGGAATTCCTTGAGCAGGCTGTTGAGGCGCTTGGATTCGGGGATGAACATGGCCGGACGGATGGCTTCGCGCAGATCGAAGCGCTTGCGCTCGCTGTCGTTTTGCAAGATCAGCGGCAGCAGATCCTTGGCCAGCAGAATGCCGAGTACCTCATCGAGATTCTCGTCAATCACGGGATAGCGGGAGTGAGCCGATTCGAGGATCAGCGGCAGATATTCTTCAGGGCGCTGGTCGACCTGAATGGCCTGCACCTGAGAGCGGGGGATCATGACCTCGCGGACCTGCTGGTCGCTGATTTCCAGCGCACCCTCGATGATGGCAATCGCATCCTGATCGAGATTCAGGCGTGGGCCTACCTCTGACAGGAACTGGAGCAGCTCGCTACGGGAGCTGGGTTCGTCGGTGTCGCTTGAGAAGGCGCCGAACAGCTTATCGAGCCAGGATTTCGATTGGCTTCCCGATCGGTCTTCGCTCATGCGTTAGTTTCTCTTTTCCTCGGTGGCGATACCCCATTGTCGTGGTGGTATCGGGGCAGTCGAGCACGACAGGATCATGCTCTGTCGTGCTCGGCGGCGGTCGATGCGGATGCAGGAATGCATCCGCATCAGTGATTCTCTTCCCGGTACGGATCGGAAAATCCCAATCCGGCGAGTATATGGCGTTCGAGCGCTTCCATCCGCTCGGCTTCATCGTCCTCGATATGGTCATAGCTGAGCAAGTGCAAGGTGCCATGAACCAGCATATGAGCGAAATGTGCCTCCAGCGTCTTGCCTTGCTCGCGGGCTTCGCGGGCCACGACATGGACGCTGATGATCAGATCACCCAGAAAGCGTTGTTCATTGTCTTCGGTCTGCTCAAATGACACATCAGTATCGTCGAGATCACCTGACGCCAAGCTGACAGCCTCGGAAGAAGGTGCCTCCAGGGCATCAGCGTCAAGGGCAGGGTCAGCATCAGCATCCTCCTCACCGACCGCCAGCCATGATTCGTCGCTTTCATCCTCACCTTCTTCGGCAAAGCGAGCGGCCAGCTCCGGCGGCAAGGCGAAGTCGTCCAGATCCAGCGGCTCATGTGGGAAGGAGAGCACATTGGTGGGATAGTCCTTGCCGCGATAATCGCGATTCAGGCCCTGGCTCTCTTCTTCCTCCACCAGACGTACGGTCAGCTCGCAGAGCGTGCTGCCGGAATCCAGCGCACCATCTTCTGCTGCACCGATGAGCGCCGCGGCGACCCACGCTTCCAGCTGATGGCTTTCCGGCAGAGGCTGACCGTCGAATTCACGCTCGTCAACGGCCAGTTGCAGGTCAACGACGACGGCAGGCGCTTCGCTCACTGCTGGCCTCCGGAAGTCGTGGGGTTTGTGTTGTTCTGAGGAGCATTGCTTGCAGAAACATTGCCCTGAGCATTCAGCGTGGCCATGCGGGCTTCGCGTTCGGCCTGACGCTGTTCGCGGCGCTCGCCTTCCTGCTTTTCTTCCTCTGCCTCGAAGCTGTCATAGGCTTCGACAATACGCTGTACCAGCGGATGACGTACGACATCCTTGGCCAGGAAGTGCGTGATACTGATGCCAGGAGTTTCCTTGAGCACTACCATCACGTGCGCGAGACCCGACAGAGTGCCCCGCGGCAGATCGACCTGCGAGACATCACCGGTAATCACGGCGGTGGAGCCGAAGCCGATACGCGTCAGAAACATCTTCATCTGCTCACGTGTCGTGTTCTGGGCTTCATCGAGAATGATGTAGGCATTGTTGAGCGTACGTCCGCGCATGTAGGCCAGCGGTGCAATCTCGATGATCTGACGCTCGATCATCTTGTTGACGTGCTCGAAGCCGAGCATCTCATAGAGCGCGTCGTAGAGCGGACGCAGGTATGGGTCGATCTTCTGGGCTAGATCACCCGGCAAAAAGCCCAGCTTCTCGCCGGCTTCGACCGCAGGACGTACCAGCAAAATACGACGAACTTCCTGATTGTTGAGTGCTTCCACCGCCGCAGCCACGGCGAGATAGGTTTTCCCTGTGCCCGCCGGACCAATGCCAAAATTGATGTCGTGGTTACGCATCTCGGTGACATAGCCCTGCTGGTTAAAACCGCGCGGGCGAACCAGTACCTTGGGCGTACGAACCACCACATCACCGTAGCTGATGGCTTTATCTTCAGCAGCTTCTACCAGTGCCTCAACACCGGATTCCTGCAAGAAGAGGTGTACGGTTTCGGCTTCAACCTCACCGGCACCTGTCTCGCGGTACAGATGCTCCAGCACATTGCCGGCGGCCTTGACGGCACTTGAGGGGCCGGCAATCTGGAAGTCGTTACCACGGTTGCGCAGGGTGACGCCGAGTCGGGATTCAATCAGCTTGAGATGCTCGTCGCGCTGACCGGTCAGGCTGGCAAGACGTTGCGGGTCTGCCGGCTCAAGCGTCATGTTGAGAATGCGATTGGCTTGCTGGGGCTGGTGGCTCAAGGCGTCGAATATCCTGGTGAAGATGAATGCGGAAGTCGGCGTGGGCATGCGTTTCGCCATCGAGGAATGAGCATGCGACACGTAGATGCAACGAGCTTAATGCGCGATGGCCGTAGAGGGCAATTGTCCTGTACGGCCACCATGGCTATCTGCTTGATAATGATGGGGTTGAGCGTTATTGGCTCGTGAGGGTTTGGCTCAATAACGATAAGGAGAGCTGAGCTCACCGCGCAGCGAGTTGGGATAGGCCTCGGTAATTTCGACATCCACCAGGTAGCCGATCAGCTCGGTCGGGTTGGCGGCGCGGAAGTTGACCACGCGATTGTTCTCGGTACGTCCGGACAGCATGCCCGGGTCGCGCGGCGAGAAGCCTGATACCAAGATACGCTGAGTAGTGCCCACCATCTTGCGACCGATCTGCATTGATTGCTGATTGATGCGCTCTTGCAGGATCAATAGACGCTCTTTCTTCACGTCCTCGGGAGTATCGTCCTCGAGATTTGCCGCCGGTGTGCCGGGGCGTGACGAGTAGATGAAGCTGAACGAGTGATCGAAGCCAATCTGGCCGATCAGGTCCATGGTGTCCGCAAAATCCTGATCTGTTTCACCGGGGAAGCCGATGATGAAGTCGGAAGAGAAGCTCATGTCCGGACGCAAGGTGCGGATACGCTCGAGCTTGTCGATGTACATGTCACGCTCATGGCCACGCTTCATCGCTGCCAAAATACGGTTGGAGCCTGACTGCACTGGTAAATGCAGGTGGCTGACCAGTTCCGGGATTTCGCCAAAGGCCTCGATCAGCGAGTCCTTGAACTCCACCGGATGTGAGGTAGTGAAGCGAATGCGATCGATGCCCTCGACCTGCGCCACGCAACTGATCAGCTCGGCGAGATCTATTTCCTCACCCAGTAGATTGAGTCCTGCGTAGGCGTTGACGTTCTGGCCGAGCAGATTTATCTCGCGCACGCCTTGGTCGGCGAGGTGAATCACTTCGTCCATCACCTTCTCGAATGGGCGCGAGACTTCTTCGCCTCGCGTGTACGGCACCACGCAGAAGGTGCAGTACTTGGAGCAGCCTTCCATCACCGAAACGAAGGCACTGGCGCCATCACTGGTGGGGGCGGGAAGATTGTCGAACTTCTCGATCTCGGGGAAGGTCACATCTACTACCGAGATCTGCTTCAGGCTGTCACGACGAGTGTCGAGCATCTTTGGCACGCGGTGCAGTGTCTGAGGGCCGAAGATCATGTCGACGTGAGGGGCGCGCTTGCGGAGATTGTCGCCTTCCTGGCTGGCCACGCAGCCGCCAACACCGATCACTAGCGCCGGATTCTTCTCCTTGAGCTTCTTCCAACGTCCCAGCTGATGGAAGACCTTCTCCTGCGCCTTCTCGCGGATGGAGCAGGTGTTGAGAAGGATGACGTCCGCTTCGGATTCGTCATTCGTGACTTCCATCTGATGGGATTCACCGAGCAGATCCGCCATGCGAGCGGAGTCGTACTCGTTCATCTGGCAGCCGTGGGTCTTGATGAAGAGTTTCTTCGCCATTGCCTTGTGTGAACGCTCTGAGCTGCGCGCCGAACCTTCGTACGCCTACGGTCCGTGACACATCAAGGTGACGGGCGACGAATGAAGCGGTCAGGAGAAGGGGCGCGACTTTGTAATGAATGAGTCCCGAGACGTTGACGCTAATCGGGAGTCTGGGGCGCGGCATGTTGCCGAGGCCTAAATCAGGACGGCACAGTATAGGAGGCTGCTGTCCATGCGGCCAGTCTTGTCGGCGTAGCTCCTCAAAAGGTGGGGTATGGCGAGCGCTCCCGCTTGCCGATGGCTGTGGTATCCTCACGAGCAGCTTGGCTGAGGCTGCATGTTTCTTTCCGGTTTTGTCCCCGCGAGACATAGGCAGTAACGAGAACATGGAACTGTCAATGGCTTGATTTGTTAAGGTTTTCATGCCGATAGCGTGCATGTCTGAGCTGGTTAAAAAATGAACAATGTGTTGGCGGGGCAGGCATTTCGCCGCGTGCGCGTCCTCCCTTCCAACGTTGTCCCAAGACTTATCCACAGAAAGTGTGGATGTCTGAAGACACTGAAATGTGTGGTACGTCCAAGCACTATAGTGATGCCAGGCAG
This sequence comes from Cobetia crustatorum, assembly GCF_000591415.1. GTDB lineage: Bacteria > Pseudomonadota > Gammaproteobacteria > Pseudomonadales > Halomonadaceae > Cobetia > Cobetia crustatorum. Next base: position 146,737 of record NZ_JEMF01000019.1, on the reverse strand, counting down.
GAAGCCTTGCATTACACAACCTGGTAGACAACGCATGGGCAGACAAGGCGTGCTTCGGCGCACCGATTCGCGGTTGATCATGTTCAGCAAGTGAGTCCCATGGGCTTATCACTATAGCCTTATGAGCATGACGGCCATCGCCCTCAGACAGCCATGAAGAACGTGACATGATGCGATTACTCTCTTTCAGCAGCTTTTCATCTCTTGATAACTTTTCATCTCGTTCACTCCGTGAGGCAACGTTGCGTTCATTACGCCGTGTACTGATGGGACTTGGCATTACCGGCAGCCTGATGCTGGGTGTGTCTGCCCCGACTGCCAGTGCCGCTGAAGATCACTGGGTCTCGGATGCCTTGACCACTTTCGTGCGCAGCGGGCCGACCGATGGCTATCGTATCGTGGGCACGGTTGAGGCCGGCCAGCCCGTTGAGTTGCTCGAGGTGCAAAACGACTACAGCAAGATTCGCACGGATAGTGGTGATGTGGTGTGGTTGCCTTCCTCTGAGCTGCAGAAGACGCAAAGCGTCAATGCTCGAGTGCCGACGCTGAGTGCCAAGGTCAAGAGCCTGACGTCGCGACTCGACGGTATCGATCAAGAGTGGGAAACCCGTGTCGCGGACATGAAGGTAGGGCTTGAAACCCGTCAGGCGCGCATCGAGGAGCTGGAGCAGGCCAGTAACAGCCAGTCATCCGAGCTTGCAGAGGCGCGCGACAAGATGGGCAGAATGCAGGCATTGCTGGATACCCAGAAGCAAGACTTGCTGGTGCGTTACTTCATGTATGGCGGCGGTGTCGCTGGCGCTGGCTTGTTGGTCGGCCTGATTGTGCCGCATCTTCCGAGGCGCAAGAAGAAGCGTCACGGCTTCCTGTAAGGCTTTGACAATGTCGAGCCAGATCGTATGTGACAAACGGGAGTGACGATGTCAGCAGGTGCCTCTGATAGATCCGCCAGTGACCCCTGGTTGTCTCGCTGGCAGGAAGGACGGATTGGATTCCATCTCCCGGCGACACATGCGGCTCTCGAGCGTTGGTGGCCACATCTGGAGGTGGCTGCCAGCGCCAAGGTGCTGGTGCCGCTGTGCGGCAAGAGCCTGGACATGCGCTGGTTGGCAGCTCAAGGTCATCCAGTGTTGGGTATCGAGCTGGCGCGTCAGGCGTGTGAGCAGTTTGTGGCTGAAGGGGTAGGGGATGTTTCGCGCTATCGTCTCGAGTATTTCGATTGCTTCCGTCAGGGACCGGTGGAGTTATGGTGTGGTGATTTCTTCCACTTCCATATTGATCACGTAGACCATCTTGATGCTTTCTATGATCGTGCTGCACTGATTGCACTGCCGCCTGCCACGCGTCAGCGCTATGCCTTCCATCTGGCCCAGCTGTTGCCGCCGGGCGCGCGAGGGTTGTTGATCAGCCTAGAGCGTGAGCAGGATGTGCAGCAGGGGCCACCGTTTCACGTGGCGGAGGACGAGGTGCGTCAACTGCTGAGCTCCAACTTCACGCTTGAGGTATTGGAGCGTCGTGCGGCCGATGAACGTGGGTTGCGCGAAACCGTATGGGGGCTGGTACGTAAAGGACCGCGCACCTGACACATCCTGCGATATCGAATCTGCCTCATGAAGAATGTAAAACGCCCGCTGGCCATTGGCAGCGGGGGCGTTTTCATATCTGAAGCAGTGTCTGAGTGCTACTGGTCCAGCTGGCGGATCAGTGTGGTGTCCTGGAAAGCGCGCGTCAGCGCATCGCCAATCACCTTGGAGACCAGCTCAGTATTCTTTTTTTGGCTCGGCTTGAGGGCATAGCCCTGGTCACGCGTTGCAGTATAGCTGCCGGTATAGCGCTGCTGGCCGGACACTGCTACGGCTTGAATGACGCCATTGAGCGCTGCGGTATCGGTGATCAGTCCGCCACGCTTCACGCCATAGGCCAGCTCGGTCAGTGAGATGGTCAGCTGGGAGGCACCTGGATTTGCCTGCTCGGCCGAGACTGGCACGAAGCCCATGCGGCGTAGCGCGCTGATGGTCTGTGCTTCAAGCTTCGGTGTCAGATCGCCAGTCGGCACGACAAGGTAGCTTGAGGCGTTGGTCGCGCCATCGCGTGAGCCGATCCGCTCGGAGGGGCGCTTGTCGATCACCTCAACCACGATTTGCTGACCGTGACCGACCACGCCCATCTCACCGACTTGAGGATTGACGTAAAGTCGCTGAGGGCTGGTGCCGCAGGCGCTCAGTAGAGAGGTAATGGCAATCATTGCCACGGTTATGCAGGTTTTGCGCAATGTACGCATCATTATGGGGGGCTCCAAAGCAAGGACCGCTCGTCATGAGAGGTAAGTGATGTGCTGAATGGCGCGAGTATAGGGGCAGTCAGGTTATCGAGCGTAGTGGAAATTTACGCTCAGCGTTGTCCCTTTTCAGCTACACCTCCTGTTATTCTCCATCATTTTACCGTGCGTGCCAGTGCCAGCAGGCCAAGTAACGGGCCAGGCAGCAGTGCGAGTAGAACAAGACTGCCATGGCTGGCGACCCACGGTGCCAGGAGTGCAATCGAGACCAGCGAGAGACTGAAACCGAATGCGTTCATCATGGCTAGCGCGCTGGCTTGCAGTTCAATCGGCGTACCGCTGGCGGCCAAGGCAGAGAACTGCGGTGAGTCGATCACTGCCAGCAAGCTCCATAGCGCCAATAGGCCCAGCAATATGGCGTAGCTGGCTTCCATCTCCATGGCGGCCACGAAAATCAGAGTCAGGACGACGGATCCCGCAAGGCCAAGACGTGCGACCCACAGGCTCCCCCAGCTACGTGATAACCAGCCCCCCATGACACAGCCGGGTGCTCCCACCGCAATGACCACAAAGCTATGCAGCGCCAGCTGTACCGACGATAACGTCTCGCCGGTCAGGCTCGCCATTTGCGCAAGCAACAGTGGCACTAGTGCCCATAGCGTGTAGAGCTCCCACATGTGGCCGAAATAGCCCAGCGCACCACGTACAAAGCCCGGATGCTGCCACGCTGCCAGCCCACGTGTGGCACGCGAGATGATACTGGGGGGCGGGGCGGGCAATGGCGATGAGGAATATGACGAAGCGGATGTTGCAGCATGAGTCGCCATGGGCGGCGAGATTGAAGCCGGTGCCGGAGTCTTCAATGTCGCCACCAATCCGGCCCCGATCACCGCCAGCAGTGATGCCGCACCGACAGCCGTGCCCCAAGGTAGCTCAAGATCACCGGAATTCTGTAGTGCCGCCAGTCCATGAGGTAGCGAAGTGCCCAGTACCAACATGCCGACCAGCCATCCCAGTGCCGCACCTGCCCGCTGTGGAGCGATCTGTACCATCAGCTTGAGTCCGATGGGATAGATACCTGCCAGTGCCAAGCCCGTCAGTACACGTAATCCGGTCGCACTGACTAGCCCCGGTGCGACGAGCAGCGCCAGATTGGTGAGCGCACCCAGCAGGCAAGAAGCCATGAATAGGCGGCGCGCTGCAAAGCGGTCCGCCAGCCCTGCCAGCCCCAATACCAGCGTGCCCAGTATAAAACCACCCTGTACGGCGGCTGTCAGTTGGCTGAGCGCAGCAGCACCAGTCCCTGTGATTTGCCAGTCGCTCAGCATTGGCATCAATACCGCGTTGGGCGTGAACCATAGACTGGTGCCAAATAGCTGGGCTAGTGCAATCAATGCGACGGGATAACGATTGGCTATTCGCCGCCAACAGCAGCCGTAAGACATGAGAGGCCGGAGGGAAGAGGACAAGAAACCACCTTGTAAAATACGTGGTGCAGATGAATGTAGTCTCGGATCAGACAAGCAGAGTGACGAGGTCATGAAACGAAAACGGGCGACACATGAAGTGTCGCCCGAGAGAGATGACCTGACCAGTCATGGCCGATCAATATTCACCATCACGTCATGTGGCTCGCTTACAGCCCCATGGCCGAGGAGGTTGAGCGGCGCGGGTCGCACCGCCATAGAAGGTGCCGTCCTGGATCATCACGGACTGGATGGCCCCCATGGCGTCCTTGGTGACGACCTTGTGGCCCATCGCCTCGAGCAGGCGGATGGTGTCCTGACTGATGCCCGCCTCGATGCGGATCTCGTCCGGTAGCCACTGATGGTGAATGCGCGGCGCGCTGACGGCCGACTGGATGTTCATGCCGTGATCGATCACGTTCATGATCACCTGCAGTGTGGTGGTGATGATGCGTGAACCGCCGGGGCTACCGGTGACGAGGAAGTTTTTGCCGTCCTTCATCACGATGGTCGGGCTCATTGAGGACAGCATGCGCTTGCCTGGCTCGATCTTGTTGGCGACGCCGCCGATCAACCCATAGGCATTCGGCACGCCCGGCTTGGCGGAGAAGTCATCCATCTCATTGTTGAGCAGGAAGCCTGCGCCATCCACGACGATGCCGGAGCCGTAGCTGAAGTTGATGGTATAGGTGTTGGAGACCGCCAGACCGTTTCCATCGGCGATCGAGAAGTGGGTGGTCTGGTTGGACTCATAGGGCTGTGGTTTACCGGGCTTGATCTCGCTGGACGGCGTGGCCTTGTTCATGTCGAACTGGGCGCGCAGCTCCTTGGCGTAGTCCTTGGAGATGATGCCGGTCAGCGGCACATCGACGAAGTCGGTATCGCCCAGATATTCGGAACGATCCGCATAGGCGCGGCGCATGGCCTCGGCCATCACATGAATGGTAGCGGCGGAGTTGAAGCCCATCGCCTTGATATCATCGCCTTCCAGCATGTTGAGAATCTCGACGATGTGCGCGCCACCAGAAGAGGGCGGACTCATCGAGAAGATGTCATAACCGCGGTAGGTGCCGTGAACTGGCTCACGGACTTCCGGCTCGTACGCCTTGAGGTCATCCAGTGTCATGATGCCATCGTGGCGGTCCATCTCGGCGACGATCAGCTTGGCGGTTTCGCCTTCATAGAATTCGCGCGGCCCTTCTGTGGCGATCCGTTTCAGCGTGGCAGCCAGTTCGGGCTGTTTGAACAGCTCGCCTGCCGCATAGTTGCTGCCATCCGGCTTGTAGAACACCTTGGCGGTGCTGTCCCATTTTGCGAGACGGTCCTTGGCATCGCTCAGACCCTTGGCGAAGCGAGAAGGAATGACAAAGCCATCTTCCGCCAGCTTGATCGCCGGAGCGAGTGCCTGCTCAAGCGTCAGTGTGCCGTAATCTTCCAGCGCCTTGGCAAGCCCTGCCACGGTACCGGGCACGCCAGCGGCGCGGTGCGTATAGCGCGACCACTCAGAGACTGCCTCTCCATTCTCGTCCTGGAACATGGTCTCGCTGGCGGCGGCCGGTGCCTTCTCGCGATAATCGATGGCGACCACCTTGCCGGTTTTCTCGTCGGAGACCAGCATGAAGCCACCGCCACCAATATTGCCCGAACGTGGTTGGGTCACGGCGAGCGCGAAGCCAGCGACCACTGCGGCATCCACTGCATTACCGCCTTCGGCCAGCACATCACGTGCGACCTGAGAAGCCAGATAATGGCTGGTAGCGACCATGCCCTTGTGGCCTTCCACCGGATGGAAACGCTCGCCTTCCAAAATGGCGGAGCTATCAGCGAAGGCGACCGGTGCTGTGATCGGAACGAGACCTGCCAGCGGTAACAGTACAGATGCGGCCAGTATTTTCAGGCGCTTGCGGCCTGCAAGAGAGGTATCAAGCATGAGTGGTATGTTCCATTTATCATTATTGGAGTGCTGCATGGTCAGCAGATGATGCGAGAGCCATGCGCGTGACGGCACAAGCATCCGTCAGCCGGTGTGGCAGTTGTGTTGATATGACCCCGGAGGCCCATATGCTTTGTCCCTTTGCACACGACGGATCTGTTAACTATCAGATGCTAATACATGAATTTCAACACCGATCTGTATTCTCGGATGCGCACGCCGCCATGTTGGCCTTTTTTTATTGGCAGTTAAGCGCTGTATACACTGCCCATCTTTATGCTTGTATTGCCTTCACACGTCGCCTGTTTTTTGTGAGAGGGTGACGTAAAATGGTATCTCCACTTCCTGATGGCCCTTGATGACATGTCTGATCTATTGCCGAACGACTTCAAGATTGCTCCGTCGATCTTGTCAGCTGACTTCGCCCGTCTAGGGCAAGAAGTCGATGATGTACTCGCCTCTGGTGCTGACATCGTTCACTTCGACGTGATGGATAACCACTATGTGCCCAACCTCACCATTGGGCCGATGGTGTGCAAGGCGCTGCGTGATTACGGCATTACGGCCGAAATTGATGCGCATCTGATGGTGACGCCGGTGGACCGCATGATCGGGGATTTCGCCGAGGCGGGCGCCAGCTACATCACCTTCCACCCAGAAGCCTCTGGCCACGTTGATCGCTCCTTGCAGTTGATTCGTGGCGCAGGCTGCAAGTCGGGCCTGGTCTTCAATCCGGCCACACCGCTGTCTTACCTTGATTACGTGATGGATAAGGTCGACATGATCTTGCTGATGAGTGTCAACCCGGGCTTCGGCGGCCAGTCCTTCATCCCGGGTACGCTCGACAAGCTGCGTGAAGCACGTCGTCGTATCGATGCCTCCGGCTACAACATCCGCCTTGAGATCGACGGTGGCGTGAAGGTGGATAATATCGCCGAGATCGCACGTGCTGGTGCGGATACCTTTGTTGCGGGCTCTGCCATCTTCAATGCCCGTCGCGATAGCGATGCCAATCGTTATGACAGCGTGCTGGCCAAGCTACGTGCTGAGCTGGCCAGTGTGCGTGGCTGACAGGGACATGGACGAGCCAGAAGCTGCCAAGCCGTCAGGCAGTGAGTGGTTTCTATATCTGCTGTTGACCGCGCAGGGGCGTCTATATACCGGCATCAGCACGGACGTGATGCGACGGTTAGGCGAGCATGAGTGTGGCAAGCGCGGTGCACGTGCCTAAGAGGGAAGGGGCCGCTGACACTGTGTTATCAACAGGCGGTGGGTGATCGTTCGCGTGCACTCAAGCTTGAGTATCGCGTCAAGCAGCTCAGCGTAGCCGCCAAGCGGCAGTTGATTGCCGGCGAGTTGAAGTTGGATAGCTTGCTCGAGTAAGCATCAAGGTTGATTGTTATCAGGATTGAGCGCCATCAGTAGCCATGGCGAGACCTTGAACGTAAAACGCCCCAGCGGAGTTCGCTGGGGGCGTTTTACGTTATGCATCGTGATGTAGCAGGAGAGCAGGGTTCAGCGATTGATCAATGCAGCTTCATCTTCGGGCGCAGATAGCGATTGAGTCCGTCGACGATAACTGTCATTCCCGTCTTGACCACACCGTGTATCGCCATCTGGTGCATGCGATACAGCGAGGCATAGAAGAACTTGGCCAGGCGACCCTCGATGAACAGTGAGCGAGCGGAGGCGCCACGCATCAGTGAGCCGACCGCGTCGAAGTGTGCCAGCGAGATCAATGAACCGTAGTCCTTGAAGAGGAACTCTTTCAGTGGCTTGCCGGCCAACGCAGCGCGCAGATTCTTGACCATCAAGCTGGCTTGCTGGTGAGCGGCCTGGGCACGGGGCGGAACGCGCTTGTCGTCCGGTTGCGGGCAACTGGCACAATCGCCCAGCGCGAAGATGAACTCATCATCAATGCTCTGCATGGTCTGATGAACCTTGACCTGATGATTGCGTTCGGTGGACAGGCCCAGTTCCGAGAGGAACGAAGGCGCACGAATGCCGGCGGCCCACACGCTCAGATCAGCCTCGATCAGCGTGCCATCGGCGGTAGTGATGCCACGTGAGTCAGCGCAGGTCACGCGAGTATCGACATGAATATCGACGCCCAGCTTGCTCAGTTCCTTGGCGACTGGTTTGCCGATACGTTCTGGCAGGGCGGGCAGGATACGTGGCGCGGCTTCGATCAGGTGTACCTTTACCTGGCGGTCTTCCAGAGAGGAGAAGCCATAGCTGTGCAGCATCTTGGAGGCATCAAACAGCTCTGCGGATAGCTCCACGCCCGTGGCACCCGCGCAATGATGGCAACGTTGAGCTGCTGGCGCTCACATTTATCACCATTGGCGCTGAAACGCAGGAAGGTATCGAGCATGTCGCGACGGAATTTCTCGGCCTGCTGCGGGCTATCTAGGAAGTGGCAATACTCGGCCACGCCTTCGGTACCGAAGTCATTGGAGACACTGCCCAGTGACAGCACCAGATAATCATAGCTGAGCTGACGAGCAGGCAGCAGTACGGTGCCCTTGGTATCGTGAATGGCTGCCAGTGTCAGCTGCTTCTCTTCGCGCTTGAGGCTTTCAAGCGTACCGCGCTGAAACTTGTAGCCGTGGGTCTTGGAGTGACCCTGATAGGACACTTCATCGAGGCCGGAATCCAGCACGCCAGTGGCCACTTCATGCAACAGTGGCTTCCAGATGTGCGTGGAATTGCGATCAATGAGGATGATTTCGGCTTTCTTCTTGCGACCCAGCTTGTGGCCAAGCTTGGTGACAAGTTCTAGCCCGCCAGCGCCACCGCCGACAACAACGATGCGAGGAATAGCCATGTGTAGCTCCTGAAAGTGACAAGATCGAAAAGGACAGACAAATCTGGCTGTCGCCGGAGCGTCGGGCTGCGCGGTTTCTCGATGTCACTGGCGCCACACCCGGAGGGACGGTCGACTGAATGGCGCTATGGTAACGCTCTGGATGGCATGCTAATAGTGGTTGAGGCAAGTAATGTAGTTTTTATACGATATTTTCCAACGAAAGTTGAGAAACGTCGAGTTGCATGAATAGACTCACTCGCAACGAGTGTTTTCAGGCTGATGACATGACAGGAAATTTTATGCCCGATACCATTGTAGATGGCCTCGCAGCGACTTCTCAGAGAGCCTCTGAACTCAGCCACCCGGCACTGCAGGGCATTGCGTTGGTCGCCTTTGATCTCGACGGTACCTTGATCGACTCCGTGCCGGACCTGGCTCACGCCGTTGATCTGATGCTTGAGGATGAAGGGCTGTCGGCATTGGGCGAGACACGTGTGCGTGATTTCGTTGGCAATGGCTCGCGTGTGCTGGTCGAGCGTGCATTACAGGCACATGGACGGCAAATCGATGACATCGATATGGTCGAGCGCGCGCACCATGCATTCATGACGCATTATGCGGCAGATCCCAGTAGTCGTACGCGATTGTACTCTGGCGCGCGTGAGTGCCTGGATGGTTTGCATCGAGCAGGTCTGTCGCTGGCGTTGATTACCAATAAGCCAGAAGACTTCATTGCGCCACTGCTGGAACATTTCTCACTGGCGGAGCATTTCGTGCTGGCGCTAGGTGGTGACACTCTACCGACACGCAAGCCAGACCCTGCACCGTTACTGTTCGTTGCTGAGCGTTTGGGCGTGACGCCGAACCAGGCGTTGATGGTCGGTGATTCTCGTCATGACATCGCGGCCGGCAAGGCGGCAGGCTTCCGTACGTTAGCCGTGCCTTACGGTTATAACCATGGTGACCCGATCTCTGCCAGTCAGCCGGATTATCTAGTGGAATCACTCGCTGCGCTGGTGGCCACTTATTGATATGCCATACGGCGTGATCTTGCCTGTCGAGAGCACTGCTGCCACTCGTCGGCAGTGATAGACTCTGCAATACACGTCGGCCACGTGCTGGCAGAGCATCCCCCGTGCAAGGAACAGCAGGTCATGATGACCCCACAACGCTTCGCTGAATTGGCCGATGCCGGCTATAACCGCATTCCTGTTACCCGTGACGTGCTGGCAGACCTCGATACACCGCTATCGACGTATCTCAAGCTCGCCGACATGCCGTGGACCTTCCTGTTGGAGTCCGTGCAAGGCGGCGAGAAATGGGGGCGTTACTCCATCATTGGTCTGCCGTGCCGAGAGCGTATAGAAGTGCGTGGACAGGTTGTCTCGCATCTGGTCAATGGCGAACAGACGGGGGTGGCTGAGGTGGAAGACCCGCTGGACTGGATCGAGACATTTCAGACTCGCTTCCGCGTGCCGGTAATAGAAGGTGCACCGCGATTCAATGGTGGTCTGGTGGGTTACTTCGGGTATGACACCGTGCGTTATATCGAACCGAAGCTGCGTGGCGTCGTGAAGCCGGACCCGCTGGGTGTGCCGGACATTCTATTGATGGTCGCCGATGAGTTGGTCATCTTCGATAATCTGTCGGGCCGTCTGACGCTGCTGACGCATGCTGACCCTGCCAACGACAATGCCTACACCGCTGCCTGTGAACGCCTTGAGCGACTCGAGATTCAGCTGCGCAGTGCCACGCTGAATACTGTAAGCCCCGGTACGGGGGGAGATCCGGTCAAGGAGACCGATTTCACTTCCGGCTTCACCGAGGAAGGTTTCAAGGGTGCCGTCGAGAAGATCAAGGAATACGTGCTGGCCGGTGACGTGATGCAATGCGTGCCGTCTCAACGGATGTCGATTCCTTATCGCGCCGCACCGTTGGACCTTTATCGTGCGCTGCGTAGCTTGAATCCGTCACCGTACATGTTCTTCTTCAATTTGGATGATCACCACGTCATCGGCTCGTCGCCGGAGATTCTCTCGCGCCTTGAAGATGGTGAAGTCTCTGTTCGCCCCATCGCGGGAACGCGTGTGCGTGGCGCGACGGAAGAAGAAGATCTCGCGCTCGAGAAAGACCTGCTGTCTGACCCGAAGGAAATCGCCGAGCATCTGATGTTGATCGATCTGGGGCGTAACGATGCAGGTCGTATCAGCCAGACAGGTACCGTCAAGGTGACCGATCAGATGGCGGTTGAGCGTTATTCTCATGTCATGCACATCGTGTCCAATGTCACTGGCAAGCTGAAAGAAGGCCTTGGCCCGATGGATGTGCTGCGTGCGACCTTCCCGGCAGGTACGCTGTCCGGCGCACCGAAGATTCGCGCGATGGAAATCATCGACGAGCTGGAGCCGGTCAAGCGCGGTATCTACTCGGGCGCGGTGGGCTATCTCTCCTGGCACGGCAATATGGACACCGCGATCGCGATTCGTACCGCAGTGCTCAAGGACAAGGTGCTGCACGTACAGGCCGGTGCCGGTATCGTTGCCGATTCTGTGCCGCAGTCTGAGTGGGATGAAACGCTCAACAAGGGGCGGGCGCTGTTCCGCGCCGTCGCGATGGCCGAACGCGGCCTGGATAATCTGGACTGAGTTGCGCGCGCGGCGAAGTGATCACAGGAACGGGTGTACCGTTAAGCCGTTCCTGCGATTGACACCCTCGTCAGCTCAACGCACTATTGATGACATGACAATACGCTCCCAGTACGAATTCAGCCTGCAGTGGTGGCGCTCCTGACAAGGGGGCGGCTTTCGCATGTCTGAAGTTTGAGGACGTACGACCACGAAAATGCCGCCGACCAGGGCGGCATTTTCGTTACTGGATGGCAGGCGCGGAATCACAGGAGAGCAGGCAGCGACGCATTCATTTGCCTCATGACCCGCTCCCGATAATGGACACGAACCATGCAAGCATTTACTTCCCGGGATGCCAGCACTCCTCGCGTGCTGATGATCGATAACTTCGATAGCTTTACCTACAACATCGTCCAGTACCTGAGTGAGCTGGGGGCTGAGGTGATCACGATACGCAATGACGCCTTGACGCTTGACGATATCGAGACGCTTGCGCCGTCACATCTGGTGTTGGGGCCAGGCCCGTGTACGCCTAATGAAGCGGGCATCACGATGGATGTCATTCGTCACTTTGCCGGTAAGCTACCGATTCTGGGCGTCTGCCTTGGCCACCAGGCCATCGGTCAGGTGTACGGTGGCAAGGTGGTGCGTGCATCGCAGGTGATGCACGGCAAGACATCAGCCGTGCGTCACAACAATAGTGGTGTTTTCGCTGGACTGGCTGAGCCATTGGAGGTGACCCGCTACCATTCGCTAGTCGTGGATCGTGATAGCTTGCCAGCAACGCTTGAAGTGACCAGCTGGACAGGTGATGACGATGTGACTCCGCAGCTGATCATGGGTCTGCGTCATCGAGAGCTTGATGTAGAGGGTGTTCAATTCCACCCTGAGTCAATCCTTACTTTGCAGGGTCATGAGCTTTTAGCTAATTATCTAAAAAGAAGTGCGGTTTCCAAGAGCACTTGATTGGTTGATGTTGTTGCAGAATTTCCCTGCTCCTTTTTATTGTCATGCGCCAGTGATGACTGTTTAGCGCTCACGGAGAGATTGAACATGCAGATGCGAGAGGCGATCGGCGCAGTGATGCGCCGCCAGCACCTGAGCTACGACGATACCCATGCAGTGATGATGGCGATCATGACGGGCGAAGCGACCCAGGCGCAGATAGGCGCACTGTTGATGGCGCTATCCATGAAGGGCGAGACGGTTGATGAAGTGGCCGCTGCTGCTCAAGTCATGCGTGAGTTGATGACGCGCGTCAGTGTGCGTGCCACGGATGCGGTTGATATCGTCGGTACCGGCGGTGACGGCGCTAATCTATTCAATGTCTCCACTGCAGCCAGCTTTGTGGTGGCGGCAGCGGGTGGTCATGTCGCCAAGCATGGCAATCGCAGTGTTTCTTCCTCCTCTGGCAGTGCGGACCTGCTCGAAGCCGCCGGTATCAATCTTGCGCTGAATGCTGTGCAGGTGGGGCGTTGTATCGATGATATCGGAGTCGGCTTCATGTTCGCGCCGAACCACCATGCTGCGATGCGCCACGTCATTGGTCCGCGCCGTGAGTTGGGTGTGCGCACGGTATTCAATATTCTTGGTCCGTTGACCAATCCTGCTGGTGCTACTCGCCAGGTGCTAGGCGTTTATGACGCCGCACTAGTGCCATTGATGGCCGAAGCGCTCAAGCGACTCGGGGCTGAACATGCGCTAGTCGTACATAGCGATGATGGATTGGATGAGATTTCACTGGCGGCACCGACGCTGGTCAATGAGCTGAAGGATGGTGAGATTCTCGAGTATCGTATCGCGCCGGAAGACTTCGGGATCGCGCGTCAGTCGCTCGATTCACTGGCGGTAGAAACCTCTGACGACAGCCTCAAGCTGGTGCAATGCGCCTTGAAAGGGGAAGAGGGGCCCGCTGGTGATATCGTCGCGCTGAATGCTGGTGCTGCACTTTACGTCGCGGGTATTGCCGATAGTCTCAAGGAAGGCGTCAACATTGCCGAAGATGTGCAGGCCAGCAAGCTGCCGTTTGAAAAGATGAAAGAGCTAGCGGACTTCACACGCGTGTTTGCCCAGGTCAATAGCGAAGGAGCGTCTCGCTGATGAATACTGATAGCCTGAGCGGTGCCAGTGACAAGGTACTGCCGACCATTCTGGCCAAGATTCTGGCGCGTAAGGAAGAAGAGATTTCCGAGCGTAGTGCTGCGGTGAGTGAGGCTGACCTGCATGCCCTTATCGAAAAGCAGAGCGCACCGCGTGGCTTCATTGCAGCATTGACGTCACGGATTGACCGCGGTGAGCCCGCGATCATTGCCGAGGTCAAGAAGGCCTCGCCGTCAAAGGGTGTGATTCGTGAAGACTTCGTGCCAACCGAAATTGCCGTGGCCTATGAGCAGGCGGGTGCCGCCTGTCTGTCCGTGCTGACCGATGCCGATTTCTTTCAGGGGCATGAAGACTTCATGATCGAGGCGCGCGACGCCGTCTCGATCCCGGTGATCCGCAAGGACTTCATCATTCATCCGTACCAGGTGTTGGAAGCACGTGCCATTGGCGCTGATTGCATCCTGCTGATCGTCGCGGCACTGGATGATGTCCAGTTGAGTGCGCTATATGCACAAGCGCGCGAACTGGGCATGGACGTGCTGGTTGAGGTGCATGACGCGGAAGAGCTCAAGCGTGCATTGGCGTTGGGCATCGAGTTGGTTGGTATCAACAATCGTGACCTGCGTACGTTTGAGACATCGCTGGAGACCACGCTCGACCTGTTGGCAAACATGCCAGAGGGTGTGCGTGTCGTGACTGAGTCTGGTATTCACACTCGTGACGATGTGGCGAAAATGCGTGATGGCGGCGTACATGGATTCCTGGTCGGTGAAGCCTTCATGCGCTTTGCTGACCCAGGGGTAGGCCTGAAAGGGCTGTTCTTTTGATTATTAATGGCATGATAAAATACTGATTAATTATCCTTGAGATAATAAAAGCCCGCATCGTTAGTCTGTTGCGGGCTTTTTTATGTGCCTGTATTAGCTTTTAATGGCGTTGATCCTCAAGAGATTTTGCGCGCTACGATCAGCGCATCAGCAATTTCCTCAACCCCTGCACCGTGGCTATGGCGGGTTAGCCAAGTGGGCTCCCAGCCGAGTGAGGCACGATGCTTGATAATATTGGCTACGCCAACGGTGTGCCGGAAGGTGGCAAACATCGGCGCATCATTCGGGGCATCACCGACATACATCACCTCGTTTTCCAGCTGCATGCGGTCGAGCCCAAAGGTTTCGGTCAGCAGACGTACAGCCATGCGTGCCTTGTCGAATTCACCCTGCCAGGCATTGATGTGAATGGAGCTGGCGCGCGCCTGAATACCGGCCGCGGTGAACCCGGTAATGATGGCTTGGATCTCCTGTTGGGATAGGGGAGTCACGGCTTGGCAGTGGTCTACCGCGACATCGGCGAAGCGGAAGGGTTGATCTTGTGCGAGTGCCGCTTGCGGATGATTGAGCAGCAGCTGACGCGTGACTGTCATCACATGCCGCTGACGTGCCCGTAGACGCGCCTCATCTTCCCACCAGGTGGTCAGTAATCGTTGGCCTTGCAAGCGAAAAGCAAAGGCGCCGTTCTCGCCAATCACAGCGGCGACGGGCCAGGTGCGCGCAATGTGATCACACCAGCCAGCACAGCCCCCAGTGACTGGAATGACCTGGATGCCAGCTGCGGCCAGACGCTCCAGTGCTGCTAGCGTCGAGGCATTCAGACGGCCTTCTCGCGTGAGAGTGTCGTCAATATCAGTCAGCAGATAGCGAATGCCTGACAGCGTGCTGGTGGGACAATGGGCAAAGGCTTGCATGGTGAATCCGACCATCCTTATGGGCGACGAGGCGCGAAATACGCTGCGAGTAATATCTGTTCAATTACGACTCAGGTGGTAAATCTGACCTGTAGTGAGTGCTTGCCTGCTGCATTCAGTGCTGTGCGATAGTCTGCGCGATGCGGCGGTTCGTCGGTGACCAGCAAGTCGACAGCGTTGAGCGTGCCAATACGGCACATGGCGGCACGCCCCCATTTGCTGGCATCCACGACCAGGATTCGTCGTTGCGCATGATCGAGCAGAGCGCGGCTGACCGCTGCTTCTTCAGGGTCGAAATCCAGCAACCCCTTGGCATCCAAACCTCCACAGCCCAGCACGGCAATATCCACTTGATGACGTGTAAAGAACGCCACAGTGGCACTGCCGACTACGTCAAGGTCCTGCGGTCGTAGTCGTCCTTCGGCCAGCTGTACGCCGATATCGGGGTGGTTGGATAACACTTGCGCGACTTGCAGATTGTTGGTGATGACACGGAGGCCGCGCCGAGCGATCAGCGCTTCTGCGACCGCGACCACACTGGTGCCAATGCCGAGTGCAAGTGAGGCACCATCGGGGATTTCATCGACCACTCTAGCCGCCATCTTCTGCTTGGCAGAGCGTGCCATGACGCTGCGCTGAGAGTGGACGAGATTGTGACCGCCAGGTGGACGCTCGATGCCACCATGGCGCCGGCGTGCCAATCCGCGTTCACATAACGCGCCGAGATCACGCCTGATGGTCTGTGGTGTGACAGAAAAATGCGCCGCCAGCGGTTCAACCGCCAACTGGCCTTCGCGCGCCAGCCGTTCGAGAATTTGCTGCTGGCGTGTGGTCAGGACATCAGGCCTTTGGCTTCCTGCCCCCTTGTTCTCGACGCTTTGGCTATCGATTTCAACATTCTTGTTCATGACGACCTCAACATGAGGACTGCTCGGTAGTGCTGATTACTGACGGACTCTCCTCACTGAAGATACTCGGATCATCACTGATCACAGCATCAACTCCCCAAGCCCAACGTGGTGCAAAGGCGGCTGCATCGTTGGGTGTATAGCAGAGCAGCTTACGACCGCTAGCTGCGACATCGCTGGCGGCAACGCGGGTGAGTGCGCGCCAGTCGGCATGCACTGAGACGGCGGAAAGCTCATCGGCCAGTACCAGCCAATCCTTTGGGATGTCGTCGTAGAGCAAACCGATATTGACGACGGCATTCTGTTGGCGCGTCAGACGCAATGCTTGCGGGTCGAAGGAGGAGATGATCAAGCATTCTGCGGGGAGATGAGTAACAGCCATGGGGATGACGGCATCAATCAGCGCTTGCACGTCATGGCCGGGGCTGAGCTTGAGTTCCAGATTGAGACCCATGCCGAGACTGGACAGCAGTGTGAGCATGTCTTCGAGTGTGGCCATGCGCTCATTGGCGAAGCAGGCATTGAACCAGCTACCGGTATCCAGTGCCTGTGCAGTGGCTAGATCAAGATTCTTGAGGCGACCACGGCCATCTGAGCAGCGATTGACGCTGGCATCGTGCCAGATGACCGGGGTGCCATCACCAAGTAGCTGGACATCCAGCTCGACCCAGCTCAAGCCGGCCTCATGCGCTGCACGGACTGCCGCGAGAGTATTTTCAGGTGCATAGGCGGACAGGCCGCGATGAGCGATCGCCAGCGGTAAAGAGAGCGCGTCAGAAGAAGGCAATGACGATGATGACATCTGTGATCCTCGCGTATTCGTGGCGTGGGCTCGCGTCGACTACACGAACCCTTCTGCAGCATTACCATCTAATGATGACGCTATGGGAGCAATCGATTTCGATGACAAATGATGAGATGTTAAATGTTGGGGCTGCTCATGCCAGCCTATTCAGCTACATGTCGTCAGTCGCCGGCCATCAGCGCCAAACAGATGTGCACGGGCGGGGGTTATCGCCAGCCGAAGCTGCTGATCTTCCGCCACGACATGCTCGCCATCCAGGCGTACCACCAATGGTTCGGTCTGGCCGGCCAGGCGGCAGTAAGCGAGGGTGTCAGCACCTAGCGGCTCGACCAACTCTACTTGCACGTTCAGTTCAGCAGCGCCTTTTGGCAACGGGCTATCGGTTTCCAATACATCGAGATGCTCAGGGCGGATACCGAGGGTCAATGTGTTGTTGATGACAGTATCGATGACAGTAGTTTCCGGTCTCAGCGCTAGACGTGCTCCGCAGGGAAGGGCAAGCGTGGCATCCTGGCCGCTGCCTTCTGAAGCATCTTCGAGCGTGGCATCAAGAAAGTTCATGGCTGGAGAGCCGATGAAGCCAGCGACAAACTTGCTGGCTGGCTTGTCATATAGCGCCATCGGCGTCCCGAACTGCTCGACATGCCCCTCATTCATCACTACGAGCCTGTCCGCCAGGGTCATGGCTTCAGTCTGGTCGTGCGTTACATAGACCGAAGTGACCTTGAGGCGCTTCTGCAGGCGGCGAATTTCCAGGCGCATCTGCACGCGCAGCTTGGCATCGAGATTCGAGAGCGGCTCATCGAACAGGAAGACCTGCGGCTTTCGAACGATGGCGCGGCCCATGGCAACGCGCTGGCGCTGGCCGCCGGAGAGTTGCTTTGGGCGACGATCGAGCAGCTCGGTCAGTCCCAGCAGCTCGGCGGCCTCACTGACGCGTTGCTGTATCTCGTCCTTGGGCGTGCGGCGATTGCGTAGGCCATACGCCATGTTGTCGAACACGCTCATGTGCGGATAGAGCGCGTAATTCTGAAACACCATCGCGATGTCGCGCTCGGCGGGTTCGAGGTCATTGACGCGCTTGCCGTTGATCTCGAGATCGCCCTCGGAGATATCCTCGAGACCGGCCAGCGTACGCAAAAGAGTGGACTTGCCGCATCCGGACGGGCCGACGATGACGATTAGCTCGCCCTCACCGAAATCCAAGTCGATGCCGTGCAGGGCCTTGTAGCCATTGGGATACTGCTTCTTGAGCTGCTTGAGTGTCAGTGTTGCCATGAGATGAATATCCAAAGCGGTGCCGTGACAGGCATGAGAGCGGCCCATCACGGCGGAACGGAATCAGGTGGCCGGGCGCAAGGCATCAGGTAAAAGATAAAAGGAGCGCGAATCACGAGGTGCCGGGGCGAGAGGAGGTCACTTCTCGCTGTCCACCAGCCCCTTGATGAAGTAGCGCTGCATGAACAGGATCACCAGTACCGGCGGACCCATGGCCAACAAGGTGGTAGCGGTGACGTCCTGCCAGGGCACCAGGCCATCGCCGGTAGTCAGCATGCGCTTGAGGCTGACGACGATGGTCAGATAATCGGCATCGGTGGTGATCAGCAGCGGCCACAGATACTGGTTCCAGCCGTAGATGAACATGATGACGAACAGGGCAGCGATGTTGGTCTTCGACAGTGGCAGTAAAATATCCTTCAGGAAGCGCCACGGGCCAGCGCCGTCGATACGCGCCGCCTCGACCAGCTCGGCAGGAATGGTCATGTAGAACTGACGCAGCAGGAAGGTCGCGGTAGCACTGGCGATCAGTGGCAGAATCAGCCCCGCGTAGCTATCCAGCATGTTGAGGTCAGCCACCACCTTGAAGGTCGGCAGGATGCGTACCTCCACCGGCAGCATCAGCGTGATGAAAATCAGCCAGAAACACAGCTTGCGGAAGCGGAACTCGAAAAACACGATGGCATAGGCGGCAAGCACCGAGATGATGATCTTGCCGAGTGCGATGCCCAGCGCCATGATCATCGAGTTGAACAGCAGTGTCATGACATCGGCGCCCAGACTGCTGACGGGGTCTTCGAGCAGATGGCGGTAGTTGTCGAGTCCTGCCTCGCCTATCCATACGGGGGCGACGTTGGAGTAAAGATCGCCCATTTCGTGGGTACTGGCGCTGAAGGCGATCCACACCGGCAGGAAGAACAGGGCGCAGCCGACAATCAGTAGGAGGTGGCTTGCGATATCAAGCCCGGGGCGGTTGTAGCGCATCAGTACTGCACCTTCTTCTCGACATACTTGAACTGGATCAGCGTCAGCACGCCGACGATGACCATCAACAACACCGACTGGGCGGCACTTGAGCCCAGGTCCTGCCCGACGAAACCATCCTCATAGACCTTGTAGACCAGGGTGCGCGTCGAGCCGCCCGGGCCACCGGACGTGGTGGCATCGATGGTGCCGAAGGTCTCGAAGAAGGCGTAGACGACGTTCATTACCAGCAGGAAGAAGCTGGTCGGCGAGAGTAGCGGGAAGGTGATGGTCCAGAAGCGACGCCACGGGCCGGCGCGGTCCATTGCGGCAGCCTCCAGCAGACTCTTGGGGATTGCCTGTAGGCCAGCGAGGAAGAAGACGAAGTTGTAGCTCATCTGCTTCCAGATGGAGGCCAGTACCACCAGCAACAGCGCTTGGTTGCCATTGAGGTTGTGATTCCAGTCGATGCCGATGGCAGACAGCAGCTCCGGCAGGATGCCCAGCGTTGGGTCGAACAGGAACAGCCACAGCACACCGGCCACGGCAGGCGCGACCGCATAGGGCCAGATCAGGAAGGTCTTGTAGGTGTTGGCGCCGCGAATCACACGATCAGCGAGCACGGCCATTCCCAGCGCCAGTGCCATCGCACCCAGCGCGACCGAGAAAGAAAAGACCATCGTCGTCCAGAGTGTCTCGAGGTATTCCGGCTCGCTCAGTACGCTGATGAAGTTGGTGAGGCCCGTGAATTCACGCGACAACCCGAAGGCATCCTCAATATAGAAGGCCTGCTCGATGGCTTGAAAAGCCGGCCAGAAGAAGAACACGCCAACGATGATCAGCTGGGGCGCCATCAGTAACCACGGCGTGATGGGATGTCGGTTGAAGTGGGCCATGCAGGAGGTATCTCGCAAGAGGTGAGGCACTGACGGAAGCCGTTGCGCTTGGAACATTCAGCGAGCCCCTGGGCAATGCCACCACCCGGCGTTCACTCTAGAAAGGAAGAAAGAGACGGGAAAGTGCACCTGTTTCTCGTATGCACTTTCCGTTCTCTGTCACTGTGCGTGAGGTGTCGCATGTCAGATAGATCATGGGCGGGCTGCGAGGCAGTCCGCCCATGGTTCATGCGCGTGAATGATCAGCCGTTGGCACGCTCGAATTTCTCGAGCAGCTTGTTGCCGCGCTCGACAGCATTATCGAGGCCGTCCTGCACGCCTTCTTTGCCTGCGAAGATCTTTTCGAGTTCTTCATTGATGATGTCGCGGATCTGCACCATGTTGCCCAGACGCAGGCCTTTGGAGTGTTCTGTCGGCGTGGCGCTGGTCATCTGGGTGATGGCGACATCCGTGCCCGGATTCTTGTCGTAGAAGCCTTGCTCGCGAGTCAGCTCAGCAGCAGCGGTGGTGATCGGCAGGTAGCCAGTGAATTGGTGCCAATCTGCCTGGACTTCCGGCTTGGAGAGGTACTGGAAGAACTTGGCGACGCCTTGTATTCCTCATCGCTGTGACCGGACAGCACCCACAGGGAGGCGCCGCCGATGATGGAGTTCTGCGGGCTATCGATCACGTCGCTGTCGTAAGGCAGTGGCGCAACGCCGAACTCGAAGTCTTTGGTACTTTCCTTGACGCCGGCGTAGCTGGCGGAGGAGGCCATCAGCATGGCGCATTCGCCAGAGTAGAACTTGGGCGCGGCATCATCGAAGCGACCGCCGAACACGAAGCGCTTGTCGGCTTGCCAGTCATCAAGACGCTGAATCTGATCAACGACTGCAGTCTTGTTGAATTCCAGACGTGCGTCGCTGCCGGCAAAGCCATTGGCCTGGCTGGCGAAGGGCACGTTATTGCGCGCGGAGAAGTTTTCCAGCATCACCCAAGACGGCCAGGTCGTGGTCAGACCACAGCTGCCTGCGCCGGAATCAACCACCTTCTTCAGTGCTTCGCCAAGCTCTTGCCATGTGTCGGGCACGGACTCGACGCCAGCCTTGGCCAGCATATCCTTGTTGTAATAGGTGACCGGCGTGGAGGAGTTGAACGGCATTGACAACATCTGGCCATCAGTATCGGTGTAGTAGCCGGTCACGGCGGATAGATAAGCTTTCGGATCGAAAGCTGCACCTTCTTCAGGAGCATACTTGTCCATCAGCTGGTAGACCGGCATGATCGCGCCCTTTGCGCTCATCATGGTGGCGGTGCCGACTTCGAAGATCTGTACGATATCCGGGCCCTTGCCCGCACGGAAGGCGGCGATGGCAGACGTCATGGTCTCGGAGTAATTGCCCTTGAAGACCGGCTTGACGATGAATTCATCTTGGCTCTTGTTGAAATCGGCAGCGATCTCGTCAACTTTCTTGCCTAGTCCACCACCCATGGCATGCCACCATTCCACTTCGGTGGCGGCGAGTGCGCTGGTCGATGCAGCAGCAAATCCGGCCGCTATGGCCAGGCTGATGAGGCGACGAGTGGCGCGAGTACTAAGGGTTGCTTGATGAGTCGGGCGGCGCATGGTCGAACTCCTGAAAGGTTCCCTGGCCAGTGTTCGCAATGGAACGGGTGCTGGCCGCTGACGATCAATGGCGAGAGCGATCAAGTGAACATTTTTTTGTTCTTTTCATGATCGTCCGAAAAGCGTAGACGACTTTAAAGCGCTATCCTTACAACTTTGTGACAGGTTGATGTTCATTCGAGGATGTGTCGTTGTTGAAGTGTGTATCTGATGCAAGGGTTTTCCTGTGTTCATCGAGATGGTTTCCGGTCACCGATGTGTAACGGATAATCAGTCGATAAGTGGCCTTGTAAGCCATCGCTAGACGAGTGTGCTAGGCTTGCGCGCTGAAAATGCCTGTGGCGGAGAATCCGATGAAAGTGGTTGAAGTGAGTGCCGGTGCTCGGCGTGATGCGTGTCTCGCGATGCTGTGTGCTGAAGTGCATGGCCGTGAAGGTGGTCTGGATGCGCTGGTGAGTTATGCCGGTGTTCGCGGTGTCTGGTTCGAGAACGAGAGCGCGCGGCTGTTCGCGTTGGTGGATAGCGGTGAACGTATCCACTCGGTCGCGCTGTTGGTGCTCGACGAGAATGCCCGTGGCCTCAATCTGGCGCTGTGGGCAACGCCGCCGGTACATCGCGGTCACGACCACGGCATCGCGCTGGTGTCTCAGTTGTCGGAACACGGCCGACTGCAGGTTCGCCTCACCGATAGTGCACTGGTCAGTGTGCTACGCCGCACCGGTATCAATGACTGGCTGGAGGCAGAGGCGGAAGGCGATCGTCCGCGTGAACTGGTTGGCATGAATCCAGCGGCGCGCGTTGGCTCCTTGGCGGCGCTCGATGAGCCGCTGCGTCTGGATCGTGAGCGAATCAAACGTACCTTCAAGGCACGTCCGAAGGACTTCGAGACCTATAAGAACGCCTTCGTGCGTGATCTCGAACACTTCTCCCGCCACGTCTGATACTCGTCATTCCATCGGCCTTTTCTCGATACGAAAATTGTGCACTATTGACGAAAAAAGCCCCGCTCATAGAGCGGGGCTTTTACGTTTTCAGCTGACTACCATTCACTTTCTACCAGCAACAGCAGAGTGATGCGCTGCTATCAGGCAGCATTCTGCTGATCGTTGGAGGAGGTACCTTCGGTACTCATTGTCTGGCGCACGAAAGCATCGAACTCGAAGTGATCGACGGTCAGCATGTCGAGGACCTCGGCTTCAAAGGTGCGCATGAAGTCGCCATCTTCGCCGGACAGAATACCTGCCTCGACTGCTGCTTCGATGCGCTCTTCCGGGGACAGGGCGTCAGCGGGAATCTCGCCCTTGTGATATGCCTTGGCCAACGTCTTGTAGATAGGCTCTGCGCGCGGATAGTCCTTGAGCAGCGCGTTGTAGCGCGCGAGGGCATTGTCCTGCTGGCCTTCGTCCTGCACATCCCAGGTATTGGCGGTCAGCTTGGTGCGTAAGGCACTGTCGGTGGAGACGGCGCGGGCGATTTCACGCGTCAGCGTATCCTTCGGCATCGCGAACTGACGGCCACGCGGTAGGGCAATGACACGCAGGATGGTACCGAGTGCTCGGTTGGGCAGATTGGCGAATAGCTCATCCAATGCCGTCTCTGCACGATGCAGCAACCACTGCATGCTGTAGTGGAACAGCGCCTCTTCGTGCTCGGTAGCCTCTGTCTCGTGCCACTGCTTTAGCGTCAGTGATGCCAGATACAGATTGGATAGCACATCACCCAGACGCGCAGAGAGCATCTCGCGTGCCTTGAGGCTGGCCCCAAGGCTCGCCATGGCCGCATCGGCAGACAGCGAGAAGGCGGCGCTGACGCGATTGATGTGGCGTGCGTAAGGGGTAGCGATCGCATCGAAGCCACTAGCCTTGCCACCGATGCCGAAGCTTTGGGTGAAAGCGCGGGCCGCGTTGCCGAAGATCAGGCCTGCGTGGCTGAAGAAGGCGCTATCGAAAGCGTTGAGGTCATCAGCATCCTTGGCTGCCAGTTCATCGAGTACATATGGGTGGCAGCGAATTGCCCCCTGACCGAAGATCATCAGGTTGCGAGTCATGATGTTGGCGCCTTCCACCGTGATGGAGACAGGGGTGCCCGCATAAGCCACGCCGATATAGTTGCGCGGGCCCAGTGTCACGCCACGGCCGCCGTGGATGTCCATGCCGTCCGCCAGCAGCGAGCGGGCCATTTCGGTCAGCTGGCTCTTGAGGATGGCGGAGGGCACGGCCGGCTTGTGGCCATTGTCGATCATGTTGGCGGTATGCAGCACCGCGGCCTGGCTGATGTAGTTCATCGCGGCCATGCGAGCCAACGGCTCCTGTACGCCTTCCATCTCGGCGACAGGCAGGTTGAACTGACGACGGACACGCGCAAAGCCAGCGCTCCAGCCCAGTGCATAGCGCGAGATACCGGCAGAGCCTGACGGTAGCGTGATGCAGCGACCCACGGACAGACATTCGACCAACATCTTCCAGCCTTGACCTGCCATCTCCTGGCCACCGATCAGGTAGCTGAGCGGAATGAAGACATCCTTGCCGAAGATGGGGCCATTCATGAAGGGGGCGCCGATCGGGTGGTGACGACGGCCGATATCCATGCCATCGGTGTCTCGTGGAATCAGAGCACAACTGATGCCGATATCTTCCACATCGCCCAGCAGGTGCTCCGGGTCAAACATGCGGAATGCCAGACCCACTACGGTGGCGACTGGTGCCAGTGTGATCCAACGCTTCTCGAAGTTGAGGCGAATACCGACGACTTCTTCGCCTTCATGCATGTCACGACACACGATACCGGTGTCAGGGATTGAGGTCGCGTCACTACCGGCACGCGGCCCGGTCAGACCGAAGCAGGGGATCTCGCGGCCATCCGCCAGGCGCGGCAGATAGAAGTCTTTCTGTTCTTCAGATCCATACTTGAGCAGCAGCTCACCCGGGCCGAGGGAGTTGGGCACACCGACGGTGACCATCAGCGTCTCGTTGACCGCAAGCTTCTGCAGCACCAGTGACTGTGCCTTGGCCGAGAAGCCGAGGCCGCCGTACTGCTTGGGAATGATCATGCCGAAGAACTTCTCGCGCTTGAGAAATTCCCACAACTCAGCGGGAAGATCCGCGCGCTCGCGGGCGATCTCCCAGCTGTTGGTCATGCCACAGGCGATGGAACATTGCTGGTCAATGAAGGCCTGTTCTTCGCTGGAAATGCCGTCATTTCGCTGTGCGGTGAGAGTGTCCCACTGCGGCTTGCCAGAGAACAGTTCGGCGTCCCAGAACACGGTACCGGCTTCCAGGGCGACTTTTTCGGTCGCGGAAACCTTCGGTGAGACCTTCTTGAACATGTCGAACAGACGCGGGCTAAGCCACTTGGTGCGCAGTGCCGGTAGGCCGCAGATGGCTACCAATGCTGCTGCGATCAGCAACAGGCTGCCCAGTATTGGCGCATCAACACCAAGGCCGATCAAGCCGGTGACGGCCAGCACACCAATGGCGGCGAGTGCGCCGGCTTCACGCGCCATGACGGTCAATAGACCGGCAAGGGCGACAAGGATAAGGATGATCTGCGTCATGGCAGGACCTCCGGGTAGCGAGGGGATGAGCTCTAGAGAATGGCCTTCTTCACCAGCATAGCAGCCATGCGTTTAGAACAGTTGTTTGAATTATGTTCAGAGTATCCCATGTTCTCACTCTCTGCCAGTTCACCCAAGGTCGAATGCCTTCCAGTATCAGGTCCGCTGTGTGAGCGATAGACACAAAAAAGGCCCCGCGATGCGGAGCCTTTCGCTGGCGGGAAGCACTGAGGGCTTCCCTATATCAGTCGTTGATCGGGACTGAATCGATCTGACGCTTGGATGGCTGCTTGGCCGGAGTGCCAGGCTCGACCACGAAGTAGTCAGCCTTGGAGGCAGGTAGTGCCTCGCGGCCACGAATCTTGTCGGCCATTTTTTCGGCCAGCATGATCGTCGGCGCATTGAGATTGCCCGTCGGGATGATCGGGAATAGCGATGCATCCACGACACGCAGGTTCTCGAGCCCATGTACGCGACCTGCGCCGTCGACGACAGAGGTCGCATCACTGCCCATTCGGCAGCTGCCACATGGGTGGTAGGCGGTCTCGGCGTGGTTACGTACGTACTCGTCGAGCTCTGCGTCGGTCTGTGCTTGCGCGCCTGGTGCCAATTCCTGTCCGCGATAGTCGTCCATTGCCGGCTGCGCGATGATTTCGCGCGTCAGGCGAATGGCGGCACGGAATTCCTGCCAATCACGTTCTTCAGCCATGTAGTTGAAGAAGATCGACGGTGCCGCCTTGGGATCCAGCGAGGTCAGGCGAACGCGACCCTTGCTTTGGGAGCGCATGGAACCGACGTGTGCCTGGAAACCATGACCTTGTACGGCGCTCTTGCCGTTGTAACTGATCGCGATCGGCAGGAAATGGTACTGCAGGTTCGGCCATTCTTCGTTGGTATCGCTGCGAATGAAGCCGGCAGCTTCGAATTGATTGCTGGCGCCAATACCGGTGCCCTTGAGCATCCATTCCAGCCCGATCGGCGGCTGGTTGTACCACTTGAGTGACGGGTACAGTGAGATCGGCTTGGTGCACTCATACTGGATGTAGAGTTCCAGGTGATCCTGCAGGTTTTCACCCACGCCCGGCAGGTGATGCACCATCGTCACGCCCAGCGGCTCGAGGTTTTCACGGTTGCCGACACCAGAGCGCTGCAGAATCTGCGGTGAAGCGATGGCACCTCCACACAGCAGCACTTCCTTGCGTGCGCGAACGCGATGATCCTGCCCTTTACGCTCGTATTTCACGCCAACGGCTGTCTTGCCTTCGAAGAGGATGACATCAGTAGTGGCGCGCGTCTCGATGGTGACGTTAGGGCGCTTCTTTGCAGTATCCAGGTACCCGCGGGCGGTGGAGGCGCGACGCCCATTCTTGGTCACGAAGCGGTCCATCGGGCCGAAACCTTCCTGCTGGTAGCCATTGACGTCTTCGGTGGCCGGGTAGCCAGCCTCGATACCTGCGGCGATGAAGGCGTGGTACAGCTCGTTGTTACCTTCCTTTGGCGTGGTCACGGAGACCGGACCATCGCCACCGTGATAGTCGTTCGCGCCGATGTCACGTGTTTCGCACTTGCGGAAGTAGGGCAGGCACTGACGGTAGTTCCAGTCGGCGAGGATCGGATCCTTGGCCCAGTTATCGTAATCCAGCGCATTGCCACGGATGTAGCACATGCCATTGATCAGTGAAGAGCCACCCAGGCCCTTGCCACGACCACATTCCATACGGCGGTCATTCATGTGCGGCTCGGGATCGGTACGGAAATCCCAGTTGTAGCGCTGGCCCTGAAGCGGGAAGGCCAGTGCCGCCGGCATCTGGGTGCGGAAATCGAAGCGATAATCGGGACCACCGGCTTCCAGCAGCAGCACGCTGATATCAGCATCTTCGCTCAGGCGGGTGGCCAGCACGTTACCGGCGCTACCCGCACCGATGATGACGTAGTCGTATTCACGATCGAAATGGCTCATGCATTCTCCTCAGGCATTCTGCGTCTCTGTCATGAGACATCACAGGGCTGGCGATTGACTCGTGGGTCTTGTCGGAATCATCTGGTCTCGTGGCAAGACCCGAGTGATCGAGCTGGCCCCGCAGGGCAGAAGCGTCAAATGGTCAGGGTCATAACTATCATCGAGCTATCATTGATTGATATGCATCGATGACATGGCATCGTCAGTGCCTTGCGTGACGTGAAGAGCAGTCAACGGAGGGTACGACGAGACATGGGAATCAGGGCACTGACCGCACCGCATGGCTGTCATCCGATGGTGAACCCATTGAGATGAAAGCGGACGCTCAGTGCAGTCCGGCATGACGAGTGATCGCCATGCCGGCAGGTAGGACATCGGGTGCTTTGCTGTCCGGCACCCGCCGGATAAACCCTTCAAGCAGGCCAGCGCGCTCAGGTCGCTGCTGGCCAAGGACTTGCGAGCTTTGTGTTCTGAGGCCTTAGAAAGCGGACTCGAACGGCCCCATCTCGATCAGAATAGACTTGGTCTGGGTGTAATGCGCCAGCGTTTCTACGCCGTTCTCACGGCCGATACCGGACTGCTTGTAGCCACCGACCGGCATTTCAGACGGAGATTCACCCCAGGTGTTGACCCAGCAGATACCGGCTTCGAGCTGATGAATCACGCGATGCGCGCGGTTCAGACTCTCGGTGAACAGGCCAGCAGCCAGGCCGTAGGTAGTGTCGTTGGCGCGACGGATAACTTCTTCTTCGCTATCGAAAGACAGAATGGCCATCACCGGACCGAAGATCTCTTCCTTGACGATGCGCATGTCATCGCTGCAATCGGTGAAGACGGTCGGTGCTACCCAGGCGCCCTTGGCGAATTCGCCTTCGGTCATGCGCTCGCCACCGGCAATCAGACGCGCTCCATCCTGACGGCCGATCTCCAGGTAGGAGATGACCTTGTCGAGGTGCTCAAAGCTGACCATCGGGCCAAAGGTGGTGGAGTGATCCTGCGGATCGCCTGCCTTGATACGAGCGACACGCTCGAGAATCTTGGCTTCGAAGGCATCCTTGACGCTGGACTCGACGAACACGCGAGTACCGTTGGTGCAGACCTGACCGGAGCTGTAGAAGTTGGCCATCATGGCACCGTCGGCAGCACGATCGAGATTGGAGTCCGCGAACACCAGCAGCGGGGACTTGCCGCCCAGCTCCATGGTGACTTCTTTCAGGCTCGAGGAAGCGGACGCGGACATGACCTTCTTGCCGGTACCGGCTTCTCCAGTGAAGGAAATCTTGGCGATGTCCGGATGTTCGGTCAGCATCACACCGACGCGAGCGTCACCCTGTACGACGTTGAACACACCGTCTGGTAGGCCGGCTTCGGTGAATATCTCGGCCAGCTTCAGTGCAGTCAGCGGAGTGACTTCGCTGGGCTTGAAGACCATGGAGTTGCCAGCAGCGAGTGCCGGGGCAGACTTCCAGCAAGCGATCTGTATCGGGTAGTTCCAGGCACCAATGGCGCCAATGACACCTAGCGGTTCCTTGCGGGTGTAGACGAAGGCTTCCTGGCGCAGCGGGACTTGGGTGCCTTCGATAGCCGGCGCGAGGCCTGCGTAATATTCGAGAGCATCGGCGCCGGTCACGACGTCGGCCACTTCGGTTTCGGACAGCGGCTTTCCGGTGTCGAGAGTCTCGATTAGTGCCAGCTCATCGTTGCGCTCACGTAGCAGGTCGACGGTACGACGCAGGATGCGCGAACGCTCCATGCCGGTCATCGCAGCCCACACTTTCTGCCCCTTCAGAGCGCTTTCGACAGCGGCATCGACATCAGCGCCGTTGGCCTGCTGAATCTCGGCGATGACTTCGCCTGTCGCAGGGTTGACGGTCTCGAAGGTTTCGCCGGAAGTGGCTTCCACTCGACGGCCACCGATATAAAGGGTCTGGATCGGAAAGCTAGTATTGTCGTTAGCCATGCTTGCGCTCCTAAAGGATTCAGGGAAATGGGGATGGGTGTTCATGACGGAACGTTAAAGGCTGCCGTCACTGATAAAACGTTAGTTTTCAGCCTGGCAGCAGGCGCAAAGGTCAGGCGTGCTTTCCGGTTCGGCGATCATCGAGGTGCTTGCGTGAAGCGCTAGCTGATACTCGACATACTCATAGGCCAAACGACGTGCCCGCTCAATATCAAGGCCATCCGGTGCCAATGCGCCACGCAGCCAAAGACCATCAATCAATGCGGCGAGCCTGTTGCAGCATCGCGCGCCTCGTCACGTGGCATGGCGCGTCGGAACCGTGCTGACAGATTGGACACCAGCCGGCGATCGTTGACCCTCTGCAGGCGTTCAAGCGGTATGCGGTGCATGCTGGAGGCCCAGAACGCCAGCCATGTCTTGGAGACGGTCTGACTGACTTGGCTACGATCGAAATTACCGTCGATCACGGCATGAAGATGACTGCGCACATCATCGTTGGCCAGGTTGGCACGGCGTTCACTGACAGCACTGCGTAGATCAGTCAAGATCTGACGCATGGTGGCTTCCATCAAGCCATCCTTGCCGCCGAAGTAATGGCTGATGATGCCGGCGGAAACGCCTGCGTGGCGTGCAATGCGCGCCACAGTCGCATCGGCCAAACCTGCCTCATCGATAGCCTGCATGGTGGCCAGGATCAATTGGCGGCGACGGATGGGCTCCATTCCCACTTTCGGCATCAGCTTGCTCCTTGTCGAGTGGCATATCGGGGGAATCACGTAATGATGCTAGGGTACGTGTTTGTTACCGTTTTGCTGAAAGCCACATGTATTCTGCTCCGGCGCCCCGTTATTGTTGGGGCAGGTATGATGCCCTTGATCGGCTGACCCTTCATGACACAGGGAAGCATGAGGAAGTGCATCACCCAAAATATTTTATTGAACGTTCAATTAACAAAAATTGTAGTGGCTACCGGGATGTGCGTCAAGTTGCATAATAGATACTTATTGAAAGTGGGGCTTGGTAAAACGCAGGATGTCAGGTAGAACACTGGGTAACACTGTCAGGGTATCTTGATATATGCGCCATGGTGCTCTGTGCAAGGCGGTGACTTATGCAAGAACATTGCGTATTACGGTGTATGGATGCCGAATGAAAATCGAACAACAAGACAAGGGGTAGGCATGAAACCATTATTGGGTATTGCAGTGTTGCCGGTAGGTCTGGCGATGGGACTACTATTGGTGCCGCAGGCACAAGCAGAGGTATCGAAGGAGTGCCGCACGGTGCGTTTCGCTGAGGTTGGCTGGTCAGATATCACGGCGACCACGGCATTAACACGCAGTGTGCTTGATGGGCTGGGCTACAAGACCACTTCTGACACCATCTCCGTGCCGATTGCCTATGCCGGGATGAAGAATAACGACTTCGATGTCTTCCTGGGTAACTGGATGCCGTCGATGGCATCGATCAGTGATCCGTACATCGACAAGGGGCAGGTCGAACGCCCGCGTGCCAATCTCGAAGGTGCCAAATATACCTTGGCCGTGCCGCAGTATGTGCTCGATGCAGGCGTCACGTCAGTGGCTGACCTTGCCAAGAACATCGACAAGTTCGATGGACGTATCTACGGCATCGAAGCTGGCAATGATGGCAACATGATCATTTCCGACATGATTGATGATGATGCCTTCGGCTTGGGAGAATTCGAGATGATTGATTCTTCCGAGGCCGGCATGCTGGCTGAAGTGAAATCAAAGATTTCTGCCAAGGAATGGATCGTCTTCCTAGGCTGGGAACCGCACCCCATGAATACGCGTTTTGACATGGGCTATCTGAAAGGCGCCGATGACTACTTCGGTCCGAACTTTGGTGGGGCGACTGTCTATACCAATACCCGTGCGGGCTACAGTGCCGAATGCGGTAACGTAGGCACCCTGTTGGCCAATCTGGAGTTCACGCTTGAGATGGAAAACCAGGTCATGAGCGACATCATGGATGAGGGTGCTGATCCTGATGAGGCTGCCGTAAGCTGGCTCAAGGATCATTCGCAGGTATTGGATGCTTGGCTGAAAGGCGTGAAGACTGTTGATGGCGAGCAGGGCCTTGCTGCAGTAAAATCTTCTCTGGGGCTTTGAGTCATCCTGACGCGCGGCGAGCGTGTCAGGAGAGAAGAGCAGCGGCGGGAATGTATGTCAGGTCTTTTATAAAAACTGCTTGCAATTCAGCAGCCTGACCTGCAATATACGCTCCGTCGTGTGGCTACATAGCTCAGCTGGTTAGAGCACATCACTCATAATGATGGGGTCCCCTGTTCGAATCAGGGTGTAGCCACCAGTGATTCCAAGGCCTGCATCCGTGCGGGCCTTGTCACATCCGAAAGTCGCTTTGTATGCTTTCAGAAGTGAATCCGAAAGGAGGGATCAAGCGGGTTTTACGGTCGTCTGAATGGCTGAAGGTGGTTGACGCCATTGAGTATTTCCGTATAATTCGTCGCGTGCTTAAGGTTGTTCCTCGATAGCTCAGTTGGTAGAGCAAATGACTGTTAATCATTGGGTCACAGGTTCGAGTCCTGTTCGAGGAGCCAATAGCACAGGTATATGCTTGAAATGTCATACTGATAATGTCAAAAATGATGATATCGATGACAAAAGGATTTCCGGTCGTTCCTCGATAGCTCAGTTGGTAGAGCAAATGACTGTTAATCATTGGGTCACAGGTTCGAGTCCTGTTCGAGGAGCCAATCCAAGGCTTCCTGCCAATGCCGGAAATTACGCTGAACGATGACTATCTTCATCGCCAGCAACAGTATCGCTATGATGCTGTCTGATATTTGATGTTCCTCGATAGCTCAGTTGGTAGAGCAAATGACTGTTAATCATTGGGTCACAGGTTCGAGTCCTGTTCGAGGAGCCAATATCACACTTTCTCTCTTCCCTTGTTAGTCGATATGCTCTGCTTTACCTGGCTTCCTGAAGATCTCCTGTGGCATTGAGGCTATCTTTCCGCTCGAAGCTCCTATCTGTTCGAAGCTCCTTCCTGTTTGAAGCTCCTACCTGTTTGAAGCTCCTACCTATTTGAAGCTCCTACCTATTTGAAGCTCCTACCTATTTGAAGCTCCTATCTGTTCGAAGTTCTGACTTGCTTGAAGTCTCTGTGCGTTTGAATTCCCGATCGTTCGACATCTATCTGCCTCTTATCTCTATCGTTGCTGGCATCTCGCTTGCGGCGCTTTGTCGTGAGTGTCTCTGCCCTTGCCGGCATGGCCCTCGATCGCCTATCCCTATTTTATCTCTGTCTATCAATTGATTAATTAACGAAAAGACCCCTGCGCTCATGGACGCAGGGGTCTTGATCTTCGAGACGCAACCTCGTGGTGTACTACTTGTCGCCGTTCAGGTGGGCATAGTCGAGCAGGATCTCTGCGCTTTCCTGCAACTGTGCCTGATCGATGGGGTCCTTGGCTTCCTTGTCATCGCTGGCGGTATCGATCACTTCGGGCTCACTGCCGCTGGCTGATACGTGATCGCTGCTAGCATCCAGTTCTGCAAAACTTGCCAGTTCCTTGAGGCCCAAGGCGCGGCGGCGCTTGTTCTCCAGTGCCAGCTGTTCGGCTTCCTGTGCATCCATTTCGCGCTTGCGCTGCTCGCGGTTGAGGCTGATGCTCGTTTGCTGGGCGCGCAGCGTTCTGGACAGGGATACCTCGCTTTGCAGGTAGGAAAAGTTAGGCTCTCGCTCGGCGCGGCTTTCGTGGCGGGCACGAAGTGCTGCCAGATAGCGCGCGGGGTCTCCGTGGCGGCGATATTTCACTGGACGCACCTGGTCCCAGGGTAAGGCGTAGTCGAGGCTGGATTCACCGATTTCCTTCGGGTCAATGACACTTGGGAAGTCGATATCCGGCTTGACGCCCTTGTTCTGAGTGGAGTCACCGGAAATACGGTAGAACTTGGCGCGTGTCAGCTTGATCTCACCCTGTGTCAGCGACGAGATGGTCTGTACGGTCCCCTTGCCGAAAGTCTGGCTGCCAATGATCAGACCGCGTCCGTAGTCCTGGATCGCACCGGCAAAGATCTCGGATGCTGAAGCGGAAAGACGATTGACCAGTACGGTCAGCGGGCCATCGTAGTGCGTGCCAGCTTCGGTATCGCCATACAGGCTGATGCGTCCGCGTGCGTCACGTACCTGCACGGTGGGGCCGCGATCGATGAACAGGCCGATCATCGAGTTGGCTTCCTGCAGTGCACCGCCGCCATTGTTGCGCAGGTCCAGTACGATACCTTCGACCTTCTTGGCCTTGAGTTCGTCGATCAGGCGCGCGACATCGCGCGTAGTGCTGCGGTAGTCGTCTTCACCGGCCTGCCAGGCATCGAAGTCGACATAGAAGGCGGGTACGTGAATCACGCCGATCTTGTGCATGCCATCTTCGCGTTTGACGTCGATGACCTTGGCGTTGGCTGCCTGATCTTCAAGCTTGACGGTGTCACGAGTGATGTCCACTTCACGCGTCTTGGTGACATCCAGTGACTGAGCCGGGATGACCTCAAGGCGCACGATGGAGCCCTTGGGGCCGCGAATCAGATCGACCACGTCATCAAGGCGCATGCCCACGACGTTGGTCCATTCGTCATCTTCCTGGCCAACGGCAACGATGCGATCCGCAGGTTTGAGTTCACCGTCCTTTTCGGCGGGGCCGCCCGGGACCAGGCTCGAGACCTTGACGTACTCGCCTTCCGACTGCAGCAGTGCGCCAATGCCGTCGAGTGACAGTTTCATCTGGATATCGAAGGACTCACCCTGGCGCGGCGAGAAGTACTCGCTGTGCGGATCGATGCTGCCGGTCACGGCATGCATGATCAGTGTCAGGATGTCTTCATCGTTGGTCTGCTCGATGCGATTGAGCTGGTTGCTGTAACGCTCGCTCAGCGTCTTGCCGATGTCCTCATCACTCTTGTCGGACAGTGACATGGAAAGCCAGGCGTTCTTGAGGCGCTTGCGCCACAGTTCGTCGAGGTCTTTCTCGCTATCGGCCCATGGGCTGTCCTTGCGGTCCAGCGCTAGGCGGTCGTCTTTCTCGAAATCAAAGGTTGGGTGAGCATCCAGCGTCTTCACCAGCCATTCCAGGCGTGAGGTGAGTCGTTGTTGGTAGCGGTCATAGAGTGCGTAGACGCGCTCGAGGTCGCCATCGACCATGGCGTCGTCAAAATCATGACGCAGATCGCTGAACTCACTGATGTCCGTATCGAGCAGATAGGCTTTTTGCGGGTCAAGGGTCTTCAGGTACTGGGCGAAAACCTGGCTGGCCCAGTGATCATCCAAGGTCACATCTTCGTAATGCCCATAGCGCAATGACTCGGAAACTTCGCGAGCAGCCTGTGCATCGGCGTCAGTAGGTGTGACCGTGGCACTGGCAGGGCCGGCCAAGGCAAGACACAGGGCAATAAATGCCGTGCGCCGGACGTTTACGAACAGGCTCATCAATGAAGCACTCCCGATTCATGTACACTCAGCTCCCTGAACGACCTCCCCGCAGGGCGGTCGAGCGGGCATTGTAGCAGTCTCCCGCGTCAGGCACAGTTGCCTGCCGTTGATACGCGGGTCTTGCGGCTGTTGCGTCAGCGCAGGGGGATCGTAGCCACAGCGCTTCGGTCGACAGCCTGAGTAGCACCTGTTTGCCGGCCATCACTTCACGAGATGAATGGTCTCAGGCTTTTTTCTAGAATGTCTCTTCTTATACAGTGCCTTGCATTCATCTTCGAGGACTTGACGCCATCATGACTCATGCGATTGCAGATTCCCGTGTTCCAGCGTTACTCGACTTCCTTTCTGTCTCGCCGACTCCTTGGCATGCTACCGCTACCATGGCGCAGCGTCTTGAGCGAGAAGGCTATCGACGACTCGACGAAACCTCGAACTGGCAACTGGTGCCGGGCGAGCGTGCTTACGTCACGCGTAATGACTCTTCACTGATTGCCTTCCGGCTTCCTGATAGTCATACGGCGCTAACCTCATTGCGGATGATAGGGGCGCACACTGATTCCCCTTGCCTGCGACTAAAGCCCAGTCCGGCCCAGGCCAGTCAGGGTTGGTTGACCCTGGGTGTCGAAACTTATGGTGGTGTGCTGCTAAGTACCTGGTTTGATCGTGATCTTGGCTTGGCAGGCCGAGTACAGGTACGTCATCAGGATGGCCGGCGCGAAAGCCTGCTATTGACAGTGGCACGCCCTGTTGCCTGCGTGCCGAGTCTTGCCATTCATCTTGATCGTGACGTCAATAGCGGGCGTGCCATCAAGCTCAGACGCAGATGTCGCCAGTGGTCATGCAGCTGCCAGAAAGCGGCGACACACCAGTAGAGGTCTTCCATGCGCTGTTGATCGACCTTCTCGAAGAACAGCACGGCGTTCGTGTCGCTGACATCATTGATTTCGAACTAGGGCTACATGACGTGCAGCTGGCAGCGCAGTCTGGCTTGCGTGGTGAACTGATTACCAGTGCACGACTCGATAACCTGCTGTCATGCTTCGTTGGTCTTGAGGCATTGCTCGAGGCTGATGGAGAGCAGGGAGCCTTGTTCGTCGCGACCGATCACGAAGAAGTAGGTAGCGCCAGTGCCTGTGGCGCGCAGGGGCCTTTCCTGGCCGATGTGCTCAAACGCATCAATCACTACGTGGGTTTGGACAACGAGGAGGGCTATCAGTGCCTTGTGCAACGTTCATTGATGATTTCCTGTGACAATGCACATGCTGTCCACCCCAATTTCGCGGATAAGCATGATGCCGGCCACGGTCCGAAGCTGAATGCGGGACCAGTGATCAAGGTCAATGCCAATCAGCGCTATGCCACCAACAGTGTCACGGCAAGCCTGTTCCGTGAGCTGTGTCGGGAGCAGAATGTGCCGGTACAGACCTTTGTCAGTCGTGCCGACATGGGATGTGGCAGCACGATCGGGCCGATTACCGCCAGTGAAGTTGGTGTGCCGACATTGGATATAGGTTTGCCACAGTGGGGGATGCACTCGATTCGCGAAACG
The DNA here is from genome assembly GCF_000591415.1 of Cobetia crustatorum. Classification (GTDB taxonomy): domain Bacteria; phylum Pseudomonadota; class Gammaproteobacteria; order Pseudomonadales; family Halomonadaceae; genus Cobetia; species Cobetia crustatorum. The sequence continues at coordinate 110,830 of NZ_JEMF01000019.1, read as the reverse complement.
GCAGGCAGTCACGATGTTGCCTTGCTGATCAAAGTGTTGGTGGCGTTCTGCAATCGCGAGGTGCTGGAATGATCAGCGCATGCCCGTGATGCAGTGAGCCGTGTGTGCAAGATGCAAAAAGGCAGCCCTGAGGGCTGCCTTTTTCAGTTGTCTCGCATGCAGCGTTGTAAGTGTCTCTCCAGCGCTGGTAACGAAAAAGGCCCTGACTGATACAGTCAGGGCCTTTCGTAATCTTGTTTGGTGGCTACACCCTGATTCGAACAGGGGACCCCATCATTATGAGTGATGTGCTCTAACCAGCTGAGCTATGTAGCCGTCCAACGGGGGCGAATAATACGGATTGGCTATGAGGCTGTCAAGAAACCCATGGGTATTCATGCTGCTAGTTGTGGAAATTCACCTTGAGATTCGAGGGTAGGTCATCGCCTGAGATAGCGCGCGTAATGAGGTCAGCACTGCCGCAGGCTAGCGTAAAGCCAAGGCTGCCATGGCCGGTGTTCAGCCATAGATTATCTGGCGCATCGTGCTTTTTTCTACCGTGACGAGCGTGTCCGATGAGCGGCGGACCCTTGGGAGTGCTAGGGCGCAAACCTGCCCACGGTGTCGCATCGGCGAAATTGCCTGCTTCAGGGAAGCTCGTGCTGGCAATGCGACGCAGTGCGGCGATACGCCCCTCGTCGATTGCAGGATGAGAGATATCACGCTCGTGGCTACCAATATCCACCATCGCCGCGATACGTAGCTGGTGACTATCGGCGGACCCAAGGTTTGCATAAACCACCTTGCGCGCAGCGTCAGTCACGCTGATACGTGGTGCAATCGCGCCTTCTGAAAGCGGTAGGGTGAGGCTATATCCCTTTAGTGGCTGGATAGGCAACCGGATGCCCAGTGCACGAACCATCGCTGCACTATGATTGCCTGCCGCCAATACGACTTCATCCACCTTCCAGCGTTCACGGCTGCCATCGATATGGATGAGGTCAAGATATTGAATGCGCCCGTTCTCTTTCGAGAGCGGGGCCACATGGGTGCTTGCGAAGCGCGTGTAGCGACCTGAATTGATGAGTTGACGCTCGAGTGCCTGACAAAAGGCGTGACAGTCTGCCGTTTCATCCGAGGCGCTGAAGATGCCGCCTGCCAGGGACGCCTGTTGCGAGATCAATGCGGGTTCCAGTGCGATACATTGGCGAGCATCAAGGGGCTGTTGGTCATCGGGCGCAATCCGCGCACCAATCGCTTTGTTGAGCGCCTGTTGATCGCGATGAACGACCAGCTTGCCGGTTTGTTGCCAAGCGAAACCTGATAGCCCGTCTTGTTCACGCCACTCTGCCAGTATCTGCTGGCTATGCTGTGCGAGTGATAGCAGCTGCGAGGCGCTTTGGTGGTGTTGACGGCGATGGCAGGCTGCCAGAAATTGCAAGGCCCAGCGCCACTGAGCAAGATCGAGCTGTGGGCGAAACCTGAGAGGTGCCTCACTGCCAGCCAGTAGCCACTTGATGGCCTGTAAGGGCACACCACTATCCGCCAGTGGCGCCACGTAGCGATAGCTGAGTTGGCCGCCGTTGGCATGGCTGGTTTCGCTGGCAACCTCGGCATGAGCATCGATGAGCGTGACGTGATGGCCGGCGCGCACGAGTGAATGGGCGCTGGTGAGGCCGATCACGCCACCGCCGATAATGGTGACATGACGCTGCATGGCAGACTCCTGAAGGAAAGTCATGCAGCATGACTGCCGCGCGTAAGTTGAGCGAATGAAAACCTGTCGATATGCCATAACCTGAGGTTATTGCCGTAAAGCTGTGATGGGGAATGTCTCTCGCAGATATGACTCGCGTATGCTGTTTGTTCACAGGATATTTAACGCCGCGATCGACGCGTGACAGGAGGAAGATATGCGGCTCAGAGATCTCGAAATCTTTCATGCCGTATTGCAGGCGGGCAGTGTCACCGGCGCCGCGCGGCTACTGCACATCTCTCAGCCAGCAGCGAGCAAGGCCTTGCAGCAGGTCGAGCGTCACTGGGGCATCGTGTTGTTTACACGCAGTGCAGGGCAACTTTATCCCACTGAGGAAGCTCGTCAGTTGGAGGAGGCCAGTCAGGGGATGCTGGGGCAACTGGATGAGGTGAAGCGGCTGGCTGCAGGCTTGCGGAGTGGTGAAGAGCAGGCGCTCAAGGTCATCGCAACGCCAGCGATTGCTCAACAGTTGTTACCCCAGGCGTTGGGGCAATGGCGGCGGCGTCATGCGCAGGTAAGGTGTGAGTTGGCGACTCAGCATACGCGAGAGATTGTTGATGCCTTGTTGCTGCATGAGGCAGAGCTTGGGTTCACGCTCAGTGCGCCAACGCATCCGGCTCTGGCGACACGCGCGCTGTTCAGCCTGCCATTGATGGTGCTGGCACCTGAAGGCTATTGGGCGCAGGAGAGCCACAATGTTCCCTTGCCGGTTTCGACATTGGCGGGAGTGCAACTGGTGGCATTGGGCGCACATGATCCACTGGCGCGGCGTCTTGATAGCCTGTTGGCAAGTGCTGAGCAGCATGAGCCGCGTATGTATGATCACCCGCCGCATATCATCACGCGTGTACAGACCTATCCGTTGGCAGCGGCGTTGGTGCAGTCAGGGGAAGGTCTTGCGGTGGTGGATGCACTGACGGCGTATATCGCTTGCACGACTCAGGGGCTGATGGCACGGCCCTTGCCTGCGGCAGGTGAGTTGGTCCTCAGAGCCGTCTGGCGACGCAAGGAAGGGCGCTCGCGTCTGGCCCAGTCTCTCGCGGATAGTCTGGCGCGTCAGGCGGCACAGTGGTTGACGCCCGCAGCTAAAGCCTGAGGTCTGAAGTTTGAGGCATCTGGAGTTCATGGCATCATGAAAACGTAAAACGCCCCTGGACTCATAAGAGATCAGGGGCGTTTTGTATCTCAGGCAGAGGTCACTCGGCATTCTCTGGCTGTAAGTCCAAGTCCAAGTCCAAGTCCTGGGCTGGGTTCAAGCTCAGGCTTAGACATTGAAACGGAAGTGCACGACATCACCATCCTTGAGGATATAGTCCTTGCCTTCCAGGCGCCACTTGCCAGCATCCTTGGCGCCCTGTTCGCCGGTATAGGCGATGAAGTCATCATAGGCCACGACTTCGGCACGGATGAAGCCTTTCTGGAAGTCGGTGTGGATAACGCCGGCACCTTCCGGCGCAGTCGCGCCAATCTTGATGGTCCAGGCACGGACTTCCTTCACACCTGCGGTGAAGTAGGTCTGCAGACCCAGCAACTCGTAACCGGCGCGGATCACGCGATCCAGGCCTGGCTCTTCCATGCCCAGCTCATTGAGGAACATCTCGCGCTCTTCTTCATCAAGCTCAGCGATCTCGGCTTCAATCTTGTTGCACACTGGCACTACGATGGCGCCTTCCGCCGCCGCAATCTCGCGCACGATATCGAGATAGGGGTTGTTCTCGAAGCCTTCTTCGCTGACGTTGGCGATATACATGGTCGGCTTGAGGGTCAGGAAGCCGAAGCCTCTGAGCGCCTTGAGGTCATCATCGGTCAGTCCGAAGCTGCGCAACGGCTGTCCTTCGGCCAAGTGCGGCTGGATACGCTCCAGTACGGCCTTGGTGGTGATGGCTTCCTTGTCGCCGCCCTTGGCGATACGTGCCAGACGCTGGATGCTGCGCTCGACGCTATCGAGATCGGCCAATGCCAGTTCGATATTGATGGTCTCGATATCGGCAGTCGGGTCGACATGATTGGCAACATGGATGACGTTGTCGTCTTCAAAGCAGCGGACCACGTGCGCGATGGCATCAGTTTCGCGAATGTTGGCGAGGAACTTGTTGCCCAAGCCTTCACCTTTTGAGGCGCCAGCGACAAGACCTGCGATATCCACGAATTCCATGGTGGTCGGCAGTATCTTCTCGGGCTTGACGATCGCGGCCAGTGCACCCAGGCGCGGGTCAGGCATCGGTACGATACCGGTATTCGGCTCGATGGTGCAGAAGGGGAAGTTCTCGGCATCAATGCCAGACTTGGTCAGTGCATTGAAGAGAGTGGACTTGCCGACGTTCGGGAGGCCGACGATGCCGCAATTGAAACCCATGGCGCTAGATCCTAGTGTGACGTATCGAATGGGGCGTGTCGCTGGCAGTCATCTCGACCAGCAGACCATCGTCCAGAGAGGACATCGGTCGTGCGGGGAAATGAGCTGACAGGCACGGAGTTAGCTAGGCGGGAAGTGTAAGGCCTGATGCCGCCGAGGTCATCCATTGGGCGCATGTTGCGCGATAAATGATGATGTTTGCTGCTGAGCGCACGGTGCAAGGCACGCACGGCAGCGAGGCGATACGCAGAGGCGCGGATCACCGGAATTCGAAAGGAGGATAGTACAGAGCGATTCAGTTCTTGAAGGCGTCAGGTCTTGAGGACATCAGTCCTTGAAGGCTTCAGCTCTTGAAGATGTCAGCCCTTGAAAGAGTGCAGGCGATTCATGGCGCGTGCCCATTCGCTGCTGATGGCTTCGGGGAGAGTCATGACAATTTCGTCGATGGCAGCATCAATGGATTGACGGTCTGCCTTGCCGGGGCGGCCGAGGACGAAATTGGTCACCAGGTTGGCATTACCGGGATGGCCGATACCAATGCGGGCACGATGGAAGGACTTGTCGTTGCCCAGCGCACTGATGATGTCACGCAGCCCGTTGTGTCCCCCATGGCCACCACCCTGCTTATAGCGAGCGGTACCGGGGTCGATGTCCAACTCATCGTGGGCGACGAGCAGTTCATCCGGAGCGAGCTTGTAGAAGTTGCACAATGCGGCCACGGCCTGACCGCTGCGATTCATGAACGTTGATGGGAACAGCAAATGCAGATCCTGGCCCGCGAAAACAATCTTCGCGTATTGGCCATGGAACTTGCGTTCCGGACGCAACGTGGTGTGACCGTGGCGCGCAAGGGCGTCAAGGAGCCAGACGCCGGCATTATGACGGGTGTCTTCGTATTCGTTCCCCGGGTTACCGAGGCCGATGATCGCTTTCACCTGTGACATTGCGGTATCTGGCTCCTTGATCAGGCTGCGTTATTCTGCTGCAGCTTCTTCGCCTTCACCGGCAGCTGCATCTTCTTCAGCAGCGGCGATGTTCGGGCGAGTGACGTTGACCACAGCGGAGTCGTGATCGGCACCGTGGGACAGTGCAACGGACTCGGAACCTTCCGGCAGAGTGATGTCGGACAGGTGCAGAGTGTGACCGACTTCAAGTGCGGACACGTCCAGCTCCAGGTATTCCGGCAGTGCTGTCGGCAAGCAGCTGATTTCGATGTCTGTCGCCATGACGTGCAGTACGCCATCTTGATCCTTGACGCCGACACAGGCTTCCTGACCAGTGATGTGCAGCGGCACATTCATGGTCAGTTTCTGAGTCAGGTCGATGCGCAGGAAATCGATGTGAGTCAGCAGCGGCTTGAACGGGTGACGCTGCAGGTCACGGATGACGACTTTCTCTTCCTTGCCAGCAACATTCAGAGTGATGATGGAGGAGTAGAACGCCTCGTCATCAACTGCCTTGTACAGGCTCGGCTTGTCGACCATGACCGGAGTCGGGGCTTTGTCAGCGCCGTAGATGATGCCCGGCACGAAATCGTTCGTAAGACGCAGGCGGCGGCTCGCACCTTTCCCGAGGTCTTGACGAACTTCAGCATTCAGTTTGAACAGTTTCATTTTACAAATACCTCAAGGGCTAATGAGAATCCGGCAGCCCCCGCGACCAGAGCGCTACCGGATTCATGAGGCTGACTCGAAGGTTTCCGAGCCAACCGCTTGTCAGCAGGAAACGAGTCTCCTGCTGCTGTCAGTACCATCTTCCGAACCATCGGCGAAAAGCATTCGCCAAGCGGAACTTAGTGGAACATGGCGCTGACGGATTCTTCATTGCTGACACGACGGATTGCTTCAGCGATCAGACCTGCCACGGTGAGCTGGCGAATCTTGCCTGAGCGACGAGCTGCATCGGACAGCGGAATGGTATCGGCAACGACCACTTCGTCAAGGACGGAGTTGGTAATGTTGTCGACCGCCGGGCCAGATAGAATGGCGTGTGACGCGTAGGCCACAACGCGGTTGGCGCCGTGATCCTTGAGCGCTTCGCCTGCCTTGCACAGCGTGCCAGCAGTATCGATCATGTCATCGACCAGCACACAGGTGCGGCCTTTGATATCACCGATGATATTCATCACCTGAGCCTGATTGGCCTGGGGACGACGCTTGTCGATGATCGCCAGCTCGCAGTTAAGCTGCTTGGCGATGGCACGGGCACGCACCACACCACCTACATCCGGGGAGACGACGATCAGATTGTCATAATTCTGACGTTCGATGTCGTCGAGCAGAATCGGTGAGCCGTAGACGTTGTCCACCGGCACATCGAAGAAGCCCTGGATCTGGTCAGCATGCAGGTCCATGGTCATGACGCGGTTGACGCCAGCCTTGACCATCATGTCCGCGACCACCTTCGCCGAGATCGGCACGCGAGCAGAGCGCACACGGCGATCCTGGCGTGCGTAACCGAAATACGGCACGACCGCAGTGATACGCGCCGCTGACGCACGACGCAACGCATCCACCATCAGGATCAGCTCCATCAGGTTGTCGTTGGTCGGTGCGCAGGTGGACTGCATGATGAAGACGTCCTTACCACGAACGTTTTCGTTGATTTCTACCGCAATCTCGCCATCGCTGAACTGACCGACGGTTGCATGGCCCAGGCGGGTATCGAGGGCTTCAGCAACCTTGCGGGCGAGAGCGGGATTGGCATTCCCCGCGAATACCATCAGTTTAGACACGCGCAGCCACCTTTGGAGTCTTGTGGGATCTCGGGAGTGGAGAATTCCGGGTTGACCGGGAACGGCCAGGATTGGCTGGGGTACCAGGATTTGAACCTGGGAATGTCGGTATCAGAAACCGGTGCCTTACCACTTGGCGATACCCCAGCAACGTTCACTTCAACCAGTTGCTGTGCTCAGGCCTGAGCCAGAGCGGCATGTAGGGGAGAGATGTTGCAACCGCGTGCCGAGAAGGTGTGCCACGTCGGGCGCTCGCATGCGAGTCTACCCAGCACCTTGCTGGCCTGTCGTGCGTCATCAAACGCACAGAACACACAGGCGCCGGTGCCCGTCAGTCTGGCGGTGCCGAAATGATTCAGCCAGTTCAGGGCGTCGGCGACTGCCGGGTACAAAGCGCTTACCACGACTTCGCAGTCGTTTCGGCCCCCCTGCAGTGCGCGCGCCATACTAATAGCGGGGCTGGAACGTGTCAATTGTGGGTGGCCGAACACCGCGGGGGTCGAGACTTCGATACCGGGATGAATAACCACGAACCATGGGGTGTCCAGCGCAGCAGGCATCAGTTTTTCGCCAATGCCTTCGGCCCAGGCAGCAAAGCCACGTACGAAGACTGGTACATCAGCGCCCAGTTCAAGACCCAGCTCGGCTAGAGTGTCTTCATCCAGCGATAGCTGCCATAGGTGATTGAGTGCCAATAGTGTTGTAGCGGCATCACTGCTGCCACCACCGAGGCCACCGCCCATTGGCAGTACCTTCTCAATCTGGATGTCGACACCGGGCAGGCTGATGCCTCCGCTACCTTGCCGTATGACACTGCTGTTTCACGCAGTCGTCGTGCTGCACGCACGATCAGATTGGCTTCCTCGGGCACGCCGTCAATAGCAGGTGTCAGAGTGATGGCATCGTCGTCACGCAGCTGAAAGTGCAGAGTGTCGCCATGATCGAGAAACTGAAACAGGGTCTGCAGCTCGTGATAGCCATCAGGACGCTGTCCAGTGATATGCAGCATACGATTGAGCTTGGCGGGAGCCGGCAAACTGAGAGCAGAAAGTGTCGAGTGAATCACGGGCGAGGCGGTCCTGGTTAGATGTCGGGCGCGTTGAACAAGGTCGAACTCAACTGTTATCAGCAAGACGGCCGGCCTGTGAGCAGGTCGGCCGTCTTGCTGATAACGATACCGCTGATGCATGCGAGCGATTGATGCGGGGACTTGAGCTTGAGATAGAGATAGAGATAGAGCCCAAGCTGGGTACTCGCTATAACGCCTGCCACTGATTGACGATCAGTGTAGCGGTCAGATCGCCGTAATAAAGCTTGAGTTTTCGCGGTAGCCACAGGCCTTCAGCGCGCGTCCAGTCTTGGTAGCTCACCTTCCAGCCATCCTGATACAGCGTAGCGGGGAAGCCTTGTGCATCTTCCTCAAGCTGATGAGTCCCCTCGCTCGGCAGGCCGCGGACCCAGTCATTCAGCGCGCCTAACGGCAATGACCAGCCCAGCTGCTGCAGCATCAGGCTTTCGGCATCGGGTGCCTCGAAGTCACCATCCGAAGAGTTGAGGCGGACACCGTCAGTATCGCGAGTCACGGTAGTGCGGCCTGCGCCCAGCGGACCAGTGATCAGCATGCGATAGTCATCACCATCCTGCTGCCAGTCAAGATTGGCGCTGTGGCCTTCATCCGGCGTACGGATACCCACCTTGCCAGCCAATTGCCAGTGCGTTAATGCATCGAGCTGTGTTGCCTGTTGCTGCCAATCACCTTCACTGCGTGTCAGGTCGCCGGCAACGTCACTGGCCATCTGGCTGGCGCAGCCGCCCAGCAGCAATGTCATTGTCAGCAAGGCAGAGGTCAGCAGGCGATGTGCCAACGGCAATGAAGCGTTAAATATAGGCAATGAAGGGGTCGTCATGACGCAGAGGCCTTTCAGATGGCGAGAGAATTGAGAGCGATGATAAAGAGAGTCAGGGTAATGGACCCGTGGCCATGCGGAAAGTGCCGTGCAGCTAGTGCACGGCAGTCATGTCATGAGGGTAGGCGCAGGGCGATTCAGGGCGAATCTACCACCGGGCGCAAGGCCGGGATGCGCTGGAATAATGTCTCCAGCTCGGTGGCCTCTTCGAAGCGTTCGCTTAATTCGACTGCCAGGCCACGCGCCTCGTCCTGGCGATCCAGCGCCCACAGTACTTCGGTGAGATGAGCCCCGATCTCGGCGTCCTGCTGCTGAGCCCAAGCGGCTTCCAGCGGTGGAAGCGCCTGCTTGGCGTTGCCCGTCAGGAAGTGTCCCCACCCGAGGCTATCGAGAATGGCCGAGTCATTCGGAGACAGTTCGTGAGCGCGCTTGATCAACGTCAGCGCTTCGTCACGACGATCAGTTTCCACCAATAAGGTATAGCCCAGTGCGTTATAGGCGCTGGCATTGTCCGGTTCAAGTGAAATCACTTCGTGTAGGTCCTGCTCCATGCCTTCAAGCTGGTTATCTTCCAGTCGACGAATGCCACGCAGGAATAGCAGGCTACCCAGCTCACTCTTGACAGCATCGCGTGCCTCTTGGTCCTCGCTGGCAACCATTTTATTGAGTGCCTTGCGGCGCGTGCTGATACTACCGTCGAGCAAGGTGTCGGCGTCAGTGAAGGCCTCTTGAGCGTCGAGCAAGTCAATCTCGAAGCTAAGTAGTGTCATGGCATGGCGTGGATGACGTAGACGCTCCACGTCCAGGAACTGACGCGCCTCGTCAATACGGTCATGTTCAGCCAGCAGTTGGGCTGCGCGCGCGCGGCTGGAAATATAGCGCTCACCTTCTGGCACCTGACGGTAATAGAGGATGGCGTTGTCGATCTCGCCGCTGGCTTCGGCAGCCAGGCCCAGCATGGCAAAGGCGGCATCCGGAGTCGGATCTTCCTCCAGCAGTGGTAGCAACAGTCGATGGGCATCCTGAGGTGCATCGGCATCCAGGTACAGACTGGCCAGCGCGAGGCGCAGACGAGGGGCGTTGGGGTGGCGAGCGACCAGGGTGTCGATACGCTCGCGAGCAGACGACCTGTCGCCGCTGGCCAGTTCTGTCTGGGCAGCACTCAGCACCAAGCGACTGTCATCGGGGGCGAGTTCAAGTCCACGTGTTGCAGCCTGACGTGAGGCGTCAAGATGTCCAGCATCACGCTCTATCTCACTGCGCGCCAACCACAGATCTGGCAGTTCGGCATGCGTGGCTTCCAGTTGGATCAGGCGTGTGCGTGCCCTACGCTCATTACCAAGGGCCGCTTCGAACAGGGCGGCTGCGATCTTTGGCATCGGCTGAGTGGGGTGTTGCACAATATGTGTGGCGAGTAGCGACAAAAGTGGTTCGAGGTCAGCCTCGGCATCAATAGCCTGTTCCGCCACGGTCGCCAGGTTGCCATTACCGCCATTGGCTTCCACCATCAGCCGTTGCTCAAGTGCTGTCATCCAGTCACCACGTGCCATCGCCAAACGAGCACGGATGATGCTGGGCTCGCTGGCGGTGTCATCCAGCTGTTGCCAGCGTTCAGCAGCACGCTCCAAAAGAGCGGGATTGTCGGCGTAGCGTGCGGCCAGCACGGCGCGACGGGCCAATTCAGGATCATCGAAGCGACGACTGGCCGCCAGATATCCATCGGCGGCGCGAGGATAGTTACCACGCTGACCGGCAAGCTCCGCACTCAATAGCTGATTCAGACTATCGGCATCTAGTCCCTGCTGAATGGCGGGTGCTGATGCCAGTGGATCAGGCTGATTCGAGAAGGGAGCGGGAGCGCTCACCGACTGACAGCCGGCCAGGCCCACTAGCAATCCGCCCAATAGTGTACTTTTCAGTATGCTCGGTGCCTTCCATAGGCTCCTGACTTGGCTACTGGCAGTTGTCGGCAGGCAACAGTCAGTAGTCGCTGATGCGCTTTGGGAGACGCCTTTGGAGGCGCCGGCAAGTGAGCTCGCGTGCGCCGTCTCGCGGAGCGTATGTTCAGCGGCAGTCGAAGCGTGCATGCAACCTCGCGATCAGCGGTCGGAGTCTACAGGGTGACCCGCCAGCAGGGCCGGATCAGAAGAATGGATGTCGTGAAGTCCATCATTCCAGCATAACGGCTGCCGACCAGCGGGCATAGTGTTGCGGGTAATGACGCGTATTGAGAAGGCCGGGGGAGTTATGTGAAGGTGATAGCGTCAGCCTGCTAGCATCATGGTAAATCCTCATCGGCTGCGGCACGCTACGGGGTCGCGTGGTGCAGGCGCTGTGATAGAATGAGCACGCTAATATTATAATTTCAGCCGCTTCGGCGACTGCGTTTGCCGGTCTCAACCCCATGCCTGCACTCATTGCCCATGCCGACAGCCGCCTGTTTATTGACGCCAATCCTGCCGGCCAGACCCTGACGACTGACTGACTCCATGACCCTTCTTGCCCTTGGCATCAATCATCGCACCGCCGCCGTGGATGTGCGCGAACGCGTTGCTTTCACGCCTGCGCAGCTTGACGCCGCGCTGGGCGAATTGAAGCGCCTGCCAGCAGTCTCCGAGGCAGCCGTGCTGTCGACCTGCAATCGGACTGAGCTTTATTGCGTGACCAATGATGGTGCGCAATCGGTACTTGAGTGGCTAGGACGCTTTCATAACCTGCCGGTAGAAGATCTCGAACGCTGCAGTTACCAACATCTGGGTGATGAAGCCGTACGTCATCTGATTCGTGTTGCGGTCGGGCTTGATTCCATGGTGCTGGGCGAGCCGCAGATTCTGGGCCAGTTGAAGGACGCTTATCAGTTCGCTCGCAAGTCGGTAGGTCTCGGCGGTGAGCTAGAGCAGCTCTTTCAACATATTTTTCAGGTGGCCAAGCAGGTACGTACCGAAACCGGCATCGGCGAGAACCCTGTCTCGGTCGCTTATGCTGCCGTCAGCATGGCGAGCCATATCTTTGATGACTTCGCACGTGCCAACGCGCTACTGATTGGTGCCGGCGAGACCATCGAACTGGTCGCACGTCATCTTAAGGAAGCGGGCATTGCCAATATCTGCATTGCCAATCGCACGCTGTCCCGAGCCGAGCAACTGGCCAATGAACTAGGCGGTACGGCAATTGGGTTGGAGGGTATCCCGCATGCGCTTGAAAAGGCCGATATCGTGATTTCCTCGACGGCTTCCCAGTTGCCGATTCTAGGTAAGGGTATGGTCGAGCGAGCTCTGAAAAAGCGCCGCTACAAGCCGATGTTCATGGTCGATATTGCTGTACCACGTGATGTTGAGCCCCAGGTAGGCGAACTCGATGATGTCTTCCTCTACACGGTTGATGACCTGCAGGAAGTGATTGAGGAGAATCGTCGTCATCGTGAACTGGCTGCCGCACAGGCAGAAGAGCTGATTCGTCAGGGCGTCAACGCCTGGTTGCATCTCAAGCGCGTGCGCAGTGGTGGCGAAGTCATCAAACGCTACCGTAGCCATGGCGAGCAATTACGCGCCGAGTGCGAAGCGCAGGCACTGGCTGAACTCCAGCAGGGCCGAGACCCTCAGGAAGTCGTCGCGCAATTGGCGCGTCAACTGACTAATCGTTTCATGCATTATCCGACGCTGGCATTACGCCAGGCCTCGGGTGATGACCGACAGGATATTCTTCAGACGGCGCAGACGCTTTTGCTCGCGCCGGTTGATTCATCACAGGACCCTTCATGAAAGACAGCCTCATCACCAAGCTCGATACTTTCCATGATCGCTTTGAGGAAATCTCCGCACTGTTGTCGGAGTCCGAAGTCATCGGGAATCAGGCCAAGTTCCGTGACCTGTCGCGGGAGTACGCCGAGCTTGAGCCGTTGATCGAGGCATGGCGTCGCCATCGCGCCCTGAAGGAAGATCGTGATGCCGCTCTGAGCATGTGTGACGACAGCGACCCCGAGATGCGTGACATGGCGCGTGAGGAAGTCCGCGATACCGATGATGCGCTCGAGGTGCTGGAAGGCGAGATCACTCAGCTGCTGATTCCGCGTGATCCGGATGATGGTGCTAACGTCTTCCTCGAAGTGCGTGCGGGCACCGGCGGTGATGAGGCCGCGCTATTTGCGGGTGACCTATTCCGTATGTATTCGCGTTACGCCGAGCTCAAGGGCTGGAAAGTCGAGACCGTCAGCGCCAGCCATGGTGAGCATGGCGGTTTCAAGGAAGTCATCGCCCGCGTGAAGGGTGAGGGTGTCTATTCGCGGCTCAAGTTCGAGTCCGGTGCCCACCGCGTTCAGCGTGTGCCAGCCACCGAGTCGCAGGGGCGTATCCATACCTCTGCGTGTACCGTCGCGGTGATGCCTGAGGCTGATGAGGTCGGTGATATCGACATCAATTCGTCTGATCTGCGTGTGGACACTTACCGCAGTTCCGGTGCGGGTGGTCAGCACGTCAATACCACCGACTCTGCCATTCGTATCACTCACTTGCCGACTGGGGTAGTGGTCGAGTGTCAGGACGAGCGTAGCCAGCACAAGAATCGTGCACGCGCCATGTCGCTGCTGGCCGCTCGCCTCAAGCAGGCCGCAGTCGATTCACAAGCGCAGGCGACTTCCGATGCGCGTCGCAAGCTAGTGGGGTCAGGTGATCGCTCCGAGCGCATTCGTACCTACAACTTTCCGCAAGGACGCCTGACCGATCACCGCATCAATCTGACGCTCTACAAACTCAATGATGTGATCGCTGGCCAGCTGGATGAGGTGATTGAGCCGCTGGTCGTTGAATATCAGGCCGACCAGCTGACCGCATTGCAGGAGCACTAAGGTGAGAATTGACGTCGCGCTAGCCGCTGCTACTGCCCGTCTGAGCGAGGCGGGGAGTGAATCGCCGCGCTTGGATGCTGAGCTACTGCTGGGTGAGGTGATGGGTCGCGAGCGCACCTGGTTCTACACCTGGGGCGATCGTGAATTGGAAACAGAGGCGGGTGTTGAGGGTATTGCCCGTTTTGAAGGGCTGTTGGCGCGTCGCGCCGAAGGGCACCCGGTGGCTCATCTGCTCGGACGGCGTGAGTTCTATGGTCTGACACTGGCGTGCTCACCGGTCACGTTGATTCCGCGCCCCGACACCGAGGTAATGGTGGAGTGCGCGCTGGAGCTGGCGGAAGCCTCGGCAGGTCGTCTGCTGGATCTCGGCACCGGTACTGGCGCCATCGCGCTGGCGTTCGCGCGCCATCGCCCGCAGTGGCAAGTGCTAGGTGTCGATCTTGTCGAAGAGGCCGTGGTACTGGCTCGGCACAATGCTGAAGTACTGGATATCGACAATGCCGAATTCCGGCGCAGTGACTGGTTCTCTGCCGTCAATGAGCACGATTTTGCGCTGATTACCGCCAATCCGCCGTATCTGGCCGATGATGACCCGCATCTGATGCTGGGAGATGTGCGCTTCGAGCCGCGCTCGGCGCTGGTGGCGGATCATGCGGGTCTGGCGGACTTCATGCATCTTATCGAGGCTGCGCCGCGCCATTTGACGGCGGGCGGGTATCTGATGCTGGAGCATGGTCTGATGCAAGGCCCTGAAGTGCGTAGTGCACTGCAGTCCGCTGGCTACATCGATGTCGATACACTTGAAGACCTGGGAGGCCGCGAGCGAATCACGCTGGGCAAGAGAGTCTGACGGTGATGGGTATCAAGCAGTGACAGGCGCTAGCAGGTAGATGTTTTTTCCGAATTCAGTGGAGTGTGCGTGGAATCCTCGTCATGTTGCGGTCAGTGAAGGCGTATCCCCTGCGGGCCGGGTATGATAGTAATTAGTCACGCATGATTGGAAGGTCGTCTGATAACCCCCGCGTTATCCGGCGGCCTGACTGCACGAAAGACAGGAGTAAGGATGATCCTGCTGTAAGTCACCCCGCTGGGAAACTATTACAATGAAAGCGAAATCACGTTCTCTGGACCGTATTGACCTCAAGATTCTGCGGTGTCTGCAAGAAAACGCACGTATCTCTTATGTCGACCTTGCCTCTGAAGTGGGCCTGTCCACCACGCCATGTCTGGAACGCGTCAAGCGTCTTGAACGTGCTGGCGTCATTCAAGGTTACAGAGCAGTGCTTGATCCCAAAGCACTCAAGGCCAATCTGTTGGTCTTTGTCGAAATCAGTCTGGAAACCCAGTCGCCCTCAGTCTTTGACGAATTCCGTCGCGCAGTATCCAAACTGCCGCAGATTCAGGAATGTCATCTCGTCTCTGGTCAGTTCGACTACATCCTCAAATGCCGGATTCCGGAAATGTCTGCTTATCGCCAATTGCTTGGTGATGTGGTGCTGACGCTGCCCGGGGTCAAGGAATCAAAGAGTTATGTAGTGATGGAAGAGGTCAAGGAACAGTTCTCGTTGCACGTGCCAGATATCGAGGAACTGGAGGCCAAATAACCTTTCGCGCCCTCTATCAACACCGCAGTGCTATTTCTGAACTGTTATTCGCGAGCCGTTATTCATAAGCAGCGACCGACAGACTGTGACTCACGGACAGGCAGCCAGCGTTCCATGCAAGATTCTCAACTACTGCGCTATTCGCGCCAGATTCTTCTTCCTCAGGTCGATATCGTTGGTCAGCAGCGACTGCTGGCGGCCCGTGTGCTGGTGATTGGCGCGGGCGGGCTAGGTTGCCCAGCGGCGTTGTATCTGGCTGCAGCCGGTGTCGGTACGCTGGTGTTGGCTGACGACGACCATGTCGAGCTTTCCAATCTTCAGCGCCAGATCGCCCATGGTGACGCAGATATTGATCAGCCCAAGGCGCAGTCATTGGCATCATCGGTGCTGGCGATCAATCCGGAGCTTGAGGTGATCGCGCTGAATGAGCGGCTGCAAGGTGAGGCGCTGGCCGAGCAGGTGGCCGCCGCAGACGTAGTGCTCGATTGCACCGATCGCTTCAGCTCGCGCTTCCCGATCAATGCCGCCTGTGTGGCTGCGGGCACACCGCTGGTGTCCGGCGCCGCGATACGCTTCTCCGGCCAGCTGGCGGTATTTGATCGTCGCCTGCCGGATGCACCTTGTTACGGCTGCCTGTATCCGCCGGATGAGCTGGGCGATGAAGAGATGACGTGTGCCGAGAGTGGTGTGATTGCGCCGCTGGTAGGCATCATCGGTGCATTTCAAGCTCTCGAAGCGCTCAAACTGATCAGTGGTGCGGGTAGCGCGCATCGTGGCCTGGCGACGTTTGATGGTTTGACCGGCGAATGGCGGCGCATGGGGCTCAAGCGTGACCCTGGTTGCCAGGTGTGTGGGACTGCCCACTCCTGAGCCCGCCGGCGCGGTCGTGGTGGGTTTTCCTTGACGGAAGAGGGAGAAGAGGTGCTTGAAGGGACCCTCCGATTGCTGGCGGACCTTGAGGCGTTTCGGACCGAGGTCAATGCGCTGCACTAGTGCTTGAGAGGCGGGCTCAATATCGGATTTCTGCCAGACCATCAGGCCGAGGCATGGGTCGCGAAAGGGCTCTTGCGGGTGTTGTGCGAAGCGTCTGCTGAATACATCACGCCCTTGTCGTTATCACGCGCCGGGATCGTAGTCCTCACCGAGCGTGTGTGCTGGGCTCCTCAATACTCTGTTCTTCTTCCGTACGATTTCTCCCATACCCCTTCCGTATTATTCCCTCGATCTTTCTCATACCTTCGCGTGTCCTGAAATTCTCCATTGCTTATCGCCTATCCTCGCTCGTCATCTTCCATCTTGAGCTCCGGTTCTCATGTCTTCCTGCATGCTTCTGTCATCCATTTCTGTTGCCGGATCGATACCTGTTGTCCTGTTGCCAAGCGTGTGTTGATTATTGATTGGCAGTCAATTGATGCGTGGTGCCTTCCTTGTTCGGTTTCCGGGAGTTGATACATTTCACGCAGTAGTTCCGAGGCGGTACATGGTTTCTTGATGAAGAAATGGCGCTAGTTCTAGGCAAGAATGACTCACCCAAGAGCGAAATATTTGTTGTTATTGAATACTTGACACTGGGTGCTGCTCTGAGGCCACATGAAGACAAGCTTGATCAATATGTTTCGGGTGATTCAACAACAAATACAAAACAGATGGATTCCTATCGCATGACTGACTCCATGTCTTCCACGCCGCCAGCCTCCTGGTATCGTGACTCGGTTGCGGTACACCTGGATCCTGCTCCTCCCCTTGAGGATGAGGTCACTGCCGATGTGTGCATTGTCGGTGCTGGTGTCACTGGCTGCTCAGCAGCACTTCATCTTGCAGAGCGCGGTTATAAGGTTGTACTGCTTGAATCCTCGACGGTAGGTCATGGCGCATCGGGTCGCAGTGGTGGCCAGATTCTGCCGGGACTGGGTACGGATATCAGCACCGTGGAGAAGGCGCTCGGTCACGAACGTGCCAAGGATATCTGGGAAATGAGCCGTGAAGCAGTTCGCCTCACGGCGGAGCTGATCGAGCGCCATGCTATTCCCTGCGAGCTTGCCTGGGGATACCTGCATGCCGCAGTCAAACCTCGGCATGTGAAAGAGTTGCACGACTTTCAGAACCGCATGGCCCGCGATTATGGCTACGACTCCATGCAGTGGCTCGAAGGTCAGGCGCTGCGAGAGCACGTCGTGACTGATGAGTACCCTGGTGCCATGCGTGAAAGCGAAGGTGGCCATCTACATCCTCTCAATTACACCCTTGGCCTTGCGCGTGCTGCGCAGCAGGCTGGCGTCAGCCTGCACGAAAATAGTCCGGTGGTTGAGATCAAACGCGGCGAGCCGGCTACGATCATCACTGGCAAGGGTCGCGTGATCGCTGATCGAGTGGTGCTGGCCACCAATGCCTATGGAGATCGCCTCGTACCGGAAATGGCTGGGCGCATCATGCGTGCCGCCAACTACATGATCGCGACGGCGCCGCTCACTGCCGAACAGGCGGCTCAGGTTCTGCCCCAAAATGATGCCTTGTCCGATGCCAACTTCGTACTGGATTACTACCGGTTATCTGCTGATCGACGGCTGATCTATGGCGGCGAGGTGAGTTACGACGGACGCGAGCCGAGAGGGCTGGATGCACGTATCGATCGCAAGATCCGGCATCTGTTTCCGGTGCTCGGGGAGGTGGATATCCAGTATCGCTGGGGCGGTGACGTCGCCATCACGCTCAATCGGGCACCTGACTTCGGGCGCATGGGTGCCAACCTCTATTACGCTCAAGGGTACTCGGGGCATGGCATGGCCATGGCCGGGCTGGCAGGGAAATTGCTGGCTGAATCCCTGAGTGGGGATAGCGAGCGTTTCGACACCTTTGCAGCGATGCCTCATCGCACCTTCCCGGGCGGGCGGCACTTGCGTACGCCGCTACTGGTGTTGGCCACGACCTTCTACAAGCTCCGCGATCGGCTGTGATGAGCCGTCTGAACGACGAGGATACCCCATGAGTGACCCCCAGATGGTGATGGATGAGAGTCTTCAGCGAGTGGAGCCTCAAGAGTCAGCGGTTGGTGAGAGGGGAGAGCGTCTAGCGGCGTCTTCCATCGAGATGAAAGGACTTCACAAGCGATTTGGCAATGACGCCGTGGCGCTCAATGGTGTTGATCTGACCATTCGCGCAGGCGAGTTCTTCACGCTGCTGGGTCCATCAGGCTGTGGCAAGACCACGCTGCTGCGCATTCTGGCAGGACTTGAAGAAGCCGATGATGGCACGCTGATCATCGGTGGCAAGGACGTGACAGAAGAGCCCCCTCACCGGCGTAGCGTCAATACGGTATTTCAGTCTTATGCGCTGTTTCCGCATCTTTCCGTGCGCGAAAACCTGGCGTTTGGTCTGAAGATGCGCGGTGTCGGTGCGCAAGAGCGCGAAGCCAAGGTCGCGGAAGTCGCCAATCTGATCCAGCTGGGTGAGCTGGTTGACCGGCGTATTGATCAGCTTTCCGGCGGCCAGCGTCAGCGTATTGCGCTGGCCCGTGCTCTGGTCTGTGAGCCGGATGTATTGCTGCTGGATGAGCCACTTTCGGCACTGGATGCCGGTTTGCGCTCTCAGCTTCAGGTGGAGCTGCTTCGAGTACAGAAGCGACTGGGAATGACGTTCGTGTTTGTGACCCATGATCAGCAGGAAGCGATGGTGATGTCCGATCGCATCGCCGTACTCAATGGCGGCAATATCCAGCAGATAGGGTCGCCGCGTGAGATCTACGAGACGCCCATCAATGTCTTCGTGGCGCGCTTCATGGGGCATGACAACCTCTATGCCATCACTGAACGAGAAGGTTGTCGGGTAACGACTCCAGTGGGGACACTCGAACTCGAAGGTGGAAGTGAAGGCGAATTCGTGCTGATTCGTCCCGAGACGCTGGACTTGAAACTGGGCCATGTCGCGGGGACCAACCACTTGCCCGGGCGTATCACCGAGCGGCTTTATCGCGGCAGCCACGCTGAATATCGAATAGCGATCGGCGCTACCAGCCTCCAGGCGACGGTGAACAATCGTGGCCATCATCTCCCTGACGTCGGCGACGAGGTGACCCTGGTGGTCTCTTCGGAAGACCTCGTCACGCTAAGTGAGTGAGGTCAGACATGTCGAAGACGACTGCCGTGATTGGACGTAGACAGGCCATCGTGCGTGAAACGCGCCACCTGCTATTTACCGTGACACCGGGAGCTGCCTGGATCTTCATCTTTCTGGTATTGCCCAGTGCATACCTGATGAGTGTGGCCTTCATGAGCAATGGCCCCTACGGGCTGCCGGAAATGCCGTTATCGCTGACATCGTTTCAGCAGCTGGCGGGGCAGGGCTTTCTAGGTTGGAGTCCGGGCAACCTACTGACACTGATGCGTTCGTTGTGGCAGACGGTGCTGTCCACCGTGCTGGTAGTGCTGGTGGCGTATCCGATCGCTTACTACATCTCGCAGGCAGACATACGCTGGCGGCCAATCATGCTGTTGGCCGTGGTGGTGCCGTCCTGGACCAATCAGGTCATTCGCACCTTTGGCTGGATGAATCTGTTGGCGCCGGGCACGCCGCTGGCGGAGCTTGCGGAAGCCATGGGCATGATCGCACCCAACATGGGGCTCTATCCCTCCAATTTCGCGGTCACACTGGGGTTGGTCTACAACTTCCTGCCATTCATGGTGCTGCCGTTGTATGCCGCTTTCGAGAAATTGAATTTCGCGCTGGTCGAGGCTGCGCGTGACCTATATGCCTCACCATTCAAGGCATTCTGGCATGCGGTCTTCCCTCAGACATTGCCAGGGTTGCTGGCGGGGGTGGTACTGGTCGCGATACCGGCGTTTGGCATGTACGTGATTCCGGAGCTGCTGGGCGGTGGCAAGGGCATGATGCTGGGGAATCTGGTCGCCAATCAATTCGCCGGCAGTGCCAACTGGCCGCTGGGAGCAGCGGGCGCGATTCTGATGCTGATCGCCACCTTCATTGGTCTGTATGCGATGCGACGCATCGGCAAGCGCCTGGGTGGCGGTGAAGAGGTGGTGATATGAAGCGCTCAATATTCAAGAAGGGATTACGGGGCTTTTGGTGGCTGACAATTGGCTTCCTGTACTTGCCATTGATCGTCGTGATGCTGTTTTCCTTCAATGCCTCCAACAGTGCCGCTAGCTTCACCGGTATCTCGCTGCGTTGGTATCGACGGTTATTGGGTAATGACGCGATTCTGTCGGCGCTGAGCAATTCGCTGTTGCTGGCGGTGATTTCTTCGCTGGTGGCACTCGTGATTGGTTGTCTCATCGGCTACGGCATGTATCGGCATCGGCATCGCAAGCTGGGCTGGCTGATCGTGTTGATCTATCTACCTATCGTGCTGCCGGACATCGTGTTCGGTATCTCGGAGATGACCTTCTTCGTGAAGATCAACGAGTTGACCGGCCTGTTGTCACCGGGGCTGAGCACCATGATCATCGCGCATGTCACCTTCCAGATTCCCTTCGTGGCATTGATCGTCTATTCGCGTTTCGTCGGGCTTGATCCCTCGCTGTTCGAAGCGGCGAAAGACCTTTACGCGACACCGCGTCAGCGAGTCCAGTTCTTCATGCTGCCAACGCTGAAGCCAGCATTGATCTCGGCCTTCTTTCTGTCATTTACGTTGTCGCTGGATGACTTCGTGATTAGCTTCTTCACCTCTGGCCCCGAGAGCGCAACGCTGCCCATCTACATCTGGAGCGCGATTCGCAAGGGAGTGACACCGGAAATCAACGCCATCGCGACACTGATGATGATGGCAGTCGCCATCGCGGCAATTGCCAGTCTGTGGCTATCACGACGGCGTACGGTGTCCTGAATGTCTCGCGGGAATGTTTTCAAAAGCGGCACTGTTTTCGAACGTGAACCAGGCAATTATCGCTACTACGATCAGGCAGGTATCCCGTCAGCGCACTACGTGTTGAAGGGATAACACCTGAGTAACCCTGCAACACCCTCACGACAATTAAAACGGAGCATCACAATGACAACTAACAAGCTGCGTTTCGCTGTTGCCATCGGCAGTATTCTGTTGGCAGGTGCTAGCCAGGCAGAAGAGAAGAAGTTGTATCTCTTCAACTGGACCCAGTACATGGACCCGGAAATAATCACCGCTTTTGAGGAAAAATACGGAGTTGAGGTGGTCGAGAATTACTACAACTCGCTACCGGAAATGTTGGCAAAGTTGAATGCAGGTGGTGTCTCTCAGTACGACATCATCGTGCCGTCCAACTACTTCGTTCCGCGCTTGATCGAGACAGGTATGGTGCAGAAGATCGACAAGGCCAAGGTGCCGAATCTGGCCAATGTCGCCGAGCAGTTCAGCAGTCCGAGCTTCGACCCTGGCGCAGAATATGCCGCGCCTTATCAGTGGGGCGTGACGGGCCTGGTCTACAACGCCAGTACCTTCAAGGATGCGCCCAAGAGCTGGTCTGTGCTGTTTGATCCCGCCGTCAATGACGCCTATCCCTTCAGTCTGATGGGCGATGGTCAGGTCAGCATGGGAACAGCCTGTGCCTATCTCGGTCATGGCTATGACTGTACCGATCTGGATGACTGGCGTGAGGCCGCCAAGCTGCTGATCGAGACCAAGCATCGCGACAACTTCAGCGGTTTCTCCGATGGTACGCCTGCGTTACAGCAGCTGGCACGCAAGGTCACGCATGGTGCGCTGTCTTACAACGGCGACTACTTGTTCTATCTGGATGAGAATCCAGAATCCTTCTCCGACATCAAGTTCGTCATTCCCGACGAAGGTGCCGAGAAGTGGGTGGATTCAATGATGATTCCTGCCAAGGCGCCGCATCCAGAACTGGCCAATGCCTTCATCAACTTTATCCTGGACGCCAAGGTCGGTGCGCAGCTCTCCAACTACAACTACTACGCCAGCCCCAATGCTGCGGCTGCACCGTATCTGGATGAGGTGCTGACTCAGCCGCCGATTCAGCCATCGGAAGATGACATGGCGCGTCTACGCTTCTCGCCGAGCCTCTCCGGAAAGCAGCTACAGATATTCCAGCAGCTGTGGTCTGAAGTGCAGGCGCGCTGAGTATGGATGTCTGGGATATTTCGGTGATGGAGTGTGGGGAAATAGATGCCACTTTCAATCTATGATGTGTTCACGAAAGGCATTGTTAATTGCGCAGATTAAGGTCAAGGGTGCGCTGATAGCGAATGAAGTGATGTGGTCTTAGGCCATTTTTAATGGAGCATAATAATGATAATTAACAAGCTGCGTTTTGCTGTTGCCATCGGCAGTATTCTGCTGGCAGGTGCTACCCAAGCAGAAGAGAAGAAGTTGTATCTCTTCAACTGGACCCAGTACATGGATCCGGAAATCATCACCGCTTTTGAGGAGAAGTACGACGTTGAGGTGGTCGAGAGCTACTATAACTCGCAGCCGGAGATGCTGGCCAAGTTGAATGCTGGTGGTGTTTCCCAGTACGACATCATCATACCGTCTAGTTACTACGTGCCGCGCTTGATCGAGACGGGGTTGGTGCAGAAGATCGACAAGGCCAAGGTACCGAATCTAGCCAATGTCGCTGAGCAGTTTCGTGATCCAGTGCTTGGCGCCGGTCTTGATTATGCTGCGCCGTATCAGTGGGGGGTGACAGGGCTGGTCTACAACGCCAGTACCTTCAAGGACGCGCCCAAGAGCTGGTCCGTATTGTTTGATCCCGCCGTCAATGATGCCTACCCCTTCGGTCTGATGACTGGCGGTCAGGTCAGCATGGGGATCGCCTGTGCCTATCTGGGGCATGGCTATGACTGTACCGATCTGGACGACTGGCGTGAGGCGGCCAAGCTGCTGATCGAAACCAAGCATCGCGGCAACTTCAGTGGTTTCTCTGATGGCACGCCGGCGCTTCAGCAGTTGGCACGCAAAGTCACACATGCTGGACTCTCTTTCAACGGTGACTATCTGTTCTATCTGGATGAAAATCCAGAATCCTTCTCCGACATCAAGTTCGTCATTCCCGATGAAGGTGCCGAGAAGTGGGTGGATTCAATGATGATTCCTGCCAAGGCGCCGCATCCGGAACTGGCCAATGCCTTCATCAACTTCATCCTGGACGCCAAGGTCGGTGCACAGCTCTCCAACTACAACTACTACGCCAGCCCCAATGCTGCGGCTACACCATATCTGGATGAGGTGCTGACTCAGCCGCCGATTCAGCCATCGGAAGATGACATGGCGCGTCTACGCTTCTCGCCGAGCCTCTCCGGCAAGCAGCTACAGATATTCCAGCAGTTGTGGTCTGAGGTGCAGGCGCGCTGAGCATAGCCATTCAAGAGCGCTGTCATTCAAGCACTGGTATTCAAAAGTGCTGGCATTCGGATGTTCTTCAAGCAGGCCACTGGGTGCCGTGGCCTGCCATGCATTGTTCAAGGAAGGTTTCATGAAGTACGAACCCACTGGTCACGAAGACGAAGAAGCCGTGTTGCAAGAATGGTTCACGGCACATGGCATCACCGAGGTGGAATGTCTGGTCACTGACCTGACTGGCATTCTCAAGGGCAAGATCATGCCGGCGCGCAAATACCTCAATGGTGGCCGACCGCGTCTGCCGGACTCGATCTTCATTCAGACTGTCACTGGCGGTTATCCGGACGATGAAGACAGTCGCTTCTGGAATCCTGCTGAGCAGGACATGGAGCTGATTCCGGATACCAGTGCGGTTTACCTAGTGCCGTGGGCGGAAGACCCCACCGCACAGATTATTCATGACTGTTATTACCTCAATGGTGATCCGGTGGAGCTGTCGCCGCGCTATGTGCTAAAGCGCGTGCTGGCGCTTTATGCTGCGCGTGGCTGGAAGCCGGTCGTGGCGCCGGAAGCCGAGTTCTATCTCGTCAAGACCAACAAGGATTCTGACTATCCGCTGGAGCCGCCTATCGGTCGCAGTGGGCGTCAGGAGAGCAGTCGTCAGTCCTATTCCATTGATGCGGTCAATGAGTTTGATCCGCTATTCGAGGAGATGTACGACTACTGCGAAGCGATGGGACTTGATCTGGACACCTTGATTCACGAAGAGGGTGCCGGCCAGATGGAGGTCAATTTCGAGCATGGCGATCCGTTGGCACTGGCCGACCAGGTCGTGATGTTCAAGCGTACGTTGCGTGAGACGGCGCTGCGTCATGGCATGTATGGCACCTTCATGGCCAAGCCGATGGCTTATCAGCCGGGTAGCTCGATGCATATTCACCAGAGCTTGGTGGATGTCGAGACGGGAAAAAATCTCTTTGCGGATGAGGATGGACGCGCAAGCACGCTGTTCCGTAACTTCATCGGGGGCTTGCAGACCTACATACCGTCCGCGATGCCGTTCTTCGCACCTAACGTCAATTCCTATCGCCGTCTGATGCGTAGCGAAACCAGTGGTTCTGCGCCCATCAACGTGGAGTGGGGCTTCGACAACCGTACCGTAGGGTTACGTGTGCCGGTGTCTGATGCCGCAGGTACACGGGTCGAGAATCGTCTGGCGGGTGCTGATGCCAATCCGTACCTGGTGATGGCGGCATCACTGGCCTGTGGCTATCTGGGCATGATGGCGCAGATCGAACCGCGCCCCCCGGCTGTCGGGTCTGCCTGGAAAGGCGGCAACACGCTGCCGGACGACATTGGGCCGGCGCTCAATGCGCTCCACTCCTGCAAGCCACTGGCGGACATCCTCGGCGAACGTTTCGTGAAGAGTTATCTGGCCGTCAAGCGTGCCGAGCACCGCGAGTACTTCCAAGTCATCAGTTCCTGGGAGCGTGAGCACTTGCTGCTGAGAGTGTAAGTGGCGCGAAGATTGGTATGTCTTTCTCGACAGCCAGTATCAGCAAGGGGTCGTGGCAGTCGTCACGGCCTCTTTCTGCTTATGAAGCCCTCTCGGTTGTCGTGAGGTTGCAGTGCTTTGGGATCTGCTTATTCGGTGATTATTGCACGTCAAAAACTGCAAGTTTGACAGTTTGTTCCGTGGTAGGGTGTTATTGTGTTGATTAAAATAACCACAAGGAAACTGTCATGAGTGCACCTCTGCCCATTGAACATGCTGCCTCCTGGTATGCATCCTCCGCCAATGCCTCTCCTGAACGCCCATCACTATCGGGTGAGGTCAGCTGTGATGTCTGCGTCGTTGGTGCTGGCTTCACGGGGATATCGGCAGCGTTGCATCTGGCCGAGCAGGGCCTCAAGGTCATGGTGCTGGAGGCGGCCCGCGTAGGTTACGGGGCTTCTGGTCGCAATGGTGGGCAGATCGTCAATAGTTACAGTCGTGACATGGATGTCATCGAAGAACGCTTCGGCGCACAGACCGCGCGTGCGCTGGGTGACATGGCCTTTGAGGGCAACAGCATCATTCGCGAGCGTATCGTGCGTTATGGCATCGACTGTGATCTCCGCGAAGGGAATCTGTTCGCGGCCTGTAATACTCGACAGATGAAAGCCTGCGCGAGCACAAGGCACTGTGGGAGCGCTACGGCAATACCAGTCTCGAGCTGCTGGAAGGCGACACCTATAAGCGTGAAGTCAGCGCCGAAGGCTATGTAGGAGCACTGGTTGATCACTCCGGTGGCCATATTCACCCGCTGAATCTGGTGCTGGGTGAAGCCGCCGCATTCGAGTCACTGGGCGGTGTCATCTTCGAGCAAAGCCCGCTGGTGAGTCTCGAACATGGCTCCCCTGTGGTGCTGAAGACGGCAGGTGGCACCATCCGTGCTGACCGTGTGGTGATGGCAGGCAATGCTTATCTGAATGGCGTGTTGCCGGTACTGGAAGGCAAATCGATGCCGTGCGGGACTCAGGTCATCACGACCGCGCCACTGGAAGCGGACGTCGCGCGAGCACTGCTGCCCAACAACATGGCGGTGGAAGACTGCAACTATCTGCTCGATTACTACCGCTTGACCCGCGATAACCGACTCATCTTCGGTGGTGGCGTCAACTATGGCGGCGAAGACCCAGCCAACATTGAGGCGCTGATTCGTCCCAAGATGCTCAAGGCCTTTCCGCAGCTGGCGGATACCAAGATTGATTATGCGTGGAGTGGCACCTTCCTGATGACGCTCAATCGGCTGCCGCAGTTCGGTGTGCTCAATGACAACGTCTACTACGCCCAGGGCTACTCCGGTCATGGTGTGACGTGCAGCCACCTGGCGGGCCGCCTGATCAGCGAGGTGATGACAGGACGTGACGAGCGTTTCGATGCCTTCGCTGGCCTGCCGCATCTGCCATTCCCCGGCGGTCGCATGTTGCGCGTACCGTTGTCCGCCGTAGGTGCCTGGTACTACCAGACACGTGACAAGCTCGGCATCTGATCAACCTGCCGCTGCCGTCGCTCCAGAGCCGCCTTCCTGCATGATGGGAAGGCGGCTTTTTCATGGGCCTCCAACGTAAGATGCCCCATCCAGAAGGGTGGGGCATCTTATTGCCTGGCAGATCATCAAGCCGCTAGAGAGATAGGCAGACGACAGCTTAGCCGTTGATCCAGAAGCCCAGCGCCAGGAAGCCAGCGGTAGTGATTGCAGCGCCTATCATCGTATAGGGCAGCTGTGTCAGCGCATGTTGCATCGGTTGGACACCACAGCCCTGAGACGACAGTACCGAGGAGTCCGAGAAGAAGCAGGCATGGCTGCCGAAGCTTGAGGCCGACAGCAGAGCCCCGACGATCAGGGGAATCGAAGCATCCATATGTATCGCAATGGGAAGCACGATTGGAATCGAGATCACGAACACCCCCCAGGACGACCCCGTCGCAAACACCACCACTGCCATGCTGACGAACACGATGGCCGGCAGAATCGCGGGTGTCAGGTAGGGCGTCAGGCTATCGATCATGAAGGTGGTCATGCCGAGCTGATCATTGACCTCACGCAGCACGAAACCGACGGCGACGATGGCCAGTGGCAGCATCATGGTGCGAAAGCCGTCCATCACGGCATCCATCAGTGCAGAGAAGGACACCAGGCGCTGGGCGAGATAGAGCACGATGGTGAACAAGGTTGCGACAATCACGCCCTTGAGCAGGTCAATCTCGAACCAGGCACTGGCACCGATCAGCACGGCCATGGGAAGCACGAAGTTCATCAGGCCAATCCACGGACTGGATTTCGGTGCATCGGCTTCTGGCATCGGCTCCGGGGCACCATCGGGAATGGGTTGGCCGGCTTTCGCGCGCAGCTCAGCCGCCTTCATCGGTCCAATATCCGGCATCAGACCGATGGCAACCAGCATGGCCAGCCCCATGGCGATCCAGCCATACAGCATGTACGGAATGGCCTGAATATAGAGCGACATGCCGTTCTCGGTAGCGCCGCCTTCTTCCAGCAATTGCGAGAAGTACACGGCCCAGGTCGAGAGGGGGACCAGGATGCAAATCGGCGCGGCGGTTGAGTCGACGATATAGGCCAGCTTCTCGCGCGAGACGCCAAAGCGATCAGTGAGGCGCTTCATGGCTGCTGGCGTAGCGAGTGCATTCAGGTAGTCATCAATGAAGATGAGAATGCCCAGTACCACGGTGCCAATCAGTGACTGGCGGCGCGTTTTGAGCAGTCGGCCGATCATGTTGCTGAAGCTCAATGTGCAGCCGGACTTCTCCATCATGGCGATGAAGCCGCCCATCAGGCCGCAGACCAGAATCAGCCAAGCGATAGTCTCGTTCATCATCACATTCAGTGAGATGTCAGCAAGTTCGCCGATGTAGTCCTCGGGTTGCAGCATCAAGAGACCAGAGAGTGCACCGATGGCCAGTGCTTCCAGTGTGCGGTGGGTGGCAATGGCGACCACCAGCACAATCAGCGACGGCATCAGACTTATCCAGCCAAATGGCGTACCAGCGTCATGTGTGAAGGTGATGCCAAGCACCAGTGCCAGTATGGTGCCAAACATAGCGATACTGCGGCCTTTGCCGCGCGTCGCCACAGAAGGGGCGAAGGCATGTGGTTTCGCGTGAGTCGGCGAGTTCATGCGAGATTCTCCCGTGCAAGGAGGGAGCTGCTTAGCATGCTGAAAGGTGGAATGTGATAGGTGTCGCGGGCAGCGGCTGATTTTATGATTGTCATGTTACGAGCCCAGAGAGATGTTGTTGGGAAGGCGCTATTGGCTAGATGTGACGCAGGTACCAGTCATATTCCATGCGGCTGATGATCTGCATGGCCGCTTCGCGTTCGGCCCGACGTCCTGAAATGAAGACGTTGAGGAATGGCGCACCAAAGGCATCCGTTAGCGGCGGGCTCTCTTCCAGCAAGGTCAGAGCTTCAGACCAGCTATTGGTCAGGCTGGGCTCGAACTGGTCATAGGCATTACCTGTGACGGGTTCGCCGGGCGAGACCTGATGCGTGATGCCATGAGCAACGGAGGCCAGCAGGGTGGCCAGCAACAAGTACGGATTGACGTCTGCCCCGGCGACGCGGTGCTCAAGGCGACGCGCTTCATTGGGGCCGGAAGGGATACGGATGGCGACAGAGCGATTATCGAAGCCCCAGGTCGGTGCCATCGGGACATAAAGCCCCTGCTGGAAGCGGCGATAGGAGTTCAAATTGGGGGCGAATAGCGCCATGGACGCCGGCATCAGTTCCAACAGGCCGCCGATGGCGTGGCGTAGCATATCGGTACCCAGCGGGTTTTCATCTGCGGCTGAGAAGACGTTGTTACCGTCACGATCCAGCAGGCTCATGTGTGCGTGCATGCCGTTGCCTGCTTCATCACCATATGGCTTGGCCATGAAGGTGGCATCAAAGCCATGACGCAGAGCGACACCCTTGATTAGACGCTTGAGCAGTACGGCGCTGTCGCAGGCCTTCATGACATCATCAAGGTGGATCAGGTTGATCTCGAACTGGCCCGGCGCGCACTCCTTGAGTGCGGTATCCAGTGGCAGCTTTTGAATGCGCGCTGCATTCTGGATCTCTTCGAGGAAGTCAGCGTACTCATCCAGCTCACCGATGGAGTAGAGCTGGCTTTCGGTGGCCCGCTCACCTGTCACGGGTGAGCAGGGCGGCTGCGCCATGCCCAGGTCGTCGCGTTCGCGATCGACCAGATAGAACTCAAGTTCCAGTGCCACGACTGCCGTCAGGCCCATTGCAGCGAGGACATCCACCTGCTTCTGCAGCTGATTGCGCGGATCGGCAAAGAAGGGACCATCCTTGTCATCACGCATGTTCATCAGCAGTTGGCCCTGCTTGCCATTACGCAACCAGGGAGCCGGCATCAGGGTGCCTGCAATCGGACGGCAGACCTGATCGCTATCCCCGGTTTCCAGCCCCAATCCCGTCTCTTCGATGGTATTGCCCGCAATATCGAGCGCGAAGACCGAACCCGGCAAGTTGATGCCAAGCGCGTAAGCCTTCTCGAGGTTTTCACGAGGGATACGCTTGCCGCGCTGAATACCATTGATATCGCTGATCAGCAGATCGATATTCTCGATCTCTGGATGACGGTCCAGAAATTCTCTGACCTCATCGACGGGAAGGCTGTGCATGTGAATCACCTGTGGGCATGGATGGCTGTTATGCATACATATATCGTCACGTCAGTGAGTGTTGTCAAATAATTTACAGTTTTTGCCGAGGTGAGCTGAGATGGTTTATCAATAAATTTGGTTTTAAGTGTCTTTAAAACAGCATGTTGAATAGATTTTTGGTAAATCGTCGCTTTGTCGGGTTGGCAAGGAAAGGCGTTCAGTCTATGTTGATAAAAACATACCAACTGTCCAAGGGCTGCAAGCACGCCTTGAAGGAGATTTCATGGAACCCCGTCCTCTGGTAGGCGTTATCGCCTGCCGCCGTACTGTCGAAGGTCATCCGGCCCATATGGTGACGGACAAGTATGTGAGTGCATTGCGTGATGTGGGCTTGCAGCCGGTGATGATTCCGGTATGGGAGGACATGGATTCCGCTGCTGATATCGATGCCATGCAAGCCCTGCTGTCACGTCTGGATGGACTGCTGCTGACGGGTAGTTATTCCAATATGCACCCCTCGCGCTATGGTGAATCGCTGGCGCCGGAAAATACCTATGAAGATCGCGCGCGTGATGCTGCGGCGCTGCAATGGGTGCCGCTGGCACTGACGCTGGGTATGCCGTTGCTGGGTATCTGTCGTGGCTTCCAGGAGTTGAACGTCGCCTTCGGCGGCAGTCTGCATCAGGCCGTACAGCAGGTGCCGGGCCTGATGGATCATCGTGAACCGAAGGGTGATCAGGACGCACAGTTCGCGCCTTCACACGACATCTCCATCGTGGCCGGTGGCCAGCTGGCGGCGCTGTATGACGCACCAGAGGCGCGCGTCAACTCGCTGCATCAACAAGGCATTGCTCGGCTGGGCGAGGGTCTGCGCGTCGAAGCGCTCGCGCCGGATGGCCTGGTGGAAGCGGTATCGGTCAGTACGGCATCCTCCTTTGCGTTGGCAGTGCAGTGGCATCCAGAGTGGAAGACGCGCGAGCATCCCTTGTATCTCGCGATTCTTGAGGGTTTCGCTGACGCCTGTCGTGACAAGGCGGCACATGGCGAGTGATCTTCTGGCGCCAATAATCAAGCAAACGTCAGACTGGCAGTATTTACCGCCATCTCAGGCAACATCCTCCAACGAGAGACATGACCATGACCTCACCCGGCACCGCGCGTCTCAAAGCGCTGGACAGTGATCATCATTTGCATCCATTCACCGACTTCAAGGCGTTGAGTGAGGAGGGCAGTCGCATCATTACCGCCGCCTCAGGCGTGTATATCCAGGATGCTGACGGCCAGCGGATGCTTGATGGCATGGCGGGATTATGGTGCGTGAATCTCGGTTATGGGCGTCAGGAGTTAGTGGACGCTGCCAGCCAGCAGATGACACAGCTGCCGTACTACAACACCTTCTTCAAGACTGCCCATCCGCCGGCCATCGAGCTTGCAGCTGAGTTGTGCCGTCTGGCACCGGATCACATCAATCATGTCTTCTTTACCGGCTCCGGTTCTGAAGCCAATGACACCATGCTGCGCATGGTGCGCCGTTTCTGGGCACTCAAAGGCAAGCCTGAGAAGCAGTGGATCATCTCGCGGGAGAATGGCTATCACGGTTCTACTGTCGCTGGCATGAGTCTGGGAGGCATGGCGCCGATGCACGAGCAAGGCGGTCCCTGTGTGCCGGGCATCACGCATATCCGTCAGCCCTACTGGTTTGGCGAAGGACGTGACATGAATCGTGAGGAGTTCGGCAAGGTCTGCGCCGATGCGCTCGAAGCCCGCATTCTCGAGTTGGGGCCGGATAACGTGGCCGCCTTCCTGGCGGAACCGGTGCAGGCGCGGGCGGAGCGATCATGCCTCCTGACAGTTACTGGCCAGCAGTCAAGGCAGTGCTTGAGAAGTACGACATTCTGTTGGTGATCGATGAGGTCATCTGTGGCTTCGGGCGGCTGGGAGAGTGGTTCGGCAGCCAGCACTACGACCTCAAGCCGGATTTGATGCCGATTGCCAAGGGGCTGTCATCAGGTTATCTCCCGATTGGCGGTGTGCTGGTGGGCGATCGTATCGCCGAGACTCTGGTTCAAGAGGGCGGCGAGTTCTATCACGGCTTCACCTACTCCGGGCATCCGGTGTGTGCGGCGGTGGCGCTCAAGACGCTCGAGATCATGCAGCGCGAGAATATTGTCGAGCGGGTGCGTGATGATCTCGGCCCCTATCTTGCCAAACGCTGGGCGACGCTGGCTGATCATCCACTGGTGGGTGAGGCTCGCTCGCTGGGGCTGATGGGGGCGCTTGAGCTAGTGGCCGACAAGGCCACCGGTGAGCGTTTCGATTCGTCTTTGGCAGTGGGGAGCATGTGTCGCGATACCTGCTTCGATACTGGACTGGTGATGCGCTCGGTGGGTGACACCATGATCATCTCGCCGCCGCTGGTCATCACGCATGACGAGATTGACGCGCTGGTCAGCCTGGCGCGTGCAGCACTTGACGAAACGGCTCGCCAGCTGGCGGCCTCATTTCATCTTACTTCTCTGACATCGGAATCCTGCTCATGAGTCGCCCACAGACCCTGAATGACTGGCAGGCGCTTGCTGCACGCCTCACCACGACGCTGAACGATCGTGCGTTCATCAATGATGAATTCGTGGCCGCCGTCAGTGGTGAGACGTTCGAGACGATCAATCCGGCCACCGGTGAAGTGCTGGCCCATGTTGCCAGCTGCGACAAAGCCGATGCCGAGATCGCCATTCGTCATGCGCGCGCAGCCTTCAAGAGCGGTGTCTGGTCACGCATGCCGCCGGGCGAGCGCAAACGCGTACTGCTCAAGCTGGCGGACCTGCTTGAGGCGAATCAGGATGAATTGGCACTGCTGGATACCCTCGACATGGGTAAGCCGGTGACCAGTGCGCTCGATGATATGGCGGGGGCGATCGGGTCGATTCGTTATCAGGCTGAATCCATCGACAAGCTTTACGGCGAAGTCGCACCGACGGGTCAGCAGGCGCTGGGCATGGTACTGCGCGAGCCGCTGGGCGTGGTCGCTTCCATCGTGCCGTGGAACTTCCCTATGATGATGACGGCATGGAAGATCGCGCCGGCACTGGCGGCGGGTAATAGCGTCATCCTCAAGCCGTCGGAGAAATCACCGCTGTCAGCACTTAGATTGGCAGAACTGGCGCGTGAAGCCGGTATTCCGCGCGGTGTCTTCCAGGTATTGCCGGGCTTCGGGCATACCGTCGGGCGTGCGTTGGCACTGTCGATGGATGTGGAATGCCTGGCTTTCACAGGCTCTACCGCGGTTGGCAAGCAGTTGATGCAATATGCTGGGCAGTCCAATCTCAAGCGTGTCTTCCTTGAGTGCGGCGGCAAGAGTCCCAACATCGTCTTCGCCGATTGCGCCAATCTGGACCGCGTGGCTGAGAGTGCCGCGGCGGCCATCTTCTACAATCAAGGGGAGGTGTGTATTGCAGGCTCCCGTCTATTGGTCGAGCACTCGATCCGCGAAGCCTTCGTCGAGAAGGTTGTTGCCGCGGCTGAGCGCATGCAGCCGGGTGATCCGCTCGATCCTGCAAGCTTCATGGGCGCGATGGTCGACAAGACTCAACACGAACGCGTGATGGGGTATATCCGCCAAGGCGTTGAAGAGGGTGCAGCGCTACGAGCAGGCGGTGAGGATATCGCCGGGCCGGGCCTGTTCATCCGTCCGGTGGTCTTCGATGGCGTGACGTCGCAGATGGCAATCGGCTGTGAGGAAATCTTCGGGCCGGTGCTGTCAGTATTCGGCTTCGAGACGGAAGCAGAGGCGCTGGCACTGGCCAATGACAGTGACTTTGGGCTGGCGGCAGGGCTTTGGAGTCAGGATATCGACCGCATCATGCGCATGACGCACCAGCTGGAATCTGGGCAGGTGTTCGTCAACAACTGGGCAGGTGGTGATCAGACCATGCCCTTTGGTGGCGTCAAGCAGTCGGGCAATGGGCGTGACAAGTCGCACCACTCGCTGGCGGAATATACCCAGCTCAAGAGCGTCTGGATTTCTCTGACGCCCTGATGGGCTGATGCTCTCGTTGTTCAGCTCTACAAGAAAAGGGCCACGCATTCGCGTGGCCCTTTTGGTTTCATCTTTGCTGCGATTCAGCGTCAGAACATGCGGGCGGGTGTGGCGCAGCTGACCAGGCGACACTCGACGTCACCGATATTGCGGAAGCGATGTGGCACGTTGGTGTCGAAGTAATAGGCTTCGCCGGCTTTCAGCACTCGCGTGTCGCCACCGATGGTGATCTCGATCTCGCCTTCGAGGATCACGCCAGCTTCCTCACCCTGATGGGTGATCATCTCGCGGCCAGTATCACTGATTGGCGGATAGGTCTCGACCATGAACGACAGACCACGATTCTTGCGATTGGCACCCACCAGCTTGAATATCACCTCACCACTACCGACATTGGTGAGTTCTTCCTCGCTGTAGAACACCTTGCCGGTACTCTCGAGCTCCATGGTGAAGAAGTCCCCGACGCTCATCGGAATGGCGCCAAGAATCTTGGAGAGTGAACTCACTGACGGGCTGACCTTACCCTGCTCGATCAGCGACAGGCTGGAGTGTGTCACGCCACAGCGCTTGGCCAACTCGCGTTGCGAGATGCCACGCAGGGTGCGTAGCGCTCGTAGGCGGGCACCGACATCATCTGCCATCAGAACATCCTTGAAGTAGCAACGAGTGACTGGGAATAAGGGCATCCATCGTAGACTGACAACGGCCAGTCTCGGAATGTCCGCGACTGGCCGTTGCATGTGGCGGTTGGGTGGTTCAGGGCGTCGCGCTTAGCTGAGGCTATCCAGCTTGTCCTTGAGGACCTTGTTGACCTGTTGCGGATTGGCTGTCCCGCGCGAGGCCTTCATGACCTGACCGACGAAGAATCCGATCATCTTGCCGCGCTTGTCTACTTCAGCCT
The DNA here is from genome assembly GCF_000591415.1 of Cobetia crustatorum. Taxonomy (GTDB): domain Bacteria; phylum Pseudomonadota; class Gammaproteobacteria; order Pseudomonadales; family Halomonadaceae; genus Cobetia; species Cobetia crustatorum. The sequence continues at coordinate 76,246 of NZ_JEMF01000019.1, read as the reverse complement.
CCTGATACTGGGTCACCTGGGCGGGGTTGTCGGCAATTACCTGGTCGACCACGGCTTCGATGGCACCGCTATCCGTGACCTGTTTGAGGCCGCGTGATTCGATGACTTCGTCAGCGCTCGTGCCTTCACCGTCCCACAGCGCGGCGAATACCTGCTTGGCCGCCTTGCCGTTGATGGTCTCGTCGACGATGCGCTTGACCAGACCGCCGAGTTGCGCGGCAGACACTGGGCTTACGCTGATGTCGAGATTTTCCTTGTTGAGGCGACCGGACAGTTCGCCCTGTACCCAGTTGGCGGCCTGTTTGGCATCGCCGCAGACACCCTTCACTTCTTCGAAGAAATCTGCCATTTCACGAGTGCCGGATAGCACGCTGGCGTCGTAGGCCGATAGACCCAGTTCGCTTTCGAAGCGCGCGCGCTTCTCGGCCGGCATCTCAGGCAAGGTGCCGCGCAGGTGCTCGATATAGGCTTCATCAACTTCAACGGGCAGCAGGTCAGGACACGGGAAGTAGCGATAGTCGTTGGCCTCTTCCTTGCTGCGCATGCTGCGTGTCTCGTCCGCTTCGGGATCATACAGGCGTGTTTCCTGTACGACGCGGCCACCATCCTCGATCAGATCGATCTGACGCTCGACCTCGAAGTGGATGGCGCGCTCGATGAAGCGGAAGGAGTTGACGTTCTTGATCTCCGCGCGCGTGCCGTAGGCTTCCTGGCCCTTGGGGCGCATCGAGATGTTGACGTCACAGCGCAGTGATCCTTCTGCCATGTTGCCGTCAGAGATGCCGAGATAGGTCACGATGGCGTGGATCGCCTTGACGTAGGCTACGGCTTCCTTGGCGGAGCGCAGATCTGGCTCGGAGACGATCTCCAGAAGTGGCGTGCCCGCACGGTTCAAGTCGATGCCCGTCATGCCCTGGAAGTCTTCATGCAGTGACTTGCCAGCATCTTCTTCAAGGTGAGCATGGTGGATGCGGATCGACTTGCGCGTGCCGTCTTCCAGCAGGATTTCAAGCACACCTGGGCCGACAATGGGTTGAGACATCTGGCTGGTCTGATAGCCCTTGGGCAGGTCAGGATAGAAGTAGTTCTTGCGCTCGAACACTGAGTGACCGGCGACAGCCGCATTGACCGCCAGGCCGAAGCGCACGGCCATGGCCACGGCCTGCTCGTTGAGTACCGGCAGGGTACCCGGCAGACCGAGGTCGACGGCGCTGGCCTGGGTGTTGGGCTCGGCACCATAGGTGGTGGAGGAGCCAGAGAAGATCTTTGACTGGGTGGCGAGCTGAGCGTGAACCTCAAGCCCGATTACGACTTCCCATTGCATCAGGCGTGCTCCTGTCCGAATTCCGGGCGCTGGCGGTGCCAGTCGGTGAGTTGCTGGAACTGGTGGGCGACACCCAGCAGTGTTTGCTCGCCGAAGTGCGGGCCGAGAATCTGCAGACCTACCGGACGCCTGCCTGCCAGTCCGGCGGGCACGCTGATGCCCGGAATACCCGCCAGATTGATGGCGATGGTATAGAGGTCCTGCAGGTACATGGACAGCGGGTCCTTGTGTGCGCCGAGATCAAACGCCGGTGTTGGCGCTGCCGGGCCCATCAGCACATCGACCTGGTCGAAGGCATCGAGGAAGTCCTGGCGAATCAGACGACGCACCTTCTGTGCCTTGATGTAGTAGGCATCGAAGAAGCCTTCGGACAGGGTGTGAGTGCCGATCAGAATGCGACGCTTCACCTCGTCACCGAAACCTTCCTCGCGAGTGCGCTTGTAGAGATCTTCCAGGTCTTTCGGGTCAGCGCAGCGATGGCCGAAGCGCACGCCGTCGTAACGCGACAGATTGGAAGACGCCTCGGCCGGTGCGATGACGTAATAGGTCGGGATGGCCAGGTGGGTATGCGGCAGGGAAATTTCCTGCACGCTGGCGCCGGCGTCCTCGAAGACCTTGATCGCGGCGCGTACGGAAGATTCGACTTCCGCGCTCAGGCCTTCTCCGAAATATTCCTTGGGCAGACCAATCTTCAGGCCCTTGAGGTTATAGTTCAGGCCTTCGATGTAATTCGGCACGCTGCGCACGACGCTGGTGGAGTCGCGCGGATCAGCACCGGCGATCACATTCATCAGGCGCGCGCAGTCTTCTGCGCTACGGGCCATCGGGCCGCCCTGGTCGAGGCTGGAGGCATAGGCGATCATGCCGTAGCGCGAGACACGACCATAGGTCGGCTTGAGGCCCGTGATGCCGCAGAAGGCCGCTGGCTGGCGGATGGAACCGCCAGTGTCAGTGCCCAGGGCAGCAGGTGCGAGACCCGCAGCAACGGCGGCGGCACTGCCACCGGAGCTACCGCCAGGTACGGCGGTCAGATCCCACGGATTCTTGACGGCGCCGTAGTAGCTGTTTTCGTTTGAGGAGCCCATCGCGAACTCATCAAGGTTGGTCTTGCCCAGCATCACCACGCCTTCGGCGCGCAGCTTCTCGATCACCGTGGCGTCGTAGGGCGAGATGAAGTTGTCGAGCATCTTCGAGCCGCAGCTGGTGCGAACACCTTCGGTGCAGAAGATGTCCTTGATGGCCATCGGCACGCCGGTCAGAGGTGCAGCCTTGCCGGCAGCACGGCGCGCGTCTGCGGCATCTGCGTCACGCAGTGCCTCTTCGCGACACACAGTGATGTAGCTATTGAGTTCGCCGTCGAGGCGCTCGATACGCGCCAGGAAGGCTTCCGTCAGCTCGCGACTGGTGTATTCGCCGACCGAGAGGCCTTGCGCCAGCTCGCTGAGCGTCTTGTCATGGAGTGCTATGGACGATGACATGTTCGATTCCATCAGTGCTAGCGCTGCTTCAAGGCAGCACTAGCATAAATTCCGGGGCGGACGGGGAGGCGTGCCGCGTGACGTTGAGCTGAGGTAAGACACATGACGATAAGCAATCGGTGTCCCAACATGTTTACTCGACGACGCGGGGTACCAGATATAGCCCCTGTTCGGTGGCCGGAGCCACCTGCTGGAAGTGTTCGCGCTGATTCGACTCGGTGACTTCGTCGGCGCGAAGACGCTGGGTTGCTTCCAATGGGTGCGCCAGTGGCGCGATGCCATCAGTATTGACCTGTTGCAGCTGGTCGACCATGGCGAGAATCTGATTGAGATCCTCGACGTAGGCTTCGGCATCCTGCGAGGCAAGACCCAGGCGTGCGAGGTGAGCGGCACGCAGCACATCTGAATGTTCAAGGGCCATGAAGTTTCCCTGTCTTGGCTTCGAGAGGCTTTGAGGTGACGGCAGCCATGCTTCATTCAACTGAATGTGATGGCTCGTCACCTGGTGAACAACGCGATGACAGTTGCGTAGCAACCTATGGTCCAAGGCGTTGTCACAGTGTGATCCGTCGTGAAATGTACCACATCTGCGTCGCTCTGGCAGGCGTGTCAGCTTGCCGCCATGGGGCGGCAATGGTACCGTTCGCGTCTGCACAGGGTTCCGGTCTGGACTAGGTGATCAACTTCCATGTTTAAACGTTTACGTGGGCTGTTCTCGAGCGATCTTTCGATCGATCTGGGTACCGCTAACACGCTTATTTATGTGCGCGGTCGCGGTATCGTGCTCGACGAGCCTTCTGTTGTGGCCATTCGCCAATCCGGGAATACACGCAGTGTGGCGGCCGTCGGTGCCGATGCCAAGCGCATGCTGGGGCGTACCCCCGGCAATATCACGGCCATTCGCCCGATGAAGGACGGCGTCATTGCCGACTTTACCGTCACCGAGCAGATGCTCCAGCACTTCATTCGCAAGGTGCATCAGAGCACCTTCCTGACGCCCAGCCCTCGTGTGCTGGTATGTGTGCCGTGCATGTCGACTCAGGTCGAGCGGCGCGCTATCAAGGAGTCGGCAGAAGGTGCCGGCGCGCGTGAGGTCTATCTGATCGAGGAGCCAATGGCTGCCGCGATTGGTGCTGGTCTTCCCGTCGAGGAAGCCATGGGCTCGATGGTGGTGGATATCGGGGGTGGTACTACTGAAATCGCCATCATCTCGCTCAACGGCGTGGTTTACTCCGAGTCAGTGCGTATCGGTGGCGACCGCTTCGATGAAGCCATCACCTCCTATGTGCGTCGCCATTACGGCAGCCTGATCGGTGAAGCGACTGCTGAGCGCATCAAGGAAGAGATCGGTTGTGCCTACCCGGGTGGCGAGCTGCGCGAGATTGACGTGCGCGGCCGTAACCTGGCGGAAGGTATTCCGCGCTCCTTCACGCTCAACTCCCACGAGATTCTCGATGCGCTGCAGGAACCGTTGGCAGCAATTGTCTCCGTGGTGAAAAGCGCACTTGAGCAGTCACCGCCAGAGTTGGCGTCAGATATTGCCGAGCGCGGCTTGGTGCTGACCGGTGGTGGGGCGCTGCTGCGTGATATCGACAAGCTGATTGCAGAAGAAACGGGGCTACCGGTGATCATCGCCGAAGACCCGCTGACCTGCGTGGCGCGTGGCGGTGGCAAGGCGCTGGAAATGATCGATCAGCATACCTTCGAGCTGCTGTCGAGCGATTGACCTCGTCCGGGGCCGGGCATGATGTTTACTGTACGGCTGGTCCCGGCCCGTGGGAGGAAGTGCTATCAAACCCCTGTTCACGCGTGGCCCCGTGCCCGGCTATCGCATGCTGTTGTGCGCGGTATTGTCGTTCGCGTTGATGTTTGCCGAAGATCGCTTCAGCTGGATGGTCGACGTGCGTGCCAGCATGGCGACACTGGTTTCCCCTGTGCAGTGGGTGGTCAGTCTGCCAACCGAAGGCCTCAGCTGGGGCGCGCTGGTGTTTGCTGACCAGCAGGAGCTTGCCGACGAAAATCGGGCACTGCGTGAGCAGCTGCTTAATCTGTCTAGCCGTGTGCAACGCATGGCGAGTCTGTCCACCGAGAATGCGCGCCTACGCAAGCTACTCAATGCCGGGCAGCGCAGTGACGTCCCCTATATCACCTCTCAGCTGCTGACACTGGATGCTGATCCGTTCTCTCATCGCATGGTCGTTGACCGAGGTGAGCAGGATGGTGTGCGGATCGGACTGCCAGTGCTGGATGCTTATGGGCTGGTTGGCCAGGTCATTTCCACCTCTGCTTATAACAGTCGTGTACTGATGATCAGTGATGCCAGTCATGCTGTGCCGGTAGAAGTGAATCGTAATGGATTGCGTTTTATCGCTCAGGGCAGTGGCAAGATTGATCAGGTGAATGTGCTGCATGTGCCGGACACCGCGGATATTCGTGTGGGTGACTTGCTGGTGACTTCTGGCCTTGCGCTGCGTTTTCCGCGGGGCCTGCCAGTGGCTCGTGTCACTGAGGTCTATCACGATCCCGGTAAGCCTTTTGCACGTGTCAGCGCTGAACCCGTTGCCCAGTTGGAACGTTCGCGCAATTTCCTGATCCAGATGCCGCCCGAGATCGACGCAGCTAATCTCTATGTCGGCGACAGTCTCGATGAGTTGCCGCGCGATAATATCGCTGCACCTAAGGACGCCGAAGCAACGTCCGCTGAAGCCGCTACGGAAGCACAGGCGGCTGCCGACGCCGCTGGGGAGAATAACTGATGGCCTTTCGTCCCCAGACCACGCTGCTGTGCTGGTTATCGTTATTACTTGCACTGTGCCTGCAGGTGATGCCATTACCGGATGTCTGGTTGATCTGGCGTCCCCAGTGGCTCGGTCTGATGCTGGTTTACTGGTGCATCGTATCGCCACAGAGTGTCGGTGTTGTCCATGGTTTTGCCTTTGGTTTGGCGCTGGATGTCCTGCAGGGCGCACCATTGGGGCACAATGCACTAGTACTGTCATTGACAGCTTTCATGGGTGTGCTGCTCTATCAGCGGATTCGTGCTTATTCATTATTGCAGCAGGCCTTCTTGGTCATTGTGGTACTGGGGATCGCTCAGCTGGTGGATCAGTGGCTCAGAAGTATCTTTGGTGCGGGGCCGGTGGATCTCTCCTTCCTGCTATCGGCCGTGATTGGTGGGGCTTTGTGGCCGTGGCTCTATACGCTGCTGCAGATGCTGCGCCGGCGACTGACAGCCTGATGTTGCTGCCATGTATTCAGTATGACGAAAAGCCGCCCACGGGCGGCTTTTTGCTGTCTGTCACGTTCAATTTAAGTACCTCGTGCAAGCTGTCTCACGATTTTCCCTATTCACTCTATCCGTGAGGTATTCATGACACATGATATTTCCGTCACTGTCTCTGACTCTGGTTTGAGTTCTGGTGCCGCAGGGGGCGCTACTCTCTCATCGCCGCAATTGATACTGGCCTCAGGTTCGCCACGCCGCCGTGATCTGCTGGCCAGTATTGGTGTGCCCTGCGAGGTCGCGCCAGCGGACATCGATGAGTCTCCACGGGTGGGTGAGTCACCAGAGCATTACGTGCTGCGTATGGCGCGCGAGAAGGCACAGACCGGCTACCGTGCCCAGGCGGATAGGTGGGAGGGTCATGTACGATCCAGTGCTGGCGTAGTGGTATTGGGTGCCGATACGGCATTGGCGCTTGAGGGCAGGATTCTGGGCAAGCCGCGTGATGAAGCCGATGCATGCGAGATGCTGTTGAGTCTGTCAGGGCGCAGTCACCAGGTATTGAGCGGCATCGCACTCTGTCGTGGCACCGTTGGAGGGCAGGACGTCACGCACTGCGATGCTGAACTGGTCGAGAGCCGCGTCACTTTTCGTCATATCACTTCAGATGAAGCGAAACGCTATTGGGCGACTGGCGAACCAGCCGACAAGGCTGGTGGCTATGCCATCCAGGGGCTGGGCGCCGTGTTCGTCAGTCACCTGGAGGGCAGTTACAGCGCGGTGGTCGGGTTGCCGCTATATGAGGCTTCGCGGATGCTGATGGCGCAAGACATAGGCTGCTGGGAAGGCTGATGCATGCTGTCGTTCCAAAGTCTGTTGACAGAAAATACGCGCTGAAGAAAATCCTTAGTCGATAGATCACAGCCGAGGCCTACCTTGCTATGTCATAATCGCAAGCAACGACTTTACAAGGACTTGCGCTATGAGCGGCGAGGTATTGATCAACCTGACACCGATGGAGACCCGCGTAGCGGTCGTCGAAAATGGTGTCCTGCAGGAAGCGTTCATTGAACGCAGCGGGCGACGCGGCATTGTCGGTAACATCTACCGCGGCAAGGTCGTACGAGTGCTACCGGGCATGCAGGCTGCTTTTGTCGATATTGGTCTCGAACGTGCGGCCTTTATCCATGCTCAAGAGGTGATGCCAGCACATACGCCGCATGATGAGCAGCGTTCGATTCGTGACTTGCTGAGTGAAGGGCAGTCGCTGGTGGTTCAGGTCACCAAGGACCCTATTGGCACCAAGGGCGCTCGGCTGACAACACATTTGTCAGTGCCGTCACGCTATCTGGTTTATATGCCGGACTCTCCACACACCGGGGTATCTCAGCGGATTGAAAGCGATGCCGAGCGTGATCGTCTCAAGGAGATGACTGAGCGCTGCCTGATGGCACTTGATCCTGAGGCGCCAGGCGGTTTTATTCTGCGCACCGCTGCGGAAGGTATCAGCGAGGCAGAGCTCAAACAGGACATGCACTTCCTGTTGCGGCTATGGCGCAAGGTCAGTGAGCGTCGCCTGACGGCCGCGGTGCCGAGCGCGATCTACGATGATTTGCCGCTATTCATGCGCACCCTGCGCGACGTCATGCGTGACGAGATCGAGCGTGTCCGCATTGACTCTCGTGAGAACTTTCTGCGCCTGAAGGAGTTCGCCAGCGAGTTCATGCCGGACATGGAAAGCCGCATCGAGTACTACCCCGGTGAGCGGCCGATCTTCGATCTGTTCAGCGTCGAGGATGAACTCCACAAGGCGATGGGGCGCAAGGTCCAGCTAAAGAGTGGTGGCTACCTCGTCATCGACCAGACAGAAGCGATGACGACCATCGACGTCAACACGGGCGGCTTTGTCGGGCATCGCAATCTTGAAGAGACCATCTTCAAGACCAACCTCGAAGCCGCAACCGCCATCGCCCGCCAGCTTCGACTGCGTAATCTTGGTGGCATCATCATCATCGACTTTATCGACATGGAAGAGACCGAGCATCAGCGCCAGGTACTGCGCGTGCTCGAGAAGTCGCTGGAGCGTGATCATGCCAAGAACAAGATGACCGGCGTCACCGAACTTGGCTTGGTACAGCTGACGCGCAAGCGCACCCGTGAGAGTCTTGAGCAAGTCCTGTGTGAAGCCTGCCCGACCTGCCAGGGCCGCGGCACGCTTAAAACGCCGGAAACGATCTGCTACGAAATCTTCCGCGAGATCATGCGTGAAGAGCGTGCCTATAGTCCGGATACCTACATGGTGCTGGCGTCCCAGAATGTCGTGGATCGCCTGTTGGATGAAGATTCTGCCTCGGTGGCAGATCTCGAAAGCTTTATCGGCAAGACCATCCGTTTTCAGGTCGAAACGCATTACACTCAAGAGCAATATGACATTGTTCTCATGTGATGGAGTGTCGGTATCTACGACTCGACACTGAAATGCTCGATGCTCTGGCCCTGGAGGTTGCAGTGCCAGAGCAGTGTGCTATCAGGCGTGTGGCAGCACACGCTGGTTAAGGTAAGGGCATTGTTCATCCTGGTCTGTTCGGAGATTTGCAAGTGACCCGTCCTATCCCCGATGAGGTAGCACCGCAAGGCGCTGACGAGCTTTCATCATCTCCCCCCAAGATGTCTCCTTCGCGTAAACGGCGCGGATGGAGTGCATTGCTGATGGCGATTGCCATATTGCTTACGCTGTTGGCGGTGGTGATTGGCGGTATGCGCTGGTGGCTAACGACGCTGGATGCCCGTGAAGACTCGGTCAGCGAATTCATTGCCGCGCAGACCAACGCCAACGTCGGCTTTTCTTCTATCTTGGGGCGGATGGACTATCTCGATCCGGCCGTGATGCTCTCTGGCTTCAATCTTTTTCGCCCTAGTGAGATGGATGCTGCACCGTTACTGAGTATTGCCAGTCTGGATGCTCGTCTCGATGTTCTGTCCTCCCTGCGCCATCTTGCGCCTGTCTTTGATCGTGCGACTGCCACTGGCGTTGTGCTACATCTCTATCAGCGTGAGGATGGCAGCTGGGGGTGGCCGGGGCCGCCACGTCCGCCGGAGGCGCTTGAGCCACAGGGGAAAATAAGTCTCGACGAGATAGAGCAAGGGCTGGCGCTGCTTGCGCGTCAGCGTGTGCGTCTCGAGGATGTACGACTGGTACTGCATGGTCGTAATGACACGCTCAACCTGAATGCCGCCGAAATGATGCTGTCTGGGCAGGATGACCGTACTCATCTTGAGGGGCAGGTGCGTGTGGGAGAAACCCTGCAGGCAGGTGCCAGCTTTGTGCTGGATGTCGTACCAGGGCAGCAGGGACTAGCCGATTATTCGGCGCAATTGCAGATGGAGCTGGATGCCGGTGCGTTGGCCAGTGTCGGGCGGCTGATGGGCGAGCGTGACAGCTTGATGCTGAGTGATGCTGATGGCAACGCAACGCTATGGGCGCGTTGGCGCAAGGCGCGCTTGGAAGATGCACGTCTGCGCCTGGATCTTAACCGCCTGACGCTTGATCACGACGGTGCTCAGTTGGCGCTCAAGAACATCCATGCGCGTGGCCAGTGGTTGCGTGACATGGGTGGCAGTGATCGCTGGCAAGCCTGGCTGAATCAGCTCTCGATTGGTGCTCAACAGCTGGATGACCCCACGGCAGCGCCTGATACAAAGAATGCCGGCGAGAAGAGCGAAGGTTTCAAAGGTATTGCTACGGCGAGTGAAGACGTCGACGAGGATATTGGCGCCGCAATCGCCAGTCTGCCCGAGCGTATAGCGCTCTCTGGTGATCTCTCGGATGGCAGTCTGTCATTGGTCACCAGCGGCTTTGATCTTGAACGCGTCGCCCGTTGGCGCCATGTGCTGGCGCTTGGCGAGCTGGGCGATATTCTCGATACGCTCTCACCGCGTGGTTCAGCGACAGGGCTATCGCTTGCCTTGGGCGGCATTGGGCATGATGTGCCGATGACGATGCGGCTGGCACTGGGGCTTGAAAATGCCGAGGTTGATCCTTGGGAGGGTGCGCCGGGTGTGGGGCCATTGGCAGCATGGGTGACAGCAGCAAGCCGTGATGGAGGAAGCCTCGGCGGTAGCGTTACATTCCGAGGTGCACCCGGAATGCGTTTCCACTTTCCCGAAGTCTTCGGTGACAGCTGGTCGCTGGAGGCGGCGGATGGCGTGGTGGACTGGCAGGTTGATGATGTGGGCAGCAGTATCAGTGGGCGTGATCTTCACATTCAACGCCATAGCGCCAGTGTGGCCGGTAGTTTCGGGCTACAGATCCCTACCGATGACGCTGATCGCTTCCAGCTTGATCTCGATATGCGTGATGTTGATGCGCTCACGATACCGCTATCGCAATGGTTGCCGATGAAGGTGCTCGATCCTTCGCTAACCGAGTGGCTGACGCGTGATGTGGCGGGTCGTGTGCCGCATGGACGTTTGCATCTGAGTCAGGTGTGGGATGAGGACGGCGCTGGCCAGGAAGATGAAAGCTACGGCCCTGACGAAGCGCTGGATCTTGAACTTGCTATCGAGGGTGGCCGGCTTGGTTACGCTGAGGGCTGGCCGGCACTCAATGGACTGAAAGGCGAACTGGCGTTACATAATGATCAGCTGGACGGCAGTGTCACGGCGGCGCACTCCCAGCCGATGATCTCGTTGGGCAAGGCGGCGGCATTATCAGTCACACAGGCCAAGGTTGAGATGCGAGACGATGTGCTCGGCATCACGGGTGATATCACCGGCAGTGTTCAGGCGCTGTTTGATTTCCTGGGTCATGCGCCGCTTGAGGAAACCTCTGAACTGCTACGTGAATGGCAGGGCAGCGGCTCACTGAGTGCTGCACTTGATATACGCGTACCGCTCGAGGATGCCGAGCAAAGTCGCGTTGCGGTCAAGGGCAAGGTCGGTGAGAGCCTTCCGGCAACTCTCGCTTTCCCCGAGTCTGGTATCGCCATTGACAGTATCCGTGGGCCGCTGAACTTCCTGCATGATCCGGCGAGGCCTGAGGGTCAACAAGAACAGCTGACGGGGACCTTGACCGGTAAGCTGTTTGGCGGTGCGGTAAAGGCTGCGCTCAATATTGGTCAGTCGGATTCGTTGACCAAGGGCGCTGTGACCTTCTCCGGACGCGCACCCTTGGCTCCGCCGCTTGAGTGGCTAGGCGCACCGGCGGCGCTATTGGGAGATGCTTCGCAGAATACACAGCAGGCGCTTGATACCGGTAGCACACCGCGTGCGGTGGGTGGCGAGTTCAACTATCAGGCGCGCTTGATGCTGCCGGATAGTGGTGCGCGTCTGATACTGTCGAGTGATCTCAAGGATGTTGCCATCAATCTGCCAGAGCCTTTCGGCAAGGCACGTGGCATTGCCGTCCCACTGGCCGTTGACGTAGGGCTCGCCGAGGGTGGTGGTGATATCACGCTGGCCAATCGAGCACGGGCACGCTGGCGCGGCGGCAATGTGCGTGATGATGGCCAACAGGTACCGATGACGGGTCAGCTATGGCTGGAGCGCTGGCCAAGCCAGCCACAATGGCCAGCGCGTACTGGCTGGGATATCGCTTGGCGCAGTCCCATGTTGTCTCCCGTGCAATGGAAGCCGTGGTTTGGTGCACTGTCGAATGATTCTACTTCTTCCCAGGACAGTGCCGCGAGCGGTGAGTCACTGCGAGCGCTGAATCATCTGCGCATCGCCACGGACTGCCTGGTGATTCAGGCACAGTGTACGGGGCCGATGGCGCTGGAAGCCACACCACGTCAAAGCTCACAGCAGCAAGGGGTGGGACTTGGTGCAACACTTGATGGCCAGCTGGCTAGTGGTGAGATGGCTTGGCAGCCAGGAGCTGCACGGCCACTGATTCTGGATCTCGACACTCTCAATCTTGATGCCTTATGGCCAGCAGATGAAGGAGAAGTGGCTGCCGCACCGAGTAATTTTACCGAGGCTGTGGCAACCGGTATTGAGCCAACGCCTTATCCGACAGCGCTGTCGGATCTTCCTGCTGGCAGTTTGCGATTGGCACATCTGATCTGGCGCGAGCAACAGCTAGGTCCGATCAGTGCCGAGTGGCAGTCCGATCAAAAGCATCTGACGGTTTCACCGCTCTCCGTGACGTTGGGCAAGATCACGGCGCAGGGCAGTGTGACCTGGGAGGATGCAGGCACTAATAGTCTGACGCGCGCACGTTTGTCAGCTGATGGCAGCGATGTGGGTGATCTGCTGGTGCGCTTGTCGCAGCCACGAGGAGTAGAGGCAGAGCGTGCGCGTGCCGAGGTCAAGCTGGCCTGGCCGGGCGCGCCGCAGGACTTTGCGTTGTCGCGCTCCAGCGGGCGACTTGAGGTCAAGTTGGATAATGGTCGTTTCATGAATCTTGGTTCGGCTTCGGCGCGCCTGCTGGGACTCGTCAATGTGGATAACCTGCTGCGTCGCCTGGCGCTAGACTTCTCGGATGTCACCGATAAGGGTACGGCCTTTGACAAGGTGCGTGGCGCAGCGACGCTTTATGATGGACGTCTTGAAAACGATGGCCCCTTGCGTATCGAGGCACCATCTACCACCGTGACGCTCAATGGGCAGGTTGACCTGCTTCGCGGTACCCTTGATCAACGCATGGCCATCACAGTACCGGTTAGCCAGAATCTACCGTTGGCCGCTGTGCTGGCAGGTGCGCCCGCCGTGGGCGGCGCGCTCTTTGTGGCCGACAAGATCTTCGGCCGCTTCATCGATAAGGTGACGCAAATTCACTATCGGGTAACTGGCCCCTGGGGCGACCCGAACATTACTCTGGAAAGTGCCGAATGACGCAAATTGCGAGTTCCGGTCGTGTGCTGGACGATGCCGCGGCCCTGTTGCTGACCCCGGGCGGGCTTAGCCTGGATGATCTTGATGCTGGTCTGGCCCATGCCATGGGGCCGGGCACCGACTATGCCGATCTCTACTTCCAGCGTATCTGGCAGGAGAGCTGGGTGCTGGAAGATGGCGTCGTCAAGGATGCCAGCTACAACATCGACGGCGGTGTGGGCGTACGCTCACTGGCTGGCGAGAAGACGGGCTTTGCCTACTCCAATCAAATTGATGCGGCGGCGCTTGCCGATACCGGTCGCACGGCAGCAGGTATCTCACGCAGTGGCAGCAGCGGCACCGTTGCACGCTCCATCATCACTGAAGCACCGGCCTTCTATGCGGGTATCGATCCGCTGGGTGGCTTGAGCGCTGAAGAAAAGGTCGCACTGCTGAAAGAGGCGGATCGTATTGCGCGTAGCCTTGATCCATCCATCAGCCAGGTTTCGGCCTCGTTGTCGGCGCTCTATGAAGTGATCATGGTACGTGCCAGCGATGGCACTCTGGCTGCTGACTTACGCCCGCTAGTACGCTTCAACATCAGTGTGATCGCAGTGCGTAATGGTCGTCGTGAGCGGGGCAGTGCCGGTGGCGGTGGTCGCTTCCCGTTGACGCGTCTGCGTGATGAGAATGTTGCCGAGCGTTATGCCCGTGAGGCGGTGCGCCAGGCATTGGTCAATCTGGAGGCTGTCGATGCGCCTGCTGGCCAGATGCCTGTCGTGCTGGGTAACGGCTGGCCAGGCGTACTGCTGCATGAAGCCGTCGGCCATGGCCTGGAAGGCGACTTCAACCGCAAGGGTAGCTCAGCGTTCTCCGGTCGCATGGGCGAGCAGGTTGCCGCACGCGGCGTCACCGTGGTCGATGATGCGACGCTGGCAGATCGTCGTGGCTCATTGTCCGTCGATGATGAAGGCACGCCGGGCCAGTACACGCCGCTGATCGAGGACGGCATCCTGACCGGTTACATGCAGGACAAGCTCAATGCACGCCTGATGGGCATGGCACCGACGGGTAATGCTCGCCGCGAGTCCTTTGCTCACCTGCCGATGCCGCGCATGACCAATACCTACATGTTGGGTGGCGATCGCGATCCGCAGGAAATCATCAAGAGCGTCAAGCGTGGCCTCTACGCAGTCAGCTTCGGTGGCGGTCAGGTCGATATCACCTCCGGGCGTTTCGTATTCTCTGCCAGTGAGGCTTACCTGATCGAAGATGGCAAAGTGACCACACCGGTCAAGGGCGCGACCCTGATCGGCAATGGGCCGGAAGCGATGGGGCGTGTCTCGATGATCGGCAATGATCTAGAGCTGGATACTGGCGTCGGCGTGTGTGGTAAGGACGGTCAGTCAATACCGGTAGGCGTGGGTCAGCCAACTCTCAAGCTTGATGAGCTGACGGTCGGTGGAACCCAGTCCTGATTGCGTGGGTCGCGCCGAACTGGTCGTGTGGCAGGCAGATCCTGTGAGAGGCAGGTCGTGTAACAAGCCAAGTGCTTCTGCTTGAATCAGAGACGACAACGCCGCAGTGGGATGACCACTGCGGCGTTGATGACGCAATACGTGAAGAACTGCTCTGTTACAGATCTAGCTCTGCACGTAGCAGCTTGAACAGCTTCTTGGAGCTGTTGGGTTCCTTGCCTGCATCACGCTCGGCACGTGCATTACGAATCAGCTGGCGCAGTGCCTGACGGTCTACATGAGGATAATCCTCAACGAATATCACGAAAGCCTCGTCATCGTCGAGCAGGCGATCACGCCAGCGATCAAGGCGCTGGAAGGATGCATCACGACGCACGTTTTGCTGCTCCATGGCCTGGAAGACGGCACGCACTGCATCGAGATCTTCCTTGCGCATCAGCTTGCCGACGTACTGCATGTGACGACGCAGTCCTTCGTGACTACGAATACGGTGAGATTCGTCGATGGCGGCCAGCATGTCATCAGAGAGCGGGAACTTGTCGCGCTGACCGGCCGGCAGTTCGATGATCTGCTTGCCCAGTGCCTGCAGCTCGATCATTTCACGCTTCAACTGGGATTTGCTGGGACGCTCGGCGAGCTCCACAGGTCTTTCTTTACGCATGCCAATTCCAACGAGTCGGGGAAATTTGCGGCAGTATAGCACTGCCAGCGCTCCGTCTCCTCAGAAGGAGAACATCATGAGCCAGGCCTTTGATGCCGTTGCTCAGCAACAACTGCTCGAGCGTCGTGTCAGTGAAGCTCTTGAGCTGGCCCGCACGCTGGGTGCCGACGCCTGTGAGGTCGGCGCTAGCGTCGATCAAGGCGTGAGTATTTCGGTGCGTGATGGCGAGGTAGAAACCGTTGAACTGTCACGCGATCAAGGTATCGGCGTGACGGTTTATCTCGGTAATCGCAAGGGCAGTGCCACTTCCTCGGATGCCGGCAGTGAGTCGATCAGTGCTGCTGTCGAGAAAGCGATCTCCATTGCGCATTACACCGGCGAGGATAGCTTTGCCGGACTGGCCCCTGCTGAGCTGATGGCCACTGAATTCCCGGATCTGGATGCACATCATCCTTGGGCGATCAGCGTCGATGAAGCGACGGATCTGGCCTTGGCCTGTGAGAGTGCGGGGTTGGCGATAGAAGGGATTGCTCAGTCTGAAGGTGCGAGCTTCTCCAGCGGTGAAGGCGTGCAAGTGTATGGCAACAGCCACGGCTTCCTCGCCAGCCAGTGCGGCAGTCGTCACTCGATGTCCTGCATGCTGATTGCCAAGGATGACCAGGGCATGCAGCGCGACTATGACTACACCAGCGTGCGTAATCCGGTCGATCTGCGTTCACCAGAAGAGGTGGGTCGTGAAGCGGCGCGGCGTACACTTGCGCGTATGAACGCTCGCAAGGTTGCGACGGGTCGTATGCCGGTATTGTTTGATCCGCAAATGTCCGCTGGGCTCGTGGGCCACTATCTGTCGGCAATTGCCGGCGGTGCCTTGTACCGTGAATCGAGCTTCCTGTGCGATAGCCTGGAGCAGCCACTTTTCCCGGAATGGCTCACTATCTGTGAGAAGCCACGTGAAGTGGGCGGCATGTCCAGCGCAGCCTTCGACAACGATGGCGTGGCGACACGTGACAATGTCTACTTTGCCGATGGCAAGGTGAAAAGCTACATGCTCAGTGCCTATAGTGCTCGTCGCTTGGGTATGGAGACCACTGGTAACGCTGGTGGTGCGCGCAATGTCCGTCTCGAGGCACCATTGACCTCGCTGGAATCCATGCTAGCCCAAATGGGCACTGGCGTACTGGTCACTGAATTGATGGGGCAGGGCGTGAATGGTGTGACGGGTGACTACTCGCGCGGCGCGTCTGGTTTCTGGATCGAAAATGGCCAGATCCAGCATGCTGTGGAAGAGTTCACCATCGCGGGTAATCTGCGCGACATGGCAGCGAACCTGCTCGCGATCGGTGATGATGTTGACACTCGCGGTAGTATTCATTGCGGTAGCTGGCTGATTGGAAACATGACGGTGGCGGGCATGTCGGAAGCCGGTGATGAGGAAGGCGAGCTTGAAGGTGAGTAAAGCTTAAGGCACGAAGCAGCGTCTGAGCTGTAAGTCACGTGCGATTGAGTCGATAAAAAAAGGCCGCCCCGATGAGGGGCGGCCTTTTTGTCTTTCTGTCTGGCAGCGGGGGGCTGATACACGATGCTGGTGTCGCAGGTAAAACTCGTTATAGATAGAGCCAGGTCGCGAGGCCGAGAAACGCCATGAAGCCGATCACATCGGTCACGGTCGTCAGGATGACGCTACCGGAAAGCGCCGGATCAATACTAAGCTTCTTGAGCAAAACCGGCAGCAGGGTCCCCGTCACGGCAGCGATGACCAGGTTGATCATGATGGCCGCGCCGATAATGGCCCCTAGTTGAATATCGCCAAACCAGGCAATGGCAATGCCGGCAACCACTACAGCCCATAGCATGCCGTTGAGCACAGCGACGATGATCTCGCGTTTGAGCAACCAGCGGACATTGCCGCTTTTGACGTGACCTAGTGCGATACCACGGATCAATACTGTCAGTGCCTGAGAGCCCGCGATGCCCCCCATGCTGGCGACGATCGGCATCAGTACGGCGAGCGCCGTGATCTTCTGGATAGTGCCTTCGAACATACCGATGACGGCTGACGCCATGAAGGCCGTCAGTAGATTGATGCCTAGCCAGATGGCGCGGCGCCAAGAGGTACGTAGTACGGGTGAAAAGGTATCTTCGTCCTCATCCATCCCCGCCATCGACATTACTTGATGCTCGGCATCGCCGCGGATGACGTCGACTACGTCATCGATGGTAATACGCCCGAGTAGATTGCCGTCGCCGCCTACCACGGGCGCCGAGATCAAATCGTGTTTCTCGAACAGCGAAGCGACTTCAGTTTCTGGCATCAGAGCAGCAATCACTACGCTATCGGTATCCATTACCTCGCGCACCGTAACGCTGGGGTCAGACACCAGCAAACGATTGATGGGCAGGGTACCGATGAATTCATCACGTCGTGAAACGACCAGCAGTGTATCGGTAGAGTCCGGTAGGCGTTCGTGACGGCGAATATAGCGCAGTACTACATCGAGGGTGATGTCCGGGCGGATAGTGATGGTATCCGTGTTCATCAGGCCGCCGGCAGTATCCTCGGGGAAGGACAATACCGTCTCGACGCGTTGGCGTTCTTGCGCTTCCATCGAGTCGAGGACTTCGAGAATCACTGCATTCGGCAGTCGCTGGAGGATGTCAGCTACGTCATCCGGCTCCAGGTTCTCGGTCGCCGCGAGAACATCTACGGCGTCCATATCGCGCAGGAAGTCGGTCTGGATATCCTCGCCAAGGTACTGGAGGACATCACCCTGTAATTCGGCGTCGACCAGCTCCCATAGCAGGTTACGTTCCTTGGGCGGCGACGACTCGAGCAGGTGAGCGACGTCGACGGGTGCCAGGCCACGATTGAGCATGCGCCTTGCCTGATCCAGCTCGCCGTTTTCCAGCGCCTGTGACAAGCGGTCGAGTTTTGGCTTGATTTTACGTGACGTCTTGCTCATCCGTCGGCTTCCCCTGTCGACATTAAGGACAGCGTTGATTCTACCATTGGCGCAGGGGGTCTAGTCGATAAAAGAAAACAGTGTTTCTTATCAAAAGGACAATAGTCGCTCACGAAGAAGAGGTTTAGCCCTTGGTCAATGACGTGATCAGGTATAGATGAGTAGAAAGGCGATACGGAAATGCGGGGGGAGAGGACAGGCGGAAGAGATAGTCAGAAACAGGGAGGGGGGCGCAGGAGGAGTGAAAGAGGCGAAAGAGGTGCCGCGGCAGTATCATCGTGACAAGGCCGGCGCTTATTCGTCCTCCTCGAAGCGAGCTTCGAATAGCGCTGTGATGGCAATCATGGCCTCGTCAGCATGTTCGCCCTCAACGTCGATTATCAGCGATGTGCCGCAGGGGGCCGCCAACATCAATAACGCCATGACATTGGTGGCATTGGCGCGGCGCTCTCCGTGGCTGACCATGACTGTCGCTGCAAAAGGAGCGCAGCAGTTGACCAACTTGGTTGCGGCTCGAGCGTGCAGGCCGCGTTTGTTGGTCAGTGTCAGCTCGCGACTACGCATCGCCATCCCCATCCCCTTGCGCATCTGCTCCATTGAGCGCGGTATGAATACCGAGTTCACGGTGGCGCAAGCGGACTTCCGGCAGTAATGCTGCAAAATGAGCAGCAAGCTTTTCACATAGATAGACACTGCGATGCTGTCCGCCAGTACAACCGACCGAGACCGTCAGGTAGCTACGATTGCTGGCCTGATATGCCGGTAGCCAGCGTTCTAGCCAGCCGGCGATATCATCGTGCATCGCCTGTACGTCGGGATAGTGTTCGAGGAATTCCACAACGCTTGCGTCGCGGCCGGTATCGGCGCGCAGATTGATATCCCAGTAGGGGTTGGGCAGGCAGCGCGCATCGAACACCATGTCAGCATCAGTAGGGACGCCGTGCTTGAAGCCAAAAGACTCAAACGTGAGAGTCAGGTGGCGAGAACTATGTTGCGCGACTTGCTCGGTAATGCGTGAGCGCAAGTCATGCACGCTCAAACTGGTTGAATCGATGATGAGGTCAGACTTCTCGCGGATAGGCGCTAGCGTCTGCTGCTCAATCTCGATGGCTTCTGCCAGGGTGCGGTCGTTATCGCGTGTCAGCGGGTGACGACGGCGTGTGGCGGAGTAGCGCTCCAGTAACACGCGGGAATCGGTCGTGATATAGACGACCTGTACGTCCATGCCACTCTGACGTACATCGTCGAGCAGCTCAGGGAAACGCGTCAGGGCATCAGGAAGATTGCGTGCATCGATGGATACCGCGATGCGACGACGTGTAGGACTGTCTTTCTCTAGCTGTTCGACAAGCGGTGCCAGCAGCATGCCGGGAAGATTATCGATGGCATAGTAGCCAATGTCTTCCAAGGCCTGAAGGGCGATCGATTTACCGGAGCCAGAGCGGCCACTGATGATCACGATCTTCATGAATGCTCTCCAAAGGCGAGGTCAGCGTAGAGTGAGTGCAAATGGCGCCTGAGAGGGCAGCCCGAACAGTGGCTGTCAGTACAAAAGCCCGGACGATGTCCGGGCTCGATGATCAACGCGCCGGAAGTTCGGCGATGGCTGATGTCAGTACATCGTAGAGTGCACGCTGGCTATCGGCTTGACGTAATGCTGACCGATTGGTGGGCGAGTTCAATAGCTCAGCCACCTGCCCGAGCAAGGTGAGATGTGTGTCATCTGCCTCCTCAGGGACCAACAGCACAAACAGCAGGTCGATGGGCTCTCCATCAATGGCATCAAAGTCGATGGGGTCACCGAGCTTCAGAAAGGCCGCGATGGGCGTCTTGCAATGCGGGCTGCGTGCATGTGGCACGGCCACACCATGGCCGATACCGGTCGACCCTAGTCGTTCACGACCAATCAGGCGTGAGAAGACTTCCTGACTATCCAGGCTGGGAATGTTCTGGGCAATGAAGGTGCTGAAAAATTCCAGCACCCGCTTCTTGCTCCCCCCGGGGACACCGTAAAGCGTGCGCTCGGGGGGAAGGATCTGATCAAGTGTCATGGCAGAAGGTCAACGGGTCCCGGTGCCCTGAGAGCGAGCCTGGGACTTTTCCTTGTGTTTGACCAGCTGGCGATCCAGCTTGTCGGCGAGCGCGTCGATGGCAGCGTACATGTTGAGGTCTTCTGCCAGGGCGTGGAGATCTGCGCCGGCAGCATGCAATGTGCAGGCTGCCTGCTGGCGCTCCTTCTCGATCGACAAAGTCACCTGAACATTGGTGATGTTGTCGTAATGCCGTTCGAGGCGAGCGAGCTTCTCGTTGATATAATCGCGGAGAGGGTCGGTAAGTTCCACATGATGCCCGGTAATATTCACTTGCATGGACACGCTCCTTTATCCAGCGGGTTACCTTTCAATTGTAACCCTTTTTGACTGCGAGCAAACCCTGATAAGACGCTCTGCTACATGGTTTCCGTGCCTGCCGCTGCCAGTAACAAACTTGGCTCGTGTCAGGTGCGTCGAGCGCCTACCCCGACAATGCCCAAGCTTTGAGCAAAGATCAACGCTGCGCTGCATCGTGGCGCAAGGCTTGTCTTCAACTCACTGGGGGAGAACGGAACGTTCCATGACAGAGGAGTGTGACGGTTTGCGCTGGAAGAGTGACAAGAAGGCGACTGTTAGTCGCTAATGTCAGCATGTACGTCGATGTTAGTGGGCGTCTTGGATTGGTCAAAAGTACGGGATGAGCACGAAGGAGGCGGGGTTTTGCGTAAGAAAAGCCGCACGAATGATCGGTAATACTATCGAAAGTGATTTTAAAAACATGCAATTGGGAGTGAGAGGTACATGCTGGCGGTCATGCCTTGGGAGAAAATCGCCGGCTTTCCATGCAAGCCGGCTGATCATGATGTGGATATTTACGATTTTTAAGGCCATGACAAAGGTAGTGGCCTCTGGCTAGCTAGATGATCAGGCCAGTCGCTTGCGTTCGCTAGAGGAAGGAATACTCATGGCTTCGCGATATTTTGCGACGGTGCGGCGTGCGACTTCAATGCCATCGCTGGCGAGTAGGTCGACCAGACGTGAATCCGACAGCGGTTTGCGCGCCGGCTCGTCCGCAATCAGTTTTCGGATACGTGCGCGAATGGCGGTACTGGAATGTGCATCGCCATTGCCGCTCCCTCCCACTTGGCTCGAGAAGAAGAATTTGAGTTCGAAGACGCCGCGAGGGGTATGAATGTACTTCTGAGTCGTGACGCGCGAGATAGTGGATTCGTGCATCTCGACCACTTCAGCGATATTGGCGAGGATCAGAGGCTTCATGCCTTCCTCACCTTGCTCAAGAAAGTCGATCTGCCGCGCCATGATTTCACGCCCTACCTTGAGCAGTGTGTCATTACGTGACGAGAGACTTTTCATCAGCCAGCGCGCTTCCTGAAGATTATCCTTGAGGAAGGTGTTGTCCACAGACTTGTCTGCCCGCTTGATGAGCGCTGCATATTCCGGCTGGATACGTAGCTTCGGCAGCGCTTCGGGATTGAGCTCAACCTGCCAGCCGTGACGAGTATGGCGTACCAGCAGGTCAGGTATCACATAGTCACTGGCGGGCTCCCCCCAAGCGGAGGCTGGGCGTGGGTCCAGTGCTCGTATCAGTCGAATGACGTGGTCCAGCTCAGCATCATCCAGTCCCAGGCGGCGCTTGAGTAGCTTGCGATCATCGTTTCCCAGCGCTTCAAGAAACTGACGTACCAATCGCCGAGCCTGCGCGAGTAGCGGCAGGTCATCGGGCAGCAATGCCAGTTGTAGCAGCAGGCATTCGCGTAGATCGCGGGCGAAGACGCCAGTGGGATCGAACTGCTGCAAGCGTAGCAGTACCTGCTCTAGTTCCGAGGCTTTGAGGCCAGCCAGCCCTTGCCCCCGCAAGCCATCGACTAGCTCGTCCAGGGTCAGGCTCAGGTAGCCTGCACCGTCCACGGCATCAATCAGGCTTTCCGCCATTTGCCGTTCACGGTCGTCGAGGTCGGTCATCGCTAATTGCCAGCGCAGATGATCTTGCAGGCTTTCTACACTGGTGTTGCGCTCGAAATCCTGGCCGTCATCACTGCCGCTACTACTTCCTGAGCTTGTCAGGCTGCCAGCGTGATCCTGATAGAGGTCCGACCAGTCACTATCGAGAGGATACTCTTCCGGGATCTCGCTGTTTGTTTCGGCAGTGGAAATCTCGCTCGCATCCTGTGCTTCAACGACTTCCAGCGCCTCATAGTCCTCGTCGAGTTCCAGCATGGGGTTGGACTCGAGCGCCTGTTGAATTTCCTGACGCAGGTCGAGCGTCGACAACTGAAGCAGCTGAATAGCCTGCTGCAGTTGTGGCGTCATAGTCAGCGAAGTGCCAAGGCGGAGTTGCAAGGTGGGTTTCATGGGGCTGTCGATTCACGGCAAAGGAACGTGCTTCTACGCTATACCGTGGATCGGGGCACTGACAAGGGGCGAAAGAGATTATTCAAGCAACTTGTATGCCATGTTTCAACGAAGGTGGTATGGACGTCATGCTCAAGGCTGATACCAGTGAGGTAACAACATCCTTGAGCATGTAATGTCATTCTGCGAGGGACGGCGATACGAGGTGCCTTGCTCTCATGCTACCGATTAAAGCTTGAACTCATGCCCCAGATACACATCGCGTACCTGCTGATTGGCTAGAATGGTATCGGCATCACCGTGCGCGATGATCTGACCGTCACCGACGATATAGGCGGTATCACAGATATCGAGTGTTTCTCGAACGTTGTGATCGGTGATCAGTACGCCAATGCCGCGATCACGCAGTTGTCGCACGATGCTCTTGATCTCGCCTACCGAGATGGGATCAACACCGGCAAAGGGTTCATCCAGCAGTATGAAATCCGGCTCTGTCGCTAATGCGCGTGCAATTTCGACACGCCGACGCTCACCGCCAGAGAGGCTCATGCCGGTGCTGGCGCGGATATGCGTGATGCTGAACTCATTCAGCAGCTCTTCAAGGCGCGCTTTGCGCCCGTTGCGATCAAGGTCCTTGCGTGTCTCCAGAATCGCCATGATGTTGTCGGCCACTGACAGCTTGCGGAAGATTGAGGCTTCCTGTGGCAGATAGCCGATGCCAGCGCGTGCCCGCAAGTGCATGGCAGAGTCGGAGAGATCATTGTCATCGATGGTGACGCTGCCGGCATCAGCGCGTACCAAGCCGACAATCATGTAGAACGAGGTGGTCTTGCCAGCACCATTGGGTCCTAGCAGGCCGACGATGTCGCCTTGACGAATTTCCAGCGAGATATCCTTGACCACCTTGCGCCCCTTGTAGGCTTTGGCCAGGTGGCGTGCGCTGAGCGTGCGGAGGGGAGCGGCAGTCATGACTCAGTTTTCCTTGCTGGTGTTGGCGCCACGCGGTGTCAACGTCATGTGTACGCGTGAACTGCCGTCGCTCTTCTGTGAGGCGTCGCTGCTGTTGTTGGCATTGACTTGGCGTTTGTCGAGGAAGTACTCCACGTAGCCACCTTCGAAGGTGTCATCACCCTTTTCGAGACGAGCGTTACCGACCAGTTCTACTCTACGTTCCAGTGCATGGTAGAGAATGGTGTCTGCCCAGCCTTTGACCAGCTTGTCGTCTGGAGTGGGTTTCTGTTCCAGATAGGCACGCTTGCCTGTTGCCTTGACCAATGAGATCTCGCCGCTGTTGGCGCGGCTAATGTCAACGCGGCTGGCATCCAGCTTCATGCTGCCCTGGCGCATTTCGACACGGCCGGTATAGGTTGCAGTGCCGGCTTTATCATCCAGTGACAGGGAGTCGGCAGCGATGTTGATCGGCTGATTGGCATCATTGTCGAGCGCTAATGCTGCTGGCGCAGTGATAGCCATGCCGAGTGTCAGGCACAAGGCCATGACACTGCTGTTAATAGTCTGTCGCCAGGCCGTCAAGGGCTTGAGAGTCGTTGAAGTCATGGGGTGCTCCTTGGCAGAACCGGGTATGTCTTCTCGATCAGGCATGCCGTCGGGAAGCAGTGAATAAGGGAGTCTATTGGACTGGCAGCACGTGGGATGTGCTCAGCCGCGCTGACTGTACGCTAAGTACCATGATGATTACTGACTGGCTTCAGGTGCGGCTTCGAAAGTGCTGTTGACGCGTCCTTCGCTATCGTTTGAGGTAGCATCGCTGCCCTCATCGATACGTTCAGCTTCCTTGCTGGCCGCACTCTTGCCCTTGCCGGGTTGAAGCGTGCCGCGTACACGACCGTCCAGCACGGCGGAGTCCTTGGAAAGATCCGCGCTGAAGCTGTTGCTTTCGATATGCTGACCATTCTGGGTAATGACGACGGGTACGTCGCTCCAGGCACGGTTCTGTTCGCGGCTGTAGTTCAGTACGTCAGTATCCAGTGTCCAGGCATCGGAAGGCTGACGCAGCTGTGCGTTGCCCTCTAGCGTGAAGGTGTCGCCACCGGCACTGAGAACGCCGCGCTTGCCAGTGGCATACCAGCGGCGGTCCTCGCTATCGTTGGTGCTAATCTTTGGAGCTTGCGCGATGGTGACATCATCCTCGGGCGTATGCTCAATGTGCGGGGAAGTCATGTCTTGAAACGGCACGCCCCGCGCATCGAAGCGAGTCATGTCAGCCCCGTCAAGATAGTAGTCCGGCTCACCGCTGTTGACCTGTGTACCTATGGCAGATTCAAGGCTATTGCGCTGCTCTATCAGGCGAGTACGCCACCGACCAGCAGCAATAGCAGCATCAACCATAGACGCGGAGAAGGACGGGGCAAACGTAACATCAGGCGTTCGACCTCTGTAGATAGGTATCGAGCACTGACGCCCAGTGGCCCTGTGCCTTGAGCAGTAGGTCACAGATTTCGCGTACGGCACCCTCACCGCCCGAGTGAGAGGTCACCCAGTTGGCTTCGCTCAACACATAAGGCATGGCATTGGGCACGCTGATACCGAGACCGACGCGACGGATAGCTTCGCGGTCCGGCAGGTCGTCACCACAGTAGGCAACCTGGTCGAGCTCAATATCGTGTTCACGGCACAGTTGGCTGAGCGCGACCAGCTTGTCTTCACGGCCCTGAATGACGTCCTGAATCCCCAGTTCCTTGGCGCGTCGTTCCACCATCGGAGAGGTACGGCCAGTGATCAAGGCGACACGAATGCCACTGCGCAGAATCAGCTTGAGGCCATGGCCATCCTGCACATGGAAGCTCTTGGTTTCCACGCCATTGGCGTCATAGTGCAGGCGATTGTCGGTCAGCACGCCATCCACATCCAATGCCAGCAGGCGCACGTGACGTGCCCGATCAATGATGTCCTGTGGGTAGTCTTCCGTCAGGGAAATACTCTCACTCATGATGTTTCTCCTCGCACTCCGTGCGTGCTTGACGCTGTCCTGTGAACGGCTGGTGATGTGGCTCAAACAAGTGACTGTCCGTAGTGGCGTCAAACGCCGCGCTAGCTTGCTGAATGCACTGCTGTCGTAGAAGACAGCACTCGCGTCCAGTGGTTCAGATCACACCGCTGGCCAGCAGGCCGTGCATGTGGATGGCTCCGATAGGATGCTCATCCTCATCACAGACTACCAGAACGCTGATACGGTTTTCTTCCATGATGCGCACTGCTTCGGCGGCTAGCATGCTGGAGCGGATAGTCTTGCCACCGCGGGTCATCACGTCATCGACCTTTAGCGCGCGCAGATCACCATGTTGATCCAGTGTACGCCGCAGGTCGCCATCGGTGTAGACGCCGACAAGATGCTCGTCTGCATCGATCACGCAGGTGAAGCCCATGCCTTGACGGGTGATCTCGAGTAATGCGTCACGCAGCGGGCTGCCCAGATTCACGCGTGGCAGATCATTGCCCTTGTGCATTACATCCTGCACGCGTAGCAGTAGGCGGCGACCGAGGGTGCCGCCAGGGTGCGAGAGGGCAAATTCTTCTGCCGTGAAGCCGCGGGCTTCGAGCAATGCCACGGCGAGCGCATCACCCATTACCAGTGCGGCGGTGGTTGAGGCCGTTGGCGCCAGATTCAGAGGGCAGGCCTCTTGCGCGACACTGGTATCCAAGTGTGCATCCGCATCACGTGCCAACGTCGAACCGGGCTTGCCTGTCATCGAGACCAGCGGCGTGCCCATGCGCTTGAGCAAGGGCAGCAGGGCGGTGACTTCGGCTGTCTCACCGGAATTGGAGAGCGCCAGCACCACATCGGCCGAGGTGATCATGCCGAGATCGCCATGGCTGGCTTCGCCTGGATGCACAAAGAAGGCGGGAGTCCCGGTGCTGGCCAGCGTCGCAGCGATCTTGCTGGCGACATGGCCTGATTTGCCCATGCCGGTGACGATGACACGGCCCTGTGTGGCCAGCATCAACTGGCAGGCACGATCGAAATCAGCATCGAGATGCTGCTCGAGGGCGATGATGGCAGCACCCTCAATCGCGAAGGTACGTCGTGCGCTGGCGCGAAAATCGGCATCGGCAGCGTTGGGCGAATCGGTCGCGCTGGCGGCATCATTTAGCGCAGTGTGCTGGGTGCTGGAAGACGTGGTCATGATCAGATTGTTGCCTGTTGTGTGGCCAGGACTCAAGCCGTGTGAGAAGGAGTGTCATTGCTCGCACGGCGGTGACAAGAATGGTGCTAGTCAGTGGGTCAGGCTGATGGCTAGCCAGGCGCTGTAGGCCAGATAGCAGCCGAGTAGAATAACGCCGGGCCCGCGCCCGATCTTGCCGCGACGCTGCCAGATGAGTAGAGCGGCCAGCAGCAGGGTCAGCCCCAGCATCACCGGATAGTCACGGCTGATGGCGCTGCCATCGACGGGCCCCGGCGCTATCAGCCCCGGCATCGGCAGTACTGCCAGGATGTTGAAGAGATTGGAACCGATGATATTGCCGATAGCGATGTCGTGGTGACGTTTGAGTGCGCTGGCGACACTGGCGGCTAGTTCCGGCAGGCTGGTGCCGATGGCGATCACGGTCAAGCCAATGATCAATTCTGGCACACCGAACGCCTCAGCGATGTCAGTGGCACCCCATACCAGTGCTCGGGAACTGGCGATCAGGACTGCCAAGCCAATGAGTAGCCAGAAGACGGCGCGCCCGGCCGTCATGTCAGGGATATCGCCACCGGCTTCTTCTTCGCTTGGAGCATCGACCTTGAACAGCCACACGATCGTAAAGACCAGCAGTGCCAGTAGCAGGATGCCATCGAGGCGACTCAGGGCGCTATTGGAAAGGGCGTAACCCGCCAATGCCGTGGCTGCCAGCAATAGCGGTAGCTCTCGACGTACCAATCCAAAATGGACAGGGATTGGTGCGACAAGTGCTGTCACGCCCAGCACCATGCCGATATTGGCGATGTTGGAGCCTAGTGCGTTACCCGTCGCGATATCCGGAGTGCCATCGAGTGATGCCATGATGGAAACGACGATTTCCGGTGCTGACGTGCCGACGGATACGATGGTCATCCCGATCAAAAGCTTGCTCATTCCGGCACGCCGGGCAGTAGCGGCAGCGCCTTCGACAAACCGATCGGCGCTCCAGACAAGGCCAATCAGGCCAAGGATGATTGCAAGGATGGGATATAGCATCAGGACTCTCGAGGCAGGAGGAGGGGCAGTGGCGTATTGCTGGGAACCGCGTCATTAAACGCATCCCCTAAAAGCTTTGCAAGGTAACGGGGTGTATCACTGACGAGTGAGACTGGCGGCAGAGGGGTGGGTTCGGATACGATGTTCGCTAACTAACTTGATCCTTGGATCTCATGATTCGGACATTCGGCGTGATTACGAGCTGCAGATGGTTGGCTCTGCGTGTCGATATTCCCTCACAGCGGATGCTTTTATGACTGAATTGCCCGGTCAGACCGCAACACCGACCGATGCGAACGGCCAGGATGCGGGCGACCAGGATGCATCGTCATCCTCCTTGGGCACGGAAAGTGGCATTGATCTTGATGATGCGCTGATTCGTGTTGAAGGCCTGCGTTTTACTCGGGGCGAGCGCGAAATTTTCTCCGGTATTGAACTCAAGGTCCCACGCGGCAAGATCACCGCCATCATGGGGCCGTCGGGGACCGGCAAGACGACGTTGCTCAAGTTGATCGGCGGGCAATTAACGCCCTCCGCGGGTCGCGTCGAGATTGCAGGACAGCACGTGCATGGCTTGTCGCGTCGCGAGTTGTTCCGCATGCGTCGCCGCATGGGTATGTTGTTTCAGAGCGGCGCACTATTTTCTGATCTCAGCGTGTTTGAGAATGTGGCCTTTCCGTTGCGCGTACACACCGATCTTCCTGATGCGATGATTCGTGACATCGTGCTGATCAAACTCGAGTCTGTTGGCTTGCGTGGTGCACGCGAACTGATGCCGGCTGAGCTTTCTGGTGGCATGACGCGTCGTGTCGCACTGGCGCGCGCCATCGCGCTCGATCCTGATTTGATCATGTATGACGAACCGTTTGCCGGACAGGACCCTATTTCGATGGGCGTGTTGGTCAATCTGATTCGTCGTCTCAACGATGCGTTGGATATGACAGCGTTAGTCGTTTCCCACGATATCAAGGAAACGCTGACCATCGCCGATTACGTCTATGTCATTGCCGACGGCAAAGTGATGGCGCAGGGCACGCCCGCAGAGCTCAATGCCGATGCAGACCCTCGCGTGGCCCAGTTCATCCACGGCAAACCCGATGGGCCAGTACCGTTCCATTATCCCGCGCCGGACTTTGAAGGTGACATTCTCGATGGGCGTGAATCGTCAGCGGAGTCATCAGGCAGGAGGCAGTCATCATGAGCGCGCTGAATCGTGGGCTGCTAGGCTCGATTACTTCACTCGGTCGTAGCAGTATTGAAGTGATTGCCGCTGTCGGTCGTGCGGGTATTTTGCTGGTACAGGCCGGTATAGGTATTCCTTCTCGCGAAGGCATCGGGCTGTGGGTGCGTCAGATGCATTTTGTCGGTGTGTTATCACTGGCGATCGTGCTGGTCTCGGGACTGTTCATCGGTATGGTGCTTGCCCTGCAGGGATACACCATCCTGGTAGGCTTTGGTGCTGAAGAGGCGCTGGGCCAGATGGTGTCGCTGTCGCTATTGCGAGAGCTGGCTCCCGTCGTGGCAGCGCTGCTGTTCGCAGGGCGTGCCGGATCAGCACTGACAGCCGAGATTGGCTTGATGAAGGCGACTGAGCAGTTGACCAGCATGGAGATGATTGGTGTTGACCCTCTGAAACGCATCGTGGCACCGCGCTTGTGGGCTGGATTCGTTTCTCTGCCGCTGCTGACCATAGGCTTCAGCGTGGTGGGTATCTGGGGGGGCAAGCTGGTCGGTGTCGACTGGCTGGGCATCTATGAAGGTGCCTACTGGAGCAGCATGCAGTCGAATGTCGATTTTATCGGCGATGTCATGAATGGTGTCGTCAAATCACTGGTCTTCGGGCTGGTGGTGAGCTGGATTGCAGTTTTCCAAGGCTATGATCTTATCCCGACCTCGGAAGGCATCTCGCGCGCAACCACACGTACTGTGGTTTATTCATCGCTGGCGGTACTGGGGCTCGACTTTGTCCTCACGGCCGTCATGTTTGGAGATATTGGATGAAACGTACCCGCATGGTCGAGTTTGGCGTGGGCCTGTTCGTGCTCGCCGGTTTTCTTGGCATGGTGTTTCTGGGCCTGCGCGTCAGTGGTGTCACTTTTCAGCAAGCGGATGACACCTTCGTGCTCAATGCCAACTTTTCAGGGATCGGAAGCCTCAAGGCGCGGTCAAAAGTCACCATGGCAGGCGTTGCCGTCGGTAGTGTCGAAAGCATCGAGCTGGACCCGAAGTGGTTTGATGCCCGTGTGACGATGAAGCTGGACAGCGGCCTCAAGGACAAGCTGAGCAAGGACACTACGGCCGCCATCCTGACTTCCGGCCTTCTGGGGGAGCAGTATATCGGCCTGAGTACTGGCGGAGACCCGGAGATGCTTGAAGATGGCGATACCATCCGAGATACCCAGTCAGCGTTGGTGCTGGAAGAATTGATTCAGCAGTTCGTCTCTAATTTCTCGAAGAGCTAATTCGGGCATTTCCTGAAGCGCTGACGCAAGCCTGACTCGCCGTTCGCGCGATGCATACTTTCAAGGAGCAAACCTGATGACCCATTTTCTCAAGCAGCTTATTCGTCCGCTGAGTGTACTGAGCTTGTCGGCCCTGATGACAATGAGCCCGCTGGCGGCGGCCGCCTCGCAGGAACCTGATGTCCTGCTGCGTGATACCGTCGAAGGCCTGACCACCAAGATCGACAGTCGCGAGAGCTACTACAAGGACAACATCAACGAGCTGGAAGGCTGGTGGATACCGCGCTCAAGCCGGTCGTGGATTATCGCTATATCGCGGCAAGCGTGATGGGCAAGTATTTCAAAGCAGCTTCGCCAAAGCAGCGTACCGAGTTCTCCAAGGTCTTTCACGACACCTTGATCGGCACCTACGCCAAGGGTTTGGTGAGCTTCGACTACGCCAAGCTTGAAGTGAAGGACAGCGAAGGTGATCGTCGCTACGAAGATCAGGATACTGTCTACATGGACGTGATCGATACCAAGGGCAAGGTCTATCCGGTCGCCTACTCCATGCGCCTGCGTAATGACGAATGGAAGGTGGTCAATGTAATCGTCAATGGCGTCAATCTTGGCCTGACTTTCCGTAATCAGTTCGATCAAGCCATGCGTGACAACGGTCGCGATATTGATGCCGTGATCAATGGCTGGCAGCCAGATGTTGACCTCGACAAGACGGCCGCGGAGGACAAGGGCAACAGCAATAGCTGAGCCCTTTTAGTGGCGATATGACCATGAAAACACTCTTTGATAGCGACGGTATAAGACTAGAGGCAGATGAGGTCCAGCTGGCGTTAAGTGGCCAGCCGGACTTTGACAATGCCGCTGAGCTCGCTGAAGCCGGTAAGAAATGGCTGGGGCGCCGTAGTGATGGTGTGTCCATTGATCTGTGTGGAGTGGAAAGCGCGAGCACTGCCACCTTGAGCGTACTGCTTGAATGGCAGCGTCATCTTGCTGACTACTCCGGGCATATCACTCACTTGCGTCTGTCGCCCGCGTTGAGTCGTTTAGCAGCTGTTTCCGGGCTTGAAAGCTTTTTGCCAGGCCTGGAGAGTAGTGGGGTGGCTGTTGAGGCACCGGCCTCTATCGACACTGCCTGAAGCGTTAAATGAGGCCCGATAGATTGCTTTGGCAGCTGCTTTGGCAAGTGCCTTCGTTAAAGCTCTCCTGACAACTCGTAAGTTGTTACTACGCTGCGCGGGAACGTGAAGGGCCGGATGCTTCCTGCCAATCGCGTTCCCGCGCGCTTTTGATTACCATGTGCGGTCTTATTGTATTGGTCATATTCACTGACCCCGCCATGCACAGCGAAGGAGTTACCGCCCGTTATGCAACCGAATGATGTCAAGGCCCTGCTCGAGGCTCGAATCGAGAACGTCGATTTTCATATCCAGGGCGAAGGCTGCAATTTCCAGGTCGTCGCCGTGGGTGAGATCTTTGCTGACCTCAGTCGCGTCAAGGCGCAGCAGCTGGTGTTCTCCGCAATCAATGACGAAATTCGCTCTGGTGCGCTGCATGCCATCAGCATTCGTACCTATACCCCGGCGCAGTATGATGCTGCTGCCGGCAATGCTCAGGGCTGACCGGAACATTTCATGGATAAGCTGATCATCACCGGCAACGGGCCGGTCAATGGAGAAGTCTGGGCCAGCGGTGCCAAGAATTCGGCACTGCCCATTCTGGCGGCAACCCTGCTTTCGGAAGGTCCCGTGACCATCAGCAACCTGCCGCATTTGCAGGACATCACCACTAGCCTGGAGCTGCTCGGGCGCATGGGTGTCGAGCCGGTGATGGGCGATAATATGACCGTGCAGCTTGATGGCTCCAAGGTCGAGCACTGTCACGCACCGTACGACCTGGTCAAGAAGATGCGTGCTTCGATTCTGGTGCTGGGCCCACTGCTGGCGCACTTCGGCAGTGCTGAGGTCTCACTGCCGGGTGGTTGTGCCATTGGCTCGCGTCCGGTCGATCTACACATCCGTGGCCTTGAAGCCATGGGTGCCGAGATCACGGTGGAGAACGGTTATATCCGCGCCAAGGCTCCGACAGGGCGCCTCAAGGGTGCACGTATCGTCTTTGATGTCGTGACCGTGACCGGGACGGAAAACCTGCTGATGGCTGCGACGCTGGCGGAAGGGCGTACCGTGCTTGAAAATGCGGCGCGTGAACCGGAAGTTGTCGATCTGGCGCAATGTTTGATCGCCATGGGTGCAAAGATCAGTGGTCACGGCAGCGATACCATCATCATCGAGGGTGTCGAGAAGCTGCATGGCTGTGAATATTCCGTCATGCCTGATCGCATCGAGACGGGTACCTTCCTGGTCGCGGCCGCCGCCTCGCGCGGCAAGGTACGTGTCACTCGTACACGTGCTGATACGCTTGACGCTGTGCTGGCCAAGCTGGAAGAAGCCGGTGCCACCATCACGACTGGTGATGACTGGATTGAACTGGACATGCACGGCAAGCGTCCGAAGGCGGTCAACATCCGCACCGCACCGTATCCGGCATTTCCCACCGATATGCAGGCACAGTTCGTGGCGATGAATGCGGTTGCGGAAGGCACCAGTACCGTGATCGAGACCATCTTTGAAAATCGCTTCATGCACGTGCAGGAACTCAACCGCATGGGCGCGCACATCGCGCTTGAAGGAAATACTGCAGTGGTGACCGGAACTGAGCGTTTGTCCGGTGCACCAGTGATGGCGACGGATCTGCGTGCTTCGGCGTCGCTTGTCATTGCCGCTATCGTCGCGGATGGCGAGACAATGGTTGACCGCATCTATCACATTGATCGCGGTTACGAATGCATTGAAGAGAAGCTCTCGGGGCTTGGCGTACTCATTCGCCGTACCACGGGCTGAGCCGGCGTTCTCGCTACTCCAGGCTTTCCTTACTTACGCTACGTCGCCGTTGGCATGTTCATATCGGCGACGATTGCCGAGTTCTTCTGAAGAGAGCTCTGGCGCGAATTCTTCTACACAAGTACGGGCGAATACCCCATGAGCAAGCAACTGGTCGTCGCCCTCTCCAAGGGGCGTATCCTCAAGGAAACCCTGCCGCTGCTGGCCGATGCCGGTATCGAGCCGCTTGAAGACCTGAGCAAGAGTCGCAAGCTGCTGTTTGATACCAATATCCCTGATGTCAAACTGGTCATCATTCGCGCGACAGACGTGCCGACCTATGTCCAGCTGGGTGCTGCTGATCTCGGAATTGCCGGCAAGGATGTATTGCTCGAGCACGGCGCCGAAGGCTTGTATGAGCCGCTGGATCTGGAGATTGCCAAGTGCCAGTTGATGACGGCTGGTGTCGTCGGTCAGCAGCAGCAGGGCGCGCGTCGTCGTGTCGCGACCAAGTTTGTCGATGTGGCGCGTCGCTACTATGCCGAGCAAGGTATCCAGGCTGAGGTTATCAAGCTGTATGGCGCGATGGAGTTGGCACCGTTGATGAATCTCGCCGATGAGATTGTCGATATCGTCGATACCGGCAATACCTTGCGTGCCAACGGTATGGAGCCGCGTGAGCTGATTACCGATATCAGTACGCGATTGGTGGTCAACAAGGCTGCCATGACCATGAAGCATGATCGCCTCAAGCCGCTGATCGACCGTCTACGCCAAGCGGTGGAAGCGCGCCGTAAAGGTTGAAAATCATTTATCACACAAGGTCGCCTAGACGACCATGGCAGCTGGAAACGCCCGTCCCGTTCAGCCTTTCTGCCCAAGATATAACATGAGGTTCGCATGGATACTCTGATCAACCGGCTCGATAGCCGTGATACCGATTTTACTTCACGCCTTGATAACTTGCTGTCCTGGGAAGGGGTTTCCGATGCCGAGGTTCAGCACCGTGTCGCCGATATCCTGACGCGGGTCAAGGCAGAAGGCGATTCAGCACTGGTTGAGTTCTCCAATCGGTTTGATCGATTGAATGTCTCCAGCATGGCGGAGCTTGTCATTGGCGCTGAGCGTCTGGCCAAGGCGTATGTCGAGCTGCCTGAGGCACAGCGTGAAGCGCTGTCGATAGCAGCCGAGCGCGTACGGGTCTATCACGAACACCAGAAGCCGGAGAGCTGGTCGTTCCGTGATGAATACGGCAGCTTGCTGGGGCAGAAGGTAACGCCACTGGATCGTGCGGGCATCTATGTACCTGGCGGCAAGGCAGCGTATCCATCTTCCGTGCTGATGAACGCGATTCCGGCACATGTTGCCGGCGTGCGTGAAATCATCATGGTGGTGCCGACGCCTGATGGTGTGGTCAATGATCTAGTGCTGGCAGCGGCGCATCTGGCCGGTATCGATCGCGTCTTCACCATCGGTGGTGCGCAGGCAGTTGCAGCGCTGGCTTACGGTACCGAGACAGTGCCACGTGTCGACAAGATCGTTGGCCCCGGTAATATCTATGTCGCGACCGCCAAGCGCGCCGTCTTCGGTCAGGTGGGTATCGACATGATTGCCGGGCCCTCCGAGATTCTGGTGGTCAGCGATGGTGTGACTGATCCGGACTGGCTGGCGATGGATCTGTTCTCGCAAGCTGAGCACGATGAAGATGCCCAGGCAATTCTCATCGGCTGGGATGATGAGCACTTGGCAGCAGTAGAAGAAGCCATCACGCGCCTTGTGCCGACCATGGAGCGTGCTGAAATCATTCTTGCGTCCCTGCGCGCGCGCGGCGCATTGATTCGCGTCAGTGGCCCAGAAGAGGCGCTGACGCTGATCAATCGAATTGCACCGGAACACCTGGAGCTGTCGGTCACGAAACCTGAAGAGTGGGTCGAGGGAGTGCGGCACGCAGGGGCCATCTTCATGGGCTCGTACACGTCGGAAGCGCTGGGGGATTACTGTGCAGGTCCCAACCATGTACTGCCGACCTCCGGCACGGCGCGCTTCTCCTCGCCGCTGGGTGTCTATGATTTCCAGAAACGCTCTTCGCTGATTCAGTGCTCGCCGGAAGGGGCGTCGACTCTGGGGCGTACTGCTTCTGTGCTGGCGCGTGGTGAGTCGCTCACAGCGCATGCACGCAGTGCTGAGAACCGCATCATCGATTGAGACAGTGGTCAGCAATCAGCGGCTGGTTATTGAGTTAAACCAGGCGCAGCTGAACCAAGAACGCCCACCACGGATTCCGTGGTGGGCGTTCTTATGATGGGATAGGCGTGACTGCTAATGATCCACTGCCATTGTCAGACTGCGCTCAGCCCTGGCGGTTTTCATCTTGCTCAATCGGCGGTGGCGTGTTGTCCGGAATGGGGCGCTCACCGACCTGGACGTCGATATTCTGTGCCTTGCCGTCACGCAATATACGTAGTTGAAGAGTGTTGCCGGGTTTTACAGCAGCGATATCTGCCATGGCCAGTCGAGCGTCGATCAGGCGCTTGCCGCCGATACCGACCAGTATGTCGCCTGGCTTTAGCCCTGCGCGCGCGGCAGGGCCATCGCGGAGTACGGCAGCCACGACGACGCCCTGTGGTGCACTGAGGCCAAAGGAGTTTGCCAGCGAGGGCGTTAGCTCTTGCACCTCTAATCCCAGCCAACCGCGAATCACACGGCCGTGGTCGACCAGTGCTTCGAGGATTTCGCGCGCCAGGTTGGCAGGGATGGCAAAGCCAATGCCTTGCGAGCCGCCTGAGCGTGAGTAGATGGCAGTATTGATACCGACCAGTGAACCATCGGTATTGACCAGAGCGCCGCCGGAGTTGCCCGGATTGATCGCAGCATCAGTCTGGATGAAGTCCTCATAAGCGTTCAGGCCCAGATGGTTGCGCCCTGTCGCCGAGATGATACCCATCGTGACGGTCTGGCCAACCCCGAAGGGATTACCGATTGCCAGTGAGACATCGCCGACGTGTACCTGGGTAGAATCTGCTATTGCCACTGTGGGCAGGTTGTCGAGATCGATCTTCAGCGCGGCGATATCAGACTCCGGATCAACGCCGACCACCTTGGCCAATGTTTCTCTGCCATCGCGTAACGCGACTTGAATCTGGTCTGCCCCCTGAATGACATGGTTATTGGTCAGGATGTAGCCATCGCTGGACAAGATGACGCCAGACCCCAAGCTCGACAGCATGCGCTGGCTGCGCACGGCATCGTCGCCATAGAACTGATTGAAGAAGGGATCTGACATCAACGGATGCTTGCTGTCGTCGCTGATCTTGCGTGATGAATAGATGTTGACGACAGCGGGTGCGGCAGCATCCACGGCGGTCTGATAGCTAGCGGGGCCGTTATTGCGCTGTAGCGGTGGGGCTTCGCGCAGCACTGGATCAGCCGATTCCTCACGCTGTGCTGCTGACAGTGTCAGGCTTGGAGCGGGCAACACTTGCTGCGCTACCGGCTCTGGCGCAGGGTAGGGCTCGACAGTCGTCTGGTCGTTTTGTGCAGTGGCTGGAGCGTTATCAAGGCCTAATGCAGGGAAGCGATCAAGCACGACAATCGCCAGCAGAACCCCGGTAACGACAGGCCAGAGCAAGGGAAGTAAAGAGCTGCGAAGAGAGCGGCGCATCTGAGGCATCGTGAATCCTGATGAAAAGCCCGTGAGCCCCGTTAGGCGCGCAGCGGACACAGAAATAAAGAAACTGAATATTACGTGCAATGCTCCTCTCTGAGAATCTCGAGAAGAGCAGCGCGCTTACATGGCGACGCTGCGCCGTTACAATGAGCGCAAGTGTAACACTCGATGACTCTAACTGCTGGAGGCCCAATGGCTGATCGTGACACGCTAATTGACGCTTTGGATGCCTGTTTGGAGGTAAAAGCCTTCAAGGACTACACCGTCAATGGTCTGCAGGTAGAAGGGCGGCGCGACGTGCGGCGCGTGATGAGTGGTGTCACTGCCTGCCAAGCGCTGCTGGATGAGGCCGTTGCCTGGCAGGCTGACCTTGTTCTTGTCCATCACGGCTATTTCTGGAAGAACGAGCAGGCGCAGGTGACGGGTATGAAGCGTCGTCGCCTGAAGACGCTATTGGTGCATGACATCAATCTGGCGGCCTATCACCTGCCATTGGATGCACATCCGACACTTGGGAATAACGCGCGCCTCGCCGAGCGCCTCGGGTTGGTCAGCGAAGGATGCCTGGACGGTGTCATCGGCCGTGGGCTAGTACATGTCGGCCGGTTGTCAGACGAGCTACTGGCAAAGAAAGGTCTAACAGGAGAAGGGCTGGACAGTGCCGCACTCGGCGTAGAGTTCAGTCAGCGGCTGGGCCGTGAGGTATTGGTGGTCGCAGGGCATGAGCGACCGATCAAGCGTGTTGCCTGGTGTACCGGTGGGGCACAGGACTATCTCAAGTTGGCCATTGAGACAGGCGTCGATGCTTTCTTGTCCGGTGAGATATCCGAGCGCACCACGCATGATGCGCGTGAGGAGGGCGTCACCTACTTCGCCGCAGGTCATCATGCTACCGAGCGGGATGGGGTGAAGGCACTAGGAGAGTGGTTGGCAGCAGAGTACGGGCTAGAGCATCGTTTCGTGGATATCGACAATCCGGCCTGATGGGATGAAGCGGATTTGATTGTGATGTCCCAGCAAAAAGACCGCCCATGAGGGCGGTCTTTTTGCTGGGACAGCGATAACGATACGGTTAGATCCGTGGTGGCGTGGCCGGTGCAGCATCCGTGTCTTCAGGCTGCGGCTTGAGCCCGAAATCTTCAGACAGCGTGCCGCGATTGTCTGCGTAGTCCCGCGGAAGATCGAGCGTGTTGTCCTCGTTGTCTTCTTCGCCGGTGTCGGTGTCCAGCAGGCGGCGTTTGAGCTGGCTGTCATCGCACAGTGTCGCGGCACCGCTAGCTAGATGCTGGCGCAGTTCGTTACCGGCACGCTGAATCTGGTCAGTCAGATCGCTGGCCTTGGAGAAATGATCATTGAGTGCATCACGGAATTGGGTGAGTTCCAGTTCACGTTCTGCCAGTTTCTGACGAGTTTTCTGATTGCGCGCCACGTTGGCATTCAGCAGGTGGTAGCACAAGGCGCCGATACCGATGCCGGCCAGAAAGCAGGCAATGGCCAGGATCCAGTCAATATTGCTCTCGTTCACGTCGCTCTCCTTGTGTCACGACTGCGGTGATCATCACCGCTGGGGCACAGTGCCGATATTCAATGATGCCGATGTTTGATCGGTCTAAGGTCCAGCAGAACCCATGTTCTTCGTTTTGCCAATGGCGGGCGCTGTTGCCAGCATGCCATTGGTGTTTGAAAGGTGTCCGCAGGCCATTATATCGGTGCGATGCCGCGATGCGTCAATTCGCCTTGAGAGATACCTTGGTCGTTTTCGTTCGCGTCATAACGGGAAGTCGATGATGTTTGCCTGACTATTGTGAGTCTCTTTCAGGATATTACCCCGTGGATTTACGTGCACTGCAGTGGGTAAAGAGCAGTTCAAGGCGTATAATGCCGCGCAAATTCGTCCTTGCCTGCCGGTTATGCCCGTTCAGGTGTGATCTTCGTCCTTTCCGCGTCAGGCGCAGCGATTTGCTGGGTCTGGCCTGCACCGGGTTTCTCCATGCCAGCACTTACGCCCCTCGAGAAGTACCAGGCAGATCTCAAGCGTGATGATTTTGCCTACGATGCCGCCCAGGAAGATGCGGTTCGACATCTGCAACGACTCTATGACGATTTGGTGCGTACCCCGCGCCAGACACCTGGCAAGATTTCAGATGCCACGGGCAACAGTGGTTTGGGGTCCAAGGTGCGCCGATTGTTCGGTAAACCTGCACTGCCGGCAGCAGTCGATGAAGTGCCTGAAATCATGGGGCTCTATTTCTGGGGTGGTGTGGGACGTGGCAAGACCTACCTGGTCGACACCTTTTACGAAAGCCTGCCCTTCGCTGACAAGATGCGCACGCACTTTCATCGCTTCATGCAGCGTGTCCATAACGAGCTGGGTCATTACAAGGGCGAGAAAAACCCTCTGACGCTAGTGGCGGCCAAATTTGCCGTTGAGGCACGAGTGATCTGCTTCGATGAGTTCTTCGTCAAGGACATCACGGATGCCATGATTCTCGCCACCTTGTTCGAGGAGCTTTTCCGGCAGGGTGTGGTGTTGGTCGCCACCTCCAATATCGTGCCCGATGAGCTTTACAAGGATGGCCTGCAACGAGTGCGCTTCATGCCGGCCATTGATCTGGTCAAGCGTCATTGTACCGTGGTCAATGTCGACTCGGGCATCGACTATCGCTTGCGTGCACTGGAACATGCTGAGCTGTTCCACAGCCCGCTGAACGATGCCAGTGCTGCGAAACTGGCGCGTGAGTTTCGCTCCATTGCCGGTGCAGAAGGTCATCATGATGAAGGCCTCAGTATCAATCATCGCGTCCTGCACGCATTACGTCGTCATGAAGATGTGGTGTGGTTTCATTTCGATGAACTGTGCGATGGCCCGCGCAGTCAGAATGACTACATTGAGTTGGCACGTGAATTTCATACCGTACTGGTTTCTGAAGTGCCGCAGATGGGGCGTGATAGTGATGACCAGGTGCGTCGCTTCATCAACATGGTTGATGAGTTCTATGACCGTGGTGTAAAGCTGTTGATGAGCGCCGAGATGGCAATCGAGAACCTCTATACTGGCGGAAACCTCGACTTCGAGTTCCAGCGTACGCTGTCGCGGCTGCAGGAAATGCAATCGCGCGAATATCTGGCGTTACCGCACAAGCCGTAAGGCTGCGCAGCGAGACAAAATAGCCTTTGTGATGGGCGCGCTTGGCATGTACAATGCGCGCTCGCTCGAACTGTTGACCGGTTCCCGAGTCGTCCTGAGTCCTTCACTCTTGATGAGCGGGAGCAGTCTGGAGATGGGATGAACATGACTGCGCAAGCAGCAAGTCACTCACTGCCAGGCGTCGGACAACCAAGAAAAATAGGGATTGGTCGCGCACTAAGTGCAAGACCCGACTATAGGTGATTCATCCATGAAGACGTTTACTGCCAAGCCGCAGTCCGTCCAGCGTGACTGGTTCGTCGTCGACGCAGCCGGCAAGACGCTGGGCCGTATGGCTACTGAAATTGCTCGTCGCCTACGCGGCAAGCATAAAGCCGAGTACACTCCGCACGTTGATACCGGCGATTACATCGTCGTCATCAACGCCGAGAAGGTAGCAGTGACTGGCCGCAAAGCTGAAGCCAAGACCTACTACCGTCACACCGGTTACCCGGGTGGCCTGCGCTCCATGACCTTCAACCAGATGATCGACCACAAGCCTGAGCGCGTGATCGAACTGGCTGTCAAGGGCATGCTGCCGAAGGGTCCGCTGGGTCGTGCCATGCAGTCCAAGCTGAAAGTCTATGCTGGCGCCGAGCATCCGCACGCTGCGCAGCAGCCGCAAGAACTGAACATCTGAGGGAAGCATCGCCATGACACAGCAGCATTATGGTACCGGGCGCCGCAAGACTTCTACCGCGCGCGTCTTCATGAAGCCGGGCACCGGCAAAATCACCGTCAACCAGCGTGACCTTAACGACTACTTCGGTCGTGTGACAGGTCGCATGGTGGTTCGCCAGCCGCTCGAGCTGACCGAAACTACCGAACAGTTCGACGTTTACGTCACTGTCGCTGGTGGTGGTGGTTCTGCTCAAGCAGGCGCTATCCGTCACGGCATTACTCGTGCCCTGATGGCATACAACGAGGACTTCCGTCCGGCACTGCGTGCCGCTGGTTACGTCACTCGCGACGCTCGTGAAGTCGAGCGTAAGAAAGTCGGCCTGCGCAAGGCCCGTCGTCGTCCGCAGTTCTCCAAGCGTTAAGAGAACAGCGTCGACCACAAAAACGTCCAGTACCCGCAAGGTGCTGGACGTTTTTTTTTGCTGTATTGATGTGCAGTTGAAGAAAGTGGCTTTTTACAAGGCTATTTTCTTGAGTTGTTAGGTTCCGCTTATTGCCCTTTAATACATTCAAGCTTCGAATGCTTAGCGAGGGGATAGCTGGGCATCATGCGGTGGTGTTTGGGAGGCAATAACAAAATGGCAAACCGCGGTGTGAATCGAGGACGGCGACGTTTCCTTGTCAGTGCGACAACCGTGGTCGGAGCGGTAGGCGTTGTTGGAATCGCGACTCCCTTTCTGGCCTCATGGCAGCCAAGCGCGCGTGCACGTGCGGCGGGTGCGCCCGTGACTGCGGATATTTCACGCCTGGCACCTGGGCAACAGATGACCATTGAATGGCGTGGCAAGCCGGTGTGGGTGGTTAATCGCACTCCCGCAATGATTGCAGATATTCGTGCCATTCCTCCTGCAGAGCTCCAGGACCCCGAATCACAGCGGCCGCAGCAGCCGCCATACGTTGACGCGGTGTTGCGCTCTATCAAGCCTGAATATGTCGTGTTGGTGGGGATATGCACGCATCTTGGTTGCTCTCCGGGATATCGTCCCGAGATAGGCGCGGCTGATCTTGGTGCCGATTGGCCGGGTGGCTATCTATGTGCGTGTCATGGTTCTAAATTCGATCTCGCTGGGCGCGTTTTCACTGGAGTGCCAGCACCTTCGAATCTGGAAGTACCTCCACATCGCTACGAGAGTGAGCAGGTGTTGGTCATCGGTGTCGACGAGGAGACTGCATGATGGGTAATCCTGACCGTCCCAAGGCGCCGCGAGGCGTGATGCGCTGGATCGATGACCGCTTTCCGGCCACTCAGTTGATGCAAGATCATTTGACGGGCTACTACGCGCCGAAAAACTTCAATTTCTTCTATTTTTTCGGCTCACTTGCGATGCTGGTACTGGTCAACCAGATCATTACCGGTATCTGGTTGACCATGAGCTACACCCCGACAGCAGAAGGGGCCTTCGCTTCGATTGAGTACATCATGCGTGATGTGGAATATGGCTGGTTGATCCGCTATATGCATTCCACCGGTGCCTCGGCCTTCTTCGTGGTAATCTATCTGCATATGTTTCGTGGTCTGCTTTACGGTTCTTACCGAGCGCCGCGAGAGTTGGTGTGGATCTTTGGCATGTGTATTTATCTGGCGCTGATGGCCGAAGCCTTCATGGGTTACTTGCTGCCCTGGGGGCAGATGTCTTATTGGGGCGCGCAGGTGATTATCTCCCTGTTTACCGCTATTCCCGTGATTGGAGGCGATCTGGCACAGATGATTCGTGGTGATTACCTGATTTCGGGTATTACCTTGAATCGGTTCTTTGCATTGCATGTCATTGCGCTGCCGTTGGTGATTGTGGGGCTAGTGGTGCTGCATCTTGTGGCACTGCATGAGGTAGGGTCGAATAACCCGGACGGTATCGAGATCAAGGATAAGAAGGATGAAGCGGGCAATCCACTGGATGGTATTCCGTTTCATCCGTATTACACAGTGAAGGACCTGGTAGGTGTGGGGGTCTTCCTATTCGTGTTCTGTGCGGTAATATTCTATTTCCCGGAAGGCGGTGGCTACTTCCTCGAAACGCCCAACTTTGAACCGGCGAATTCGCTGCAGACGCCTGAGCATA
This sequence comes from Cobetia crustatorum, assembly GCF_000591415.1. GTDB lineage: Bacteria > Pseudomonadota > Gammaproteobacteria > Pseudomonadales > Halomonadaceae > Cobetia > Cobetia crustatorum. Next base: position 33,790 of record NZ_JEMF01000019.1, on the reverse strand, counting down.
TTGCCCCTGTCTGGTACTTCACGCCTTTCTACGCAATGCTGCGCGCAGTGAATTATCCATTGTTTGGTGTCGATGCCAAGTTCTGGGGTGTCGTGGTCATGGGGTTGGCCATTGCCATTCTGTTTGTGCTGCCGTGGTTGGATCGCTCTCCGGTTCGCTCGATTCGTTACAAGGGCTGGTTGTCACGCATAGCCATTGTCGTGTTTGTAGTGAGCTTTGTGACACTGGGCGTGCTGGGTGTGATGCCGCCAACAGCCGAGCGCACGATAATTGCGCAGGTGGCAACGGTGGCTTATTTTGCCTTCTTTATACTGATGCCGTTCTACACGCGCTTCGAAGCGACGCGAGCGGTGCCGGGTAGGGTGACAGGCCGATGAGAAAGTATCTTGCGACCTGCCTGTTGGCAGTGATGGGTTTATTTGCATCGGCGCTTGCGATGGCGGCAGGCAGTGAAGTCCGTCTGGACACAATGAAGCCAGACCTGCGAGACCAACCTTCGTTACAGCGCGGCATGCAGCTTTATACCAATTACTGTCTAGGCTGTCATAGTCTGCAATATCAGCGTTATTCACGGGCTGCTGAGGACTTGGGCATGCCTGAGGATCTAGTCGAGAAATTCTTGATTTTCTCGCCAGAACTCAAGATCAATGACACCATGCGTATCGGCATGAGTGCCGAGGATGCCACTGACTGGTTTGGTGCGCCGCCGCCGGATCTCTCGCTTGAGGCGCGGCTGCGTGGCACGGACTGGATCTACACCTATCTACGCAGCTTCTATCGCGATGAGTCGCGCCCTTGGGGCGTCAATAACTCTGTTTTCCCGCAGGTGGGGATGCCGCACGTGCTGGAGCCGCTGCAGGGGGTGCAGGAGAAAGTGTGCACCCAGAGTGATATTGCGCTGCTGGGGGCAGAGCTGGACCTTGAAACAGGTCGCTATCAGTCCTGTGAGGTGCTTGAAATAACCCAGTCGGGCAGTATGACGACGCAGGAGTTTGATCAAGCCATGTGGGATCTGACTAATTTCCTCTCCTATGTTGGCGAGCCATCCCGACTCAAGGCTGAGAACATGGCGCCCAAGGTGTTAATATTCATTTTGATCTTTACCTTGCTGGCGTATCTTCTCAAGAAGGAATACTGGCGCGACATTCATTGATGGCACTTGCTGAGCGTGCTCATCGATAATGGCGAGTCGGCAGTGACGGGCGCGCGGCTGATCAGTCGCGCGCCCGCTTGCGTCACCGTAAGATGACGCAAAGCTGACCCTTTGATCGGTTCTTCTTCATTGATGTGCCGACCAGAGGAAACTTATCCCCGATTGTCAGGCCAAAAGCTGACACGGGCATGTCTCGAACAGATGCGAGGACAGTTTCATGGGTGTTGTGGCCAAGCGTTCATCGATGACCTTCTACTCTGGTGGTGACGACCACTTCAGCCACCGAGTACGGATCGTACTGGCCGAGAAGGGTGTAGCCGTCGATATCATTGATGTGGATGATGATAATCGTCCGGCCGAATTGGCCGACCTGAATCCGTATAACAGTGTGCCGACGCTGCTGGACCGTGACCTGGTGCTCTATGAGTCCAAAGTCATGATGGAATATCTGGACGAGCGTTTTCCGCATCCGCCGTTGTTGCCGGTGTATCCGGTTGCGCGCGCCCAGAGCCGTTTGTGGATGCATCGCATCGAGCGCGAATGGGTGCCGATGATGGAAACCATTCAGACAGGCACCAAGAAGGAAGCCGACAAGGCGCGCAAGGAGTTGCGTGAGAGCCTGATCGGCATTTCTCCAATCTTCGATGACATGCCGTTCTTCATGAGCGACGAGTTCTCGTTGGTGGACACCTGTATTGCACCGATCCTATGGCGTTTGCCGACACTGGGTATCGAGTTGCCAGAGAAGCAGGTCAAGCCTCTGCTGAACTACATGGAGCGACTGTTCGGGCGTGATGCCTTCAAGGCATCGTTGTCTGAGGCTGAGCGTGAAATGCGTCTCTGATCCATGTCTGGTTGGCCATCGTGAGGGTGGCCAGCCTTGCTGGCAGGCTTTGTGCCTGACGGTTATCTCTAGCCTTCATAGCTAGTGAGGCACTGTCCGGTGGCCACAAGGCACCGGTTGTCGCTGACACCCATTGCAGTCCAAGAGGTTTTCTCATGCTTTCCAGTCGCCCTTATCTGGCACGCGCACTCTACGAGTGGCTGCTGGATAACGACAATACGCCGTACATTGTGGTGGACGCCGAGCAGGATGGTGTCCAGGTACCGCGTCAACACGTCCAGAATGGTCAGATTGTGTTGAACATTGCACCGGGTGCGGTGCGTGATCTGTTGATCGCCAATGAAGGTGTCAGCTTCAATGCCCGTTTTGGCGGCCAGCCGATGCACGTCAGTGTGCCGACCCCTGCGTTGGTAGCGCTTTACTCGCGTGAGAATGGCGTGGGTATGGTCTTTGGTCATGAACCGGTAATGCCGGGTGCAGACGAAGAGACCTTCGGTGAGGCTGCTGACCTTGAATCCAGTGCTTCGCCGCGACCGACACTTGCCAGTGTGGGCAGTGCTAGTGCGGCGGTGGATGAAGGTAATGGCAAGCAGGCCTCAGCAGCGACAGAAGAGAGTCCTGTTGAGGTGAAGAATGGCGAAGCATCTGATTCTGATGAACAGAGTACTGATGGTGATGATCAGCCGAAGCCGCCACGTAAGGGGCGTCCTTCACTGCGCGTGATCAAGTAATATCTTGTTCGTCGATCTCATATAGTCGCAGTGTGATTAGGGTGAGATTGCCGTTCAAATAAAAACGCCCGCAGACCATGTCTGCGGGGCGTTTTTATTTGAATCGTACAGATGTACTAATGCTGGCACTGATCAGTCGAGGTATTCAAAGACCTTGGCAATGCGCTGAATGCCGCCGACTTCAGACACCTTGTTGACGATCTGCTTGGCTTCCGATTGCGTGACGATACCCATCAAGTAGACGCTTGCATTCTCGGTGAGCACCAGAATGCGCCCAGAGTCGATGTTGGCATCCGCTGCAAGCTTGGCCTTGATGCGAGTTGTCAGCCAGGTGTCCTGAACACGCTGACTGGCCGGTGCGTTGGCGCTGATTTCCAGCGCATTCTGCACTTGGCGCACACGACGTACATCCTTGGCGACATCCGTGGCACGCTGCTTGAGCTCATCGCTGGGTACCTGACCAGTCAGTAGTACCATGCCGTTGTAGGCATTGACGTTGACGTGGGCATCATTGAAGCGAGCGTCGACCTTGCCGAGATTGACCTCGACCTTGGTTTCGATGCTTTCATCTTCTACCTGGGCACCGAGCGTGCGATCACCGTAGTTCTCATCGATCGGACCGCTGTGCGTCAGATCGGCTACGGTCGTACAGCCCGTGAGGGTCAAAAAGCCGGCGGTGGCCATGAGGGAAAGCAGATACTTGGGCGTCATGCCGTAATCTCCTGTAGGTCGCCGTGCGACACAATAGGTTATTCGTTGCTACCGAACAGCTGGTGGTCAATCAGATCACATAGGCAGTGGATAACCAGCAGGTGAACTTCCTGAATGCGTGCGGTAGAGGTTGCCGGAACGCGAATCTCGCAATCGTCGCTGCCCAATAAAGAGGCCATGTCGCCTCCGTCGCGGCCCGTCAATGCCACGACATGCATGTCGCGATCGTGAGCGGCCTGAATGGCTTGCACCACGTTGGCAGAGTTGCCGCTGGTCGAAATGGCCAGCAGAACATCGCCAGGCTGACCCAGTGCACGAATCTGCTTCGAGAAGACTTCGTTGTAGCTGTAGTCATTGGCAATGGAGGTCAGCGTGGACGTGTCCGTCGTCAATGCAATTGCTGGCAGGCTTGGGCGTTCACGCTCGAAGCGATTGAGCAGCTCCGATGAGAAGTGCTGGCTATCACCAGCGCTGCCGCCGTTGCCGCATGCGAGGATCTTGCCGTCATTGACCAGGCTCTGAACCATCATCTGGCTCGCCGCTTCAATGAAGGGCGGCAGCACTTCGCTGGCGTAGGTCTTGGTGTCGATGCTGGCGTTGAAGTGGCCGAGAATACGCGATTGGAAATCCATGATGGCTCTTGGTCGTTGGCTTCAGAACGCTTCGAAGGCGTGGCGAATCCATTGGATGGATCGAGGGGTTGTCCCCTCCACGCCTACCACGTCGAAGCGGCAGGAACATGATAGCCCGTGCTGGGCTAGATAAAAACGCGCAGCCTTGATTAGTCTGCGTTGTTTGCTGCTGGTCACGCTTTCAAGCGCGCTACCGAATCGATTATTGGCACGATAGCGTACTTCAACGAAAACGAGAGTATCGCCATCGCGCATGATCAGGTCGACCTCGCCGCCCTTGGCATGCTGATTCCGTGTGACGGGTGTCATGCCTTGCGTTGTCAGCCACTGTTCAACTTCAGCCTCGATGACAGCACCGCGCGCTCTTGCGCGGTGCTGTGGAGGCTCAAGGCCGTCGTTATTTGGCGGCTGGCCAATTCGTGACATATCAGGGCGTGTACGCGTTGGCAGTGCGGCTATCAGTACCTTTCAGTGGCGGGCGCGGCACGCCCTCACGGAACTCGGCCCACTGAAGCGTGCGCTGGATACGGCCATCGTGACGGGGATAGAGACTACCGGTAGCCCCGAAGAGTTCCCCGCCTGCGCCAGCCAGCATCAGTGGTACGCGCTGGGCCAGACGGTAAGCGTCGACACCCATGGCGTTGAGCTTGAGCATGCTGGGAGAGGCGTCAGATAGGGCGCGATAGGTGTCGACATCCGGTAGGGATGCAGTGCCTCCGGAAGAAGCTTCCGGCACTTCCCAAGGGATATCCACAAAGTCGATGTCATTGAGGTCGCCATCCTGGCGTGGCTGAGGTGTACCTTCATAGACATGAGAAGTGGCATAAATCGGCAGGTTGCTCGCATAGTAGAAGTCTAGCATCGGTGGTACCTGGCGAGCATAGCTCGGCAGTGCCAGCAGGAAGATCATGTCGATCTTTCCAGAATGCGCCCGGCCGTATTTACCGCCTTTTGTCTTGGCTGCCTTCATGCGTGCTTGATCCTGGCTGGAAACAGACAGCAGGTCTTTGACGGCACTGCTGACAGCACCCTTCGGGTTGTAGCGTTCTATCGACACGATATCGCCGCCATCCTGCTCGAATCGTTCCCGGAAAGCCTCATATACGCGCTGGCCCCAGGCATTGTCGGGAATCAAGGCAGCAGCACCGCGGTGGCCATCCAGCCTGGCACGCTGTGCGACCTGGCGTGCTTCGTCTTCTGCAGACAGGCCGTACTGGAATAGGTTGCGCGCACGGTTGCTGTCGTGAGTGCCATAGTTAAGGGCTAGTGTCGGTAGCGGCAGGTTATCCTGAGTTTCCAGTTGGCTGACCAGGTCCTTGTCAAGCGGACCAAGCACTACTTGTGCGCCTTCCATGGTGGCACGTGCATAAAGTGTTTTGAGGTCGGCGCTGGTGGTATCGAAGAAGCTTAACTGCGGCGTGGCTTCGGCATCATCAATAGCACTGCGATGGCGCGCCTCGATTCCTTCGCGAATCGCTTGAGCGACTCGCTTGAGCGGGCCGGACTCTGGCAGGAAGACCGCAATCTTGCGCACTTCCTGCCCTGAAAGTTCGCGCAAATCAAGAATGCCCTGTGGCATCTGGCGGGCAGCCGGGTGCTGCGGATTGGCGTCGCTCCAGCTATTGATGGCATCGAACATTTGCTCGATATCACTGCCATAGCGCCTTTGAAGACGAGCCAGCTTGACCCAGCCACTTGCTGTAGCGCTTGCGCTTGCCAGTTGATTGAGCTGGTCCGGAGAGAGGCGTGTCAGCTGCTCCCACACGGTGTCATTGATGCTCAGGTCATCGGTATCGACTTGTAGGGCGATAAGCGTCTGTGAACTGGCCAGTGGTTCGCCAACCATACCGAGTGCGCGGCCACGACGTTTGCGCAGCGTGCGCTGATCATCGTCGGAGATCTGGATATCATCATCGAGTACGGAGGTGGCAAGAATCGTGTTCCAGCCGTCCTGCTGTTCCAGTGCAACGCGCGATAGCAGCAAAGCCCATTGGATGCGTTGTTGCGGGTCCAATGTAGTCGGGTCGATGTCAGCGGCAATGTTGATCGCCTGCGCGTTGTCGCCGCTGCGTGCTAGGATATCGGCGGCTCGTAGGCGGGTGCTGGAGGCCTGTTTGCCTTGTTGCTGCTCTGCCTGTGCGAGCAGTGCCTGAGCACCGGGGCCGCTGGAGATTGGAGATTGTCCGGCACACCCTGCCAACAGCATGGCTGATACGGCCATGCCGGCCAGCGCACGCAAGCCGGTACGGGGATGACGAGAAGTCTCCTGCCGGATGGCTGACGAAGTGCGCAGCATGCTGGCTGATGCACGGTTCCATGTCTGTCGCATGTACGACGGTCCCTTGGCTAGTGAGCGAGGCGGCTTGAGACTGTGTCGCCGCCTACTGTGATGACGGATTGAGAAGGTATTCTTGAGAAGACGTTCTTGACAAGACATTATGGCGCTCGATCGTGCATGTGCGCGAATATTAAGGGTCTTGGGCAAAGAGCCTTGGGCGCAGAAATTTAGTTATAGTGCTTTAGATACAGAGCCTTGGCACAAAAGACTTCGCATGGAGCGCCTTGGACCGTGAGCTAATTTGCCTGCGTCTGATGACCATTTCTACCATTGAGTTCAACGAGTCGAAGCATTGAATGTCTGAGTCTTCTGAAGGCGTATTGTACGTGGTCGCCACACCGATTGGTAACCTCGATGATCTCAGCGCGCGCGCGGCGCGGGTGCTGGGTGAGGTTGATTTGATCGCGGCCGAAGATACCCGCCATAGCGCACGCTTGCTGCGCCATCTGGGGCTGGAAGTCCCCATGATGTCGTTGCATGACCACAATGAACGCGGTCGAGTCGAGCAGCTCTGTCAGGCGTTGGAAGAAGGGCGTCGTGTCGCACTGGTTTCCGATGCGGGCACGCCGTTGATCTCCGATCCCGGCTTTATCCTTGTGCGCGCTTTGCGTGAGCGTGGCTTCAAGGTTGTACCGCTACCCGGTGCCTGTGCGCTCATTACAGCCTTGAGTGCCGCCGGTTTGCCGACCGATCGGTTTACTTTCGAGGGCTTTCTGGCCCATAAGGGCGGGCCGCGTCAAGCACGCCTCGTCGCGTTACGTGACGATAGCGCCACGCATGTGCTGTATGAATCTCCGCACCGTATTCAGGCACTGCTCGGCGATATCCGGGATGTGCTGGGCGGGCGTCGTGTAGTGCTTGCACGTGAGCTGACCAAGACTTTCGAGACATTTCTTGATGGTACGGCGGCTGAGTTGCTGGTGCGCATGGAAGAAGATAGTGACCAGACTCGCGGTGAGTTCGTCGTGATGATCGAAGGTGCGCCGGCGCGCGAGGGCGATGAAGCTGCCAGCGTCGAAGGTGATGCTTTGCTGCAAGTGCTGTTCGAAGAAGGTGTTGGCGTCAAGCAGATGGCCGCTATCGCGACCCGTCTTGTCGGTGGCCGCAAGAAGTCCTGGTACGCCAAGGCGCAGGCCATAAAGGATGCGGTTGACTAGTAAAAGTGGGTGGGTGGTGAGCGCTAGGGTGGCGATGGTGGCTGTCTGTGCTGCTCTCCCGGCATATCTTCTCTGTCATGGCGGAATTGATTTTTCTATTTCCCCTGCTGCCCGAAAACGCCAAGTGTTTGCCGTGACAGTATTTTTGGCGTAGAGCGATGTGATGATCTGCAGTGCTTCAGCTTGTGAAAGCGGCGTGACGCTGCTAGTCTTGCGCGCTTGGGAGACGGCCAGACAGTCGCCGCCAACTTCGGTTGGGGGAGGAAAGTCCGGGCTCCATAGGGCAAGGTGCCAGATAACGTCTGGGCGGCGCGAGCCGACGGCAAGTGCAGCAGAGAGAAGACCGCCTACGTCAACTTCGGTTGGCCGGTAAGGGTGAAAGGGTGCGGTAAGAGCGCACCGCGCGGCTGGTAACAGTTCGTGGCGAGGTAAACCCCACCTGGAGCAAGACCAAATAGGCCCCCTATGCTGCTGCCCGCAGTGGGGGCGGGTTGGTTGCTTGAGCCCTGAAGTGATTCAGGGCCTAGATGAATGACTGTCCACGACAAGACCCGGCTTATCGGCCGTCTCCCGCCTTACATTGAATGTGCTCTGCAGCGAGTCGCTTTGCTGCAGGTACTATGATCCGCATAACCGGCGCCGTCCGCTTTGTGTTTCGTGATTGACCATTGCTGGCTGAATGGCAACGAACATGAGGTCATGACAGGCGCCGGTTATCGGTTATGTCGTCTTGATTCTATTTGTCTCTGTTGTTTGATCGCCCCTGAAGAGTGATCACTCCTCACGTTTGTTCGTCGCTAGTGTGTTGTCGCTATCGTCGGCTTTACTGCCCGCATCGCGTGCCAAGGTTCCGAGTTTCGTCATGTCCAAGCCCAGTGCTCCTTCTGTTGCCGAGTCCGATGTCATTGATCGCTTCGCGCACGTCAGCGTCATGCTCGATGGCGCAGTCGATGGCTTGATTCAGGATCCTTCTGGCACTTACTTCGATGGCACCTTTGGTCGCGGTGGTCATTCACGCTTGATTCTGTCGCGCCTTGCCGCTGATGGTCGGTTGATTGCCTGTGATCGTGATCCACAGGCCCTGACAGAAGCGGCGACTATCGAGGATGAACGCTTCACCATTCATTCTGGTGAGTTTGCGCGTCTTGCAGAGTATGCCGAGCGTGAAGGTGTGGATGGTCAGCTGGACGGCATTCTGTTGGATATTGGTGTGTCGTCTCCACAGTTGGATGATGCGGAGCGTGGCTTCAGCTTCATGAATGACGGCCCGCTTGATATGCGTATGGACCCAACCAGTGGCGTGAGCGCTGCTGACTGGCTATCACGCGCAAGTGCCGAGGACATGGCATGGGTCTTCAAGACCTATGGTGAAGAGCGTTACGCCAAGCGTCTCGCGCGTGCCGTCGTTGAGCGTCGTGCTGAGCGTCCCATTACACGCACTGGTGATCTGGCTAGCTTGATCAAGGATGCCCACCCGAACTGGGAGAAGCACAAGCACCCGGCGACGCGCGTTTTCCAGGCGGTCCGCATCCATATCAATGGTGAACTGGATGAGCTGACGCGCGCATTGGATGCTGGTCTTGAAGCGTTAAAACCGGGTGGGCGTCTGGTCGTGATTAGCTTCCACTCGTTGGAAGATCGCATCGTCAAGCGCTTCATGCGCGACAAGGCGCGTGGTGATCAAGCTCCTCGTGGCATGCCCATCCGTGAAGATCAGCTCAACAAGCGTCTCGTTCTAGTGGGTAAGGCCCAGAAAGCTTCCGACAGTGAAGTGAATGCCAATGTGCGTTCACGAAGTGCCGTGATGCGTGTTGCTGAAAAGCTCAAATAGCGTTTCCGCTCACCATCTGTATCTTGGTCATTCTTGCGCCTGCCTACCGGCAGGCGCGCTCGTAAGAGCACTGTAGTGAGTGGGCGACAGAGTCGTTGCGTTGCGGCAACTCTTAGCAGCCGGCGCTACATGCTGACATAATGCGCCGGTCGTGGCTGTGTGGATCACGGATGTGTTGATCCCGCACAATGGTAATCTGCAGGGATAATCCGTGGTGCAGGGCATCACGTTCAGAGTGATTAGGGAGTCAGCATGGCGGGACGGAGTCAGGGTGGCAGGTTGGGGAATTGGCCGATCAAGATTCATATGCGTTGGCGCCACCTGTGTTTCGTGGTGTTGATGCTGTGCCTGCTTGGTTCTGCTGCTGCTGTCGTGGTCAGCTCCCATCTGTCCCGTGCTCAGTACGCCCAGCTTCAGACGCTTGAGGCGGCGCGTGATGATGCCCGTGCCCGCTGGGGGCGTTTGTTGCTGGAAGAGAGTGCCTGGTCTGCGCCTGCGCGCATCGAGAGTATCAGTAGCGAGCGTCTGGAAATGCGCGTGCCCGATGTGCACGACGTTGAGGTTATTCGCTAATGGCTACACGTCGTCCCGATTCGCCCCGCGACAAGCCCTCTCGTGACAATGCTTCCAAAGAGAAAGCATTGCGTGGTAAGGCCGCCGCAGCCGCTCGTAAAAGTGCCCGCGCCCCAATGGGGGCTGGCCGCTATCGCATCATGCTGTTTATCGTGCTGGCCGGATTGTTGGCGCTGATTGGGCGTATTGGTTATTTGCAGCTCTTTGATCAGCAGTTCCTGCAGGACCAGGGCGACGCCCGTACTCTGCGTGTCGACAGTATCAATGCTCATCGCGGCATGATCACTGATCGTTCTGGTGAGCCGCTCGCGATCTCTACCCCTGTCGTAACGTTATGGGCTGACCCTCGTAAGGTCCCCGATGATCCCGTGCGCCTGTCACTTCTCGCACGTGCTCTTGGCCAGAAGCCTGATGACCTTATCCGTCGTATCCGCAGGTACCGCGATGGCGGCAAAGGCTTCATGTACATCAAGCGTCAGATGACGCCGCCTCAGGCACAGCCGGCGATTGATCTCGATATTCCTGGTGTGAGCCACAAGCAGGAATACAAGCGCTACTACCCTTCTGGAGAAGTTTCCGCTCAGCTGGTCGGCGTCACCAATGTTGATGACAAGGGACAAGAAGGGCTTGAACTTGCCTACAACTCCTATCTTTCCGGCACGCCGGGCAAGCGCCGTGTCCTCAAAGACCGTAAGGGTCGCTTGGTTCGCGATCTGCACTTGATCAGTGAAGCCAAGCCTGGTGGTGACCTGACGCTATCGATTGATCTACGTCTGCAGTACATGGCCTATCGTGAGCTAAAGGCTGCCGTGGCCGAGCACCGTGCTGATGGCGGTACACTGGTGATGATGGATGCGCGTACCGGTGAAGTGCTGGCGATGGTCAATCAGAAGTCCTATAACCCGAACAACCGTGCAGGACTTGATCCCGCTGGCTTGCGTAACCGTGCCATCACGGACGCCTTTGAGCCTGGCTCTGTCATGAAGCCACTGGCGATGAGCGCCGGTCTGGCTTCCGGCAAGTATCAAGCCGATTCCGTGATCGATACCACGCCAGGCTACATGCGCGTTGATCGGTTCACCATTCGTGACTTCCGTAATTACGGAAAGCTCGATATGGCCGGTATTCTCTATCACTCCTCCAATATTGGCATGAGTCGCATGGCTTTGAGCCTTGAGGATGATGCCGTATGGAATCGCTACTATTCATTAGGACTGGGCCAGAGCCCGGGAACAGGTTTCCCCGGAGAGACCACTGGTGTCCTGCCAGCGCCCACCAACTGGTCACGGAGCAAGCGTGCGTCCATGTCCTACGGGTATGGTATCAGCGTCTCGGCACTGCAGCTGGCCAGCGCCTTTACGGCATTGGCCAATGATGGCCGTCGCCTGCCACCATCTCTGCTCAAGGTGAGGACGCCCCCCGTGGGTGACCAGGTGATTGATCCTGATAATGCCCATGCACTGCTTGGCATGATGGAGAAGATCGTGCAGCCCAACGGCCCTGCCAAGCGCGCGGTGGTCGAGGGCTACCGTATCGCTGGCAAGACAGGTACGGTGCGCAAGGTGACCTCTAGCGGTTATCAGAAGACGGCTTATCGTTCGTTATTTGTGGGAGTGGCACCGGTATCTGATCCGCGCATCGTTACGGTAGTGATGATCGAAAATCCCAAAGGCCAAGAATACTATGGTGGCCTGGTGGCTGCGCCGGTCTTTGGGCGTGTCGCGGGCAAGGCCTTGCGTCTGTTGGATGTGCCACCGGACAGCAAGATCGGCGAGTAACGAATTTTGTGCGGCATGCGCGTGACCCACGTAGGGGCGAGTGTGCCTTTATCCATCATGTAGCGAATACGTTCCGGTGCAGCAGGAACAAGGAAGGTCTTCCGACATGACTTCACCACGATCTACTCACGAGCAAGCGCCAGATAGTCAGGACGCGCGCGAGCGTCTTGGCGAGTTCTTGGCACGGCCTGTGGCAGCAGCGAGTGATATGCTGAATGCCCTCATGATGTTGTGGCCGCAAGCATTCAATGACAGTTGTCTGGCAGCAGCGCTCCCTTCGCGCACCGATTGGCATCTCACCATCGATAGCCGTCGTGTGAGTGTAGGGTCTCTCTTTATTGCGATTCCGGGCCTCAGTAGTGATGGCCGTGATTATATTGCTCAAGCGCAGCAGAACGGCGCCGCACTGGTGCTGGCTGAGCGAGCTGACGTAGACGATGTGCGAATTGCCGCATACGCACACGATGAGACTGTCATATGGCTTGAGGACCTTGGTGGGCAGCTCGGTGAGCTGGGCCGTCAGGCTTTTGGCGTCCCCGAATCATTGACTCTGATCGGGGTCACGGGCACCAACGGCAAGTCTTCGGTTACCCATTACATCGCTGAATTGGCAGAAGCATTGGGTACGCCTGCTGGCATGGTCGGCACCTTGGGTGTGGGTCGGCCCGGTGCGCTGGTCGCAGGTGAGCGCACCACGCCTGATGCGCTGGCGGTACAGGCAGCGCTCAAGGGATTGAGTCTGGTGGGCGCCGAGCTGATCGCGATGGAAGTCTCTTCCCATGCGCTTGATCAGGGGCGGGTCAATGGCTGTCGTTTTACCGTCGCGGGCTATACCAATCTCTCGCGTGATCACTTGGATTACCACGGCAGCATGGCAGCCTACGCGGCAGCCAAAGCGAAGCTATTCAAGCGCCCGGAGCTCTCGTTGGCGGTACTTAACGCCGATGATGCATTGGCGCGCCTGATGCTTGCTGGCATGCAACGTGGCGTGCGAGTGCTGGCGATGGGGCGTGATGATGTCGCGACGCTGCGGGTATTGGATGTCTTCCCGGAGCTGTTGGGGCAGGTGGCAGTGATTGCGACGCCAGACGGTGAGCGTGAGCTTGGACTCAACCTGATGGGGCGCTTCAATCTTGATAATGCGCTGCTGGCAATGTTGATCCTGCATGGTCTGGAATACTCATTGGCAGAATTGTTTGCTGCTGCACCGAGTCTGACGCCTGTGCCCGGACGCATGCAGCGTCTAACACGAGAAGGCGCGCCAGTAGTCGTGGTGGATTACGCCCACACGCCGGAGGCGTCGAAACTGCCCTGACAGCCTTGCGTGCTCATTTGCCAGCGCGTGACGATGCGCGTCTGTGGTGCATCCTTGGGTGTGGCGGTGATCGCGATGCTGGCAAGCGTCCGCTGATGGCGAGCGCAGCCGAGCAGGGGGCTGATCGCGTCGTGATTACGGATGACAATCCACGTAATGAAGATGCTGCCGGTATCCGTCAACAGATGATGGAAGGCATTCACGCATGTGAGCGTATCGAGAACATCGCCGATCGTGGAGAAGCCATCGCACAGATCATTCGCGAGGCTGGTGAGCATGATGTCATTCTGATTGCCGGTAAGGGGCATGAGGACTACCAGGAAGTCTGCGGTCAGCGTCTGCCGTTCTCTGATGTTGAGCACGCAGTCGCTGCACTTGAACGTCGCGAATTCTCCACTCTGGAAGGTCAGGAGAGTGACGCATGAATGCGGGTGATGCCCTTCAGATCGGGCTGGATTCCTTTGATGAGCTGGCGCAGGCGTTAGGCTGCTGCTTGCCTGAAACCTTGGTAGGCCAGCCGCTGGGCGCAATCGAAACGGACACACGCAAGCTCTCGGATCAGCCCGCACCGTTATTTGTGGCACTGCGGGGAGAGCGCTTCGATGCTCACGATTTTCTAGCGCAAGCACGTGCAAATGGTGCCGTAGCAGCACTTGTCGAGCGGCAGATGGATGATCCGTTACCGCAGATCATCGTGCCGGATACGCGGTTGGCGTTTGGCCTGCTGGCGGCGGCTCGTCGTCGACGTTGGGGGCGCCCGCTGATTGCTGTCACTGGCAATAGTGGCAAGACCAGCGTGAAAGGACTGATTCACGCGATCCTGTCACGCGATGCTGCGCGCTTTGAGGCCGAGAGTCTTGCCAATCATGGCAACCTGAATAACGATTTCGGTCTGCCGATGACACTGTTGCGTCTTGACGAGTCACATCAGCACGCTGTCGTTGAATTGGGCGCCAATCATCTCGGTGAAATCGCCTGGACTACAGCGCTGGCACGCCCACAGGTGGCAGTGATTACCAATGTCACTGGCGCTCATGTCGGTGAATTTGGTGGCATGGGGCAGATTGCGCAAGCCAAGGGCGAGATTCTGGCGGGGCTTAGTCCATTGAGTGGCCGGCGACCGGTCGCGGTACTTAACCGTGATGATGCTTATTTCCCGCTCTGGCAGTCGCTGGCGGCCACAGGCCAGGCCATCGAGGTGATCGATTTCAGCCTGATGAGCACGAATGATGATTCTGCGCGGCTACAGGCGCGTGACCTAGGCGCGGATGGCCTCGGGCGTTATGCTTTCGAACTGACGTTTGATGGTGAGTCCCTTGGGCGCGTTCAGCTCAAGCTGCTAGGGCGGCACAATGTAGCCAATGCGCTGGCGGCAGCAGCGGCGTGCCTGGCACTGGGTGTTGACAGCCAGTTGGTGGTCGAGGGGCTTGAAAGTGCCGAAAGCGCACCGGGTAGACTGGGTGTCGTGGCAGGTCTCAACGGCTCGCGTTTGTTGGATGACAGCTATAACGCGAACCCTGGTGCCATGATGGCTGCACTCGAGTTGCTGGCCAGTCTACCGGCGCCACGCTGGTGCCTGATGGGCGCCATGGGCGAGTTGGGAGACGACGCTGAACGACTGCATGCCGAAGTGGGGGCTTATGCTTGCCAGCTCGGCATAGATTTTTTTGCCACTTGCGGCGAAGAGGCTCAGGCTGCGACCGAGGCCTTTGGCGCTGGTGGAAAGCACTTTATCGAGCGGACGGCGCTGGAAGCCTATGTCCGTACCCATCTACCCACCGGGGCCAGTGTATTGGTCAAGGGGTCTCGCAGCGCCGGCATGGAGAATGTCATTGCCGCGCTCAAGGTCGACGCATCAAGGTGAATGTGAGTCATGCTGCTGCTGCTTGCTGAGTTTCTGGCCCAATTCAATGGCGCCTTCACGGTTTTCAACTATCTAACCCTGCGTGTAGTGCTCGCCACGCTGACGGCACTGCTGTTGTGCTTATGGCTTGGGCCTTGGGTCATCCGCAAACTTGTCGACGGTCAGATTGGCCAGGCCGTGCGTGATGATGGCCCCAAGTCTCATCTGTCCAAGCTGGTACGCCGACCATGGGCGGTGTGATGATTCTGCTGTCGATGGCATTTTCGACGCTCTTGTGGGGCGACCTGACCAACCTGTATGTCTGGGTGGTGCTTGGCGTAACACTGGGCTTCGGTATCGTTGGCTGGGTGGATGATTATCGTAAGGTCGTGGAGAAGAATCCGCGTGGCTTGCCGGCACGCTGGAAGTATTTCTGGCAGTCGGTGGTCGGCCTCGGTGCTGCGGTGGTGCTGTATCTCACTGCGAGTACCCCTGCAGAGACTGGCCTGTTGGTGCCGTTTTTCAAGGACGTTGCCATTCCGTTGGGCCTGTTTTATATCGTGCTGACTTATTTTGTCATCGTCGGTAGCTCGAATGCCGTCAATCTGACTGATGGACTCGACGGTCTGGCAATCATGCCGACCGTGCTGGTGGCCATGGGGCTCGCGATCTTCGCCTATGCCTCGGGTAATCTGAAGTTTGCCGAGTACCTGCACATTCCCTTCATCGCGGGTTCCGGTGAGTTGGCAGTATTCTGCGCCACCATTGCTGGCGCCGGTCTCGGATTCCTATGGTTCAACACCTATCCGGCTCAGGTCTTCATGGGTGATGTGGGTGCGCTGGCACTCGGTGCTGCATTGGGTGTCGTGGCGGTCATCGTGCGTCAGGAAATCGTGCTGTTCATCATGGGTGGCGTATTCGTGATGGAGACCGTGTCAGTCATTCTGCAGGTCGGTTCCTACAAGCTGACAGGGCGGCGTATCTTCCGAATGGCCCCTCTGCATCACCACTTCGAGCTCAAGGGCTGGCCGGAACCGCGCGTTATCGTGCGTTTCTGGATCATCACCGTCGTGCTGGTGCTGCTTGGCCTGGCCACACTCAAGGTTCGCTGAGGACGCCCTGTGATGACCCTCTCTGCTGTCACTGCACCGGCGTCGCCGATGCTTGCCAAAGGACCGACCCTGGTGGTCGGTCTTGGTGTTTCCGGCCAGGCAATTGCTCAACATCTGAGTGACCGTGGGATCGATTTCGCGGTTGCCGATACCCGTAGTGCACCGCCCGGTCTCGAGAGGCTGCGCGAGTACGCTCCACAAGCATCCGTATATCTTGGGCCGCTGGAAGCGCTGGACCTATCACGCTTCGATGAAGTCGTGCTTAGCCCGGGCATTGACCCACGTCAGGCAGTTTTCGATCCTGTGCGTGAGCGACTCGTCGGCGAAATAGCATTGTTCGTGCGTGCACTGGATGAACGTGAAGCTGACAGCCTGCATAAGCAGTACAAACGCCCGGCACTGGTGGCGATTACAGGCTCCAACGCCAAATCGACTGTCACCACGCTGGTGGCGCAGATGGCTGAGCGCGCGGGTCGCCACGTCGCAGTAGGCGGCAATCTGGGTACGGCTGCACTGACGCTTCTGCGTGAGCAGCCGAATGCCGAGCTCTACGTACTCGAACTGTCCTCCTTCCAGCTCGAAACGACGCCTGAGCTCAAGGCTGACGTTGCCTGTTTTCTCAATCTCTCTGAAGACCACCTCGATCGTCATGACGGCATGCTTGGCTATCAGGCAGCCAAGCGCGCCGTTTTCCGTGGTGCAGGTTTGGCGGTCATCAATGCTGATGATGCTTGGAGTTGGCCAGCGGAAGATGATTTGGTATCGCGAGTCTCCTTCAGTGTTCAGCTGGATGTGCTAGAAGGCCAGAAATCACGCAATAACGCGGCGGAGTGGTGCCTGGCAGGGAAGGGTGGTTCGCTCTCTCTGTGTCATGTCGAAGCGCAGGGCTTGCACGAGATCATGCCAGCAGAGGCTGTGCGCTTGGCGGGACGACATAATCAGGCCAATGCGTTGGCGGCGCTGGCGATGGGCACGGCGATCGGTCTTGATGAAGCGGCGATGGTGAGCGAGCTCGAGAGCTTTGCCGGCTTGCCGCATCGTGGCGAGCTGATTGCTCACCGACATGGCGTGCGCTGGATCAATGATTCCAAGGGCACCAATGTAGGGGCGACGCTGGCGGCGATTGCTGGGCTTGGGCCGACGCTTGACGGCAAGTTGGTATTGTTGGCTGGTGGCCAGGGCAAGGGGGCTGACTTTTCTCCGCTGGCGGCTCCGCTTTTAGACTATGCGCGTGAGGTAGTGGTCTTCGGTCAGGATGCCGCATTGCTGGCTGCCGCCTTGCCTGACAGCGTGACAGTGACGCGTGTGAATACGCTGATTGATGCGCTGGCACAGGCGCAGCAAGCGGCCTGCTCAGGAGATTGCGTGCTGCTATCTCCTGCGTGTGCGAGTCTGGATCAGTTTGCCAACTACATGGTGCGGGGTGACGTCTTCCGTGATTGGGTTGCACAGCATGTCGTTATTGAGAGTGCCGGTGAGGAAGAACGTGATGCGTGACAAGGCCAGTCGACTGCGTGACACCCTGAACACTGATCAACAGCCCATCGATGGCTGGTTGGTCTTTGCGTCGATAGCGATCCTGTGTATTGGCTGGGTGATGGTGACCTCAGCCTCCAGTGAAATTTCCAGCGAGCGCTTCGATGGCAACGCTTTTTACTACAGTCTGCGTCACGGCATCTTCATCCTGATCGGATTGGTCGCCGCCTGCTGTACGCTTCGAATACCAATGTCTGCCTGGCAGCAGCGGAGCTTTGCCATGCTGATGCTTGGCTTTGCATTATTGGTAGTGGTGTTGGTGGTCGGGCGTGAGATCAACGGCGCAAAGCGCTGGATTCCGCTGCCTATTATCGGGGGGGTGCAGGCATCGGAAATTGCCAAGTTGTGCCTGATGATCTGGCTGGCCGGTTACCTCGATCGACGGCTGGACAAGGTCCGTAGCAGTGTCGTCAATGGCCTGATTCTACCGTGCCTACCGTTGATGTTGATGGTGTTATTGCTGGCGCTGGAGCCTGACTTCGGGTCTGTCGTTGTCATGGGTGGCGCTGTCATGGGTATGTTGCTGCTATCGGGTGTGGCGTGGTGGGGCTTTATCGTGCTGCTGGTGCTTGCCTTGGGCGGCGGCTGGCTGCTGGCCATTGCTGAGCCGTATCGCTGGGAGCGCCTGACGACCTATACCGATCCTTGGGCCAACATGTATGACAGTGGCTACCAGCTGACGCAGGCGTTGATCGCATTCGGCCGTGGGCATCTGACTGGCATGGGGCTGGGCAACAGTGTGCAGAAACTCTTCTATCTGCCGGAAGCGCATACTGACTTTGTGTTTGCGGTGCTGGCCGAGGAGCTTGGGTTGATCGGTGCCATGGCGGTTGTCGGCCTGTTTGCCTTGCTGATTTACCGTGCATTCAAGGTCAGTCGTCGTGCGGAGCTGGCGAACATGCCATTCAGTGCTTACCTCGGTTACGGTATCGCTCTCGTATTTGGTGCCCAGGCCTTTATCAATATTGGTGTGGCCAGTGGTCTGCTACCGACCAAGGGGTTGACGTTGCCGCTGATGAGTTACGGCGGTTCCAGTCTGATTATCAGCTGCGTACAGGTGGCTATTTTACTGCGTATCGACGCCGAGGTCCGTGCACTTTCTCGTGGGACTGCCACGCCACGGCGCAAGGCCAAGAAGCCCACTGACACCCCTCAAGGAGCCAAGGCATGACGTCTTCTTCCGCATCCTCTACTCCTTCTACGGTCGAACCTGGCGTCGCAGAGACAAGTACTGTTCTCGAAACACCTGTCACGGCATCAGCCGGCGTGGTGTTGATGATGGCCGGCGGGACGGGGGGGCATGTGATCCCCGCCCTGTCATTGGCGCGCGCCTTGGAGAATGTTGGCCATGAAATTCACTGGTTGGGCAGTCCGCGCGGTATCGAGAATCGGTTGGTGCCTGAGGTGGGTTATCCGCTACATCGCGTCGAAGTGGCGGGTCTGCGTGACAAGGGTCTTGTCGGTTACGCGGCGATTCCGTTTCGTCTGACGCGAGCCGTGCTGCAGGCGCGACGTATCATTCGTGAACTCAAGCCTGTGTTGGTCGTGGGCCTGGGAGGTTTTGCCAGTGGCCCAGGTGGGCTCGCGGCGCGTCTTGAAGGTATCCCGCTGGTAATTCATGAGCAGAACGCGATTGCCGGCCTGACCAACAAGGTACTGGCCCGGATGGCAACGCGTGTCTATGCCGCCTTCCCCGGAGCTTTTCCGCCGGTGCGTGGCGCTCAGGTGGTGGGCAATCCGGTACGTGATGAGATTGCCGATGTAGGTGCTGTGGCACGCGATGTCACTGAGCTTGAACAACGCCCGCTGCGTCTGTTGGTGATGGGGGGCTCGCTGGGCGCTCAGGCGCTCAATCAGCAGCTGGCACCCGCGCTGGCACTGCTCGCAGAGTCTGAGCGTCCTGTCGTCCGTCATCAGGCGGGTCGTGACAAGCGTGACGCGACCGTTGCTGTCTATGCGACTTCCAAGGTAGAGGCCGAGGTGAGTGAGTTCATTACTGATATGGCTGAAGCCTATGCATGGGCAGACCTCGTGGTCTGCCGTGCAGGCGCTTTGACAGTAGCCGAGCTTGCTGCTGCGGGGCGTCCTGCCATTTTCGTGCCGTTTCCTCACGCAGTGGATGATCACCAGACCATCAATGCCACGGTGTTGGTGGCCGCTGATGCAGCACGCTTGATGCCCCAGAATACGCTGAACGCCCAATGTCTTTCCGAGACGCTGGGTGAATTGCTTGATCCCAAGATACTCACTGGCATGGCCGCTCGCGCCCGCGAAAGCGCGGACCTCGACGCGGTTGCGACCATGCTGGCAGGCTGCATGGAGACTCGCCTTGAACGCTAGGAATTCTGATCGTGGTGCTGGTATGCGCCGTATCCGTCGTATCCACTTCGTGGGCATCGGCGGTGTGGGCATGTGTGGTATTGCCGAGGTGCTTGGTAACATGGGGTATGAGGTCAGTGGTAGTGACCTTAAGGAATCTTCAGTCACGGCACACCTGCGTGACTGCGGCGTGCGTGTTGCCATTGGTCATGCTGCCGTCAATGCCGAGGGTAGTGACGTTGTGGTGGTATCGACGGCTGTCGATACCACCAACCCTGAAGTTGCGTGGGCGCGCGAGCACCGCATCCCTGTCGTGCGTCGTGCCGAGATGCTGGCTGAGCTAATGCGCTTCCGTCAGGGTATTGCTATTGCCGGGACTCACGGCAAGACCACCACCACCAGCCTGACGGCGACACTGCTCGCCGAAGGCGGGATGGATCCGACCTTCGTGATCGGTGGCAGGCTGACCAGTGCCGGCACCAATGCGCGTCTCGGTGAAGGTGAGTACCTAGTGGCAGAAGCGGATGAATCCGATGCTTCCTTCCTGCATCTTCAGCCACTGATCTCTGTCGTCACCAATGTCGATGCCGATCATATGGCGACCTACGAAGGCGACTTCAATCGCCTCAAGGACACCTTCATCGAATTCCTGCACAACCTGCCGTTTTATGGCCTGGCGGTGTTGTGCATTGATGATGCGAATCTTCGCGAGCTGTTGCCGCGCGTACAACGTCAGTTCGTGACCTATGGTTTCAGTGACGATGCCGACTATCGCATCAGCAACTTCCGCCAGGGTGGCGGACAGCTGAGCTTCACGGCACTGCGTCCGGAAGGGCATGCGCCACTGGAGATCACGTTGGCGATGCCCGGCGAGCACAATGCCCTCAATGCGCTGGCGGCTATCGCGGTTGCGACCGATGTTGGCGTCAGCGATGAGGCGATCGCGCGCGCGCTGGCCAGCTTCGCCGGTGTCGGTCGTCGCTTCCAGGTACATGGTGAGTTTGCTGCGCCCAATGGTGAGCAGGGCGTCATGTTGGTAGATGACTACGGACACCATCCGCGTGAAGTCGAAATGGTGATTCGCGCCGTGCGTGCTGGTTGGCCGGATCGTCGCCTGGTGATGGCGTATCAGCCGCACCGTTATTCACGTACCCATGACCTCTACGAGGATTTCGTGCGTGTGCTTTCCGAGGTCGATACTCTGCTACTGCTGGATGTCTACAGTGCGGGTGAAGCCATGATCCCCGGGGCCGATGGTCGCTCGCTCGCGGGTTCTATCCGTCAGCGTGGTCAGGTTGATCCGCTGTTCGTCGAGCACAAGCGTGCATTGCCTGAACTGCTCAATAACGTCCTGCGCCCCGGTGATATTCTGATCACGCAGGGGGCGGGTGATGTGGGTGGTATCGCGCTCGCACTGGCTGGTGCTGACCTGAAACTTTCTGAGGTGGTGCTATGAGCGAGCAAACCTCTATGTCTTTTCGTGGCGAAACACGCGGGAAAAGCACAGTCATACCAGAGCAGGCGGTGCGTTACGGTCGCGTTGTCGTGCTGTTTGGTGGGATGAGCGCTGAGCGTGAAGTCTCTCTGAAAAGCGGTGCTGCCGTGCTCGCTGCACTGGAAGGTGCAGGTCTCGATGTTCAGGGCTATGACATGGCTGGTGGGCTTGCAGGGCTTGAGGCCTTGCGGCCAGACCGAGTCTTCATTGCCATGCACGGTCGAGGTGGTGAAGATGGCACCCTGCAGGGCGCATTGGAACTACTCGGTATCCCCTATACCGGCAGTGGCGTGATGGCGTCGGCGCTGGGTATGGACAAACTACGCACCAAGAAACTGTGGGACGCTGAAGGCCTACCGACACCACGTTCCTGCCAGCTGGCAGCCGATACTGATTGGCAAGTCGTGCTCGATACACTAGGCGCCCCTGTGGTGGTCAAACCGGTTCATGAAGGCTCCACGCTGGGCATTCATATCGTCGAGGATGCCTCGGCGTTGGAAGCTGCGTGGCGTGATGCCAGCCAGTTCGATGCGGTGGTGATGGCAGAACGCTTCATCAAAGGGCCCGAGTACACCGTCTCTATTCTTGATGACGTGGCTCTGCCAGCGATCTGTATTGAAGCGGATAGTGGTTTTTATGATTACGACGCTAAATACATAGCTAACACCACACGCTATCTGTTGCCCTGTGGCCTTTCCGCAGAACGGGAAGCTGCGTTGGCTGAGTTGTCCCTCAAGGCGTTTTCTTCGCTAGGCTGTGAAGGCTGGGGACGTGTGGATGTAATGCAGGATGCTGAGGGTGCTTTTTGGCTACTTGAGGTGAATACCTCGCCAGGTATGACAGACCACAGTCTGGTGCCGCAGTCAGCTGCATATATTGGCCTCGATTTTGCTGCACTCGTGTTGCGTATTCTTGATACGACTCTGACCGAGCGCGCTGGCGCTGATGTGTCAGATTGCTTGCCGAGCGGTCATTGATTCATGGCCTCACGTAGCTCTGCCGGCACTCTATTCGGTCTGGTGCTAGGCTTGGCCCTGATGGTGGCGGGTGGCCAAGCCCTGTGGACATGGCTGGATCGACCTATTGAACGTGTCACCATCAAGGGTGACTTCGAACACGTCAGTGCTGCCTATCTGCAGCGCCACATTGCACCGTTGATTCGTGGTCAAAGCTGGCTTTCTGTGCCATTGGGTGATGTTCGACAGCGCGCATTGACGATTGATTGGCTCAGTGAGGTCAGTATTTCCCGTCGCTGGCCGGATACACTCGAATTTGAGCTGTTTGAGCAGCAGCCAGTCGCCTATTGGAATGATGGTGAATTGCTTAACGTTCGTGGTGAAGCGTTCAAGGCAGGCCCTGTCACTCGCTTGGGGAATTTGCCGAATTTGGCAGGTCCACAAGGCAGTGGTTCAGAGGTTCTGGCTGAGATGGATGCTCTGCAGAGCCAGCTCGGTGGGCTTGGGCTCAATGTTTCCCAGTTACGACTGGAGCCTCGCGGTGCATGGCGTTTTCAAGTCAATGACACTGTCTGGGTAATGTTAGGACGTAATGATCGAGAGGCGAGGTTGGCGCGCTTCATGGCCGCTTGGCAGCGCCGTTTGAGTGATGAGGCGTCGCAAATTCGCTACATAGATCTGCGTTACCCTAATGGCGTAGCAGTGGCATGGCATGGCGAGACAACAGCACTCGAAAATGGGCAAGAGGGTTGAAGAAAATGGCGACACCTGTTTTTAGGGGCTTTTAAGGCGCAGTATTAGTGAAATGAAGTTTTCGCCAGTTTCATTTAAGTACAATCCCGCCTATTCTAGCGGGGTTTTGTGCCACCCTGTATATTTGGCTGGTATGCCTGAACTTGCTCCTCCTATACTGAGGAGCTGAATCACCTCATCGGGTTAAACGGAACGTAAACTCGATTCGGGTAGTGTTGAGGTGATATGCCGCCTACCGATCGCACCATTATTTTTATGACGAACCAGAATCAAGGAGCTGGCCCGACCTATGGCAGGACATTCCAAATCACAGGATATGGTGGTCGGGCTGGACATCGGAACCTCCAAGGTGGTCGCGATCGTGGGCCAGCCCACCGATGATGGCGGCATTGAAATTGCTGGTATTGGCTCGCATCCTTCTCGCGGCATGAAGAAGGGTGTCGTGATTAATATCGAGTCAACTGTGCAGTCGATTCAGCGTGCGGTAGAAGAAGCCGAGCTGATGGCCGGGTGTGATATTCACTCGGTATATGTCGGCATTGCTGGCAGCCATATCAGCTCGATGAACTCCGATGGCGTAGTGGCAATCAAGGACCGTGAGGTCACGCCGTCAGATATCGAACGTGTGATCGACTCTGCTCGCGCACGAGCAATTTCTGAAGGTCAGCGCATTCTTCACGTGCTGCCACAGGAATATGCCATCGACCGGCAGGAAGGTATTCGTGAGCCGTTGGGCATGTCCGGGGTGCGCCTTGAGGCGCGCGTTCACCTGGTCACAGCGGCACTGAATGCTGTGCAGAACATCGAGAAATGTGTGCGTCGATGTGGTCTTGAAGTCGACGACATCATTCTGGAACAACTCGCCTCAAGTCATGCAGTACTGACTGAGGATGAGCGTGAATTAGGTGTGTGCATGGTCGATATCGGAGGAGGGACTACTGATATCGCGGTGTTTACCGAAGGAGCCATTCGACATACGGCAGTGATCCCCATCGCAGGGGATCAAGTGACCAATGATATTGCCATGGCTCTGCGCACACCGACTCAGTACGCTGAAGAAATCAAGGTCAAGTACGCCTGTGCTCTGACCCAGTTGGCGTCCAGTGATGAGACGATCAAGGTGCCCAGTGTTGGTGATCGACCGGCCCGAGATCTGTCTCGCCAGGCGTTGGCAGAAGTGGTTGAGCCCAGGTACGAGGAACTCTTCACTCTGATCCGCGATGAGCTACGTCGTAGTGGCTATGAGGATCTCGTGGCAGCCGGTGTAGTACTAACAGGCGGCACGTCACGCATGGAAGGTGTCGTGGAGCTGGCGGAAGAGATCTTCCACATGCCAGTACGCATAGCCTGCCCGCAAAATGTACGTGGACTGGCCGATGTGGTCCGCAATCCAATTTATTCTACGGGTGTAGGTTTGCTACATTATGGAATGAAGCAGGAACGGCATACGCCATCGTCGACTACGGTCGCGGTGCGCAGAGAGGAATCTGCCGCGCGACGCGTTCACGGCCACGAGCACGACATCTCCACGCTGGAGCGGATCAAGGGCTGGTTCAAGGGAAATTTCTGACAGGGATTACAGAAAGACTGTGATCCAGGAGACAGGGCATATGTTCGAACTGGTAGATAACGCACCCTCCAGCAGCGCGGTCATCAAGGTGATCGGTGTTGGCGGCGGCGGCGGTAACGCCGTCAATCACATGGTCGAGAGCAACATCGAAGGCGTCGAGTTCATCTGCGCCAACACCGATGCTCAGGCGCTCAAGCGCGTGGCCGCCAAGACTATCCTTCAGCTGGGCAGCGAAATCACTAAAGGACTTGGCGCTGGCGCCAACCCGGAAGTGGGTCGTCAGGCCGCGATGGAAGACCGAGAGCGTATCGTCGAGCTACTGCAAGGCGCTGATATGGTCTTCATCACTGCTGGCATGGGTGGCGGTACCGGTACCGGTGGCGCACCTGTCGTTGCACAGGTTGCCAAGGAACTCGGCATCCTTACCGTTGCTGTCGTCACGCGTCCGTTCCCGTTTGAAGGGCCGCGTCGCCAGAAGGCTGCTGAGCAGGGCATGAAGGAGCTCTCCGAGCACGTCGACTCCTTGATCACCATCCCCAATGAGAAGCTGCTGTCAGTGCTGGGTAAAAGTGCCAGCCTGCTGAGTGCCTTCAGCGCAGCCAACGACGTTCTGCTGGGTGCCGTTCAGGGTATCGCTGAGCTGATCACCAGTCCGGGTATCATCAACGTCGATTTTGCCGATGTGCGTACTGTCATGTCCGAGATGGGCATGGCGATGATGGGCACCGGTGATGCAGTGGGTGAGAATCGTGCTCGCGAAGCCGCTGAGAAGGCCATTCGCAGTCCGCTGCTGGAAGACATCGATCTCCACGGTGCACGCGGTATCCTGGTCAACATCACGGCGGGCCCAGACCTGTCCATCGGCGAGTTCAATGATGTCGGTGCGACGGTTCAGGAATTCGCCTCTCCAGACGCTACCATCGTTGTCGGTACGTCCATCGATATGGACATGACCGATGTACTGCGCGTCACTGTCGTGGCAGCAGGTCTTGATGGTCGTGTCGAGAAGCCTGCCGCTCGCGAAACAGCGCCGGCCAAGCGGACTGTCGAGAAGCCTGCTGATTATCGCAGTCTGCAGACCCCGACTGTTACGCGCCAGGCCAAGGAAGATCAGGCAGCAGCTGCCAAGAAGTCAGAGCCACGCAAGAGTCGTGACATGGATGACTATCTTGATATACCGGCGTTCCTGCGTCGTCAAGCAGACTGAGTGCACTACGATGTCAGTGATATGTACTGACATCGCCAAGTGTTGGCTCACCTTGAGTCTTACTTCACCCATCCGGGGTTACTCGGATGGGTGAAGTCGTTTTCAGGGTAGGTAACCAGGTAAAAGAAGGGGCGTCACAGGTTACGTCGTGCCCAATAAAGGCTTGGCAGGTGCATCCAGTGGCACTCTTGCGCACGTAGGTTGGAAGAGCCCCAGAGTTCTTTCACAATGGTTGACGTTTTAAGGCAGTGAGAGTGAGAACTGTTTGGGGATTATGTGTTCATACTCAACATGGGGCTAGTAGGCGCTTCGTTTGGCCTGAATGGTGCTCTAAAAGCAATGTTGAATTTCCCTAGCAGCGGCAGGTGACAATTTGTTGAATACCTGCTTTGCTGTTATCATGAACACTGTTTCCAAATTCAGGCTGACTGGCTATCTACCTATGATTAGACAAAAAACACTTCAAAATACGATCCGCGCCACGGGCGTTGGTTTGCACTCTGGCGACAAGGTATATCTGACCTTGCGTCCGGCTCCGGTCAATACAGGTATCGTCTTCGTGCGTACCGATCTTGAACCGCATGCACACATCCGTGCAGACGCAATGAACGTACGTGATACCACCATGTGTACCGCCGTTTTCAATGGCGAAGCCAAGGTGACCACGGTCGAGCATCTGATGTCCGCCTTTGCTGGCCTCGGTATTGATAACTGCTTCGTCGAGTTGTCTGCACCGGAAGTGCCGATCATGGATGGCAGTGCTGGTCCGTTCGTCTTTCTGATCCAGTCCGCTGGTATTCAGGAGCAGTCCGCACTCAAGAAGTTCATTCGTATCAAGCGTGAAATTGAAGTGCGTGATGGAGACAAGGTCGCTACCTTTCTGCCGCACAACGGCTTCAAGGTTTCCTTCGCCATCGACTTTGACCACCCGGTATTCGAGCAGCAGAAGCAGACCACTACCGTCGACTTCTCCACCACGTCCTTCGTGAAGGAAGTGTCTCGTGCTCGTACCTTCGGTTTCATGCGTGATCTGGAGTTCCTGCGTTCTCAGAACCTGGCGCTGGGCGGCAGCCTGGATAACGCTATCGTCGTGGATGACTATCGTATCCTCAACGATGAAGGCCTTCGTTATGACGATGAGTTCGTCAAGCACAAGGTGTTGGACGCCATTGGCGACCTCTACCAGCTTGGCCATAGCCTGATCGGTGAATTCCGTGGCTACAAGTCAGGTCATGGCCTCAATAACCTGCTGTGCCGCGCACTGCTGGAAAATGCAGATAGCTACGAAATCGTGACGTTTGAAAATTCTGCCGCGATGCCGATCTCCTATGCATCTCCGGCACTCGCCGTCTGATTGCTTTAGCAATAGTCGCGCAACGAAATACTGTGACCTAGCCCGTCCAGCCTGAAAGTATTTCTCCAGCCTTGCCAGCCGGAGATTGGAAACGACAACAGCCGCGCCGCCCTTGAAGGGCGCGCGGCTGTTTGTATTAGGGATAAATGTTTGATTGACCGCTTTTCAGTCTCGGTCTGAGGTGTTCTGACGACATCTGATGCGGTCATGAGGCTACTTGCAGGCGTCCGTGTTGTTATCGGTGTCGCTGCTATCGGCGTCGTTACCCTCATCAATGCCTTGGCTATCGCTGGCGTGAGAAGCCAATCTTTGTAGTGCCTCACGCAGATGAGAATCTTCGGTATGCGAGGCACAATCCAGCAGATGCTCTGCGGCGGCTTCTGGTAGATGCCTAAGCTGTCTAGCAGGTACAAATGCGGGACGAACCGGCCTGACCTTGAATGTCAGACTGGAAAGCGTGGCCAGCTCGGGAAGTTCGCGCAGCACGCTGATCAGACGACGCTGTTCATAGCGTAACCAGGTGAGCCAAGTCGCACGATTAGTGATGAGAGACAGCTTGTCGTCATGATAGCCCCCCACAAAAACATGCTCACGCATGTCTTCCGGCAGAGATTCGCGCAAGCGTATCTGGGCCTGTTCGAGCATGCGTGCCTGACGCATGACGCTACCGAGCTGCCCTTTGCCGTTCAACAGGCGCGCCGCGGGCTGGGCGCGGAAACGCTTAGCCTTTATACTCATGGGCTTGCATGCCGGTTTAGTGATTTCCGGCAATCTATCATGAGCGGGAGTCTGGCAACAGCATGAGCCCTGTCGACACCACAGCACGCCCTCGCACGCTACCGGCTTCCGGTAGCGTCGCTTCGCGTCGTTGGTCGGTTCGTACGGCGCCGCGCTGGTTGCTGGCCAGTCTTCTGCTCAGCTGTTTGTTCCCTGCTGGTCTGAGCGTGGCCCAGGTCGAGCGCGTCAATCTGACGTTGGCCAGCATTCAACTGCTGGCGCCAGCAGTTATCCGCGCGGAAAGCCGTCGTCAGGGCCTACGCTCGCTGCGAAGGCTGGCGCGTCCTGTGCGGAAAAGTTGCCCTCGTTCACCCTGTCATCGCCGCTACTTCTCTGGTGTCTTTACGCTATTACGTGGTTTGGTCAGTGCTGCCTCACCACGTGCTCCGCCCGTCCTGTCCTGAAGCTTTCTGTCATGTGCCTGGCATTGTCAGTGCCAGTACTGCAGAAAATCATCATGGTAATTCCTTTCTTCGAGTTTGAGTTTCAATGCATTCTCCATCGCATTGATCTGTCTTTTGACGGCACTCCACTCGAGTTTCATGACATTTGAAGGCGTGGCTCTCCGATGAGTCGCGGATAAGGGCAGATAATGCTGGGTAAATTCCTGACCAAGGTAGTGGGCTCCAAGAATGATCGTGAGGTAAAGCGACTGCGCAAGCGAGTCAATGCGGTCAATGCCTTTGAGAGTGAGCTGGAACCCTTGTCGGATGAAGCGCTGACGGCCAAGACGGCTGAACTCCGTGAGCGACTTGCTAAAGGGGAAAGCCTCGAGAAGCTGCTGTCAGAAGCCTTTGCCGTGGTTCGTGAGGCCAGCAAGCGCGTCATGGGCATGCGCCACTTTGATACTCAGGTTGTTGGGGGTATGGCGCTGCATGAGGGCCGTATCGCGGAGATGAAAACCGGTGAGGGCAAGACGCTGGTCGGTACCTTGTCGGTCTACCTGAACGCATTGTCGGGCGAAGGCGTGCACGTGGTGACCGTCAATGACTATCTGGCTACGCGCGATGCCAACTGGATGCGTCCGTTGTACGAATTCCTCGGCATGAGTGTCGGTGTCATTTACTCGGGGCAGAACAACGAAGACAAACGAGCCGCTTATAAGGCGGACATCACCTACGGCACCAACAACGAGTACGGCTTCGATTATCTGCGCGATAACATGGCCTTCTCGTTGGAAGACAAGGTCCAGCGCACACTGCACTACGCCATCATCGATGAAGTCGATTCCATCTTGATCGATGAAGCACGTACGCCGCTGATCATCTCGGGCCCGGTGGAAGAGAATACCGACCTCTACAAGATCATCGATCGCATGGCGCGGGATCTCGAGCAGTGCAGCAACGAGGAAGACCCGGAAAGTGGTGACTTCACTCTCGACGAGAAGCAGAAGCAAGTCGAACTGACCGAGTTTGGTCACCAGAAGGTCGAGGCCTTGTTGCGCTCTCAGGAATTGCTGGGCGAGGAGGATTCTCTCTATGCAGCCCAGAACCTGAGCCTGCTGCACCACGTGCATTCTGCGTTGCGTGCTCAGAATCTGTTCGTTCGTGATGTGGATTACATCGTCGACAATGGCGAAGTGGTCATCGTTGATGAGCACACGGGCCGCACAATGGTCGGCCGTCGTTGGTCTGAGGGTCTGCATCAGGCTGTCGAAGCGAAAGAAGGCGTAGCGATCCAGAAGGAAAGCCAGACCTTGGCGTCGACGACCTTCCAGAACTACTTCCGCCTCTACGACAAGCTGTCCGGCATGACCGGCACGGCGGATACCGAAGCCTTCGAATTCCGTCAGATCTACAGCCTCGACGTGATGGTCATCCCGACCAACAAGCCCATCGCGCGCAAGGACATGAATGATCTGGTCTATCTGAGTGCGGAAGAAAAATTCAACGCCATCATCGAAGATGCCCGTGAAAAGGTCGGTGAAGGCCGTCCTGTGCTGGTCGGTACTGCCTCGGTTGAAACCTCTGAGTTACTGTCGCGCATGATGCATGAGGCTGGCGTTAAGCATCACGTTCTGAACGCCAAGCAACACGTCAGTGAGGCTGCAATCATCGCTCAGGCAGGTCGTCCGGGGGCGGTGACTATTGCCACCAACATGGCGGGTCGTGGTACCGATATCATGCTTGGCGGTAACTGGGAGGCCGAACTGGCAGCTCTGGAAGCGCCGACTGATGAGCAGGTCAACGAGATCAAGCATGGTTGGCAGGAGCGTCATGAAGCGGTGCTGGCAGCGGGTGGCCTGCATGTCATCGGCTCCGAGCGTCATGAATCACGTCGTATCGATAACCAGTTGCGTGGTCGTGCCGGTCGTCAGGGTGACCCGGGCTCCACGCGCTTCTTCCTGTCATTGGAAGATAGCCTGATGCGTCTGTTCGGTTCCGATCGTGTTCAGCGTCTGATGGGCGCACTGGGGCTCGAGAAGGGCGAAGCCATTGAGCACAAGATGGTGTCCAATGCGGTCGAACGCGCACAGAAGAAGGTTGAGGGTCGTAACTTCGACGTTCGTAAGCAACTGCTTGAGTACGATGATGTTGCCAATGATCAGCGCAGTGTCATCTACGAGCAACGTAACGATATTCTCGAGGCGGATGAGATTTCCGAGAACATCACGGGGATTCGCCGCGAAGTGCTGGATGACGCCATTTCCATGCGCGTGCCGCCACAAAGCCTGCCGGAACAATGGGATCTGCCGGGGCTGGAGAATGACCTCAAGACCGATTTCAATCTTGATCTGCCGCTATTGCAGTGGGCAGAAGAAGATGACCATTTCCATGAAGAAACCCTGCGCGAGCGTCTGCAGACGGCTCATGCCGAACTTTATGCCGCCAAGGTTGAGGCTGTCGGCCCTGAGCTGATGCGTCGCTTCGAGAAGCAGGTCATGCTTCAGGTGCTCGATACCCGCTGGAAGGAACACCTGCAGGCGATGGACAACCTGCGTCGTGGTATCCACCTGCGTGGTTATGCTCAGAAGAATCCGAAGCAGGAATACAAGCGCGAAGCCTTTGAGCAGTTCCAGACGCTGCTGGTCAATATCAAGGCCGATGTCGTGCGTATCCTGAGCCATGTTCAGGTGCGTCGCCAGGAAGAGGTCGACACGCTGGAAGAAGAGCGTCGTGCCCATCTTGAGCGTGAGCAGGCCAGTGCCGAGATGCTCCGTGTTGATGAAGATACGGTCAGCGAAGAGGGCATTGAAGCAGCCGAGCAGATCGTTGAAGCCCAATATGGTGCACAAGATAGCGAGGCTTCCCGTGACCAGGGGCAGGCAGAAGGTAGTAATGAACCGGTGCGCCGTGATGCCCCCAAGGTCGGCCGCAATGATCCATGCCCGTGTGGCTCGGGCAAGAAATACAAGCAGTGCCACGGCAAGCTGAGCTAAGCCCAACCAGGCGAAGTAGGGCGGCCAGGCGCATTCGTGGGTCAGCGTTGGTTGGCCCACGACAGAATGATGTAACAGGAAAATGTGACTGGAGACGTGAGCGATGGCGGTAGGGCATTCCACTTTTCCCGCCGATATGCCGGAAATTGCCGGCTTTCGGATCGGGGTTGCTGAAGCGGGTATCAAGAAGCTGGGCCGTCGCGACCTGGTTGTCATGGCGCTCGATGCTGGTTCTCGCCTTGCGGGCACCTTTACTCGTAATGCCTTTTGCGCAGCGCCAGTGCAGGTCGCGCGTGAGCACCTGAAAGCTAGTGTTGCTGGACCACGCTACCTCGTGGTCAATACCGGCAATGCCAATGCAGGCACTGGTCCACAGGGACTGCAGGATGCTTATGCCACCTGTGAGCAGTTTGCGGAAATTGCAGGCTGTGACTCACGGGCAGTACTGCCTTTCTCAACTGGCGTGATCGGTGAGCCGTTACCGATGGAGCGTTTGACTGCTGCATTACCAATGGCCTTCGAGGCACTAGGTCAGGGCGATTGGTCTGCTGCTGCACATGGCATCATGACGACCGATACGCGCCCTAAAGGTAGCTGGCGTGCAGTGACGCTT
This sequence comes from Cobetia crustatorum, assembly GCF_000591415.1. Lineage (GTDB taxonomy): Bacteria > Pseudomonadota > Gammaproteobacteria > Pseudomonadales > Halomonadaceae > Cobetia > Cobetia crustatorum. Next base: position 1,813 of record NZ_JEMF01000019.1, on the reverse strand, counting down.
GCGAATGGTGAAGTCGTGACCATTGCCGGTGTCTCCAAGGGCTCTGGCATGATATGCCCCAACATGGCGACCATGCTGGGCTATGTGGCCACGGATGCTGATCTCGCTATTGAGCAGTCAGCGCTGGATGCCATGTTGCAGCGTGTCGTGGTCACCAGCTTCAACAGCATCACGGTTGATTCCGATACATCGACCAATGACGCCTGCATGCTGGCTGTCACGGGGCAGGGCTGTCGTGTTGAAGGTGATGACTTGTTGGCCTTCGAGGTTGCACTCGGTGACGTCATGCTCGAGTTGGCTCAGGCCATCATTCGAGATGGCGAAGGCGCGACCAAATTCGTCACCGTTGAAGTCAGCGAAGCTCGTTCGTTGGAGGAAGCGCGTGCCGTTGGCTTCACGGTCGCGCATTCGCCCCTTGTCAAGACGGCACTCTATGCCAGTGATGCCAATTGGGGCCGCATTCTTGCCGCCGTCGGACGTGCACCACTGGAAGACCTTGATGTTGATGGCGTGGCGATCACGCTCAATGGCATCAGCATTGTCGAACAAGGCGAACGTGCCGCCAGTTACACCGAAGCCGCCGGCAGCAAGGCGATGGCTGAAGAAGAGCTGGTCATCGCGATTCGTCTGGGACGTGGCCAGCAGAAGGCGCGTATCTGGACATCTGACTTGTCCCACGATTACGTCACGATCAACGCCGATTATCGTAGCTAGAGCGATGCATCATTAAGCAATAACGCAGCATCTCCCGCAGGCTCTGTCCTTCAAGGGCAGGGTCGGTTGTACAACGCGAGTCAAAGGTACAGGCATCATGCCGAAGCGAAGGGTTCATGTGGCGGCTGCCGCCATCTTAAACGAACAGGGCCAGGTCCTGATTGCGCGCCGTCCGGCGACGGTGGATCAAGGCGGTCTGTGGGAGTTTCCGGGTGGCAAGCTGGCGCCCTACGAAACTGGACTGGAAGCGCTCAAGCGTGAACTGTGCGAAGAGCTGGGTATCGAGATTACTCGCGCTCAGCCATTGATCCGCATTCATCATGAGTATCCGGATAAGCACATCTTGCTGGATGTGTGGGAGACCCGTCAGTTCAGTGGTGAACCGTTCGGGCGTGAAGGGCAGGCTGTGCGCTGGGTGGAGATAGCAGATCTCTACAATTATGCCTTCCCGGCTGCCAATCTACCTATCCTGCGGGCTGTCGCATTGCCGCGTGAGTACTTGATCACACCTGAAGAAGCAGATGAAGCGATTTTCGAGACACGCCTGATTCGTGCGTTGGATGAAGATGGCGTGCGTCTGGTTCAGTTGCGCGCCAAGGAACTCGATGAGGCGGCTTACATCGCACGGGCAGAGAAAGCGCTCGCTATCTGTCATGCACGCGGCGCACGTCTGTTGTTGAATGCAGAGCCTGCGATGCTGGATAAGGTCGATGCCGATGGCATCCATCTGACTAGCGTGCGATTGGCTGAACTTGCGGAGAAGGGCGAGCGCCCAATTCCGGATAACAAGTGGTTGTCGGCTTCTACGCATGATCAGCAGCAATTGGATCAGGCGGGGCAGGTTGTATGTGATTTTGTTTCTCTGTCACCGCTGCGGGTGACGCCTTCGCACCCAGAGCGTCCGCCATTGGGTTGGCATGACTTCCAGAGTCTGGTCGAGCAGGCCTGTATGCCGGTTTATGCGCTCGGAGGGATGTCGCGCCATGATAGTGATCACGCTCGCGCTGTCGGTGCTCAGGGTATTGCGTCGATCCGTGATTTCTGGAAATGAGCTTGATCCTCTGATCGATGCTGCTTGAAACAAAAAGACCGCCAAGGC